>NZ_JBFTIJ010000056.1:0-303 GCF_056394705.1 Variovorax sp. 10N420 | reverse complement strand
GTCGCGGTCAAGGGCGGCAGCGTGGTCAGCCAGGTGGTGGACACGATGGCTTCGATCAACGCATCGTCCAGGAAGATCGTGGACATCATCGGCGTGATCGATGGCATCGCGTTCCAGACCAACATCCTTGCACTGAACGCGGCGGTGGAAGCCGCGCGCGCCGGCGAGCAGGGCCGCGGCTTTGCCGTGGTGGCCTCTGAAGTGCGAAGCCTTGCACAGCGCTCGGCAGCGGCGGCGAAGGAAATCAAGGGCCTCATCGATGACTCGGTGGGCAAGGTCGATGCGGGCAGCGCGCTGGTGGGC
>NZ_JBFTIJ010000055.1:0-372 GCF_056394705.1 Variovorax sp. 10N420 | reverse complement strand
CGACGAGGACGGCAACTGGAGCTTCACGCCTGATACGCCGCTGGGCGAAGGCAAGCACGAGTTCACGGTGGTCGAGCGTGATCAGGCGGGCAACGAAAGCAAGCCGTCGGATCCGCACGTGGTGATCGTGGACAAAACCCCGCCTGGCCAGCCGGCCGTTGGCGAAGTGACTGACGACGTGGGCTTGGTTCAGGGTCCGGTGGGCAATGGCGAGATCACGGACGACACGACACCGACACTGGTGGGCAAGGGCGAGCCGGGCGACACGATCGTCGTGATCGACAACGGCACGCCCGTTGGCGAGACGAAGGTCGACGAGGACGGCAACTGGAGCTTCACGCCTGATACGCCGCTGGGCGAAGGCAGGCACGA
>NZ_JBFTIJ010000054.1:0-386 GCF_056394705.1 Variovorax sp. 10N420 | reverse complement strand
AGGACACGGCGTTCGACATCTCCTATACGGTGACGGACGCAGCGGGCCACGGCTCATCGCCGAGCCCGACTACCCCTGTGAGGATCTACGCGATGGGACCGGGCAAGCCGGCAATTGGCGAAGTGATTGACGACTTGGGTCTGGTTCAGGGTCCGGTGGGCAATGGCGAGAGCACGGACGACACGACACCGACGCTGGTGGGCAAGGGCGAGCCGGGCGACACGATCGTCGTGATCGACAACGGCACACCGATTGGCGAGACGAAGGTCGACGAGGACGGCAACTGGAGCTTCACGCCTGATACGCCGCTGGGCGAAGGCAAGCACGAGTTCACGGTGGTCGAGCGTGATSAGGCGGGCAACGAAAGCAAGCCGTCGGATCCGCAC
>NZ_JBFTIJ010000053.1:0-416 GCF_056394705.1 Variovorax sp. 10N420 | reverse complement strand
CGCCAGAAGATCGAAGTGGCCAAGCGCGTTGCACAGGCTGACGTGGTCATCAGCACCGCGCTGATCCCGGGGCGCGCCGCTCCGACGCTCATCACCGAGGAGATGGTCAAGTCGATGAAGCCGGGTTCGGTCATCGTGGACATCGCCGCGGGGAAGGGCCCCGATGGCGTTGGAGGCAACTGCCCGTTGTCCGAAGCCGACAAGACGGTGGTCAGGCACGGCGTGACGATCGTCGGGGAGACGAACCTCGCAGCCCTGGTGGCCGCCGACGCATCGTCGCTCTACGCGCGCAACGTGCTCGACTTCCTCAAGCTCGTGCTGCCCAAGGAGGGCGGCCTGAAGATCGATCTCGAAGACGACATCGTCGCTGCCTGCCGCATGGCCCAGGACGGCCAGGTCACGAAGAAGTAAGCGAA
>NZ_JBFTIJ010000052.1:0-422 GCF_056394705.1 Variovorax sp. 10N420 | reverse complement strand
CTGGCGCGCACCACGCTCAACGGCGCCAACGTGAACATCACGGCGGAGGACACGCTCGCGATGGCCGGCACCACGGTGAACACGCCTGGCAAGTTGAGCCTCACCGCCGACACCCTGGTCCTGGGCACGCAGGCCACCGAACACGGCACCCAGGAGACCAGTCAGGGCCGCGACCTCATGTACCAGAAGGCCAAGGACAAGGGGACCACCGACCAGACCACGAACTACAACCAGTTCAACGCGGGCAGTCTGGCCGTSAGCGCCAACCATGTGCAGGCCGGCGTGGGCGCGCGGGACAGCATCGAGCAGCTCGCCCAGCTGCCCGGCATGGGCTGGATAGAGCAGCTTCAGAACGATCCGAATCTCAGCGGCAAGGTCGACTGGGCGAAGGTCGAGGAGGCGCACAAGGACTGGAACTACAG
>NZ_JBFTIJ010000051.1:0-425 GCF_056394705.1 Variovorax sp. 10N420 | reverse complement strand
GTCTTCATCGCCGTGGCGGCAGTGGTCGAGCCCTGGGCCTTCGGCATCACGCCGCTGCCGGTTGCGGCCTCGGGCACCGTCAACACGCCCGAAGGCGCGATGGTCGTGGACGGCTTCCTGCGCTATGCAATCCCCGCGGGCAACCGGCTGGAGCTGTTCCTGGGGGCGGCCATCGGCGCGATCACCTTCAGCGGCTCGGTCATCGCCTTCGGCAAGCTCTCGGGCAAGTACAAGTTCCGCCTGTTCCAGGGTGCTCCGGTGCAGTTCAAGGGCCAGCACATGCTCAACCTGGTGCTGGGGCTGCTGACCATCGCCCTGGGCCTGGTCTACATGGCCACCGAGAGCTGGGCGGCCTTCCTGGCGATGCTGATCCTCGCCTTCGTGATGGGCGTGCTCATCATCATCCCGATCGGCGGGGCGGACAT
>NZ_JBFTIJ010000050.1:0-428 GCF_056394705.1 Variovorax sp. 10N420 | reverse complement strand
TTCGCTTACTTCTTCGTGACCTGGCCGTCCTGGGCCATGCGGCAGGCAGCGACGATGTCGTCTTCGAGATCGATCTTCAGGCCGCCCTCCTTGGGCAGCACGAGCTTGAGGAAGTCGAGCACGTTGCGCGCGTAGAGCGACGATGCGTCCGCGGCCACCAGGGCTGCGAGGTTCGTCTCCCCGATGATCGTCACGCCGTGCTTGACCACCGTCTTGTCGGCTTCGGACAAGGGGCAGTTGCCGCCCTTCATCTCACCATTCATGTCCGGGCCCTTGCCTGCGGCGATGTCCACGATGACCGAACCCGGCTTCATCGACTTGACCATCTCCTCGGTGATGAGCGTCGGAGCGGCGCGCCCCGGGATCAGCGCGGTGCTGATGACCACGTCAGCCTGTGCAACGCGCTTGGCCACTTCGATCTTCTGGCG
>NZ_JBFTIJ010000049.1:0-449 GCF_056394705.1 Variovorax sp. 10N420 | reverse complement strand
CGGGACTCGCCCCGGCGGGCGACTTACTTTTCTTTGGGTCGCCAAAGAAAAGTAAGCAAAAGAAAGGCGACCCCACTGTGCGCGTCCCTGCGCTTCGCTTCGGGCAACCTGCGGTGCTCGCTTCAGGCGGGGTCCGCGCGAAACTCGCTGCGCTCAAACACGCGCAGCCCTTGTCCGCCTGAAGCTGCGCTCCTCGGCACGCACAGAGGGGACCCCGATGCGGGGACCAACACGAATACCAAGACACAACGCGCCGTGGCGCGTCCTTGTGTTTTTGGTTTGGCTGTTGGTATTCAACAGGCCGAGCGAAGCGACGGCCCGAGCACTCCCTTCTGGGGGTGCCGAGGAGCGGAGCTTTTCGTGGATCAGGGCCGCGCGTGTTTGAGCGCAGCGAGTTTGCGCGGACCCCACGAAAAGCGAGCACCGCAGGTTGCCCGTAGCGCAGCGAA
>NZ_JBFTIJ010000048.1:0-467 GCF_056394705.1 Variovorax sp. 10N420 | reverse complement strand
CGGGACTCGCCCCGGCGGGCGACTTACTTTTCTTTGGGTCGCCAAAGAAAAGTAAGCAAAAGAAAGGCGACCCCACTGTGCGCGTCCCTGCGCTTCGCTTCGGGCAACCTGCGGTGCTCGCTTCAGGCGGGGTCCGCGCGAAACTCGCTTCGCTCAAACACGCGCAGCCCTCGTCCGCCTGAAGCTGCGCTCCTCGGCACGCACAGAGGGGACCCCGATGCGGGGACCAACACAAATACCAAGACACAACGCGCCGTGGCGCGTCCTCGTGTTGTGTTGGGTTTGGCTGTTGGTATTCAAAGCGCCGAGCGAAGCAAAGGCCCGAGCACTCCCTTCTGGGGGTGCCGAGGAGCGGAGCTTTTCGTGGATCAGGGCCGCGCGTGTTTGAGCGCAGCGAGTTTGCGCGGACCCCACGAAAAGCGAGCACCGCAGGTTGCCCGTAGCGCAGCGAAGGGACGCCCACAGCA
>NZ_JBFTIJ010000047.1:0-592 GCF_056394705.1 Variovorax sp. 10N420 | reverse complement strand
TCGGTCGGCGCAGATGCCAACCTAGGTGCGGCCGCGGGTGGCGTGGCGCTGGATGGCGGCACTTTGGAAACCAGTGCGAGTTTCACGTCGGGCCGCGCGGTCACGATCACTCCCAACAACGGCAGCATCCAGACCGATGCGGGGACGACGCTCACGCTGACCAACACGCTCTCCGGTGCCAGCGGCGCACTGACGAAAGAAGGCGATGGCACGCTGGTTCTGACCAGCAGCAACACCTATGGCGGCGGCACGACGATCTCGGCGGGCACACTGCAGATTGGCACCACCACTGGTCTCACCGGTTCGATCGTGGGCGATGTCGCCAACAACGGCACGCTGGCGCTCGGACACGGGAACGCCTGGACCTTCACCGGCGCGATCAGCGGCACCGGCAACGTCAACCAGATCGGCTTGGCCACAACGACGCTGACGGCCGACAACACCTACACCGGCGGCACGACGATCTCGGCGGGCGCACTGCAGCTGGGCAATGGCGGCACCAGCGGTTCAATCGTTGGCGATGTGGTGGACAACGGCACGCTGGCATTTAACCGCAGCGATGCGCTGACCTTTGCGGGCACGATCACCGGCA
>NZ_JBFTIJ010000046.1:0-639 GCF_056394705.1 Variovorax sp. 10N420 | reverse complement strand
CTACACCGGCGGCACGACGATCTCGGCGGGCGCACTGCAGCTGGGCAATGGCGGCACCAGCGGTTCAATCGTTGGCGATGTGGTGGACAACGGCACGCTGGCATTTAACCGCAGCGATGCGCTGACCTTTGCGGGCACGATCACCGGCAGTGGTTCGCTCACGCAGGCCGGCACGGGAATGACCACGCTGACCGGCACCGGCTCGTCAGTAGGCAGCGTGAACGTCGCGGTCGGCACTCTCGATCTGGCGCACGCCGGCGCCTTCACGACCACGGGCGCCTACACGACGGCCGCGGGCGCGACCACCCAGATCGCCGCCGATTCCACTCTGTCCGTGGGTGGTGCATTCACGCAGGCGGCCACCAGCACGCTCGATGTCGCGCTCGGTAGCGCGCAGCCCCTCATCTCGGCGGCGACGGCTGATCTGGGCGGCACGCTCAACATCACCGGCTTCGGTGCGAGCGCGCCGACCTCGGCCAGTGCGCTGACAGGCACACAGACCAATGTGATTCACACGACCGGCGGCATCACGAACGACTTCGACACGGTCAGCCTCGGTGGGGCCGCAAGTCCGGTCGATTACCTTACGCTTGCCGGTGGCAAGTCGGCCAATGCGCTGGACTACAACGTGGGCTTTGG
>NZ_JBFTIJ010000045.1:0-700 GCF_056394705.1 Variovorax sp. 10N420 | reverse complement strand
CGACGAGGACGGCAACTGGAGCTTCACGCCTGATACGCCGCTGGGCGAAGGCAAGCACGAGTTCACGGTGGTCGAGCGTGATCAGGCGGGCAACGAAAGCAAGCCGTCGGATCCGCACGTGGTGATCGTGGACACAACCCCGCCGGGCCAGCCGGCCGTTGGCGAAGTGACTGACGACGTGGGCTTGGTTCAGGGTCCGGTGGGCAACGGCGAGAGCACGGACGACACGACACCGACACTGGTGGGCAAGGGTCAGCCGGGCGACACGATCGTCGTGATCGACAACGGCACGCCGGTTGGCGAGACGAAGGTCGACGAGGACGGCAACTGGAGCTTCACGCCTGATACGCCGCTGGGCGAAGGCAAGCACGAGTTCACGGTGGTCGAGCGTGATCAGGCGGGYAACGAAAGCAAGCCGTCGGATCCGCACGTGGTGATCGTGGACACAACCCCGCCGGGCCAGCCGGCCGTTGGCGAAGTGACTGACGACGTGGGCTTGGTTCAGGGTCCGGTGCGCAATGGCGAGAGCACGGACGACACGACACCGACGCTGGTGGGCAAGGGCGAGCCGGGCGACACGATCGTCGTGATCGACAACGGCACGCCCGTTGGCGAGACGAAGGTCGACGAAGACGGCAACTGGAGCTTCACGCCTGATACGCCGCTGGGCGAAGGCAAGCACGAGTTCACGGTGGTCGAG
>NZ_JBFTIJ010000044.1:0-829 GCF_056394705.1 Variovorax sp. 10N420 | reverse complement strand
GCGACACGATCGTCGTGATCGACAACGGCACGCCCGTTGGCGAGACGAAGGTCGACGAAGACGGCAACTGGAGCTTCACGCCTGATACGCCGCTGGGCGAAGGCAAGCACGAGTTCACGGTGGTCGAGCGTGATGAGGCGGGCAATGAAAGCAAGCCGTCGGATCCGCACGTGGTGATCGTGGACACAACCCCGCCGGGCCAGCCGGCCGTGGGCGAAGTGACTGACGACGCGGGCTTGGTTCAGGGTCCGGTGCGCAATGGCGAGAGCACGGACGACACGACACCGACACTGGTGGGCAAGGGTCAGCCGGGCGACACGATCGTCGTGATCGACAACGGCACGCCCGTTGGCGAGACGAAGGTCGACGAAGACGGCAACTGGAGCTTCACGCCTGATACGCCGCTGGGCGAAGGCAAGCACGAGTTCACGGTGGTCGAGCGTGATCAGGCGGGCAACGAAAGCAAGCCGTCGGATCCGCACGTGGTGATTATCGATACGACAGTCCCAGCACTGGTACTGAAGGCGCCTGAAGTGCCGGAGATGGCAGACGGTGTGATCGACTCGGCAGAGGCCAGCGATGGCACGTGGGTGATTATCCCGTCCTATGCGGGCATGGTCGAGGGCGACGTGATCACGATTGACTGGAACGGCAAGAGCTACGAGCACAAGGTGGAGTCGTTCGAAGTAATCGTTGGGTCAGTCAAGGTGAGGATCCCTGCAGACGATCTGATCGGGCAGGACACGGCGTTCGACATCTCCTATACGGTGACGGACGCAGCGGGCCACGGCTCATCGCCGAGCCCGACTACCCCTGTGAGGATCTACGC
>NZ_JBFTIJ010000043.1:0-830 GCF_056394705.1 Variovorax sp. 10N420 | reverse complement strand
GTGCCGTGTTCGGTGGCCTGCGTGCCCAGGACCAGGGTGTCGGCGGTGAGGCTCAACTTGCCAGGCGTGTTCACCGTGGTGCCGGCCATCGCGAGCGTGTCCTCCGCCGTGATGTTCACGTTGGCGCCGTTGAGCGTGGTGCGCGCCAGCGAGGTGTCCGAGATTCCTGCCTCTTGCGCCTTCTTGGCATTGAAGCCGGTGCTCGGGTCGCGGTACCAGGTCTCGCTGCCCAGGTTCAGGTCATTGCTCGTGTGGGCGATCGCGAGCGACTGGCCATCGACTGCCGCGTGGATGTCGACATTGCCGCCGTGGATGGTGATGTCCTTGTCGGCATCGACCTGCACGCCCTGCAGCGTGACGGTGCCTCCTCCTTGAAGCAAGACACCGCCCTGGCTGCTCTGGATGGTGCTGGCCGATGCGGTGTCGCTGGAGACCTCGATGCCGGTGCCGGAGCCTTTCTTGGTCGGCACCACAATGGGCAGACTTCCGCCTCCAAAGCCGATGCCCCGGGTCTGCGTGTCGGTCTCCAGACTGGCGCTGGAGGTATTGCGGCCCTCGTAGATCGTGAGGTTGCGTCCGGCGTCCACCAGCACACCATTGGTGCCGCTGATGTGCGATCCCTCGATCGTGATGTCGTTGTTGGCCGTCATCGCCACCGTGCCGCCCGAGAAGCTGCTGCCCACGCTGGTGGTGCTTTCCGCGCTGCTGTTCGTGGTCGTGGTGGAGCTTTTGAAGGTCCCCTTGCTCGTCGTCTGCTTGCCCTGGATGTCCAGTTGCGTGGTCTGTCCGGCGCCGATGTTGATGTCGCGGTCCGCATGCACCAGGAGCAG
>NZ_JBFTIJ010000042.1:0-1063 GCF_056394705.1 Variovorax sp. 10N420 | reverse complement strand
ATCAGATGTCGAGGATCTTTGCCACGACGCCCGAGCCGACGGTGCGGCCACCTTCGCGAATTGCGAAGCGCAGGCCCTCTTCCATGGCAATCGGGTTGATCAGCTTCACTGTGATCGACACGTTGTCGCCCGGCATGACCATTTCCTTGTCCTTGGGCAACTCGATCGCGCCAGTCACGTCCGTCGTGCGGAAGTAGAACTGCGGACGGTAGTTGTTGAAGAACGGCGTGTGACGACCGCCCTCATCCTTGGACAGAACGTACACCTCGGCGGTGAAGTGCGTGTGCGGCTTGATCGAACCGGGCTTGCACAGCACCTGGCCGCGCTCGACTTCTTCGCGCTTGGTGCCGCGCAGCAGCACGCCCACGTTGTCACCGGCTTGGCCTTGGTCCAGCAGCTTGCGGAACATTTCCACACCCGTGCAGGTGGTCTTTTGCGTCGGGCGGATACCCACGATCTCGATTTCTTCGCCCACCTTGATCACGCCGCGCTCGACCGCGCCAGTGACCACCGTGCCGCGACCCGAGATCGAGAACACGTCTTCCACCGGCATCAGGAACGTACCGTCCACCGCGCGCTCAGGCGTGGGGATGTAGCTGTCCAGCGCCTCGGCCAGCTTCATGATCGAGCCTTCGCCCAGCTCGCCCTTGTCGCCTTCCAGCGCCAGCTTGGCCGAGCCATGGATGATGGGGGTGTCGTCGCCGGGGAATTCGTACTTGTCCAGGAGCTCGCGAACTTCCATTTCAACCAGTTCGAGCAACTCCTTGTCATCCACCATGTCGCACTTGTTCAGGTACACGATGATGTAGCCCACGCCCACCTGGCGGGCCAGCAGGATGTGCTCGCGCGTCTGGGGCATCGGGCCGTCAGCAGCCGAGCACACCAGGATCGCGCCGTCCATCTGAGCCGCGCCAGTGATCATGTTCTTCACATAGTCAGCGTGCCCCGGGCAGTCCACGTGCGCATAGTGACGGTTGGCCGTCTCGTACTCCACGTGCGCGGTGTTGATCGTGATCCCGCGCGCCTTCTCTTCGGGCGCCGCGTCGATCTGGTCGTAGGCCTT
>NZ_JBFTIJ010000041.1:0-1095 GCF_056394705.1 Variovorax sp. 10N420 | reverse complement strand
AGGACACGGCGTTCGACATCTCCTATACGGTGACGGACGCAGCGGGCCACGGCTCATCGCCGAGCCCGACTACCCCTGTGAGGATCTACGCGATGGGACCGGGCAAGCCGGCAATTGGCGAAGTGATTGACGACGTGGGCTTGGTTCAGGGTCCGGTGGGCAATGGCGAGAGCACGGACGACACGACACCGACACTGGTGGGCAAGGGCGAGCCGGGCGACACGATCGTCGTGATCGACAACGGCACGCCCGTTGGCGAGACAAAGGTCGACGAGGACGGCAACTGGAGCTTCACGCCCGATACGCCGCTGGACGAAGGCAGGCACGAGTTCACGGTGGTCGAGCGTGATGAGGCGGGCAACGAAAGCAAGCCGTCGGATCCGCACGTGGTGATCGTGGACAAGACCCCGCCTGGCCAGCCAGTCGTTGGCGAAGTGACTGACGACGTGGGCTTGGTTCAGGGTCCGGTGGGCAATGGCGAGAGCACGGACGACACGACACCGACGCTGGTGGGCAAGGGCGAGCCGGGCGACACGATCGTCGTGATCGACAACGGCACGCCCGTTGGCGAGACAAAGGTCGACGAGGACGGCAACTGGAGCTTCACGCCTGATACGCCGCTGGACGAAGGCAGGCACGAGTTCACGGTGGTCGAGCGTGATGAGGCGGGCAACGAAAGCAAGCCGTCGGGTCCGCACGTGGTGATCATCGATACGACAGTCCCAGCACTGGTACTGAAGGCACCTGAAGTACCGGAGATGGCAGACGGTGTAATCGACTCGGCAGAGGCCAGCGATGGCACGTGGGTGATTATCCCGTTCTATGCGGGCATGGCCGAGGGCGACGTGATCACGATTGACTGGAACGGCAAGAGCTACGAGCACAAGGTGGAGTCGTTCGAAGTAATCCTCGGGTCAGTCAAGGTGAGGATCCCTGCAGACGATCTGATCGGGCAGGACACGGCGTTCGACATCTCCTATACGGTGACGGACGCAGCGGGCCACGGCTCATCGCCGAGCCCGACTACCCCTGTGAGGATCTACGCGATGGGACCGGGCAAGCCGGCAATTGGCGAAGTGATTGACGACTTGGGTC
>NZ_JBFTIJ010000040.1:0-1206 GCF_056394705.1 Variovorax sp. 10N420 | reverse complement strand
CCCGAGGAGAAGCCGCCATGGACCCCGTATCCCACACCGTCATCAACCTGATCATCTTCGTGCTGGCCATCTACGTGGGCTACCACGTCGTGTGGACCGTCACCCCGGCGCTGCACACGCCGCTCATGGCGGTGACCAACGCCATCTCCGCGATCGTGATCGTSGGCGCCATGCTGGCCGCCGCGCTCACTGAGACGGGCCTTGGCAAGACCATGGGCGTGCTCGCGGTCGCTCTGGCCGCGGTCAACGTCTTCGGCGGGTTCCTGGTGACCCGGCGCATGCTGGAGATGTTCAAGAAGAAGGACAAGAAGGTGCCCGCTGGCGGTGACGCCGCCAAGGCGGGGGGACGCTGATCATGTCGATGAACGTCGTCACGCTGCTGTACCTSATCGCCAGTGTCTGCTTCATCCAGGCTCTGAAGGGCCTGWSCCATCCCACCACKTCSATCCGCGGCAACSTCTTCGGCATGGCCGGCATGGCGATCGCCATCCTGACCACCGCCGCGCTGGTCGTGCAGCTCTCCGGCGGCAGGCTCATCGGCCTGGGCTGGGTGCTGCTCGGGCTGGTGGTGGGCGGCGGCTACGGCGCCTACCGCGCCAAGACGGTMGAGATGACCCAGATGCCMGAACTGGTCGCCTTCTTCCACAGCATGATCGGCCTKGCMGCCGTCTTCATCGCCGTGGCGGCAGTGGTCGAGCCCTGGGCCTTCGGCATCACGCCGCTGCCGGTTGCGGCCTCGGGCACCGTCAACACGCCCGAAGGCGCGATGGTCGTGGACGGCTTCCTGCGCTATGCGATTCCCGCGGGCAACCGGCTGGAGCTGTTCCTGGGGGCGGCCATCGGCGCGATCACCTTCAGCGGCTCGGTCATTGCCTTCGGCAAGCTCTCGGGCAAGTACAAGTTCCGCCTGTTCCAGGGCGCACCGGTGCAGTTCAAGGGCCAGCACATGCTCAACCTCGTGCTGGGGCTGCTGACCATCGCCCTGGGCCTGGTCTACATGGCCACCGAGAGCTGGGCGGCCTTCCTGGCGATGCTGATCCTCGCCTTCGTGATGGGCGTGCTCATCATCATCCCGATCGGCGGGGCGGACATGCCGGTGGTGGTCTCGATGCTCAACAGCTACTCGGGCTGGGCGGCCGCGGGCATCGGCTTCAGCCTGAACAACGCGATGCTGATCGTCGCGGGCAGCCTGGTGGGCAGCTCCGG
>NZ_JBFTIJ010000039.1:0-1442 GCF_056394705.1 Variovorax sp. 10N420 | reverse complement strand
CCTTATGGGTCGTCCGCATATTCGTCATATGCCTTCCCTGAGCCGGGTTTCCCACCCCCAGGGGAACCCGGCACAATACGCATAGTCACCGGATAGTTAAGGAGATCGGCCATGACGTACGCTCACACGATTCAGCGAGTCACGATCTCGGGTACTTGCTTCTCCGGTGCCGAGATCTGGCAGACCGGCTTTTGGCTGGGAGACGAGAGTGCCGACACCAGCACGGCCACTCAGGCTCAGGTGGACGCGATCGCAGCGCGCTGGGCTACCTTCTTCTCCAGCGGCTCGACGCAGATCAACAACAGCTACATCACGACTCAGGTCAAGGTGGCAAACATCCTCACCACAGGCCACAGGGATCCACTGAACGTCGTCTACCACACCTACGGGACACCGCCCGTGGGCAGTGCTGGCGGCAACCGGCAGGCGCCCCAGACCACTCTGGTAGCGACGCTGACATCGGCGCTGAGCCGTGGCCTCGCTGCAAAGGGTCGCATGTACCTGCCGGGCCCGTCCATGGCAGTGCAGTCGAATGGGCGCGTCCAGAGCTTCGACATTTCCGGGATCGCCACCGCGTTTCAGACCTTCATCAACGGGGTCAACTCCGACGGCACCCCCGATCAGCAAGTGATCCTTGTTGCCAAGGCGACGACGCTGCCCGCTGTGAAGCCCGCCGTCAATGCGCTGGTCACCGGGATCAACTTCGGGGACGTGTACGATACGCAGCGGAGGCGCAGGGACCAGCTCAAGGAGACTCGGACCGGCCACACCATCCCGTAAGGCCACTAGGCTTTACGTGTGACCTCGAACGGCGGCAACTGGAACTGTGACTACCCCAGCTCCTGAAGGAGCCGCCACACCTCTCCCAGGGCCTCATCGTCGTCCCGCGTCGCCTGGTCTCGCTCTGCGGCCGTCAGGGGCAACTCCATGGTCCTGCGTGCTGTCCTCCGGCACCGTAGGATCGCTTCCGAAAGCTGCTCCCGGATCTCGTCTCTGCTCATGCTGTGGAGCCTACTGGCTCGGTGGCGGTTCGTGGGGTTTCTGCTCTGTTTGCTCCTGCTCTGCAGGAGCAGAGCGCATCCTGATGGTGGAGTAGGAAACGGGTTGTTGCACGCCCCCCCAAACCCCCCCAACTTAAATTTGGGGTCGGTCTGGGGAAGCGTCGCATGCTCTGTGAGCCATCCTGACGGAGCCAGTGAGGGGTCCTGGGCGCTACGACTGCCACCGGTAATTGCTGTCCCGGTCATCCTCGAGGGAGCCATGGCCACTACAGCCACAGAACCACCCAACCGTTAAACGAAGCCGGTACAGGGCATTTCCTCCAGCGTGTTTATTAACCCACCTGAGTTAAAAAGGCCGGCCCTTTGTGGCACAGGTGTGTTAACTCAGCTGTGTTAAAAGTGGCACAGGTGTGTTAACTCAGCTGTGTTAAAAAGATTGCT
>NZ_JBFTIJ010000038.1:0-1609 GCF_056394705.1 Variovorax sp. 10N420 | reverse complement strand
GCGTACGATCGGCCGCCAGCGCAAAGGCGCGGGCCGAATCGCGGTACGACAGGGTTGCCGATATCAGCGGCTTGACGTCGACCAGCCCCTTGTTGAGCAGCTCGACGGCGACCGCGAATTCCTCGTGAAAGCGGAAGGCTCCACGAAGATCGAACTCCTTGGCGACGATGGTGTTGATCGGCAAGGTCATCTCGCCGCCCAAGCCCAGTTGCACGATGATTCCGCGCGGGCGGATGGCGTCGAAGGCGCCGCGCAAGGCACGCTCGTTGCCGCTGGCCTCGAACAGCACGTCGAAGCTCCCCTTGTCGGCGGTAAAGCGCGCAAGGCCGTCCGGCTGCTCGGCCACGTTGACCACTTCATCCGCGCCGACCTTGAGCGCCTTGCCCAGCGTGTGGCTGCCGACATCGGTGGCGACGATGTGCGTCGCACCGGCTCGCCGCGCGGCAATGATCGCCAGCGCGCCGATGGGCCCGCATCCTGTGACCAGCACCCGCTTGCCGAGCAGCGAACCCGCGCGGCGCACCGCATGCAGCGCGACCGACAGCGGCTCGGCCATGGAGCCTTCGCCATCGCTGACCGAATCGGCCAGCCGATGCGCCTGCCATTGCTCCACCACCATCTGCTGCCTGAAGGCGCCCTGCACGTGAGGCGTGCGCATGGCGCTGCCGTAATAGCGCATGTCCAGGCAATGGTTCTGCAGGCCCTGCTGGCAATACTGGCAGCGCCCGCAGGGCCGGCTCGGGCTGATCGCCACGCGCTCGCCCGCCTTGAACGACGTGCCGGCACCGACCGCTTCGATCATGCCGGCGACTTCGTGCCCCAACACCATCGGCTCCTGGATGCGAACAGTGCCGAAGCCTCCATGCTGGTAGTAGTGCAGATCCGAGCCGCAGATGCCGCCGCAGCGAACCCGCACGAGCAATTGCCCCGCTTCCAGTTCGGGCGTGGGGACTTCCTCGACGCGCAAGTCGCCGGGGGCATGAATGACGAGGGCTTCCATGGCGTTTGTCTTCCTGGGTTGTTGATCGACTGAGGATCAGAGGCTTGCCGTGACGCCGCCGTCGACATAGAGGATGTGGCCGTTCACGAAGCGCGAAGCGTCGCTCGCGAGGAACACCGCCGCGCCCACGAGGTCTTCGACATCGCCCCAGCGACGAGACGGTGTGCGGCCGATGAGCCATGCGCTGAACTCGGCGTTCTTGACGAGCGCATCGTTCAGTTCCGTCTTGAAGTAGCCGGGCCCGATGCCGTTGACCTGGATGCCATGCGGCCCCCAGTCGATCGCCATCCCCTTGGTGAGCATCTTCACGGCGCCCTTGCTGGCTGTGTAAGGCGCAATGCCTGGGCGGCCGAGTTCGCTTTGCACCGAGCAGATGTTGATGATCTTTCCGCGCTTGCGCTCGATCATGTGGCGCGCGACGGACTTGCCGACGAGGAACACGCTGTCGAGGTTGGTCCGCATCAGCTCGTGCCAATGCGCTTCGTCGAACTGGTCCAGCGGTGCGCGGCGCTGCATGCCGGCGTTGTTGACCAGGATGTCGATCGGTCCGATATCGGCTTCGATCCGTTCGACCGCAGCGTTCACGGCATTGCCATCGCTGACGTCGAA
>NZ_JBFTIJ010000037.1:0-1851 GCF_056394705.1 Variovorax sp. 10N420 | reverse complement strand
CGCGCGCCGGCGAGCAGGGCCGCGGCTTTGCCGTGGTGGCCTCTGAAGTGCGAAGCCTTGCACAGCGCTCGGCAGCGGCGGCGAAGGAAATCAAGGGCCTCATCGATGACTCGGTGGGCAAGGTCGATGCGGGCAGCGCGCTGGTGGGCAAAGCGGGCAAGACCATGGAAGAGATCGTCGAGAGCGTCAAGCGCGTGACGGACATCATGGGCGAGATCACTGCGGCCAGCCAGGAGCAAACGTCGGGCATCGAACAGATCAACCAGGCGATCACGCAGATGGACCAGGTGACGCAGCAGAACGCCGCACTCGTGGAAGAAGCATCGGCCGCCGCCCAGTCGCTGCAGGAGCAGGCCGGCGGTCTCTCGGAGGTCGTGGGCATGTTCAAGCTGGAGGACGACTCGGCGGATCTCGCGCCCACGTTGGCGCACGCCCGTCACGCATCACCCGGTCGTTCCTTGCCTCCACCCAAGCTTCCGAGCCCGCGGCCTGGCCCCAAGCAGGGTGCGAAGGCGCCTGAAGCAGCGACGGCCAGCGCAGGCGACTGGACCGAGTTCTGAAACGGAGGCCTTCAGCGAAACCTCATCGCGAGGAGCATTCGGGCCTCAACTTTTGCTGCTGACTGCCGATAGATAGAGAAGGTACGTCAACGCTCCAAGGCGTCTCGGCGCGCCGTCTCTGTCGATTCGAATTCACCAAGGAAAGTGCGATGAGTTTCAAGGATATGAAGATTGGCACGCGTCTGGGCGCCGGCTTCGCCGCGATGCTGGTGCTGATGGCGGGCATCTCCGCGACCGGCATGATCCGCCTGGGCAACGTGGGCGATGCAGTGGAGCAGATGGTCGAGGGCCCGCTGGCCAAGGAGCGTCTGGTCGCCCAATGGTCGTCGCTGCTCGCGGCCAACATCGTGCGGACGTCAGCGATGGTCAAGTCGATGGACAGCACCACCGAGGCGTACTTCAAGAAGGAGCTCGCCGCGGGCCAGGCGCTCACCAACCCGCTGCAGAAGCGGATCGAAGAAGTGATGACTTCGCCGGAAGAAAAGAAGCGCTATGGCGAAGTCGCCGAGGCGCGCCGTGTCGTGCTCGAGCTGCTCGCGACGCTCAACAAGCTCAAGGCGGGCAATGACTGGGAAGGCGCCAATGCGTTTGCCGACAAGGAATTCGCGGGCGGGCTGGTCGCTTACGAGAAGGCGGTTGCCAATCTTGCTGCCCACGAGCGCGAGCAGATCGATGCAGCCGCCCAGGGCATCGGAAAGGATCACCAAGCTGGCCGCCTCTGGCTCATGGCGCTGTCGGCCATTGCCCTGCTGGTGGGTGCGCTTGCCAGCTGGTGGCTGACGGTGGGCATCGTGCGTCCGCTCGGAAAGGCCGTGCAAGTGGCGGAGACCGTGGCGGCAGGCAATCTGGGCAGCCGCATCGAGGTGGCAAGCCGCGATGAAACCGGCCAGCTGATGCAGGCGCTGAAAAACATGAACGACAGCCTGGCAAGAGTTGTGGGTGAAGTACGTACGGGTACGGACACCATCGCGACGGCCTCGGGCCAGATCGCCACGGGCAACCAGGACTTGTCCTCGCGCACTGAAGAGCAGGCGAGTTCGCTGGAAGAGACGGCGGCTTCGATGGAAGAGCTGACTTCGACGGTSAAGCAGAACGCSGACAACGCGCGSCAGGCGAATCAACTCGCAGTGTCGGCSTCGGCMGTCGCGGTCAAGGGCGGCAGCGTGGTCAGCCAGGTGGTGGACACGATGGCTTCGATCAACGCATCGTCCAGGAAGATCGTGGACATCATCGGCGTGATCGATGGCATCGCGTTCCAGACCAACATCCTTGCACTGAACGCGGCGGTGGA
>NZ_JBFTIJ010000036.1:0-2240 GCF_056394705.1 Variovorax sp. 10N420 | reverse complement strand
GGCACACAGACCAATGTGATTCACACGACCGGCGGCATCACGAACGACTTCGACACGGTCAGCCTCGGTGGGGCCGCAAGTCCGGTCGATTACCTTACGCTTGCCGGTGGCAAGTCGGCCAATGCGCTGGACTACAACGTGGGCTTTGGCCTGACCTGGCTGGCAGGCACCACGGCGGGCGACGGTGTGTTCACGCTCACGAGTCCGGCTGACACGTTCAACGTCGATGWGGTGCTCGCCAATCAAGCGGCGTCCGCCGATACGACCTTCGGCGGGGCACTCAGCGGCACGGGCGGTTTGATCAAGAACGGCATCGCCGCGCTGACGCTGACGGGCGACAGCGCCTACACCGGTGGCACGACGATCTCGGCGGGCACCTTGCAACTGGGTGCCGGCGGCACCACCGGGAGCATCGTCGGCGATGTCACCAACAACGGCACGCTGTCGTTCAACCGCTCGAACGCCTTGACCTTCGATGGCTCCATCAGCGGCGGGGGTGTCGTTCATCAGCAAGGCGCCGGCACGGTGCTGCTGACGGGCGATAGCAGTGCTTTCTCCGGCACGACGCTTGTCGACTACGGCACGCTGCGGGTGGATGGCACCTTGGGCTCCGCGACCAGCGGGTTGACCGTACAGTTGGGCGGCACGATCGCCGGGCACGGCACGATCGGCGGCAATGTGTTGGTCGACAACGGCGTGCTGGCACCCGGCGCATCGCCCGGAACGTTGACCATCGGCGGCGAGCTCTTTTTGACCAGCACCGCAGTACTCAACTACGAGTTCGGCGAGGCCAATGCCGTCGGTGGCGCGCTCGATGACCTGACCGTCGTGGGCGGCGACCTGACGCTGGACGGCACGCTCAACGTCACCGCGCCGACCGGCGGCACATTCGGACCCGGCCTCTATCGGGTCATAAGCTATGGCGGCACGCTGACCAACAACGGCCTCGAACTCGGCACGCTGCCAGCCGGCAGCGACGCCTTCGTCCAGACGGGGTTTGTCGGCCAGGTCAATCTGGTCAATATGGCGGGCCTCACGCTGAACTACTGGGACGGCACCGGGCCGAAGTTCGATGGCGTCATCAACGGTGGCAACGGCGTGTGGCAGGCGGCAGCCGGCAACGACAACTGGACCGAAGCCACGGGAACCCTCAACGCACCCTATGCCGATGGCGCCTTCGCCATCTTCGCCGGGACGCCGGGAACGGTGACGGTCGACAACAGTCTTGGAGCGGTCAGCTCGTCGGGCATGCAGTTCGCCACCAGCGGCTACGTGGTCGAAGGCGATCCCATCACGCTGCTCGCCGGGGCCAACACGATTCGCGTCGGTGACGGCACGGGCGCGGGAGCCGGATATGTCGCCACCATCGGCTCCGCATTGACCGGCACAGGCGGTGTCGACAAGACCGATCTCGGCACGTTGGTCCTTGCCGGAGCGAACAGCTATACGGGCGGCACGACGATCTCCCAGGGCACGCTGCAGCTGGGCAATGGAGGCACGACGGGTTCGATCGTAGGCGACGTGGTGGACAACGGAACGCTGGCCTTCAATCGCTCCGACGCGGTGACTTTCGGCGGCGTGATCAGCGGCAGTGGTTCGGTCCACCAAATGGGAACGGGCACGACGATCCTCACCGCGGCCAACGCCTACAGCGGCGGGACGACGATCTCCGCGGGCACGCTGCAGTTGGGTGACGGCGTGGCGACGGGCTCCATCGTGGGCGATGTCGTCGACAACGGTGCACTGGCGTTCAACAACCCCGGAGACACCATGTTCGCCGGCGCGATCAGCGGCACCGGACAGGTGATCAAGTCCGGCGCGGCGGCATTGACGCTCACCGCCGACAACACCTACACAGGCACCACCACCATCTCGGCAGGCACGCTGCAACTGGGTACGGGCGGCACCACAGGTTCGATCGTGGGTGACGTCACCAACAACGGCGCGTTGATATTCAATCGTTCCAACAATGTCACGTTCAGCGGGGCCATCGGCGGCACCGGCAGCGTCAGCCAGATCGGCGGCGGAACCACCGCGTTGACGGGCGCCAACACCTACGCGGGAGGAACGACCATCTCGGGCGGCACGCTCTCGGTCGGCGCAGATGCCAACCTAGGTGCGGCCGCGGGTGGCGTGGCGCTGGATGGCGGCACTTTGGAAACCAGTGCGAGTTTCACGTCGGGCCGCGCGGTCACGATCACTCCCAACAACGGCAGCATCCAGACCGATGCGGGGACGAC
>NZ_JBFTIJ010000035.1:0-2001 GCF_056394705.1 Variovorax sp. 10N420 | reverse complement strand
ACACTGCCGCCCTTGACCGCCACTTCGGAAGCGGACACCGCAAGCTGATTGGCCTGGCGCGCGTTGTCGGCGTTCTGCTTGACGGTCGAGGTGAGCTCTTCCATCGAAGCGGCGGTCTGCTCGAGCGAGCTCGCCTGCTCTTCGGTGCGGGAAGACAAGTCCTGGTTGCCCGTGGCGATCTGGCTCGATGCCGTGGCGATGGTGTCCGTGCCCGTACGCACTTCGCCCACCACCTTTGCCAGGCTGTCGTTCATGTTCTTGAGCGCCCGCATCAACTGGCCGGCCTCGTCCCGGCTGTGGACTTCGATGCGCGAGGTCAGGTCACCCGCTGCGACAGTCTCCGCCACCTTGACTGCCGCCGCCAGAGGACGAACGATGCTGCGCGAGATGAGGAACGCGAAAGCCGCACCGATCAACACCGAGAGGACCGTCAGGATCGCCCTCAGTTCGAAGGCGCGCTGGTTGGCCGCGTCGATGGCCTGGCTCATGTCGTTAATCGCCTTGCGCTCCATCGAGAGGAGATCGAGCACGCTGCTTTCATAGGCCTTCGCAGCAGGCAGGAAGGATTGCTTGAAGACCCGCTCCGTTTCCGCGACGTCGCCGCTGGCCTTCGTTTTTCCGACGAGGTCCTTGGCGGTCTGATATTTGGCGCGGAGCTCGACGATGGTCTTGTACAGCTTCTTTTCCTCGTCGACGACCAGGAGAGCCTCGACCTTGCTCATCGTCTCGCTCCCCTTCTTGACGCTGTCGGAGATGACTTCGGCAAAAGTGACTGGAAGCGTGTCGTCGGTGGTCTTCGCGATCATCGACGTGCGCGCGATGGCCGAGTAGGTAAGCACATACCAGTCGGAGATGAGCCGCTCCTTGGCAAGCGGGCTCTCCATCATGTGCCGCGTCGCCGCGGCAGTGTTCCGGGCACTGTTCAGTGCAAACACGGATGAGAGAATCGTCAAGCCCAGCACCACGGCAAAGCCGATGGCCAGACGCGTTCCGATGCGTATGTTGGATAGAAAATTCATGATGGGGCCCGCGGTGTGGGTTTGCTTGAATCAGGCTGTGGCCGCGGCTTCGACCAGGCCCATTTCGTCGCTGGACATCAGGCGGTCGATGTCCACCAGGATCAGCATCCGCTCGTCCAGCGTGCCCAGTCCGATCAGGTAGTCCGTGTCCAGCACCGAGCCCATCGCGGGCGCCGGCTTGATCTGCTCGGCCGCCAGCGTGATCACGTCGGAGACGCTGTCCACCACCATCCCCACCACGCGTCCCGCGATGTTCAGCACGATCACCACCGTGAACTGGTCGTAGCTCGGCGTGCCCAGCGCAAACTTGATGCGCATGTCGATGATCGGAACGATGATCCCGCGCAGGTTCACCACGCCCTTGATGTACTCCGGAGCGTTGGCAATGCGCGTGACCGCGTCGTAGCCTCGCAGCTCCTGCACCTTCTGGATGTCGATGCCGTATTCCTCGTGCCCGAGGGTGAAAGAGAGAAACTCCAGCGGCTTGCCGGCGTTTGCGGCATCTGTGGTCTTGGTCAACATCTTGTTTGCTCCATGCTTGATTGGGTGAATCTGTGGCGCTTCGCGATCACGCGAGCGCCGGTCGGGCTGATTCGAAACTGAAGACGCCCACCACTTGCGAGAGGCTTCCAGCCTGCTCCTGCAGTGATTGCGCTGCCGCGGATGCTTCTTCCACGAGTGCGGCGTTCTGCTGCGTCACCTGGTCCATCTGCGTGATCGCCTGGTTGATCTGCTCGATGCCCGACGTCTGCTCCTGGCTGGCCGCAGTGATCTCGCCCATGATGTCCGTCACGCGCTTGACGCTCTCGACGATCTCCTCCATGGTCTTGCCGGCTTCGCCCACCAGCGCGCTGCCCGCATCGACCTTGCCCACCGAGTCATCGATGAGGCCCTTGATTTCCTTCGCCGCCGCTGCCGAGCGCTGTGCAAGGCTTCGCACTTCAGAGGCCACCACGGCAAAGCCGCGGCCCTGCTCGCCGGC
>NZ_JBFTIJ010000034.1:0-2212 GCF_056394705.1 Variovorax sp. 10N420 | reverse complement strand
CCGCCGATACGACCTTCGGCGGGGCACTCAGCGGCACGGGCGGTTTGATCAAGAACGGCATCGCCGCGCTGACGCTGACGGGCGACAGCGCCTACACCGGTGGCACGACGATCTCGGCGGGCACCTTGCAACTGGGTGCCGGCGGCACCGCCGGGAGCATCGTCGGCGATGTCACCAACAACGGCACGCTGTCGTTCAACCGCAGCGATGCCTTGACCTATGCGGGCGCGATCACCGGCACCGGCGCAGTCAACCAGATCGGCGCAGGGACCACCACACTGACCGCGGACAACACCTACGCCGGTGGCACGACGATCTCGGCCGGCACGCTGCAGTTGGGCAATGGCGGCACGACTGGCAGCATCACGGGCAACGTCGCCGACAACGGCACGCTGTCGTTCAACCGCAGCGATGCCTTGACCTTTGCGGGCGCGATCACAGGCACCGGCGCGGTCAACCAGGTCGGCGCAGGGACAACCACGCTGACGGCCGACAGCACCTACGCTGGTGGCACGACGATCTCGGCGGGCACCCTGCAGCTTGGCACCACCAGCGGGCTCACCGGTTCGATCGTGGGTGATGTCACCAACAATGGCACGCTGGCGCTCGGCCATGGGAGTGCCTGGACCTTCGGGGGCGCGATCAGTGGCTCCGGCAATGTCAACCAGATCGGCGGCGGGACCACCACGCTGACAGCCGACAACACGTATACGGGCGGCACGACGATCTCGGCGGGCACATTGCAGTTGGGCAATGGCGGAACGACTGGCAGTATCACCAGCGATGTCACCGACAACGGCACGCTGTCTTTCAACCGCAGCGATACCTTGACCTTTGCGGGCACGATCACAGGCACCGGCGCAGTCAACCAGATCGGCGCAGGGACGACGACGCTGACGGGCGACAGCACCTACACGGGCGGCACGACGATCTCGGCAGGCACGCTGCAACTGGGTGCCGGCGGCATCACCGGGAGCATCGTCGGCGACGTCGCCAACAATGGCACGCTGTCTTTCAACCGCTCCAACGCCATCACCTTTGCTGGCGCGATCGGCGGCGCCGGCGCCATCAACCAGATCGGCGCCGGAACCACGCAGCTGACGGGCGACAGCGGCACCTTCTCAGGCACAACCAATGTCACGAACGGCATGCTGCGGGTCGATGGCAACTTGGGTGGGACGACTAGCACGCTCAACGTATCGACGGGCGGCATCCTCGGCGGCCACGGCACGATCGGCGGCAACGTCGCGATTGCAGACGGAACCCTGGCGCCCGGCGCATCACCGGGAACGCTGACGATCGCAGGGAATCTGGCGCTGAGTGGCACCTCCGTCCTGAACTATGAATTCGGGCAGGCCGGTACGGTCGGCGGCGCGCTCAATGACCTGACAGTGGTCGGCGGAAACTTGACTCTCGATGGCACGCTCAACGTCACAACATCCGCCGGCGGCACGTTCGGCCCGGGCCTGTACCGCGTCATCAACTACGGCGGCACCTTGACCGACAACGGACTCGTCGTCGGCACGGCGCCCGCAACAGGCTCGTTCATCCAGACCTCAGTGGCCAATCAGGTCAATCTGATCAACACCAACGGGCTGACGCTGAGCTACTGGGACGGAGCCGCAGGGCCGAAGAACAACAACGTCGTTGATGGCGGCACGGGCATCTGGCAGGGCTCGGCGGGCAACGACAACTGGACGACGGCGGATGGTTCGGTCAACGCGCCGTTCTCCGACGGGTCCTTCGCGGTGTTCACGGCCACGCCCGGCACCGTCACGATCGACAACGGGCCGGGTGCAGTGACGGCGTCGGGAATGCAGTTCGCAAGCAGCGGCTACGTGCTGCAGGGAGACCCGATCGCGCTGGTGGAGACCGAGGCCACCGTGCCGGGCATCACAACCATCCGGGTGGGTGACGGAACGGGTGCGGGCGCGGGCTATGTCGCCACCATCAACTCGGTGTTGAGCGGAGCCGTGCAAATCGACAAGACAGACCTAGGCACGCTGGTCCTTTCCGGGGCCAACACCTACACGGGAGGAACGACCATCTCGGGCGGCACGCTTTCGGTCGGCGCAGATGCCAACCTAGGTGCGGCCGCGGGTGGCGTGGCGCTGGATGGCGGCACTTTGGAAACCAGTGCGAGTTTCACGTCGGGCCGCGCGGTCACGATCACTCCCAACAACGGCAGCATCCAGACCGATGCGGGGACGAC
>NZ_JBFTIJ010000033.1:0-3249 GCF_056394705.1 Variovorax sp. 10N420 | reverse complement strand
AGGCGCGCTGGACTCGGCTCTCAAACGAATTGCCGGTGTGCCGACGGTCGAAAGCCTGAACACGCCGATTTCTCAGAGCACTCAGGCTTGGGAGCAAGCCATGGAACGAGATCAGCAGCAAGTTCAAGAGCGCACGCTGGAACAGCCACACACCATGCAGCGACAAGCGCGGGCAATGAGTCTCTGAGCCAAAAAAAATTCTGCGCAGGGAGGAAACAGGTGATTCAACAAATCGCCATCGGCCACGGCATTGCTGGCCGAAGGCTCCGATCGATTTTCAGAGTCGGCCCGCGAACTTCGCGCTTTGCGGCTTCCGTCGATCTGATCAATTTTGACAATTCGAACAAATTGGCAGCGGGCTTTCTGGCCCGCGGCCTCGCTTGCTTTTTGGTCGGACTTGCGCTCGGTGCCTGTTCATCGACGACCGACAAAGCCGTTGTTCATCCGCAGGAAAAAAACATGTCCAGTTCAGCTTCCACAGAGGCGCCTCGGCTCGACGCGCCTGAAGTGCTGCGCAGATTGTTGGCGCTCGTCGACAGCGTGCATCAGCCGCAAGACCTGACCAGGGAACGGGTAGCGCAGTTCAGTGGAATTTCCATGCAGCCCTCTTCGGGCAAACCCCCCAACGTGGTTTACTCGATTTCCCAGCCGCTGACGGAAAATTTTTGGCATCGCTACGTTTGGAGGCCAAACAATGCGACGCATCTTCCGCGGCTTGGATTGGCGTTTTACGAGACCGCAAAGATTGGGGGCGCCAGCCCGCCCATGACCGAAATCTGCCAACTCGACGCAGCGCAATTTCAAGATGCGCTGCTCAAGCTGGGCTACCGGCATGTAGGCAACACTCGCCGCGCTAGTGACTCCAGGCAATATCGGCGTGGACATGTCGAAGTAGAGATTGGAATGTATGGGGAGAGTGGCGAAAGCCTGGAGAAAATTTCACATCGATGCATCCATAGAGTCTCCGTCGGCTTCCTTGTGGAATACATGGACGTGGGGGCGATGTGATGAACGCAAACAACCCGCGGCTTGATCGAGTGCTTCGTGAAGTCGGAGACCCCACGTCGTCCGCCTATGGAAATCTTCGCGCTGTCGTTGAGAAATCGCCGGCCTTGATGCTTCAAATGAACAACGCGGCCGCGCAGGGAAAAAATTCTGCGCCGGAAGGAAACAGGTGATTCAGCAAATCGCCATCGGCCACGGCATCGCTGGCCGATGGCTTCGATCGATTTTCAGAGTCGGGACGCGAACTTCGCGCTTCGCTGCTTCCGTCGACCTGATTGTTTTTGACAATTCGAACAAGTTGGCAACGGGCTTTCTGGCTCGCGGCCTCGCTTGTTTGTCGGTTGGACTTGCGCTCGGTGCCTGTTCATCGACGACCGACAAAGCCGTTGTTCATCCGCAGGAAAAAAACATGTCCAGTTCAGCTTCCACAGAGGCGCCTCGGCTCGATGCGCCTGAAGTATTGCGTCGACTACTGGCGATCATCGACAGTGTGCATCAGCCACAAGACTTGACCAGGGAACGGGTAGCGCAGTTCAGTGGAATTGCCATGCAGCCCTCTTCGGGCAGACCCCCAAACATGGTTTACTCGATCTCCCAGCCGCTGACGGAAAACTGGTGGTATGGCTATGTGTTGGGGCCAAACAATGCGACGCATCTTCCGGGTCTGGGTTTAGCGTTCTACCAAACGACAAGACATCCGGATCGCCCTCCAATGACAGAAGTCTGCCAACTGGATGCGGCTCAGTTTCATGAGGCCATAGTCGCAACGGGCTATCGGCACGTCAGCAGCACTCGCCACGAGAGTCCCGCCAAACAGTACCAACGCGGCACGGTCGAAGTCGAGGTCGCTGTGGTCGGCGAGAGTGGCGAGAGCCTTGAGAAGATTTCGCATGATTGCATCAAGAGAGTCTCTATCGGCTTTATCGTGAGGTACATGGACTTGGGAGCGCCGCGATGAGCGTCATCGACCGCCGGCTCGACCAATTGATGCGCGGAATCGGTGATCCAACGTCGCCCGCTTACCAAAACCTTCGTGCCGTCATTGAAGGATCGCCCGCACTGATGAAGCAGATGAACGATGCAGTCTCGCGCGATCATCTGAAGCGTTTCGCCGTCATGGCCGTAAGCGAGAACGCCGGAGCCAGCTACAGTTCGGACACAAAAACCATCAATCTAAAGCTCGACGATCTGCTCGATGCCACAAAGCGCAATAGGCTCACGTTTCTCATGGGCCATGAAGTTCAGCACGGCATGAATCGAGAGCGCACCAGAAACGGTCTGGAACAATTCGACCGCAGCGTCCAGCGCGAGCTAGGAAGTGGCCAGTCCGTCCATGACTACAGTCGTGCGCTCGAACAGATGCTCTCAATCAACCGCCATGACGAAGCCAGCGCGCACATTGCTGGCTGGAACGCATTGGTCAGCAGACTCAAGCACGGCAATGCAGAATTTGATCTTTCGGACATGGACGAACTAGCGATAGAGGTGGGCTACGTCAATGATTTTGTTGATACGCAACGAATCGAAGGTCGCCTGCGGATCTCTTTGAAGGCGGGATTCACGCTCAACCCTGACCTATCGATCACCCCCGACTCCCGCAATGTCGAAGCCGCCGCAAAACACTTCTTCGACAAGAAGCCAGACGACACCCGACTCGGCCACCCCGGAAATTCCGACTACGCCAACTATTACGCCGCCGGACTCGTCGGCTCCGTGTGCCGCTATGAAATGCTCAACCCCGCTTTGGCCGGCAAGCTGCAGTTGGACATGCGCGGGCTCAAGCTCGACGAGAAACTGCTGGAGCAAAACGGCATCTGGCTCGGCGCACCCGTCGCCCGATGCCCCTACCAAGACACACGGGCGCCGCATGTCGCAGAGCATTTCGATCACACGGCTGACAGCCATCAGCACGTCCCGATCCACGGTCTTCCGACGCCGAGGCAACTGCAGCTGACACAGCTGACCCAGCTGGACCACCCCGAGCACCCGGCTCACAAACTATTCACCGAGGCACAAGCCGGCGTGCATCTGCTCGATGCGAAGGTGGGCCGCACCCCCGATCGGCAGAGTGACCGGCTCGCCTCCGCCCTCGTCGTGGCCGCGCGCACCCATGGGATCAACCGCATCGACCACGTCGTGCTGAGCACTGACGCCTCCAAGGTGTTCGCGGTCCAAGGCGCGCTGGACTCGGCTCTCAAACGAATTGCCGGTGTGCCGACGGTCGAAAGCCTGAACACGCCGATT
>NZ_JBFTIJ010000032.1:0-3713 GCF_056394705.1 Variovorax sp. 10N420 | reverse complement strand
CGCACCGAAGAGCAGGCGAGCTCGCTCGAGCAGACCGCCGCTTCGATGGAAGAGCTCACCTCGACCGTCAAGCAGAACGCCGACAACGCGCGCCAGGCCAATCAGCTTGCGGTGTCCGCTTCCGAAGTGGCGGTCAAGGGCGGCAGTGTCGTGAACCAGGTGGTCGACACGATGGGCTCCATCAATGCATCGTCGCGCAAGATCGTGGACATCATCGGCGTCATCGACGGCATTGCATTCCAGACGAACATCCTTGCCTTGAACGCAGCAGTCGAAGCCGCCCGCGCTGGCGAGCAGGGCCGCGGCTTTGCCGTCGTGGCCTCCGAAGTGCGCAGCCTGGCCCAACGCTCCGCCGCCGCAGCCAAGGAGATCAAGACGCTCATCGGCGACTCGGTCGAAAAGGTCGAGGAAGGCAGCAAGCAGGTGGCCGAAGCCGGAAAGACCATGGAAGAGATCGTCGACAGCGTCAAGCGCGTGACGGACATCATGGGCGAGATCACCGCCGCGAGCCAGGAGCAGACGTCCGGCATCGAGCAGATCAATCAGGCCATCACGCAGATGGACCAGGTCACGCAGCAGAACGCGGCGCTGGTCGAAGAAGCATCGGCAGCAGCGCAATCGCTGCAGGAGCAAGCCGGCAGCCTTTTGCACGTGGTCGGAACCTTCAAGCTGGACGCGAGGAGCCACTCCAGGCCCAGCTTGCCGCCGGCGGCAGCCGCGCCGCGCAAACCGCCAGAAGCACGCAACAAGGCGCTCCAGAGTCCACGGGGCAACGGTCGTGGCGTCGAACCCCAACTGGCCGTGAGCAGCGCCAGCGCGGGCGCGGGCGACTGGACCGAGTTCTGAACGAACGCTGACCTCTTCCAAATACATCACCGAGGGCGAATGCCCATACAGAAATCATGAAAGCGTTCTACAACCTCAGGCTCGCGACCAAGCTTCTCGCGTCCTTCATTGCGGTCCTTGCATTGACCGTCCTCGTCGGCGTCTTCTCGATCGTGCAGCTCGAGAAGGTCAACCAGATGTCGACCGACATCACCACCAACTGGATGCCCTCCACACGCTCACTGCTCGAATTGAAGGGCTTGATGTCGCGCTACAGGGCGCAGGAGTTGCAACACATCCTCTCGTCGCAAGAGGCGGAGATGAACGACTACGAGAAGTCGATGGGCGCTACCTGGAACGAACTGACGAAGACCCGCGCGGTCTACGAAAAGCTCATGTCCGATCCCCAGGAGAAGGCCGCCTACCCGGAGCTCGTCAAACTGCTCGACCAGTATGCGCAAGAGCATGAAAAGGTGATCGTCCTTTCGCGAGCGCAGCGCAACGAAGAAGCGACGGCGCTGGTACGTGGCGAATCGCTGCGGCTGAACCGTGAACTGAACACCATCCTGGACAAGCTTGCCACGGTGAATACGACGGGCGCGGCCAATGCCAGCGAAATGGGCGATGCGGTCTATGCGCAAGCCCGCCGATGGGTGCTCGGTTTGCTGATCGGCAGCGTTGCCCTGGGCCTTCTGCTCGCGGTCTTCATTGCGCGCCTCGTCTCGAAGCCGCTGGCCCACGCCGTCAAGATTGCGCAGTCGGTGGCGTCCGGCGATCTCACCAGCCGCATCGAAGCGCAGACGAAGGATGAGACAGGCCTCTTGCTCGAGGCGCTGAAAGAAATGAACGCCAGCCTGGTGAAGATCGTCGGCGAAGTGCGTACGGGCACGGACACTATCGCCACGGCATCGAGCCAGATCGCCACGGGCAACCAGGACTTGTCCTCGCGCACCGAAGAGCAGGCGAGCTCGCTGGAGCAGACCGCCGCTTCGATGGAAGAGCTCACCTCGACCGTCAAGCAAAACGCCGACAACGCGCGCCAAGCCAATCAGCTTGCGGTGTCCGCTTCCGAAGTGGCGGTCAAGGGCGGCAGTGTCGTCTCGCAGGTGGTCGACACGATGGGCTCCATCAATGCATCGTCACGCAAGATCGTGGACATCATCGGCGTGATCGACGGCATTGCATTCCAGACCAACATCCTTGCCTTGAACGCAGCGGTCGAAGCCGCCCGCGCTGGCGAGCAGGGGCGCGGCTTTGCCGTGGTGGCCTCCGAAGTGCGCAGCCTGGCCCAACGCTCAGCCGCCGCAGCCAAGGAAATCAAGACGCTCATCGGCGACTCGGTAGAAAAGGTCGAGGAAGGCAGCAAACAGGTGGCCGAAGCCGGAAAGACCATGGAAGAGATCGTCGACAGCGTCAAGCGCGTGACGGACATCATGGGCGAGATCACTGCGGCCAGCCAGGAGCAGACGTCAGGCATCGAGCAGATCAACCAGGCGATCACGCAGATGGACCAGGTCACGCAGCAGAACGCGGCGCTGGTCGAAGAGGCTGCCGCTGCGGCGGGCTCGCTGCAGGAACAGGCATCCAGTCTCGTCCGGGCGGTGAGCGTCTTCAGGCTGGACAGCGACAACCAGGCGGTCCGCGCCATCGCACGGGCGCAGTCCAGCAGCGCCGATCGGGTGCCGAAACGCGTTTCGGGCGGAAAGCCTGCGCTGGCCAAGCCGGCAGCGAAGCAGCTTGCGGCGCCCGCCAAAGCCGCCGCAGCCCACGAATCGTCCGGCGATTGGGCCGAGTTCTAAGCGCCATCTACGGCGGTCACATAGAAAGAAGAAAAAAATGCAATGGTTTCAAAAGCTCCGCGTGGCCGTCAAACTGGTCCTCAGCTTTCTCGTGGTTGCGGCGGTCGGCGCGATCGTCAGTGCGCTGGGCATCTTTCACATGGGGCGCATCAGCGATGCGACGGAAAAGCTCTACGCGCATGAGCTTCGGGCCTTGCAAGCCGTGCAGGAAGCCAACATCCACCTGCTGTATGCCAGCCGGGCGCAGATGAGCCTCCTGTCGGCGTCCACGCGCGGCGAGCGCAACGCGGCTGGAAAGGAACTCACCACTGCCATGGAGGGTCTCGCCGCGCGTGCAGGTGAGGTCAAGCCGATCTTCGAGGAAAGCGAGCCGGGCAAGAAGTTGTTCACGCAGTACGAGAGCCTGCTTCCGGGCTTGAAGCAGCACATGGACCAGTTCGTGGCGCTGATCTCCAAGCAGTCGCTGGACAGTTCCCAGTTCGACGGACAAGTGAACGAGGACAGCGCCCGCCTGCTTCAGGAGTCGCGCGGCCTCGAGGAGGTGCTGAAGAACATGGTCGCGCACAGCAACTCGCTGGCGAAGCAGAGCGCAGAGCACGCCGCGAACGTCTACACGAATTCGCGGCTGATGACCGTGGTGATGACGCTGGCCGGCATCCTCGCGAGTGTCGGACTTGGCCTTTTCGTCGCACGCGCCTTGGCGCGTCAACTGGGGGGAGAACCCGCCCATGCCGCGGAAGTCGTGGGCCGCATCGCGAACGGCGATTTGACGGTGAACGTGGACGCGGGTCTTGCGCGTGACGGCAGCCTGTTGCATTCCATCAAGCACATGCAAGACCAACTTTCAGCGGTGGTCGGGAAGATCAAGACTTCGAGCGACACGATCGCGACGGCCTCCGGCCAGATCGCCACCGGCAACCAGGACTTGTCTTCGCGCACCGAAGAGCAGGCGAGTTCGCTGGAAGAGACGGCGGCTTCGATGGAAGAGCTGACCTCCACGGTGAAGCAGAACGCGGACAACGCGCGGCAGGCGAATCAACTCGCAGTGTCGGCGTCGGCCGTCGCGGTCAAGGGCGGCAGCGTGGTCAG
>NZ_JBFTIJ010000031.1:0-4234 GCF_056394705.1 Variovorax sp. 10N420 | reverse complement strand
TTCGCTGCGCTACGGGCAACCTGCGGTGCTCGCTTTTCGTGGGGTCCGCGCAAACTCGCTGCGCTCAAACACGCGCGGCCCTGATCCACGAAAAGCTCCGCTCCTCGGCACCCCCAGAAGGGAGTGCTCGGGCCGTCGCTTCGCTCGGCTCTTTGAATACCAACAGCCAAACCAAAAACACAAGGACGCGCCACGGCGCGTTCTGCCTTGGTATTGGTATCGGTATTCGTGTCCGGGTCCCCTCTGTGCGTGCCGAGGAGCGCAGCTTCAGGCGGACAAGGGCTGCGCGTGTTTGAGCGCAGCGAGTTTCGCGCGGACCCCGCCTGAAGCGAGCACCGCAGGTTGCCCGTAGCGAAGCGCAGGGACGCGCACAGTGGGGTCGCCTTTTCTTTGCTTACTTTCTTTTGGCGACGCAAAAGAAAGTAAGTCGCCCGCCGGGGCGAAACCCGGCCAACAGCCTACCAAGACCAACACCCCACCCGACCACACCCACCACAACCCACCACAACCCAAATCAAAGATAGTTAAACAACGATATAGAACTAAGCTTCGCAAACGTCATCTGCGTAGCCTGCAAAGAACTCTGCCGCTGATAAAACTCCGCAATCGCCTGCACAGGATCCAGATCCTGAATGCTCGAAAGATAGCTCTTGTCATTCAAGTCCCGACTCGCCCCGCTCGAATTCAGCGCATCGATCTCATTCAACCGCGACCCAATCGACGCCCGAACCGTCAGCACGTTGTCGTAATTGTTGGAAACCTTCACGTTGGCCGTACTGAGCGCATTCAGCAGCTTGGCCTGCGCAGCCGCCCCGCCCCCCGCCAGCGGCGCCCTGAGAGCCGTGATGAGGCTACCCACCGTAGCAAACACATCCGACCCGGCATTCTTCGCAGTCGACACATCAAAAGTGTCTCCGTCCGCAGGCGTTCCGCTGATCTGGATCTGAATGCCACCGAAGACGATGGGCGTCTTGGGATCGAAGCTCCCGGCAGAAACCGTCACAGGCGGCACGTCCTTGGTCTGCACGGTGTAGTTGCCGCCAGCAAAGCTGATCTGGAAGTCCTTGCCGTAGTTCGGGTCCGTCGCGTCATTGACGCCGATCGCGCTGAACACACCGGTTCCGGTATTGGCGGCGCTGTCCGAAGCAACGTACTTTCCGTTGTTCTGCACCGACTGGAACACCGAGCGCCCGTCGTCGGATGTCGACATCTGGCGCGCCACGTCCACCTGCATCAGGCGCTGGCCCTGATCCCCCACATACTGAATGCCGCCTGGTGAAGAAACGAAGGGCGCCGTGGCGCTCTTGTAGCCAGCGAAGAGGAACTGGCCGTTGCCGTCGTCGGTGTTGGCAAGGCCCACCAGCTCGTCCAGGTTGCTCTGGAGACTGGTCGCCAACGATGCGCGATCCGCATCCGACAGCGTTCCGTTGCCCGCCTGCACGGTGAGCGTCTTGATGTTCTGCAGGATCGTCGTCGCGCTGTCGAGCGCGTTCTCTTCCCGAGACAGGGACAAGGTCGCACGATCGCGGCTGGTCGCGTATTGCGAGGACTCGGCCAGGCTCTGGCTGACACCCAGCGCGCGCGTCGCACCTACCGGGTCGTCCCCAGCGGTCAGGAACTTGGTCCCGGCAGATAGTTGCTGCTGGACCCGAAACAGCTTCTGCTGCTGCTGGCCCATCGCGACGACATTCTGTTCATAGAAAGAACTGGTGCTGATACGCATCACGGCTCCTGGATTCTGGATATTGAAAGGATCAATTGCTGATGGCGAGGATCGCGTCGAAGATGGTCGAAGCGGTCTGGATCACCTTGGCATTGGCCTGGTACATCTGCTGGTACATCAGCAGGTTGCCCGTTTCCTCGTCCTGGTTCACACCGGAGATGGATTGCTGGCTCGCCTTGATCTGGCTGGTCACGCTGTCCTGAGTCTTCGAGGCGACGTTGACTTGCATGGCCCGGTTGCCCACCTCGCTCACGATCTGCGAATACGCGCCGTTGAAGGTCGAGCTGCCGTTGGCCATCGTGGTCTGGCGCTGGAGCGCTCCGAGCAACAACGCGTTTGTGCCGTCGGAAACGCCTGCGGTGTTCTTGCCGATGGTGAAGGTGTCGCCCTGGGCCGGCTGGCCGCTCAGGCTGACGCTGATGCCGTCGAAACTGATCTGTGCGCCCGCCGTGTACGGCACGGTCGCTCCGGGCGCGTAGGTGCTGGATGTGCCGTCGGCAAGGGTCACTGTCACGGCCGAGCTCCCCGGAAATCCGGACAGCATGTTCGTCCCCGCGTCATAGCTCAGCGTGACCTTCGATGCGAGCGGCGTGGCCGGATAGCCGGCACCGATCTTGGCCGCGCTGAGCGCGCCGCTGCCTTGGTTGGTGCTGGTGTTGCCGGTGATCACCGGCGAAGCGGCAGCCACCTTGCTCGGGTCGAGCACCGTCACGGTCATGTCGCGCGCGCCGGTGCGCGTCGGCTGCACCAGGAAGGAGTCGCCATCCTGCGGAGCGCCGCTGGCGGCGGCGAGGCTCACGCCGTCGAAGGTGATCGGGAAGCTCGTGAACGAGCCCACAGACTGGTTGTCCGAAAGACGAGTGACCGAGTACGTCATCGTGCCGGCGACGTTCCTGGCCTGCACCGAGTAGTCGCTCGTCGTGAGCTGGTTGGTACTGGTCACGCTGCCCGTGAGCACGAGGGTGCCCGAGTTCTTCGCGTTCGAGAACACGCCGGGCGAGGCCGTCGTGAAGAAGTCCTGGCCGAGCGCGCCACTCAGGTCGACGCCGAGATTCTGTTGCGCGTTGATCTCGCTTGCGAATGCCATCGACAAACGTCCGATGGCATTCTGCGTGGGCGTCAGCGTCTCGTTGCGGAAGGTCATGAGACCGCCCAGCGCACCGCCGGTGAACGTGTTGTCGCTGAGTTCCGACACGTTGCCCGCGATGCCCACCAGCGCGACCGCAGTGCGGGTGGGGTCGGCGGAAGATTGGATCGCCTTCATCGTGGCGGCCTGGTCGCCTGTCACCAGGGACTGGCCACTGCCGATGAAGACGTTGTACTTGCCATTGTCCTGCTGCAGCACCTTGACGTCGACGATCTGGCTGAGCTCGCTCACCAGCTGGTCGCGCTGGTCCAGCAGGTCGTTGGGCGGCTGCCCACCGGCCACCGCACTCATCATGCTGATCTGCTGGTTGAGGCTGGCGATCTTGCTCGAGTAGGTATTGATCTGGTCGACGCTGCCCGCGATCTGGTCGTTGACGGACGAGTTGATGTCGGAGAGGTACTTGTCAGTCGACCGGAACTTGCTGGCCAGCGATTGGGCGGAGCTGATCAGTTGCTGGCGTGCGGCCGTGTCCGCGGGCGTGTTCGCCACACCTTGGACTGCCGTGAAGAAGCTCTGCATTAGCGGGCTCAGGCCACCGGTCTGGTCCGCCAGGAGCGAATCGATGCGGTTGATCTGGGTGCCGTTGGTGCTCAACGCTGCGGATGCCGACTGCGCGGCGGCAAGCTGCGCCGTGAGGTAGCGGTCGTAGCTGCGCGAGATCGTGCTGACGGTGGCGCCGTTCCCGATATAGCCGGACCCTGTCGCGGTCGGCGAGTTGGTGGCGATTTCGGCAACTTGCCGGCTATAGCCTGTCGTGTAGACGTTGGCAGTGTTGTGAGCGGTGGTCATCAACGCGGCTCGCGCAACGCCGAGACCGCTCAGGCCCGTGAAAAACAAGCTTCCTGACATGTGGCTTTTACCTTGTGCGGTGAGTGTCTGTGGGGGCATCGGCATCGTGTTCGTCGCGATGCCCGTTGCATCTATATCGGCGCGAGCGCGCGGAAGTTGAGGTCGGCGGGATCGAGTTCTTCAGTGCCCAGCCTGAAGACGCTGACAGCTTGCACGAGACTCGACGCCTGCTCCTGCAACGACTCGGCTGCTGCAGATGCTTCTTCGACCAGTGCGGCGTTCTGCTGCGTGACCTGGTCCATCTGCGTGATCGCCTGGTTGATCTGCTCGATGCCCGACGTCTGCTCCTGGCTGGCCGCAGTGATCTCGCCCATGATGTCCGTCACCCGCTTGACGCTCTCGACGATCTCTTCCATGGTCTTGCCCGCTTCGCCCACCAGCGCGCTGCCCGCATCGACCTTGCCCACCGAGTCATCGATGAGGCCCTTGATTTCCTTCGCCGCCGCTGCCGAGCGCTGTGCAAGGCTTCGCACTTCAGAGGCCACCACGGCAAAGCCGCGGCCCTGCTCGCCGGC
>NZ_JBFTIJ010000030.1:0-5645 GCF_056394705.1 Variovorax sp. 10N420 | reverse complement strand
AGGTGATGGGAGGGCGCGGAACGCAAAAAGCCCAGCCTGAGAGGGCTGGGCTTTTTGGGGCTGTAAGAGCCTGACGATGACCTACTTTCACACGGGAACCCGCACTATCATCGGCGCTGAGGCGTTTCACTGTCCTGTTCGGGATGGGAAGGAGTGGGACCACCTCGCTATGGTCATCAGGCATAAAGGGTTGCTGGGCTGATGGGATCAGCCTGGCGAATTCATAGAGTTTGGAATCAGCGTGAATGGTTGAGTGCGTCAACTTGGCATAACACTTTGATCGACTGGATCAAAGTTATAGGGTCAAGCCGCACGAGCAATTAGTATCGGTTAGCTTAACGCATTACTGCGCTTCCACACCCGACCTATCAACGTCCTGGTCTTGAACGACTCTTCAGGGGGCTCAAGGCCCCGGCAGATCTCATCTTGAAACGAGTTTCCCGCTTAGATGCTTTCAGCGGTTATCTCTTCCACACTTAGCTACTCGGCAATGCCACTGGCGTGACAACCGATACACCAGAGGTGTGTCCACTCCGGTCCTCTCGTACTAGGAGCAGGCTTCCTCAAATCTGCAGCGCCCACGGAAGATAGGGACCAAACTGTCTCACGACGTTTTAAACCCAGCTCACGTACCTCTTTAAATGGCGAACAGCCATACCCTTGGGACCGGCTACAGCCCCAGGATGAGATGAGCCGACATCGAGGTGCCAAACACCGCCGTCGATATGAACTCTTGGGCGGTATCAGCCTGTTATCCCCAGAGTACCTTTTATCCGTTGAGCGATGGCCCTTCCATACAGAACCACCGGATCACTATGTCCTGCTTTCGCATCTGCTCGACTTGTCAGTCTCGCAGTTAAGCACGCTTATGCCATTGCACTATCGTCACGATGTCCGACCGTAACTAGCGTACCTTCGAACTCCTCCGTTACGCTTTGGGAGGAGACCGCCCCAGTCAAACTGCCTACCATGCACTGTCCCCGATCCAGATAATGGACCTAGGTTAGAACCTCAAACACACCAGGGTGGTATTTCAACGTTGGCTCCACAAGATCTAGCGACCCTGCTTCAAAGCCTCCCACCTATCCTACACAGATCTGTTCAAAGTCCAATACAAAGCTACAGTAAAGGTTCATGGGGTCTTTCCGTCTTTCCGCGGGGAGATTGCATCATCACAAACATTTCAACTTCGCTGAGTCTCAGGAGGAGACAGTGTGGCCATCGTTACGCCATTCGTGCAGGTCGGAACTTACCCGACAAGGAATTTCGCTACCTTAGGACCGTTATAGTTACGGCCGCCGTTTACTGGGACTTCAATCAAGAGCTTGCACCCCATCATTTAATCTTCCAGCACCGGGCAGGCGTCACACCCTATACGTCCACTTTCGTGTTTGCAGAGTGCTGTGTTTTTAATAAACAGTCGCAGCCACCGATTTTTTGCAACCCATTCATGCTCCGTTGTTCACTTCACACTAATAGGGCACACCTTCTTCCGAAGTTACGGTGTCAATTTGCCGAGTTCCTTCTCCTGAGTTCTCTCAAGCGCCTTAGAATACTCATCTCGCGCACCAGTGTCGGTTTGCGGTACGGTCGTGTGCAGCTGAAGCTTAGTGGCTTTTCCTGGAACCTCGTTCAGTCACTTCACCAGCAAGCTGGCTCGATCGTTGGCCTCGGTATATGACGGGCGGATTTGCCTACCCATCGCCTACTTCCAACTAAACCGGGATATCCAACACCCGGATGACCTATTAAGATCCGTCCCCACATCGCACTACACATCGGTACAGGAATATTGACCTGTTTCCCATCAGCTACGCATCTCTGCCTCGCCTTAGGGGCCGACTCACTCTACGCCGATGAACGTTGCGTAGAAAACCTTGCGCTTACGGCGAGGGGGCTTTTCACCCCCTTTAACGCTACTCATGTCAGCATTCGCACTTCTGATACCTCCAGCACGCTTTACAACGCACCTTCACAGGCTTACAGAACGCTCTCCTACCACTTGCAATAAATTGCAAATCCGCAGCTTCGGTAACTGGCTTAGCCCCGTTACATCTTCCGCGCAGGACGACTCGATCAGTGAGCTATTACGCTTTCTTTAAATGATGGCTGCTTCTAAGCCAACATCCTGACTGTTTTAGCCTTCCCACTTCGTTTCCCACTTAGCCAATTTTAGGGACCTTAGCTGGCGGTCTGGGTTGTTTCCCTCTTGAGTCCGGACGTTAGCACCCGGTGCTCTGTCTCCCAAGCTGTACTCTTCGGTATTCGGAGTTTGCCTTGGTTTGGTAAGTCGCCATGACCCCCTAGCCAAAACAGTGCTCTACCCCCGAAGGTAATACTTGAGGCACTACCTAAATAGTTTTCGGAGAGAACCAGCTATTTCCAAGTTTGTTTAGCCTTTCACCCCTATCCACAGCTCATCCGCTAGTTTTGCAACACTAGTCGGTTCGGACCTCCAGTACCTGTTACGGCACCTTCATCCTGGCCATGGATAGATCACTTGGTTTCGGGTCTACACCCAGCGACTGATCGCCCTATTCGGACTCGATTTCTCTACGGCTTCCCTATTCGGTTAACCTTGCCACTGAATGTAAGTCGCTGACCCATTATACAAAAGGTACGCAGTCACCCTTGCGGGCTCCTACTTTTTGTAAGCATGCGGTTTCAGGATCTATTTCACTCCCCTCCCGGGGTTCTTTTCGCCTTTCCCTCACGGTACTAGTTCACTATCGGTCGATGATGAGTATTTAGCCTTGGAGGATGGTCCCCCCATATTCAGACAGGATTTCTCGTGTCCCGCCCTACTTTTCGTTAGCTCAGTACCACACAGGTCTTTTCACATACGGGGCTATCACCCGCTATGGCCAGCCTTTCCAAGCTGTTCTGTTAAGTCTTGTGCTATCACTAACAGGCTTCTCCGATTTCGCTCGCCACTACTTTCGGAATCTCGGTTGATGTCTTTTCCTCGAGCTACTGAGATGTTTCAGTTCACCCGGTTCGCCTCGCATACCTATGTATTCAGTATGCGATACCTTTCGGTGGGTTTCCCCATTCGGAAATCTCCGGATCAAAGCTAATTTGCCAGCTCCCCGAAGCTTATCGCAGGCTATCACGTCCTTCGTCGCCTATCATCGCCAAGGCATCCACCACATGCTCTTATTCACTTGACCCTATAACTTTGACGTTTCTTCACAGAAACCAAAGTCAATCAAGGAATTACCAGGTCTTTCACCTGGCGCGTTATGCCGTCTTCATAAATCGATTTGACTCGAAATTGAAGTTCATTTGACGCAATCAAAAATTCATGCTGCTGACGGCACGGTGAGCCATGAAGCTCTTTCCGTCAGCAGCGCTGATTCGACTCTATGAATTTTTAAAGAACAGCCGATTGATCAGGAGATCCCGATCAACAACAAAGAAGCCTCATGCTTGCGCACAAAGCCGCTTTGGTGTTGATTGCCTCGGTATCGAACGCCCCACAGGCGCTCGCGTTGGTGGTGGAGGATGACGGGATCGAACCGACGACCCCCTGCTTGCAAAGCAGGTGCTCTCCCAGCTGAGCTAATCCCCCAAGGGTCCACAATTGACACCTATGACCATTGGAAGAATTGGTGGGTCTAGTTGGGCTCGAACCAACGACCCCCGCCTTATCAAGACGGTGCTCTAACCAGCTGAGCTACAGACCCATGTCGATGCAATCGACTTCATCCAACAACCGATAAGTGTGGGCGTTCAATTTAAATGGCTTGTTTCCAGAAAGGAGGTGATCCAGCCGCACCTTCCGATACGGCTACCTTGTTACGACTTCACCCCAGTCACGAACCCTGCCGTGGTAATCGCCCTCCTTGCGGTTAGGCTAACTACTTCTGGCAGAACCCGCTCCCATGGTGTGACGGGCGGTGTGTACAAGACCCGGGAACGTATTCACCGTGACATTCTGATCCACGATTACTAGCGATTCCGACTTCACGCAGTCGAGTTGCAGACTGCGATCCGGACTACGACTGGTTTTATGGGATTAGCTCCCCCTCGCGGGTTGGCAACCCTTTGTACCAGCCATTGTATGACGTGTGTAGCCCCACCTATAAGGGCCATGAGGACTTGACGTCATCCCCACCTTCCTCCGGTTTGTCACCGGCAGTCTCACTAGAGTGCCCAACTGAATGTAGCAACTAATGACAAGGGTTGCGCTCGTTGCGGGACTTAACCCAACATCTCACGACACGAGCTGACGACAGCCATGCAGCACCTGTGTTACGGTTCTCTTTCGAGCACTAAGCCATCTCTGGCAAATTCCGTACATGTCAAAGGTGGGTAAGGTTTTTCGCGTTGCATCGAATTAAACCACATCATCCACCGCTTGTGCGGGTCCCCGTCAATTCCTTTGAGTTTCAACCTTGCGGCCGTACTCCCCAGGCGGTCAACTTCACGCGTTAGCTTCGTTACTGAGAAAGTGAATTCCCAACAACCAGTTGACATCGTTTAGGGCGTGGACTACCAGGGTATCTAATCCTGTTTGCTCCCCACGCTTTCGTGCATGAGCGTCAGTGCAGGCCCAGGGGATTGCCTTCGCCATCGGTGTTCCTCCGCATATCTACGCATTTCACTGCTACACGCGGAATTCCATCCCCCTCTGCCGCACTCCAGCGATGCAGTCACAGATGCAGTTCCCAGGTTGAGCCCGGGGATTTCACAACTGTCTTACATCACCGCCTGCGCACGCTTTACGCCCAGTAATTCCGATTAACGCTTGCACCCTACGTATTACCGCGGCTGCTGGCACGTAGTTAGCCGGTGCTTATTCTTACGGTACCGTCATTAGCCCCCTTTATTAGAAAGGGCCGTTTCGTTCCGTACAAAAGCAGTTTACAACCCGAAGGCCTTCATCCTGCACGCGGCATGGCTGGATCAGGCTTGCGCCCATTGTCCAAAATTCCCCACTGCTGCCTCCCGTAGGAGTCTGGGCCGTGTCTCAGTCCCAGTGTGGCTGGTCGTCCTCTCAGACCAGCTACAGATCGAAGGCTTGGTGAGCCTTTACCTCACCAACTACCTAATCTGCCATCGGCCGCTCCATTCGCGCAAGGCCTTGCGGTCCCCTGCTTTCATCCGTAGATCGTATGCGGTATTAGCACAGCTTTCGCTGCGTTATCCCCCACGATTGGGCACGTTCCGATGTATTACTCACCCGTTCGCCACTCGCCACCAGGATTGCTCCCGTGCTGCCGTTCGACTTGCATGTGTAAGGCATGCCGCCAGCGTTCAATCTGAGCCAGGATCAAACTCTATAGTTCGATCTTGAATTTTTCGCTCGATTTCTCAAGCAACTCATAAAAACGGAATTGAAGTGAACTTCACTTCTATTCTCATGAGCGTTTAAAGTCCGAAGACTTCGTTCCGAAGAACTTGGCCATTCGCCTCAAACGCCCACGCTTATCGGCTGTATGTTTTTAACGATCACCGCGCTTAGCATCCCGCTTCGCGCTTCACTTCGCTGCGATCAGCGAAGCCCTCTATTATTACACGATTTTCAGAAGATTCGAAAAACTTTTGAAGTTTTTTTCTTCCCCCTCTCCGCTCATCTCAATACCACCCCGGAGAGCAACATCAAGATCCGTGTTTAGCGGAGCCTTCGATTATGACACGGT
>NZ_JBFTIJ010000029.1:0-9888 GCF_056394705.1 Variovorax sp. 10N420 | reverse complement strand
CAGGCCGGCGTGGGCGCGCGGGACAGCATCGAGCAGCTCGCCCAGCTGCCCGGCATGGGCTGGATAGAGCAGCTTCAGAACGATCCGAATCTCAGCGGCAAGGTCGACTGGGCGAAGGTCGAGGAGGCGCACAAGGACTGGAACTACAGCCAGCAGGGTTTGACGCCTGAAGGCGCTGCCATCGTGACGGTGGTGGTCAGCTACTTCTCCTGGGGGGCGGCCTCTGGCGCCGGGACCGCGGCGGGCAACGCTGCGGCGGCCGGAGCCGGCGAAGGCGTAGCACTCACGAGCGGCGGAGCGTTTCTCACGGGCACGGGCGCCACGATCTCGGGCGCGGTCGGCGGTGCGGTCGCGGCGGGTGTCTCGGCCCTGGCCGGCCAGGCTGCGGTCGCATTGATCAACAACCAGGGTGACATCGGCAAGGCACTGGACGAGCTTGGATCGAGTTCGAACGTGAAGAACCTGCTGACGGCCATCGCCACCGGCGGTGTGCTGGGTGGGTTGAACCTGAACCCCACCGGGCTTCCGACGACTGGCGCGGGTGCAACCGACGTCATGAAGCAGTTGGGCACGAATCTGACCGCTGGCGCTGCGAAGGCAGTCATCAGTACGGCGATCAATGGCGGCAGCCTGGAAGACGCATTGAGGGACGGGATCATCAATGCCGTCCTCGACACCGCTGCCGCGACGGGCGCCACCTGGATCGGCGACGAATTCAAGGGCATCGCCAACAGGATCGCGCACGCGATTGCCGGTTGCGCCGTTGGCGCTGCAAGGACGGACGGCAGTTGCGCTGCCGGCGCCTTAGGGGCTGTTGTCGGAGAACTGTCGGCTGAACTCTATGGGCGAGACATCGACACCGTTCAGTTCGCGAACATGATGAGCAGCATCGCCGCAGCAATCGCTGGCGGCGACGCGAACCAGATCAACCTCGCGGGGCAAGCAGGGGCGAATGCGGCAGCAAACAACTACCTCAAGCACGACGAAGCTGCGCGCCTTGACCAACTCAAGGAAAAGCGTCTCGCTGGGAGATGCGACAGCGCGTGTGACTTCGAGATCAAGACGCTCGAAACGTTGGACGCGAGCCGCAATGCTGATTTCAAGGCATGCCAGGGACAGTCTTCGCCGTCGTGTCAAACGCTCGTCGCGGAAGTTCGACACGCCGCAGCCGACTACATCCGCATCAACGCTCCTGTGCTGGGCATAACCGGGACTTACCTCAACGAGCGCGGCGAAACCATTGCCCTTGCTCAGAGCACGATGGGCGACTACACCGTCTGGAACGTCGGTAAGGGCGTTGCCTCCAGCGTGTGGGAAACGGCGAATTCAGCAGGCAAGGCCCTCTACACAGGATTTGAGGCGGTGCTGGGTGACCCGCAGGCGCAGCAGCAGGTCGAACAGGGCCTGGGCGCTGCTTGGGACTTCGTCCAGGACCCGCAGAATTGGCCGCAGCTTCTCGGCGCCATGTCGCCGACACAGCGCGAAGAACTGGCCCGTGCATACGAGGCTGGTGACGGCGCAAAGGTGGCGAGCGTACTCGGCGAGCAATTGCTCAACACGCCCGTCGGCGGTGGCGCCGGCACCATCAAGACGATCGTCAAGGTCAGCGACAGGGTCGAGGAAGTCGCAGCGCTGGCGAAGCGGCTTGACGTCGATCGCGTTGTGGAGGTGCCTGTCGGGGCGAAGGGGAATTGGGACCCAGCGATCAACCCGGGCACCACGGGCTCGTTGATGCCCAAGACGGCCTACGTGCTTGACAATGGAAGCACGTATGTCACCGACGCTTCTGGACGCGTGAACGCCGTGGAAGGCACTTTGACTCGCGAAGTAATGGATCGAAATGGCTACCAGCAATGCGTGACAGGAAAGTGCAGTGGTGTGGCGAAAGATGAAGGCGGCCACCTGATCGCAGCAAGCTTAGGCGGCGCTGGAGACGGGATCAATATCGTGCCGCAGCCCTCAACGTTGAATCGGGGCGACTGGCGAGCGATGGAGAATGAATTCCGAGATGCAATTAAGGCGGGAAAGACAGTGACCGTCAAGATCGACGTCGGATACCCCTCTGATAGGGGAATTCGCCCCAGCACGTTCTTTGTTGAAGCGAACATCGACGGCGTAATTAAAGAATATCCTTTCACCCAGTGAGGAAAATAATGATTAGTTCAGCTGAAGATGCGTACAAAATTATTGCAAGAGTACTAAATGAAAAGGCGCAACCGGGTTGGTCCAAGCTCAAAATCGACTGCCCGATCTTGAATAAGAATTGCGGAGGAATAACTACATTCAGATTCAATGGAGATGAAAAAACGAGCATTGCCATCGGGAGAGCAATTTTTGAGATCCAAGAGGCTTGCCTTTTCGTTAGAGCAGATTTTATGGAAAAAACAGGGCAAAGAATTTGGGGTCTTGCCTTCACCCTATATCCCGACGGTAAGTTCAATATGGATTTTGATTACGTCAAGCCGGAGGGCTACGAGGAAACTGACAAAACAATCGATGTGTCACTCACAGATTTTGCCGAGAAAGTTAACAACGAAAACCTCCAAAATTAGCAATGAGGGTATCCCGAGGGCAGCGTTCCTCCAGCCCAATTCTTTGTAACCGCGGTGGTCGATGGTGTTAAGACCGGAAGGAGATTTGAACAATGAAAACATTCACTTCGGTAGAAGAAGCATACAAAAGATCGGTGCTGCAATTCTTCAGTTTCCTGCCGGCAGGCAATGAACTCGGCCTACGCGAAGTTCTCGCTTCTGAACAAGATGGTGGGCGTCGAGCGGGGAATCTCGGTAGGTGACGAGATTGATCGGAAGGGGAGCAGTCCTGCGACACCGTTCAGTTCGCGAACATGATGAGCAGCATCGCGGCGGCAATCGCTGGTGGGGACGCTAACCAGATCAACCTTGCGGGACAGGCCGGGGCGAATGCGGCGGCGAACAACTATCTGAGTCACGACCAGTGGAAGCAACTGGCGGACGAGATCGCTGCGTGCCAGAAGAACGGATGTCCGTCAGAAAAGGAGCGCGAACTCCGGACCAGGTACCTGGAGATCAGCAACACCCAGGACAAGGCATTGCTGGCGGCATGCCAAGCGGGCTCACCTCAGTGCAAGACCTTGCTGGCCGCAGCCCTTGACGGCGCGGCGACTCAATACGACCTCATCGCTTCTGGAAAGCTGCCGGACTACTACTGGGGTGGATCGGATTTCAGCGGCACAGCCAAGCTGTTGTCGTCGCCCCAGTTCAAGGGAGCGACGAGCGAACAGGCCGCCCAGATGGCGGCGAAGTTGGGCGGGATCATCCTCGACTTCGTCCCGGTCATCGGCGACATCAAGGGCTTTGTCGAAGCGCAGACGCCCTTCGACTACACGTTGGCCGCAGTCGGCACCTTGGGTCCTCTGGGCGATGGGGTCGCAAAGCTGATCAAGGAGGCGAAGATCGCCGCGGAAGCGGGCGACGCGGTTAAGGCGATCAACAAACTCGCAGAGGCAGAGAGCGTCATTAAGGCGACTCCAGGGTCTAAGGGCTCCTGGGATGCCGCACTGAACGGACAGCTTGCCCCTAAGACCGCCTACGAATTGACGAACGGTCACAAATACGTCACCGATGCAAGCGGGCGCGTGAATCAAGTCGAGGGAAAGCTGAGCTTGGACGCCATGGATAGGAACGGGTACCAGCAGTGCACGGTTGGAAAGTGCGGAGTTGCGAAGGACGATGGCGGGCATCTGATCGCGGCGAGCTTGGGAGGCGCTGGTGACAGAATCAACATCGTTCCACAAGCATCGACATTGAATCGGGGTGACTGGCGCGCTATGGAGAACGAATTTAGGAAAGACCTAAGCGCGGGCAAGAACGTCGAAGTGAAGATCGACGTCATCTATCCACCGGCAGGGGGTGCGCGACCCAGCGCCTTCCAGGTGACAGCTACCGTCGACGGCAAAATCCAGCCGCCGAGAATCTTTATCCAATAGGAGGGTTGAGTGAATTCGTTAGAACAAGCCTATGAAAAACTTGCAGCCGGGGTGCTTGAATACTGCGGAGTTTCAAAATGGCAGTCGAGCGGATCGGTGACCTCGGTCTTTGCTCAAATGACGCAGTCATCGTATTGGCGGGTCGTCGATGGCGAATTGATAGAAAACGATCGATTCCCAGCTCTTGAGGTCGGCTTGCAAGTATCTGCTGCTGCCCTCTTCCTTCGTGACGAAATGAAAGAGCGGACCGGGCATCGACTGTGGAAGATCGAGTTCACGATCCAGCCTGACGGAAACTTCAAGATCCAGTACGACTACAACAAGCCGGAGGACTTTGAAGAGACCGAGGAGACGGTGGACGTCTCTCTGTCTGACTTCGCCGAGAAGATCAGTAGGAAGGTTGAAGGTGAATAGCGATGAGGTAGTGCTGGGTCGCTGCGCCTTCTGGCAGGCCGCCAGCAAGGCCTTGTCCCGCGTGTTCAGTCCATGCATGCTAGCGATCTAAAGGCTATCAGCCAAAATCAGCTAGCAAGAAGTTCAAACACGCCGCGGACTTCGGAATCACGACGGGCAGAAAGAATCCCGAGACAGCCAGCCTGTTTCGCACCCAGCCGGGCGCGACCGCCCATTACCTGATCGAGACCGATCCGCGCTTTGCCGACTATCGCCAGTGGCTCAGCAGCGACTACCTGCTGAACGCCCTGGGCTTCAATCCCGACACCGTGCAAAAGCGCCTGGGCGACGGCTTCTATGAGCTGCAACTCATTCGCGAGCAGATCGCCCAGCTCACCGGCTACCGCTACCTGGACGGCTACACCAGCGACCAGGACGAGTACACCGCGCTCATGAACGCGGGCGTGACCTTCGCCAAGCAGTATGGATTGACCCCCGGCATCGCCCTGACTGCCGCGCAGATGGCCCAGCTCACGAGCGACATCGTCTGGCTCGTCGAGCAGACCGTGACCCTTCCCGATGGCAGCACCCAGCAGGTGCTCGTGCCCCAGGTGTATGTGCGTGTGCAGCCCGGGGACATCGATGGCTCCGGTGCGCTGCTGTCGGCCGACCGCCTGAGCATCAAGAACAAGGCCGGCGAAGGCGACTTCACCAACAGCGGCACCGTGGCCGGGCGCTCGCTCGTGTCGATCACCGCGGACAACATCGATAACCTGGGCGGGCGCATCTCGGGGGGCAATGTGGCGCTGGACGCGCGCAATGACATCAATGTCATTGGCGGGACGGTCGATGCGCGAGATGCTCTGAGCCTGAAGGCGGGCAACGACATCAATGTGCGCACCACGACCAGCTCTGCGACGAGTGCCCTGACCAGCTCCACCGTCATGGATCGCATCGCAGGTCTTTACGTGACCAATCCCGGGGGCACGCTGGTGGCGAGTGCAGGCAACGACGTCAACGTGATTGGCGGCATCCTGGCGAACACCGGCGACGGCAGTCGGACCCTCGTCAACGCGGGCCGTGACATCAATCTCGGCACGGTCACCGAATCCAGATCATCGGCTGCTGTCGTTAGCAGTGGCTCGCGAACCACCGCGGTCGCGCAATCCGAATCGCACGAGGTCGGTTCGGTCATCGCCGCCGGAGGCGATGTCATTCTTGATGCCGGTCACAATGTGACGGCGAAGCAGGCCTCGGTGAGCGCGGCGGGCGATCTGATCGTCAAGGCCGACAACGACGTTTTGATCGAGGCCGGCCGGGCGACCTCAGACTTGAGCTATGCGTCGCAATGGACCGACAAATCACTCCTCAGCAAGACCACCCACGGCGTGCAAGCTGAATCGCACACCGACAACGCCATTGGCAGCAGTTTCACCGGCAAGAACGTCGCGCTCGACGCGGGCAACGATGCCACCATCTCGGGCAGCTACGTGGCCGCCCAGGATCAGCTCAACATCAGCGCCAAGCGCGATGTCAACATCGTCTCGGATCAGAGCACCAGCACGACTTCGATGGCTGTCAGCGAGCAGCGCTCGCCCACCGGAATCGCCAAGGTGTTCGGGGCTCCGGGCGCTCTCGGCACCTTGGGCGGGGCCCCGGACTCTGTCGCCGCCACGCTGCTGACGAATCGCAACGGCGCACAGGGTGCGGACAACGTCAGCACCATCGTCAACGGCAGCTTGCTCTCGGGTGGCTCGGTCAACATTCAAAGCGGACGGAACACGACTGTCACCGGCTCGACCGTGGTGGCGGACAACGACATCGGCATTCATGCCGCTGGCGATCTGACCATCCAGAGCGCCGAGGCAACCTCCAACAGCCGCGCCACCAATTCCTATCATGCGTCCGGCAACGTGGGAACGATGTTCAACCCCAGCATCGGCCACACCACCTCGGCGAATCAGGGCGCTGAAATCGAAACCACCCAAGTCGGCAGCAAGGTCGCGAGCCTGAATGGCAACGTTTCGTTGAGTGCGGGCGGCACATACACCCAGACCGCCAGCGATGTGCTGGCACTGGGCGCCGGCGCGGACGGCACGGCGGGCAACATCGACATCAAAGCGCGCAATGTCGTGATCAACGAGGCCTACGACACCGCGGCCCGCGCACAGCATTCCCAGGCCAATCAGGTGGCCGTGGGCGGTAGCGTGACCGTGCCGCTTTACGACACTTTGAAGGGCATCAACAACACGGCCACCGCGATGGACGAGACCAACGACAGCCGGGCGCAGGCGCTTGGCGCGGCGACGGCCGGTGTTCAAGCCTATGGGGCCGCCCAGCAGATCGCGAGCGGTGATTTTGGGGGAGCCAAGGTCAGCGTGGACCTGAGCCACGCTCAAAGCGATTCCCTGAGTCTCGGGACATCTCGCACCCCCATCGGCTCCACAATCTCCGGGGCCGGCAACGTGACCATTACGGCGACGGGTGGCGGCAGCGACAGCAACATCACCGCGACGGCGGCCAGCATCGACGGCAAGAACGTCACGCTCAACGCGGACAACGCCGTCACCTTGCAGTCCGCGCAGGAGACGATCAACCGGGCGTCCAGCGACAGAAGCAGCGGCCAGAGCGCGGGCGTCGGATTGAGCTACGGCGCACAGAACGGTCTGGTCTTCGAAGGGAGCCTGAGTCAAGCCAGGGGCAGCGGCAGCGGCACGGACGTGAATCAGGTGAACACCTATATCGATGCCGATAACCGCGTGACCATCAATAGCGGGGGCAACACCACTCTGAAGGGAGCAGTTGTTTCCGGTGACCAGGTGACCGCCAACGTCGGTGGGAATCTCGACATCACGAGCTTGCAGGACACGAGCACGAACAGGAGCAATCAGAGTTCGTCGGGCTTCGATGCGAGCGTTTGTGTGTACCTTTGCTATGGCGCCCCTGTCGTTGGAAGCGTCGGCGGTGGAAGCTCGCGCGGCAACGGCACCTATGCGAGCGTCACCGAGCAGTCCAGCATCCAGGCGGGCGACGGCGGCTTCGACGTCAACGTCAACGTCAAGGGCAATACCAACCTGACGGGCGGCGCGATTGCGAGCACGGACGCGGCCGTGGACAGCAACCTGAACTCGTTCAAGACCGGCAGCTTGACGACGTCAGACGTGATCAACGTCGATGCCGGCAGCGCCAGTGGCGGCAGTCTCGGACTGACCTACGACGGCGCTGCGTTCGGCGCAGCCGGCGGGGCGGTCGGGACCGGCGTTGGCGGCAGCGTGGGGTACGGCAGCGCCAGTGGTACGCAGTCCAGCGTGACCACTTCGGGTATCTCGGGCATCGCGGGTACGACGACGATTCGCACCGGAGACGGCCCCAATTCCCTGGCCCGCGCGAATAGCAACGTCGATGCGCTGATGCGCGATGTGCAGGCGCAAGTGCAGATTACATCTACCGCCTCTGGGATTGCGATTCAGATGAGCTCGCAATGGGGCACCAAAGTAATAGACCTGTTGAACAGCCTCTTGGCGTCTTCCTCTGCTCCCGACACGGCAACGATGACTCCAGCAGCTCGGCAAGCGCTTGTGAACAGCCAGTTCGATGCCGCCTTGAAAAGCCCGCAATTGACGGATGAACAGCGCTCGGCCTTGGAATACTTGCAGCAGTTTTACGACCGAATTGAAAACGCCTACAGCCAGAGCTACGACCGGGCTCCTTCTGACGGTACCGCAGGCACGCAGGATGTGTTCTTCCAGTTCCTGCTGCCGAATGCCGGCGCGATCGCTGGCGGTGGTTTTGCTGCTGGTGCAGCGGTCGACGGTGGGAACGTCGGAGGCTCAAATGGAGGCTACAACGCGCAGTCCGATACGTACGGGTCCGGGACTTCGTTGCCTTCGCTTGGTGTCCTAGACGGAATCGTCCTGCCACCCAGTGTGCAGGGGATTTTCGAAATTTTCCATATAGTCGCTCAAGCGACGAGCGGTGAAAAGGACCCAAGCACTCCGAGCGGGCAACGTGGAGCGCCAATGGACGTCCCCAGGGGCACAAATGCACCGGCCGCTATCGGGGGCCGGGAATATAGCGGTCACGCGCTGGATCAAATGCAAGGACGAGGTGTGACGCCAGCTCCGGTTGAAGATGCGATTCAGAACGGACGGGCACAGCCTGACGCAACGTACCCCGATTCGCGTACCGCGCACACGAGCAATGATGGTCGCTTGGTCGTTATTACTGACAACGAGTGGCCGGGTAATCACAGTCATAACACGCTAACGGATGATCCACATATGAACGAATTTCTTGAACGTCAGCTTTCTCTCGTCCGGCAAGTGGTAGCCGACTATCGAAACGAGCTGATCAGCCTTAATGCCCTCGTTCGTCGGGTAGAGGCGGTCGGGCATGTGGTGGGAGGGGAGATTTGGGAGGAGAGGATTTTCCCGATCGTCGTTGAGCTTGAGACCATCAACAGCGAACTCATTGATAAAGGAAGACGCGCCACGCTGCTCGAGCGCGAGAAGATTCAAGCTAGTCTTCAACGACTGGAATTGATAGCCTCTCCCGACGATGGGGCAGCAGGTCCGTAGCCGAATGAAGTGCATTGTGCGTCGATCGCATCTACGTCACCAATCCCAGTGGCGCCCTGGCGATCGGCGCCGCCTCTCTACCCTCTGACGCAGTATTCGAACCCTGCCAAGACCGTCAACGCCGGGCCTCCGAGTGAAAGATCAAATGATTGCATCGCGCGAGAAAGCCTATGAGTCCATGCAGAAAATTTGCGATCTTTACCTGCCTCGACCTACAATTTCGGAAAGACTAAAGTTTTTGCGAATCTTCGATGGAAACTTTGCCTTTGACGAAAAACAATCTTACTTTGGCTTTTTGAATATAAATGTTAATAGATTAAAAATGGTGTCGGTCGTTCTAGACCTGAGAGCTCATCACGTTCTAGCTTTTAGTGCTCCTATCGAATATAGGGAAAATAAAAATATTTCGAAAGAAACTGCCAGCGCGCTAGCGAGTGGCTATGCCAAAGACGCGGGCGGGCTTATTCACGAGACGCGCTCATCGAAAACTGAGTGCCCTCCGGTATATTGGGAATTCGGCCTTCGGCTGGATCGCAAAGGCAGTGAGATGGCCGGAGGCGTAATCAGGGTCGACCGCAGTGATGGGCACATTTGGACAAGTGACGAATACGAGGAATACATGTACGACTACAACAGCGTACTTTGATTACCCCGACGGCTCGGGCGCGCGCTGTTCTTAGCGGAGCACCTGAGCAGGCGGCAATGTGGACTTGGAGCGCGGGCAGAAATCAACATCATCGGCGGGACGGTCGCTGCGCGTGATTCTCTGAGCCCGAAGGCGGGCAACGACATCAATGCCCCGCAAGCCACCGTCTCCAGCGGCGACGGCCTGCTCCTGGTGCATGCGGACCGCGACATCAACATCGGCGCCGGACAGACCACGCAACTGGACATCCAGGGCAAGCAGACGACGAGCAAGGGGACCTTCAAAAGCTCCACCACGACCACGAA
>NZ_JBFTIJ010000028.1:0-10432 GCF_056394705.1 Variovorax sp. 10N420 | reverse complement strand
CAGGCCGGCGTGGGCGCGCGGGACAGCATCGAGCAGCTCGCCCAGCTGCCCGGCATGGGCTGGATAGAGCAGCTTCAGAACGATCCGAATCTCAGCGGCAAGGTCGACTGGGCGAAGGTCGAGGAGGCGCACAAGGACTGGAACTACAGTCAGCAGGGTTTGACGCCTGAAGGCGCTGCCATCGTGACGGTGGTGGTCAGCTACTTCACCTGGGGGGCCGCCAAGGGAGCTGGAGTCGCAGCAGGCGGCGCCGTTGGCGGCGGCACTACGGGCGCTGTAGTGGGTGGCGCGGTGACGGCCGGCGTGAGCGCTCTGGCCGGTCAAGCCAGCGTCGCGCTGATCAACAACCAAGGAGACATCGGCAAGGCACTGGACGAGCTTGGTTCGAGTTCGAATGTGAAGAACCTGCTGACGGCCATTGCCACGGGTGGCGTGCTGGGCGGGTTGAACCTGAATCCCACGGGCTTGCCGACGGCGGGCAGCGGCGCCCAAGAGTTCATGAAGCAACTCGGCCAAAACCTCACGGCCAGCGCAGCAACGGCGGTGATCAGCACGGCGATCAACGGCGGCAGCTTTGAGGAGAATCTGAAGCAGGGCCTGAAGAGCGCATTGCTGAACACCATCGCGGCGCAAGGGGCTTCCGCTATCGGGGACTTGAATCTCGACGACTTCAGCAACAAGGTGGCGCATGCGCTGGCCGGGTGTGCCGTCGGAGCTGCCCGCACAAACGGCAGTTGCGGCGCGGGCGCGATCGGAGCGGTCATCGGCGAGATCAGCGCAGAGGCGTTCGGATTCGACGAGAACGGCAAGCCGAAATTCGATGCCACTCAACTCGCCGCGATGCTCGGGGGCATCGGCGGTGCAATCGCCGGCCTGGACGCGGACCAGATCAGCCAGGCGGCCGACGCCGCCGCGAATGCCGCCGCGAACAATGGCCTGAAGCACTATGCAGAGAAAGCGCTCGGCAAGCTGCAAGACGCGCTCAAGGCGATTGAGATCAAGCCACTCGTCGAAAAGCAGCAACTAATTCGCGAGTATCTCGACGCGGCCGGTGCACGAGGTGGCCTGACCGAGATCGAGATAGCCACGCTGGGCGTCATGTACGCGGCCAACGAGGCCTTGTTTCCGACGAGCGTGCTGGACGTTTTGCCCGGTGGCGGCAAAGCAGTTAGTAAAGTAGGCACACTAGTCAAGGCCGGGGCAAAGGTTGAGGATGCTGTCAAGGTAGTAACGGCCGAGACGAAGCTCGCCGGCAGCGCCGGTCAGTTAGCTGCAAAGGCGGAGCAGTTTGAAAAGGACATTGCAAAACTGCCTGTGGGAGAGCGAGTTGCAATAATTAAACAAGAAGTGAAGGATGTTGTGGCTGCGAATGACTGGACCAAGGACTCGCGCTTGAGCCGAATGAATGATCGCGACGTGTATCGCACGCCGTCCGGCGATCTATATTCCTTAGATACCCAGCATGGAGCCTGGGAAAAAATCAATCCAAAATCAGGGGCGCACGAAGGGCAGTTTAGGTTGATTGATCTAGCGCCGCAAAAAATTGCCGATGCATCCGGCGGTCACGACTTGAGGGTGAAATGATGGACTGGGAAAAGCTGGTGGACAGCGAGAATCCTGCACTACACCGAGGCTATCTATTGAAGTTTCCTTCTCACTCACCTTTTGAGTCTGAAGTAGTCATGATGGTTTGTGGGCTGCCGGATGGTGGACGCCGACTAGCTTCGGTCGCTCTCATGACAATTACGGGCTACTGTGCTGGAATCAATCCTTACGTTGAATTTCCACCCGACGCGGTTTTAGATGGGACGGGAATATCCAAAGATTGGCTGATCACTAACTGGAAGCGGTGGGTCTGGCCTGATGGCAACGTTGAAGACGTGCGGATTCGCAAGGAACTCGCGGCAGCAGATCTGTAGATTGGGGCACACCCAAGGACTTATTGGAAGTTCACTATGAATGTGAGCTTTCTGTAGCGCGCTACCCCAGATTTGCGCGAACGCACGGGACCGTCGGGCCAGTCGGCCAGCTCGCGCAGCATCCCGATGGTCGTTCGCACCAGCACGCCCGAGACCCGCTTGCCCACAGCGAGCCTGTTTCGCACCCAGCCGGGCGCGACCGCCCATTACCTGATCGAGACCGATCCGCGCTTCGCCGACTATCGCCAATGGCTCAGCAGCGACTACCTGCTCAACGCCCTGGGCTTCAATCCCGACACAGTGCAAAAGCGCCTGGGCGATGGCTTCTATGAGCAGCAACTCATTCGCGAGCAGATCGCCCAGCTCACCGGCTACCGCTACCTGGACGGCTACACCAGCGACCAGGACGAGTACACCGCGCTCATGAATGCGGGCGTGACCTTCGCCAAGCAGTATGGATTGACCCCCGGCATCGCCCTGACTGCCGCGCAGATGGCCCAGCTCACGAGCGACATCGTCTGGCTCGTCGAGCAGACCGTGACCCTTGCCGATGGCAGCACCCAGCAGGTGCTCGTGCCCCAGGTGTATGTGCGCGTGCAGCCCGGGGACATCGACGGCTCCGGCGCGCTGCTGGCGGCTGATCGCCTGAGCATCAAGAACAAGGCGGGCGAAGGCGACTTCACCAACAGCGGCACCGTGGCCGGCCGCTCGCTCGTGTCCATCACGGCGGACAACATCGATAACCTGGGTGGGCGCATCTCGGGGGGCAATGTGGCGCTGGATGCCAGGGGCGATATCAACGTCATCGGCGGGACGGTCGATGCGCGTGATTCGCTGGTGGCGACAGCCGGGCGCGACGTCAATGTCGTGACGACAACGAGTAGCGCGCAGAGTACGCAGTCAAGCGCCACCGCAATCGATCGCATTGCGGGCCTTTATGTCTCCAATCCGAACGGTGTCCTGGTCGCCAGCGCCGGCAACGACATCAATGTGGTCGGTGCGATCGTTGCCAACACGGGCGCGGGCAGCCGCACACTCATCAACGCGGGACATGACATCAATCTTGGTACGGTCACCGAAGCCAGTTCGCGCACCTCGGTCACCGACAGCCGCAATTTCCACTCCGAATCGCAATCGCAGGACATCGGCAGCCAGATCGTGGGCGGCGGCAACGTCACGCTGAGCGCGGGCAACGACATCAACGCAAGGGCAGCGGGCGTGGCCGCGCAGGGAACGCTGGCTGTCATCGCAGACCACGACGTCAATATCTCAGAGGGCCGCGCGACCTCTTCGACAGCCACCGCGTCCTACAAGGAGAACAAGTCCACCTTCTCCAAGTCGACTTCGACACAGCTCAGCTCGGAATCGACCAACACCTCGGCGGGCAGCAGCTTCAGCGGCGCCGATGTGCTGGTCTCCGCCGGAAACGACATCGCGATTCGTGGCAGCAACGTCACTGCGCAGGACCAGTTGTCCTTGAGCGCCGGGCGTGATGTTCGCGTCGAAAGCGCTCAGGACCAGGCCAGCGGCGGCAGCTACTCGGCTTCCAGCCAGAAAGGCATCTCCGCGAGCTTCAAAAGCCGCCTGAGCTACAGCAGCGGCTCTGCCAATCACGCCGAAGCCGGCAGCAGCACCACACAGGTGGGCAGCACCGTGAGCGGCGCCAATGTGAGCGTCGATGCCGGCCGAGACGTGCAGGTCATCGCCAGCAACGTGCTTGCCGACAAGAACATCACGGTCACCGCCGGGCGCAACATCGACATCCTCTCGGCCCAGGACACGCAGGACTCCGGCACCGCGGGCAGTCAGCGCGGCAAGACCTACGGTGCCATGCCCGGTCTCGCGCCTCGGCAAACTGCATATTCGAATGTGAGTGGCAGCGAGAACGGCACTGGCCATTCGAGCACCGCCGTCACCAGCCTGCTGAGCGCCAACGGCGGCAACCTGACCATGGTGGCAGGCCTCGACAGCAAGTACGCTGGAACGGGCCAGGGCAACATCACCACCGAGGGCGCCGATCTCCTGGCCCAGAACAAGGTCGCGCTGTCCGGGAACGCCGTGAGCCTGAACGCGGCCACGTCAACCGGCAGCAGCACCCACAGCGCCGAGTCCAAGAGCCACACGATCGGTGCGCAGTTGACCGGCTACGTGGGCAGCGTCGTCACGCGCGCCTACGACATGGCCGAGGAGTCGAAGCACACCGAGGACAGCCGCCTGAAGGGTGCGCTCCAGCTCAAGGCCGGCTACGACGCTTACAAGCTCGCGACCAGCGGCGCATTGCAGAACGGCGTTCAGGGACTGGGCGCGGCGGGCACCGGCGGGGATCCCGCCGGCTCTGCGTTCGGTGTGAGCGTCAGCGAGCAGCGCAGCAACCAGCGTTCGACCACCGCCGAGACCTACACCGAGCAGCGCGGTACCAACATCCAGGCCGGCAGCATCGAGATCACGGCGCGCGAGACCGATATCAACATGCAGGGCGCCAAGCTCCAGGCACAGAACATCAGCCTGGACGCGAAGCGCGACATCAACCTGATCGCGGCCGCGAACACGGCCGCAACCGTCAGCAATAGCAGCGGCCGTACGATGGGAGGCGGCGCCACCTTCGGCTTCGGCTCGCAAAACGGCATCAGCTTCCAGGGCAACATCGGCAGCAACCAGGGCAAGGCCACCGGCAACGAGGTCCACTACGACAACACCCTGGTCACCGCCACTGACACTCTCAAGACCAAGAGCGGCAATGACACCAATCTCATCGGTGCGCAACTGGCCGGCGACAGCGTCCAGATGGACGTCGGCGGCAACCTGAACATTGAGACGCTGCAGGACCAGACGAACTACGCGAGCAAGCAGACCAGCAGCGGCCTGGACGTGAGCATCTGCGTGCCGCCCATCTGCTATGGCGAATTCGTCACCGGCACCGCCAACGCCTCGCGCCAGAAGGTCGACCACAACTACCAGAGTGCCACGGGCCAGAGTGGCATCGCCGCAGGCAGCGGCGGCTACGACATCGACGTCAACGGCAACACCGACCTCAAGGGTGGCGCGATCACGAGTACGGCGACGGAGGACAAGAACAACCTCGCCACCGGCAGCCTGACCTTCAGCGATCTGGAAAACCGTCAGAGCACGAATTCGAGCAGTGATTCGCTCAGCCTGAGCTACAGCTCGGGAGCCAACGGCTATACGCAGGGCACCAGCCTCGCGAGCAACGCCGCGCGCAGTGCGTCCAACACGGTATTGGGCAACCTCAATGGAGGCGGTGGCCTGCCTGCGGACAACGATCAGTCGGGCAAGACGTCGAGCGTCATCAGTCCAGGCAACATCAAGATCACCGGGACTGGGAACAAGGAGATCGATGACCAGAGCGCGGCCAACGTCGCGACGCTCACTTCCAGGGACGCGGAAACGGCCAACGGCGCGCTCATCAATACGCTGACCTTGCAGCAGGCCCAGGAGATTCCGAAGTTGCAGCAGCAGGCGGCTGACCGCCAGCGTGCTGCGCAGCTCGTGGGAAGCGTCGTGGACAACGTGATCGGGGACGTGGCCGCCGAACGTGGTTGGCCCGAAGGCAGCGCAGAGAAGATCGCGCTGCATGGGCTCGCGGGGATCGTGCAGGCGAGGATTGGCGACGGTAGCGCGCTCGCAGGCGCGGCGGCCGGGGCCGTCAATGAGGCACTGCTGCCGGTGATGGAGGACTATCTCAAGAGCCAGGGCATCAACCGCTACAACCCCGACGGCACGCCCAATGCGGAGTTCAATGCGCTCCTGACTGCCGGGTCGACCATGCTGGGGGCCGGAGTTGGCGCGGCCACGGGTGATGCCGGGCTCGGCTCAATGGTGGCGACCAACGCCACGACCAACAACCGCTTGCTGCACAACGATGAGAAAGCGCGTTTAGCCCAAATGCAGGATGGCAAATCGCCCGAGGAGCAGCAACGCTTGGCTGATGCCGCGTGTGCCTTGGTGCACTGCGCCTATGGCATTGACCCGAGCGCGCCAGGGTATGCGGATGCCATGATGTCCCAGAACCGTGGGGCAGACTACGCCTCTGAGCAGCGGGCGTTGCGCAACAGCGGCATGTTCGGCTACAGCATGACCGACATGTCGCTGGACACGGCGAAGAGCCTCGGATACCCACTTCTCGATCAGTTGCAGAGTGCCGCTCGAGGCGCTGTGGGGCTGAAGGATGCGGTGAAGGAGGATTTCAAGAACACGGTGGCATCGCTCAACCCACCAGAACTTCCACCGGACCATCCTGGTAGCGACGGGCCGAACATGAGCGGTGGCGCCGGTGCGGTGGTGACGCCGCCGACAGTCGTCTGTACGCCAGCAGGCTGTGTGATGACGCCGCCCGTGGTGGCGCCTATCGGCTCGCCGGGGTACGTGCCGGACAACTCAACGTTGGCGACGGATGGCCAACCATCCAATGCGAAAAATGAACAAACGAATATGCTGGGCGCAAATGGCGCGCAGTTTTCGAGCAAGACAATTTGGCGCGGAGATGGAAAAGAGCGAATCGATGTTGAAAATCCCAATCCTGGGCAGCGACCCGGGCAAATACATTACCAAGACAACGCGGGAAATAAATACTACTACGATCCCGCCCTCAAGACTTTCTACGATCAAAAAAGCGGCGACCTAGCGCCAAAGTCAGTTCAGAATTTGCTAAACAATTCCCAGTTTCAGAAGGCCATTGAAAGAGGGTTGATTCAATATCTTGGAGAGCTAAAATGAGAGTAATGAATGAGTCAATGCAAAGGCGCTTGGAGAAAATTTCAGAATCGCCGTTTTTGAGTTCTGGGTTAAATGAATTGATTCAAAATGGCTTTATCTGCGCAAGGGGATTTATTTTTTGGAAATCTCTGTTCCGAGATGGGGCGTTGCCGAACGAGGATTTCATAAAAAAACACTACCTCGATGCATCGGGGTATGAAAGCGCCGTCAATAAAATTCACATCGAGGACTACTGTGAAGATGAGACTCTGGAGAATGCACTAGCCTTTTTAAACGTCTTCGAAAATAAATGGAAAGCCAGTTTCAAGGAGAGATGCGTGGCGATTATTGGGATCGACGATGGGGAATTTGGACTCTCTTGTAGTTTTAGGTTCCATGTTAGGAGAGACAGCGAAAAATGGATCGATGTAAAAAATATTAATGCACTTTCAGATCCCATTTTGATATCGGAGATTTAAGCAAGTGCCGCTCACTGGCATGTTCGGGTTCAGCGTGACCGACATGTGGCTGGACACAGCGAAGAGCCTCGGATAGCCACTTCTCGATCAGTGGCGAGTGTCGCCGGAGGCGCTGTGGGGCTGAACGATGCAGCGAAGGAGGATTTCAAGAATACAGTCGCATCGCTCAACCCATCGGAACTTCCATCGGACCACCTTGGCGGCAACGGGCCCAACATGAGCGGTGGCGCAGGCGCGGTCGCTAATTCAGATGGATCTCTCTCTCTGGATTCTTGGATCCAAAAAATAAGGTGAAGTGAATGAGTGAATTTGAAATAGACTTTGTTAGCGATGTAAATCGACAGCATTTGATGGCGGAGGTGATCTTTAAAGGCCAAAGACTCTGCATTCTGGACAAAGAGGGTGGGAATGATAAAATGGGAATAGAGTTCCTTTCGGATATTTATATCCTACCGGAAAGCGTAAAGATGAAGTTCAATCTTTCTGAATTTGTGAAAATTCTTGGGGTTGCCAAATCCGAGCTGGAGAAATGCGCATAAAAGTGGATGCAGGATTCCACAGCCATTCCCAGCAATTTGGAATACATCACCGCGCGCCGGACCGACACCAACATGCAGGGCGCCAAGCTCTAAGCACAGGGTCTCGCCTACGGCATGGACTCCGATGCCCCTGAATGTGCGGACGCCTTGATGTCCCACAGCCACGGGGCGGAATACGCTACTGAGCAACAGGCGCTGCGAAACAGCGGCCTGTTCGGCTACAGCATGACCGACATGTCGCCGGACACGGCGAAGAGCCCTGGGTGCCCACTTCTCGGATAGATCAAAACCGCTAAACCTCTCGACAATTCCGATCGATGTGAAGTGTCAGCTTGGATTTAAAGGAAAATAAATGCTATTTGGAGAGCCTGACAGATTTGCGATCTGGTTCGACCCGGTGGAATCGTGGCCTACGACGGTGCCGGCTACCCAAAGCCCGAGTACAACCACATCGGACAAGCCGGCGATCCCGAGTTCATCCTCGAGTCTCAGTTCGGCACGAGCACCCAATTCAAGACCAAGCTCGACGCCGCCCCTGTGGTCAAGACGGCGGAGCAACTTGCGCTTGACGCCGGTCGGGCGGCAAAACCGCTAGGGCTGGGATCCACCGGTCGTTCTGTTGCCAACAATTTGCGTGAGCAGTTCGCGCTAGAGCAGGCCATGTCCAACCCCGCTGCCGATCAAGTCCTTCGAATTGCCATGACTGATCCACGCTGGCCGGCATCCGATGGGTAGATGAAAATGAGCCAAAATATTAATGGCATCGAAGTTCATTACGTGAGAAATACCATCACGAACGCGACAGACGATTTCAACTTCAAATAAAGACCAACTTATGCGAGTTTTTTGCAAATTTAATTCGGGGCGCAATCTCCCCTCAAACGCATTGCGAAAAGGAGAGACCGATCTCGTCGAATTTACTCAATTGAGAATCGGGGAGATTAGTACGGTATACGGGCTCATGTTCTCCAAGACTGGGGTTGAATTCCTCATGTCGATCGGAGATTGCGGTGGACCTACTTGGTTTCCCTCTCGATTGTTCGACGTTAGACGATCGCCTTCCAAGTTGGCGTTTTCTATCTACAGCTAATGACAAAAATTTTTCGGAGCTACTGACTCAATTTGATGTCACCGCCATCATCGGGTATTCTGAACTAACTGAAAACTATGCACATTACAATGGAATCTTGGAGCGTGACATCGAACAACTTAGGATTTTCTTTTCTGAAAAGATTTTTATCGATGAGTGGCAGGCAGGACTGCCATGATCTCGCGCGGGGATCAATTTGATGCAAAGATTTTTGGCGGTAGTTGCGACATTTTCTCTTGCAGCTTGCGCCTACGACGGCGCTGGCTATCCAAAGCCCGAATACAACCACATCGGACAAGCCGGCGATCCTGAGTTCTTCCTCGAGTCCCAGTTCGGCACGAGCACCCAGTTCAAGGCCAAGCTCGACGCCGCCCCTGACGATGACTGCGTGGGCACCCAGCGCGTCGCGTACTTGCAAGCCATGAACTCATTCTTCCGTCGACCCGATGCGCCGGGTCCTTGGAAATTCGTCGCCCCAGCTGGAAAGCCCGTCCTGATCGCGGGCCAGTGGGTGCGCTATTCCACCTCCGGCTTCGACTACCTGAGCAAGACGAACCTCGTCTTCCCCGGCGGCAGTTGCCCCTGGGCTGCAAAGACGATGATTCCGCAGGCGGGGGCAACGTATCTCGTGCGCCTCTCCGGGGTCGGTCCGACCTGTGAACTCTCAATCAAGGCAGCAGATGGTTCGCCGGTTGAGACCCACGACGCGCCGAACTGCGCGCGCCCTCAATAAAACATGCCGCCGTCTCGGCAAAAAGCGTGAGATCAATCTGGTGAGCTATCACTGAGAGTCGATCGCACCTCGCCATCACAGGCCCGCGACATCAACGCCCGCCAAGCCACCGTCTCCAGCGGAGACGGCCTGCTCCTGGTGCATGCGGACCGCGACATCAACATCGGCGCCGGACAGACCACGCAACTGGAGATCCAGGGCAAGCAGACGACGAGCAAGGGGACCTTCAAAAGCTCCACCACGACCACGAACAGCAGCGCGGAAAGCACCACCAGCGTGGGCAGCAGCTTCTCGGGCGGCACTGTGGCGATGACGGCCAACAACGACATCACCATCGAGGGGTCGCACATCAGCGGCACCAATGGCGTGCTGGTGGACGCCGGACGCAACCTCACGGTCTACGAGGGCCGCAATACCTCCAGCGCCAGTCTGGAGACCGACACCCAGACCCGGGGCATCGGCTTTGGCGGCGGAAGCCTGCCCATCGTCGGCCCGGTCAAAAAAGGATCCGGCACCGGCATCGAGGTCTCCAGCAACACCGCATCGGCCAGCACCATCCAGAGCAGCCAGGGCGGTGTCTTGCTTCAAGGAGGAGGCACCGTCACGCTGCAGGGCGTGCAGGTCGATGCCGCCAAGGACATCACCATCCACGGGGGCAACGTCGACATCCACGCGGCAGTCGATGGCCAGTCGCTCGCGATCGCCCACAAGAGCAATGACCTGAACCTGGGCAGCGAGACTTGGTACCGCGATCCGAGCACGGGCTTCAATGCCAAGAAGACGCAAGAGGCAGGAATCACCGACACCTCCCTGGCGCGCACCACGCTCAACGGCGCCAACGTGAACATCACGGCGGAGGACACGCTCGCGATGGCCGGCACCACGGTGAACACGCCTGGCAAGTTGAGCCTCACCGCCGACACCCTGGTCCTGGGCACGCAGGCCACCGAACACGGCAC
>NZ_JBFTIJ010000027.1:0-21763 GCF_056394705.1 Variovorax sp. 10N420 | reverse complement strand
TCTGGTGGAGGGTCTCACCTTGCTTCCAGCGCTCCCACATCAGAGCTTTCTGGCTGTCGGTGTAGTAGATCCGAGGTCTTCGCTTCATCGGCAACACTCCTTCTGCCTACGCAGTTCCTAGTGTGTTGCATCGACCGGTTGAATCCGCACTGCACACCTGCTATCGAATGACCGGTGGATGCGCCGCAAACCACCGATCACGTGGTTCTCTTGCGCCTCACCCCCTCGCTATACTCCGCCCATCACGTCAAAAAAAGGCGTGATCGGGTTTGACAGCCCGAAGCAATCTGAGAACGCAAGCCGCAGTCATCCCGTACAGAGTCTGCGGCTTCGCTGTTGCGCCACCAGTTTTGGCGGCTCGAGCGGGGAGCCGCGAGGCTCGCCGGTTTTCCTTGGATTGCCCGGTCTGTCAACCCGTTCGAGTCGCCGCCATCGTTTGACAGCGAGGGCGGCGGTTGTAGCAAACCGCAATCCTTGGAGGCCATTCATGGTCCACCCTACTTGCGCGCCCGCGCGCCACCCAAACGTTTCCCACGGCGGCGATAACCCGCTCCCAAAGACCAGAGACCATCTCGCCGCGCTATCCAAGCAGGCCACCTCCGAGCTCGCCGCATTGAGGGAAGCCTATTGCGCCGCTGCATGCGTCCACGACCTGTTGCTTCAGGCGCAAGGCTCACGCAGCGACGAGAGCCACGTTCGCCACCTCGAAGTGAAAGCTCTCGTGGCTTTGCTGAACTCAGAGTTCGAGCGCCGAACGCAGACCGCCAAGGCGACCATGGCACTGCTCGCCACGGAACGCGTGCCGGCTCAATCCATTTGAAGCGCATTCACCAGCGCGGGACCGGCTCTTCCTTGAGCTGCCTGCGCAGCACCTCATAGTCGGGCACCACGGTTTCGACGGTTTCCCAGAAACGCGGGCTGTGGTCCATCACGCGCAGATGGCTCAGCTCGTGCGCGACCACGTAGTCGATGACCGGCATCCTGAAGTGCACGAGCCGCCAGTGGAGCCGGATGGCGCCATCGGCACTGGCGCTGCCCCAACGGGTGGAGGCATTCGATAACGAGAGCTTGTTCCATCGCACACCCAGCTGAGGTGCGAAATGGTCGAGCCGCTCAATGAAGATGCGCCGCGCCTGTCGCATCAGCCACGCTTGCGCCGCATCGCGAATTTGCGCAGGCGTCGCGTTGTTCGCGAGCGATACGCGCAGGGTGCGAGGCCCGTGATCCGCCGACGCATCGAGCACCGCGCCAACGCCATCGAACGCATGATGCGGGTCGAGCCGCACCACGACCTGCTCGCCGAGAAAAGGAAAGGAAACGCCGTCTTTCCACTCGATCCGCGCCGCTTCGAGGCGCTCCTGCCGCTGCTGGGTCTCGGCCAGCTTGCGCAGGATCCAGTCTGACTTCTCGACGACCGCGGCGTCGACATCGCGCAAAGCCACCCAGCGCGGTGCGCGAACCGACAAGCCCTCGGCGCCCACCACGAACCCAATGGTGCGTCGCTTGCCGCGAGTGAACTCGAACGCCACGCGCGCATTGCCAAGAAGCAGTTCGCGCGAGGCGCGTGGATGGATGAAGCGGGCCGGGCTCAGCGCATCGCCCAGGGGAACAGCAGGCCGATGAGGGCCCGACACCGGCGCATCGACTGCAGGAACATCGAACAGATCCAGCGTGAACTGCAAGAGAGCGCGCATGTCCGGTCGGCCAGGATCAGGCGGTGGTGGAAGTGGGTGCCACCACTGCTGCGACGGCATAGGCCTCCGGATCGAGCCGGCGCATTTCGCCTTCGATCCACGCTTCAACCTCGCGCATCAATTCTTCAGGACGGCGCCCGATGCTCGATATGGCCGGGCCGATCGACACGTCGACCACGCCCGGCCGCTTGATGAAAGCCTTGCGCGGCCAGACCTTGGCCGAGGTCACCGCGACGGGGATCACCGGCACGCCGGTCTCGCAGGCCAGCCGCGTGCCGCCGGTCTTGTAGTTGCCCTTCTGGCCGCGCGGAATGCGCGTCCCTTCGGGGAACATGATGATCCAGATGCCTTGCTCGAGCAGCTTGCGGCCCTGCGCGACGACCTTGTTGAAGGCCTGCGTGCGTTGGCTTCGATCGATATGGATCATGTCCAGACGCGCCATGGCCCAGCCGAAGAAGGGCACGTAAATCAGCTCTTTCTTGAATACGAAAGCCAGCGGGTGCGGCATCAGCGTGGGCATCAGGAAGGTCTCGTAGGTCGACTGGTGCTTGACCAGGAGCACGGCGCCGGCGAGCTGATCGGTCGGCAGGTTTTCCATGCCGGTCACGCGGGTGCGAATACCGAGCAACACGCGCGCGCCGCCGATGGCCCAACTGAGCCAGCGCACGGCCATCCAGTACAGCGGAATGCCGCGCTTCCAGAGCGAGCTGACGCACATGATGATTCCCCACGGAATCACGGTGACTAGCATCCACAGGGCGTGGATCACGGATCGGATCAGATACATCAGATGGCCAGCTTCAAGGCGGCTTTTTCTTCGCGGTCCAGAAGGAAATCGACGAAGGCCGGGAGATCTTCATGGACGCGGGTGTTGGGTGGATATTCAGGTGGCAGCGGCACGCCGCGGCAGGCGGCGCCCATGCCGGTCAGCAGCAGGTGCGGTTCGCACCCTGCCGCCGCGCCGGCCTGCAGGTCGCGCAAGCTGTCGCCAGCGGTCGGGACCTGGCTCAAGTCGACGCCGTAGCGCTCGCCGATCTGCTGAAAGAGCCCGGGCTTGGGCTTGCGGCAACCGCAGTTCTCGTCAGGACTGTGCGGGCAATAGAACACTGCGTCCACGCGGCCTCCGACGGCGGCGAGCATCTTGTGCATCTTGGCATGCATCGCGTTGAGCGACACGACATCGAACAGCCCGCGCCCGAGACCCGATTGGTTCGACGCGATCACGACGTGCCAACCCGCGTGGTTGAGCCTCGCGACGGCTTCGAGCGCGCCAGGCAGCGGCGTCCACTCGAGATCGCTCTTCACGAAGTCCTCGCGATGCTCGTTGAGGCTGCCGTTTCGATCGAGGATGACGAGTTTCATGATGTTCAGCCCTTCGGTACTTCAGGACTTCAGGCCGCAAGCCTCTCGAGTTGTGCCACGCGGTTCATAGAGCGATGCAGCAGCATGAGGAGCCCGAGGCGGTTGAGCCGCAGGTCGGATTCTTCGGCATTCACCATCACGCCATCGAAGAAGGCGTCTACTGGATCGCGCAGCGCGGCCAGGGTCTGCAGCGAAGCGGTGTAGTCGCCCTGGTCGAACTGTGCGTTGGCCGTCGGCACCACGCGCTGCATTGCAGCGTGCAACGCCTTTTCGGCGGTCTCCTGCAGGAGCAGTTCGCTCACGTGGGCATCGGCTTCGGGCGACTTCTTGAGGATGTTGCCGATGCGCTTGTTGGCAGCGGCCAATGCGGGCGCTTCGGGCAAGGACGCGAAGGCACGAACGGCATCGAGCCGCTTCGGAATGGTCGCCCACGCACCCAGCTCACGCACGTTGACCGCGGCGTCGATCTCCACCGCCGAGTAGCCTTCGTCCTTGAAATAGCTCTTCAGCCGTTCGATCAGGAACTCGTCGAGCTCGACGCTCCGGTCTTCCAGGACGCCGGGCGCGAAGACGCCGAAAGCCTGGCGCGTGAGCTCATGGAACCGCAGCGGAAGCGAACGCTCGATCAGCATCCGGACGACGCCCAGGGCATGGCGGCGCAGCGCAAAAGGATCGCGGTCGCCGGTGGGCAGACTGCCGATGCCGAACATGCCGACCAGCGTTTCGAGCTTGTCCGCCAGCGCGACGGCGACGCCGACCGTGTCGCGCGGCAACGAGTCGCCGGCGAAACGCGGCTTGTAGTGGTCTTCGATCGCGTCGGCGACGGTCGCGTCCAGGCCATCGTGGAGCGCGTAGTAGCGGCCCATCGTGCCTTGCAGCTCGGGGAATTCGCCGACCATATCGGTCACCAGGTCGGCCTTGGCGAGTTGCGCCGCCTGCACGGCATGTGCGGCCAGCTTGGCATCGCCGGAAGCGGCGCCCAACTGCTCGCCAATGAGGCGCGCGATCGCCATCACGCGCCGCACCCGCTCTCCCTGCGTGCCGAGCTTGTTGTGATAGACCACCTTGCCGAGCGACTCGACGCGTGAAGCCAGCGACTTCTTGCGGTCCTGGTCATAGAAGAACTTGGCGTCGGCCAGCCGCGGGCGCACCACGCGCTCGTTGCCTCCGATGACTGCGCTCGGATCTTCGGGGCGGATGTTGCTGACGACGAGGAACTTGTTCGTCAGGCGGCCGGCAGCATCGAGCAGCGGAAAGTACTTCTGGTTGGCCTTCATCGTGAGGATGAGGCATTCCTGCGGCACGTCGAGGAACTCGCGCTCGAATTCGCACACCAGTATATTCGGCCGCTCGACCAATGCCGTGACTTCATCGAGCAGCGCGTCGTCATGAATCGGCTGTGTGCCGCCGCCGACCTTCACGGCCGCTTCGGCGAGTTGACGTGCGATCTCGAAGCGGCGCGCCTCGAAGCCGGGGATGACCGCCCCGCCTTCCATCAACTGCTCGGCATAGCTGTTGGCGTCGCGCAGGGCGATCGGATCGACGGTCGCTTCGAAACGGTGGCCGTGCGTCTCGCGCCCGGCCTTCAGCCCCAGCGCCTCGACCGGCACGACCGCATCGCCGTGCAATGCCACCAGACCGTGCGCCGGACGCACGAAGCTCACGCTGGTCCAGCCGGGGAGTTCGCAGCCGGTTTCGAGCTGATAGCTCATGACCTTCGGAATCGGCAGCTTGGCGATGGCTTCGGCGAGCGCCTTCTGCAGGCCTTCGGCGAGGGTCGCGCCCTTGGCGGTGCTTTCGAAGAAGAGCGCCTCGGCCTTGCCGTCCATCGCGCGCCGCAACTCGGGCACCGCACTCGCGTCGGCACCGAGCGCTGCAAGCCGCTTCAGCAGCGCCGGCGTCGGCTTGGCCCCGGCATCGAGACCGACCGCCACCGGCATGAGCTTCTGCGAGACCGCCTTGTCGGCAGCCTGCGAGAACACGTTCGTCAGATGCGCGGCAAGCCGCCGCGGCGATGCGTAAGGCGTGAGCACCGAGCCGGCGTCCGCCAGGCCCGCGGCGACGAGTTGATCGCGCAACACCGAGGCAAAGGCATCGCCCAGCTTCTTGAGCGCCTTGGGCGGGAGTTCCTCGACGAAGAGTTCGACGAGCAGGTTGTTCTTGATGGTCATCGCTCAGGCCGCCTTCTTCGAGATCTGTGCGACCCACTCGCGCGGCGCCATGGGAAACCCGAGCCGCTCGCGGCTATCGTAGTAGCTCTGCGCGACGCTGCGCGCGAGATTGCGGATGCGGCCGATGTAGGCCGCGCGTTCGGTCACGCTGATCGCGCCGCGCGCGTCCAGCAGGTTGAAACTGTGTGCCGCCTTGAGCACCTGCTCGTAGGCCGGCAGCGCGAGCCTTTCTTCCATCAGGTGCTTGGCCTGCTTTTCATGCGCGGCAAAGGCGACGAAGAGGAAGTCGGCGTCGCTCTGCTCGAAGTTGTAGGTCGACTGCTCGACCTCGTTCTGCTTGTAGACGTCGCCGTAGGTGAGCCCGTCGGTCCAGGTCAGGTTGTAGATGTTGTCCACGCCCTGCAGGTACATCGCGAGGCGTTCGAGCCCGTATGTGATCTCGCCGGTGATGGGCCGGCAATCGATGCCGCCGACCTGCTGGAAATAGGTGAACTGGGTCACCTCCATGCCGTTGAGCCAAACCTCCCAGCCGAGCCCCCAGGCGCCGAGGGTGGGGTTTTCCCAATCGTCCTCGACGAAGCGGATGTCGTTCTTCTTCAGGTCGAATCCGAGAGCTTCGAGTGAACCCAAATAGAGCTCGAGGATGTTGCTCGGCGCCGGCTTCAGCACCACCTGGCATTGGTAGTAGTGCTGCAGGCGGTTCGGGTTCTCGCCGTAGCGGCCGTCCTTGGGTCGGCGGCTCGGCTGCACATACGCTGCCTTCCACGGCTCCGGCCCGAGCGCGCGAAGAAAGGTGGCCGTATGCGAAGTGCCTGCGCCAACCTCCATGTCGTAAGGCTGCAGCAGCGCGCAACCCTGGTCGGCCCAGTAGGCCTGAAGCTTGAGAATGATTTGTTGAAAAGTCAGCATGTTGGGCCTGAGGGCCGCAGGAGGGCAAAGAGCCCGCCGACGCGGCGAACCGATCATTTTATTGGTTCGTGTCGCTAGCATGCTGCGGATTGAAGAACAGGAGATCCGATGAATCGTCAGCATGGGCAAACCGCGAAGATACTCATCGCGGGCGCAACCGCGGCGCTGCTGGTGGCGTGCGCCTCGCCAAGAGCGCAACCCGGCGAATGGGCACCCAACCCGCCCAATCCCAGCGCGCCCTATCCGGCCGAATCCCGCATGAAGGGCGAACAGGGCATGGTGCTCCTGCACGTGCGGACGACGCCCGCGGGCCGCCCGGCAGCCGTCGAGGTCAAGCAGTCGAGCGGCTCCGACCGCCTCGATCGCTCCGCCGTCGAGACAGTCTGGAAGTGGCAGTTCAAACCCACCGCGGACGACGGCACCGTAGTCTGGCGCGAAGTACCCATCCGCTTTTTCATCACCGCCCCTCCCCCGCAGGCAACCACGGACTAACCACGACCGTCTCCAGGCGGGCTACCAGAGATACCGCAGATCCGGCTCCGCCGGTCTGCCGGTATCGCCCCCTGCAAGGGGGTGGAGAGCGACACGAAGTGCGCGAGCCTGGGGGTGTATCAATACTCCCAGAAGATCCGCTGCAGTTCCTTGGTGTCGCTGGTCTTCGTCAAGGCGACCATCGCGAGAATCCGCGCCTTGCCGGGGCGCAGGTCGTGCGCGACGACCCAGTCGTACTTGTCGTCGGGCTGCTCGGCGTTGCGCAGCACGAAGCCGTCCGGCACCCGCGAACTGCGGATCACGATGATGCCGTCGCCGCGCACCTTCTGGAGGACGGGCACGAGACGATCGGCCACCGATCCATTGCCCGTACCGGCATAGACCAATGCCTTGATGCCGCTCTTGGAAAGCGCGTCGATGGCCGTCGACGGAACGCTCTGGTAGCCATAGGCAATCTCCACCGGCGGCAGCGCGGTGATGCTGTCGATGTCGAACTCGGACTGCATGGTGTGGCGCTTCACCGGCGCACGGAACCAGTAATTGCGGCCCTCCACGATCATCCCGAGCGGACCCCACTGGCTCTTGAAGGCTTCCGTCTTGATGTTGACCGTCTTGCTGACGTCGCGGCCACTCTGGATCTCGTCGTTCATGGTCACCAGGACGCCCTTGCCGACTGCATCCTTGCTGGCGGCGACATTCACTGCATCGAACAGGTTCAGCGCGCCGTCGGCTGACAGCGCGGTTCCCGGACGCATCGAGCCGACGACGATGATCGGCTTGGCGGTGTGCACCGTCAGGCTCAGGAAATAGGCGGTTTCTTCGAGCGTGTCGGTGCCGTGGGTGATCACGATGCCGTCGACGTCGGCCTGCTTGGACAGCGCCGACACGCGCTTGGCGAGGGTCAGCAGGTTGTCGTTGGTCAGGCTTTCGGAGGCCACCTGGAACACCTGCTCGCCGCGCACATTCGCCACCTTGGAAATCTCGGGCAGCCCTGCGATGAGCTTGTCGACTGGCACTTTGGCCGCCGAGTAGGTGGCGCTGTTGGCCGCCGACGCACCGGCGCCGGCGATGGTGCCGCCGGTTGCAAGGATCACGACGTTGGGCAAGGCCGTCTGCGCGTGCGCGATGGCGCTGGCAGCGAGCAGCGCAGCCGCGCCCGCGAAAGCACGGAATCTGGAGGCGAAGTACATAGGAACTCCTGTTGATGGTTGTGCGATGAAGCGGCGAGACGATATCCAAAGCGCACACCAACGGCGCAGCCGCTCAATGCCAAGCACGCATGCCGTCATGCGAGCGTCACGAAGCATGCGACTGCGACCGGTTTCGGGCAAGCGCTACCATCGCCGGCGACATCCTTCGTTTCAAGCGCGATGACGACCGACACCTCCGTTTCCGTGTCCGACCAGATGCCGGCGCCGAACGGCCCCCTGGCTCGGGCGCGGGCACGGGCACGTCCTGGGCGGGAGCGCATCATGGCGGCGATCCGCGCGGCGGCCATTGCCGAATTCAGCCTTCACGGTCTCAAGGGCGCCTCAACGCAGGCAATCGCGGCGCGCGCCGGGCTGACCAAGCCGCAGCTGCACTACTACATCCCCGGCAAGGAAGAACTCTACGAAGAGCTCCTGATGCAGGTGCTGCACGACTGGAAGGTGGTCTTTTCATTCGAAGATCGCGCGGGCGATCCCGGCGCGGTGCTGGCCGACTACATCCGCAAGAAGCTCGACCATGCCTTCGACAACCCGGAGATCTCGCGCATCTTCACGCGCGAAGTGCTCGATGGCGGCCACAACTTGGAACGCTACTGGCCGAACGCGCGCGCCTGGACACAAAAGAAGGTCGACGTCATCAATGGCTGGATCGCGCGCGGACTGATGCGGCCGATGGATGCGCGCCTGCTCCTGATGCACATCTGGGCCATGACTCAGAGCTATGCCGACTACGCACTGCAGACGCGCGTGATGCTGGGCCTGCCGTCCGATGCGCCGATCGATCGCGAGCCGATCGCGCGAGAACTGGTCGCCTTCGTGACCCTCGGCTGCGGAATCAAGACGCCTTGAGTCGGGCTCCGGCCTCGGGGCGGTGAAAACCCACTGACGGAGACGTCCCGCATTTGGTGCGCAGGATTTGGCACGTCGCTTGCATAACCTGACCACTTGCTCTGATTAAGCGGTCAACACACCATGCGAGTGCTCGTCGTCTATTGCCATCCCGTCGAAACCAGCTTCCATGCGGCGCTGCATGAAGAGGTGCTTCGCAACCTGCGCGCCGCGGGCCATGAGGTGGACGACTGCGATTTGTACGCCGAAGGTTTCGATCCCGTGCTCTCGCGCGAGGAGCGCCTCGGCTATCACGATGTACCGAGCAACCAGCTTCCGCTGAAGCCGTACGTCGAGCGGCTGCAGTGGGCGCAGGCCATCGTGTTCTGCTTTCCGACCTGGTGCTTCGGACTGCCGGCCATGCTCAAGGGCTACTTCGATCGCCTCTTCATGCCCGGCGTGGCCTTCGACCTGAGCGACCCGGCCAACGTGAAGCCGATGCTGACGCACATCCAGCGCATCTCCGCCGTCGTCACCTACGGCCGCCCGCGCTGGGTCGCCTGGTACATGGGGGACCCGCCACGCAAGATCGTGACGCGCTACATGCGCCGCCTGACCGGCAAGCAGGCGCGCGTCGACTACCACGCTCACTACCACATGAATGTGGCGACCGAATCCCAATTGAAGCGCTTCATGTACCGCGTCGGACGGGCGATGGCGCGGTTCGCCTGATCGCCTTCACGACTCCCAATTTGCCGCTTTGCCTCACAGGACCCACCATGCTCCACGGCTACATCCCGCCTCATCGCTTCCTGCCCTATCTCAGCTGGACCGAAATCGACGCGCTGCCCGATCGCGAAAACACGGTGATCGTGCTGCCTTGTGGCGCGATCGAGCAGCACGGCCCGCACTTGCCCTGCTCGGTCGACAGCGTCATTTCCTCGGGCGTGATGGGCAAAGCGCTCGAACGCCTTCCGGCCGAAGTGCGAGCGTTTGCATTGCCGACCATCACCTACGGCAAGTCGGAGGAGCATCTGCACTTCCCCGGCACGATGACGTTGACCGGCACCACGCTGCTGTCGACAGTGATCGAGATCGGCGAGTCGGTGTATCGCTCGGGCTTTCGAAAGCTGCTGTTCGCCAATGGTCACGGCGGCCAGCCGCAGGTGCTCGAGATGGCAGCGCGCGAACTGCGGCTTCGCCATGGCGATTTCGTCGTCGTGCCGCACGGCGTGTCAAGGCTGCCGAGCGCGGCGAGCAAGCAAGTCAGCGAGCAGGAAAAGCGCCTGGCCATGCACGCCGGCCACTCCGAGACGGCACTGATGCTCGCGCTCGCGCCCGACACGGTGCACATGGAATATGCGGCGCCCAACTTTCCGCCGCCTTTTCCGATCAAGCTGCTGTCGCCCGATGGCCGGCCCGCCTGTGCCTGGACAGCGCGTGATTTCGGCCCCAGCGGCGTGATCGGCGACCCGACCAGCGCGACGCGCGAACAAGGCGAAGAGATCCTGGACACCCTGGCCGACAGCTGGGTTCAAGCGCTGACGGAGTTGTACGCACTGCAATGGGTGGTGCGCGACGAGCCCACCTGGGGGCGCGGCCATGAACAGGGTTTCATCCAGACCAGGCAGGCGTTGTCAGGCATCACGGACTGAGGCGCGCTCCTTGCATCGATCCGCCGCAACTTCCTCTTCCATCCATCCGAAAGTCTTCACCATGCGCCAACACATCGCTCCCATCCTCGGTCGTCTCGCCGCCGCAGCCGCGCTTGCCGTTGTTGCGACTGCTCCCGCCCATGCGGAAGACAAGTTCGTCTACATGACCAACTGGTACGCGCAGGCCGAGCACGGCGGCTTCTATCAAGCGGTTGCGCTGGGCATCTACAAGAAGTACGGCCTGGACGTGACCATCAAGATGGGCGGACCGCAAGTCAACATCACGCAGATGATGGCTGCCGGCCAGGCCGATTGCATCATGGGATCGAGCGACATCCAGATGATGCAGGTGCGCGAAGGCGGCGTGCCCGTGGTGAACGTCGCGGCCTTCTTCCAGAAGGATCCGCAGGTCTTGATCGCCCACGACGACGTCAAGAAGTTCGAAGACCTGAAGGGCAAGACGCTGCTTATCGGCGCGCAGGCCAATCGGGGGTACTGGCCGTGGCTGAAGGCGAAGTTCGGCTTCACGGATGAACAGACGCGGCCTTACACCTTCAACATCCAGCCCTTTGTCGCGGACAAGAACGCAGCGCAGCAGGGCTATCTCACCTCCGAGCCCTACGCGATCCAGAAGGCCGGCGTGAAGAGCACGGTGCTGATGTTCAGCGACTTCGGCTTCCCCTCGTATGCCACCACCGTGTCGTGCATGGACAAGACGGTCAAGGAGCGCAACAAGCAGATCGCCGCGTTCGTCAAGGCTTCGGCAGAGGGCTGGAAGAGCTACCTCAACGATCCGGCGCCGGCCAATGCGCTGATCAAGAAGGACAACCCCAACATGACCGACGACCAACTGGCCTACAGCGTGGGCAAGCTCAAGGAAATGGGCATGGTCACCGGCGGCGATGCGGTCACGCAAGGCATCGGCGTGATCACCGACGCACGTACCAAGGCGAGCTACGACTTCCTGGTCGCTTCCAAGCTGCTCGACCCGGCAAAGGTCGATATCGCCAAGACCTACACCACCGAGTTCGTGAAGGACGCCAAGGTCCTGCCCTGAAACACCGGAGGCCTTGGTCTCCCTCGAAAGGCTTTGCATGACTCCATCCGAATCCGCCGACTACGCGCTGCCGATCCAGCGCGCGACATCGATTCCCGCTGTCGAGATCCTGTCGGCCGAGAAGACTTATCCGAACGGCACGCAGGCGTTGCTGCCTGTCGACCTGACCATCGGCGAAGGCGAATTCGTCACGCTGCTCGGTCCGTCGGGCTGCGGCAAGAGCACGCTGCTGAAGATGGTGGCCGGGATGCTCGAGCCGACCGACGGCCGACTGCGCGTCTGGCGCAAGCCCGTGGCGCACATCGATGACAGCGGGCGCAGGATGGCGTTTGTCTTCCAGTCGCCCACGCTGATGCCTTGGGCCAGCGTGCGCACCAATGTGCGGCTGCCGCTCGACCTCGCCGGTGTGCCCCGCAAAGAGGGCGACGCGCGCGTGTCGGAAGCGCTCGAACTGGTCGGGCTCGACAAGTTCGCCACCGCATTGCCGCGCGCGCTTTCCGGCGGCATGCAGATGCGCGTGTCGATCGCTCGCGGGCTGGTGACTCGGCCCGACCTGCTATTGATGGACGAGCCCTTCGGCGCGCTGGACGAGATCACACGACACAAGCTGGACGCCGAACTGCTCGACCTTTGGCGCGAGAAGAGGTTGACGGTGATCTTTGTCACCCACTCGATCCATGAGGCCGTGTTTCTCTCGTCGCGCGTGATCATGATGGCAGCGCGGCCGGGCCGCGTGGTGGAGGAATTCCACATCGACGAGCCCTATCCGCGCGCCGCCGACTTCATGGTGTCGCCGCAATTCAGTCGCTACGCCAGGAAGCTGCAGGACAGCCTGCTGCGGGCGAGCAGTGCTTCCCATGAGGTGACGTGATGAGCGCATTGGCCCCTGCATCCCCCACCGCATCCACCGTACCCCCCGCGTCCGCAAGCACGCGCCCCATGCCGAAAGCATCGATTCAGCGCGCCGCCAGACGAACGCCGCTGCTGCACCAGCCGCGAGTCCAGCGCGTCATGTATCCGCTGCTGGTCGGCGTGGTGCTGGTCGCCATCTGGCAAAGCCTGGTCACCGCGATGGATCTGCCGCCCTATCTGGTGCCGTCACCCTACCTGATGATGCAAACCCTGGTCACCGACTGGGTGCCATTGGGTATGGCGCTGCTGGTCACGCTCAAGATCACCGTGCTGTCCTTCGCCGCCGCAACGATCGCGGGCGTGCTGATCTCTTTTCTCTTCGTGCAAAGCAAATTGATCGAGACCGCCCTCTTTCCGTATGCGGTGCTCCTGCAGGTGACGCCGATCGTCGCGGTGGCCCCGCTCATCATCATCTGGGTCAAGAACCCGACAGCGGCGATGGTGGTGTGCGCCGCGCTGGTGGCGCTGTTTCCGATCATCAGCAACACCACGCTCGGGCTGCGCAGTATCGAGCCCGATCTGCAGAGCTATTTCAAGCTGAATCGCGCCACGCGATGGCAGCAGCTGGTGCGGCTTCGCATCCCGAGTGCGTTGCCCTACTTCTTCGGCGGCTTGCGCATCTCGAGCGGCCTCGCGCTCATCGGCGCGGTGGTGGCGGAGTTCGTCGCGGGCACAGGGGGACAGGGTGCGGGCCTTGCCTACCAGATCCTGCAGTCGGGCTTCCAGCTCAACATCCCGCGCATGTTCGCGGCTTTGCTGCTAATTTCACTGACCGGCGTCGCACTCTTCGTGCTGATGGCCTGGCTCACCAAGCTGGCGCTCGGCTCCTGGCACGCCAGCGAACTTTCCCAGGATTGACTCTCGATGAACGCCCCCATGACCTCGATCGAGCGACTGCACCTCGAACTCCCCGAGCTGGACTGGATCACGGACCCGAGCCGCATCGCGCGGCTGTCGCAAGACTTCGCCTGGTTCAGCCCCGTGCTCAATCGGCAGCTGAAGGACAAGCGCGCCGACGCCGTCGCTCGCCCGCGCACCGAGGATGAAATTCGCTCGCTCGTCAGCGCCTGCGCCCGCCTTGGCGTGCCGATCACCATCCGCGGAAGCGGCACCGGCAACTATGGGCAGACCACACCTCTGGCGGGCGGCGTGGTGCTCGACATGACGAGCTACAACGCCATCCAATGGGTGCAGCCGGGTGTCGCTCGCGCGCAATCCGGCATCCGGCTTGGCGAACTCGAGAAGCACACGAAGCTCTCGGGGCAAGAATTACGCTGCATCCCATCCACCTATCGCAGCGCAACCCTGGGCGGCCTGTTCGGCGGTGGCTTCGGCGGCGTGGGCTCGATCAATTACGGGCCACTCGGCGCCCCAGGCAATGTGCTGGGCCTGCGGGCGATGACCATCGAGGCCGAGCCCCAGGTCATCGAGTTGCGGGGCGCGGAGGCCATGCGCATGCATCACCTTTGGGGCACGAACGGGCTGGTGCTCGAACTGGAAGTGGCGCTCGCACCGGCACACCCGTGGCTCGAAAGCCTCGTGGTCTTCGAATCGTTCGACAAGGCTTTGGGCTTCGCGGATGCGCTCGCGCATGCGCCGGGCATCATCAAGCGTGAAGTGGCCTTCTTCGCGAGCCCGGTGCCCGACCATCTCGCGCAACTCGCCGGGCATCTTCCGAAGGGTTGCCACACCGTCCTTTCGCTGGTTGCCGAATCGTCCGAGCAACCGCTGCGCGAACTCGTGGGTGCACTCGGCGGCGAGATGAGCTACCGAAAGACCGCCGAAGAAGTGCGCAAGAGCAACCGCACCTTGATGGAGTTCACGTGGAATCACACGACGCTTCATGCGCTCAAGGTCGACAAGACACTGACTTACCTGCAAAGCAGCTTCGTGCCGGGCCAACACGTGCAGCAGGTCACCGCGATGGAGCAGTTGTTTGCCGGCGAAGTACTGATGCATGTCGAGTTTTTGCGCGGTCTCGACGGACGAATCACCTGCAGCGCATTGCAGCTCGTGCGCTTCAGCACGGAAGAACGTCTCGATGAAATCATCCGCATGCATCGCGAGCGCGGTGTGCGGGTCAACAATCCGCACGTCTACATCGTCGAGGACGGAAAGGCGGGCGGCGCTTTGCCGCCAGAGATCATCGAGATGAAAAAGCGCTTCGATCCGCTGGGCTTGCTGAACCCGGGAAAGCTGCGCGATTGGCCCGTCAGGCCTTGAAGTCACGCTCCCGGCCGCGACGACGCACGACCAGCGTGCCGATCGTGACTAACAGCGCCAGGCCCCACAACGGCCAGAGGCCGAAGCGCGAAACCCAGATGGCGTAAGGCGTGCGGCCGACGCGGCCCTCGACTTCGGCCTCCAGCACGCCGCGCGTCAACCGTGGCAACTGGTGCGTCACGCGGCCGTGGTGATCGATGATGGCCGTCGCGCCCGTGTTGGTCGCCCGCACCATCGGCCGCTGGAATTCGAGCGCACGCATTCGGGAGATCGCCAGATGCTGGTCGATGGCGATCGAATCACCGAACCACGCGATGTTGCTCACGTTGAGCAAAATGGTGGGTGCATCGGCTTCGTTGCGGAAGTTGGCGCCGATCTCATCGCCGAACAGGTCTTCGTAGCAGATGTTGGGCGCGATGCGCTGACCCTGCCACATGAAGGGGGCCTGCGCGAGTCCACCGCTTTGGAAGTCACCCAACGGGATGTTCATCATGTCGGTGAACCAGCGGAAGAGGCCCGGAATGAACTCGCCGAAAGGCACGAGGTGATGTTTGTCGTAGCGATAGGGCTTCGTATCGCCAGGGCGGAAGGCGATCACCGAATTGCTATATGTGGTGCCGTCCCCCAGCGGGAGCCCCACTATGGCGGCCTGATCGCCACTCGCATACCGTGATGCGATCGCCTCGAGATAACCTGGGGGCATCTGCGAGGGCAAGAGCGGGAGCGCGGTTTCGGGCGTGATCACCAAAGGCGCTGTGGTGTGCTGCAACTGATCGCCGTACCACCGCAACGCCGTGGCCACGCCGCCGCCAGGCACGAACTTCTCGTCCTGGGGAATGTTTCCCTGCAGCAGCGCGAGTCTGAGATGCCCATGCGAGCGGCTGCCATCATCGGCGGATTCGCCGCGCGCCAGTTGGACCAGTGCTGGACCGCAGAGCAGGGCCAGCACGACACCGGCCGATACAGCGAAGAGCCGCCCGCGGGTACGGCGAATGGCCAACGCGGTGAGCGCAGCGATGGCGGCGGCAATCGCGCCGATGCCGTACACGCCGATCCACGGTGCATAGACGGCCAGCGGGCCATCGACGTGCGCATAGCCGCCAGCGCCCCATGGAAAGCCAGTGAACCAACTGCCGCGCAGCAATTCCGCGAGGGTCCACATCGCGGAGAAGAACGCCGCGGCCCCCAGTGGATTCTTTGGAGCGAACGCCACGAAGAGCGCGCACGCCAACACGTAATAGAGCGCCAGTGCGGCCGAAAGCGCGAACACGGCCGTCGCGGCAAGCGGCGCAGCGAGCCCGCCATAGGTGTGCATCGAAATGAAGAGCCACCAGAATGTGCCGCAGAGCCATGCGGTCGAGAACAACCACCCGTAGGCCGCACCAGTGCGCCAGGCGTAGTCTCGGCCGTGGGCCGGACGAAGCGCATCCAACAGCCACACCAATGCGGCCAAAGAAATGAGCTGAAGCCACCACTGCGGCTCCCCGCTCCATGGCGCGGCAATGGAGGCTGCTTGGGCAAGCCCCGCAAGCGCGAAGCCGAGCGCGCGAACCGGCGTTTTCAATCGGCGGCGTCTTCGCCGCGCTTGGGCGAGACCTTGAACCAGCGCACCGCGCCGCCTTTGGTGTGCAGAACAACAAAGTCGAAGCCCCCGAGGGCGTAGTGCTCGCCGCGCTTGGGCACATGGCCCATCTCGTGCGCGATGAGCCCACCGATCGTGTCGAAGTCCTCGCTCTGCGTCTTGTCGTCGAATGTGAGGCCGAAGGCTTCTGCCACGCGCTCGATCGGCGTGTCGCCGGAGACTCGATAAGTGTGATCCGCAAGGCCGAAGATATCGCCTTCGTCTTCGGGAATATCGAACTCGTCCTCGATCTCGCCCACGATCTGTTCGAGAACGTCCTCGATGGTGATCAATCCGGCGACCCGGCCGAATTCATCGATGACAACGGCGAGGTGATTCCGATTCCCGCGGAACTCGCGCAGCAGATCGTTCAGACCCTTGCTCTCAGGCACGAAGGTCGGAGGACGCAGTAGCGCACGGATGTTAAGGCCGGGTGCGCGCTGCAGCTTGAGCAGGTCCTTCGCCAGAAGGATGCCGATGATGTTTTCTTTCTCGCCCTCGTAGACAGGAAAGCGCGAATGGGCCGTGTCGATGACCAGATGCAGCAGGGTGTCGTATGGAGCGTCGATGTTCACGAGGTCCATGCGAGGCGCCGCTACCATGACGTCTCCGGCCGTCATGTCGGCCATCCGAATCACGCCTTCGAGCATCACGCGCGATTCGGCGCCGATGACGTCGTTGTCCTCAGCGTCAGCGAGCGTTTCGATCAGCTCGTCGCGCGAGTCGGGCCCGGGATTGATGAATTCGACGAGCTTCTGGAAAAAGCTGCGCTTGTCTTCGCGTTCGGCGGGCGCGCGTTCAGGGTGTGGATCGGCCACTGCAGGAGGGCAGAGTTGGGGAACAGCAAGGATAACGGAAAGCCGCCGCCCGACCCAAGGGAGCGGCCGCCGGTGCTCAATGTCAACGAGAGGACCGCTCGCGCTCGTCGCGCCCGCCGATTCGGATCGCCTGCAGTTCGGCCAGGAAGGCCCAGAACTGTTTGGCGCGGGTCTTGAGCTGAAAGTCGACCTGGGCGTACTGCTGCAGGGCGATTTCGCTCATGCGGCTGTCAAGGGTGGCGGGCGGCAGTTGCAGGTGCGCCTCGGACTCCGAACCGCTTCGCACGACGGTCGCGCCCGCATTGCGCGCGATCTTGAGCATCGCGGCGTTCTCGCTCAGTGCATGGATGAACAGCATGCCGACGCCTTCGTTGCGCGCGGCTACGACCGCACGTTCGAACAACCGCGCGCCGTAGCCACGGCCCCGCGCGTGTTCGGCAACCGAAACGCCGAATTCAGCGCAGTCCTGCTGCTGTCCAGGGGGCGAAAACGCGAGATGTGCCATGGCAATCAAATCCAGGCGCCGGTTGTAGATGCCGAAGAGTTCGTCGCGCTGGAAATCCAAGCCATTGACATAGCGCTGAATCTGTTCGTCGGATGCTGGATAGCCAAAGCGTAAATAGCGATCGTGCTGGCCGAGAGAAAGCAAGTGCTGAGCGATTCGACCGCGTTCGCGCGGGCCGATCGAACGGATCGGCACCATGACGGGAGCCGGCGCGGTCGCCGGCGAGTGCGTCTCGACCATCGACACCTTCATAAGCGAGCCGAGGCCGAACACGGCTTTGAGGAGGACCTTAGCGGTAAGCATTGCTCAAATATAAGGGTTTTCCCTAGATCAACAAGGTGCCACGCCGAAAGCGGGTGTCATTGGTGAACAAATACCAATCGCCGCTAAGCGAGCGTTCGCTTACCGCTACACGGGCACTGCCGTTGTTGCCTTGACCCGATCAAGCACAAAGCTTGTCTTGCAGTCCTGAACGCTTGGATGCTTCAGCAGCGTGTCCATGATGAAACGGCTGTAGTGAGCCATGTCTGCTACGAGCACCCGCAGGAGATAGTCCATGTCGCCCGTCAACGCGGCGCACTCCACCACTTCGGGCCAGGTCTGCACGCTCGCCCGAAACAAATCCATCGGATTTCGCTTATGGCTCTCGGTGTGTTTCTCTAGACGGACATTCAGGTATGCGGTCAATCCGAGACCCACGGCCTCGGGTCTGACGAGCGCGACGTAGCGATCGATGACGTGAGCCTCTTCAAGGCGCTTGACCCGCCGCAGCACAGCGCTGGAAGAAAGGCTGACCTGCTCGGCGAGTTGGTCGTAAGTGGCGCGCCCATCACTCTGCAGGGTGAGCAAAATGCGCCTATCTATCTTGTCCAATGCGTCCATCCGCACATTTTTGCAGGATTTCTGCGCCAAAGCCGGCAAACAGGCGCAGAAACGCCGGAATCATGATGGCTCGCACTCTTACAGTTCCAAACGGACGCAGCGAAACTGCGGCGAGACACTGACCTTTTCCCCCGAACCATCCGGAGACAGCGCCATGAGCACCGCCGAATCTACCGCTTTCACGCCCTGGGAAAACCCAATGGGTACCGACGGGTTTGAATTCATCGAGTATGCCGCCCCCGATCCTGTGGCCATGGGCAAGGTCTTCGAGCAGATGGGTTTTCGCCCCATTGCCAAGCATCGCCACAAGAATGTGCTTCTGTATCGCCAAGGCACGATCAACTTCATCGTCAATTCAGAGCCTGATTCATTTGCTCAGCGCTTCGCTCGCCAGCACGGGCCGAGCATCTGCGCGATTGCGTTCCGGGTCCAAGATGCGAAAGCGGCCTACGAGCGCGCCATTTCACTTGGAGCTTGGGGTTTCGCACCAGGCGCTGGCCCCGGCGAACTGAACATCCCCGCCATCAAGGGAATTGGGGACAGCCTGATCTATTTCGTTGATCGCTGGCGCGGCAAGAACGGCGCACAGCCCGGCGACATCGGCAACATCGGGTTCTATGACGTGGACTTCGAGGCGCTTCCGGGTTTGAGTGCGGTCGAGGCGCTCGCGCCTGAAGGCCATGGCCTCACATATATCGACCACCTCACCCACAACGTGCATCGTGGGCGGCTGAAGGAATGGGCCGACTTTTACGAGCGCCTGTTCAATTTCCGCGAGATCCGCTATTTCGACATCGAAGGTCAAGTCACTGGCGTGAAGAGCAAAGCCATGACGAGCCCGTGCGGCAAAATCCGCATTCCAATCAACGAGGAAGGCAATGAAAAGGCCGGCCAGATCCAGGAGTACCTGGACAGCTATCGCGGCGAGGGTATCCAGCACATTGCAATGGGCTCGCGCGATCTGCCGGGCTCAGTCGACGCGTTGCGTGCCTCGGGCGTCAAGCTCCTGGACACCATCGACACCTATTACGAACTGGTCGACAAGCGGATCCCCGGCCACGGCGAAGATGTCGCCGCCTTGAAGCAGCGCAAGATCCTGATCGACGGCAAGAAGGGCGCGCTGTTGTTGCAGATCTTCAGCGAAAACCAACTAGGGCCCATCTTCTTCGAATTCATCCAGCGGAAGGGCGACGACGGTTTCGGCGAGGGGAATTTCAAGGCGTTGTTCGAAAGCATTGAACTCGACCAGATGCGGCGCGGCGTGCTTGCCGCCGCACAATAGGCGCTTCTTTCTTCAGGAGAGCTTCGCATGCGGCCAACGTCTTCAGTTCGACCATGCCTCTGGACCTTGGCTGCGGCGTTGACGTTGACGTTGACGTTGACGTTGACGTTGACGTTGGGAGGCTGTGCGATATCGCCTCATCCACAGGGTTCGGCGGCCTCACGCCTCGATGCGGTCCAGAAGGCCGGTGTTGTCCGCGTTTGCACTCCCGGTGACTACAAACCTTTCAGCTTCCAGAAGACGGACTCAAGCTACGAGGGAATCGACATCGACTTGGTGACGGCATTCAGCAAGAGTCTGGGCGCCAATCCGGAGTGGATTAAGACGACCTGGGCAAACCTGTTGCCCGATTTGGCGGCCGGAAAATGCGACATTGCGGTGGGGGGTGTCTCGGTGACGACCGATCGTCAAAAGCGCGCCTTCTTCAGCGCGCCTTACATGGTCAACGGGAAGACCCCGGTCGCACGTTGCGCGGACAAGGCCAAGTACCAGACCATTGCCCAGATCGACCAGCCCACAGTGAAGGTGATCTTCAATCCGGGCGGTAGCAACGAACGGTTCGCGCGCCAAAATTTCAAGCGCGCGCAGCTCACGGCACACGGCGAGAACGTGACGATCTTCGACGAGATTCTTGCTAATCGAGCTGATGTGTTCGTGACAGAGTCAGCCGAGGCCATCACGCAACAGAAGCTCAAGCCCGGGCTGTGCGCCATCAATCCCTACAAGCCGCTGCAATACGGAGAAATGGCGTGGATGCTCCCGCGCGATGACGTGGCCTTCAAAGCCTATGTCGACCAATGGCTGCATCTTTCGGTTGCGGGGGGTGATTTTCAGCGCGTCGAGGATCGCTGGCTTAAGTAGCGCCGTCGTGGATTCGAATTGATCCGTGAGCGAGACGGGTTGCCGCCTCGCTGGCGCCAATCGAGTCACAAGTCTGACTCTGAGCATCCGTGGTCTCAAGGCTCAATCGAGCAAAGCCAGCGTTTCGCGCCTCACTCGGTCGTTGAAGGCCATCTCAACATGTCCACACCCGGCAACGAGGCGGTTGTCGGCTCCGGACAGCGTAGCCACTGATGTCGGAAAGACGATGTTGTCGCTGTTGGAATACCAACACGTGAACGGCACATGTCGCGGGCCTGTTCGTTCGCAGTCGATCTTCTTCAGCCAGTCGCCGCCGATACGCATTTCCCGACCGTTCGCCGTGCGTCCGAAACGTGCGAGCCAGGTGCCTTGATGCGGCGTAGCTATCGTGACAATGCGAGAGACACGTGCGCCGTCGGCCTGTCGTAGCCAAGCGCGTGCGGCAAGGCCGCCCATGCTATGGCAGATCAGGAGCGGCGAGCGGCCGGTAGCGGCCGTCACTCGAGCAATTGCGTCATCCAAGATCTTTGCATAGTTGTCGATTGAGCCGAACGCGGGCGCAAGATCAACGGCAACGAAAACATGCCCAGTCTTTTGCAGCTGGTTCAACCACGGATTCCACAAGCCACGGTTGCAGACGAATCCGTGGATCAGGACAGCACCGCACCGCGTGTCCGGGCTGAGGTTGTCCGGGATCGCTCGCGAACGAAAGGGCTGTTGCCAGCAAAAGACGCGAGGCGCTGCCCAGCACTCTGCAATCCAAGCGAGCAAATATTGCATCACTGAGGCTCGAGGAACTGGATCGTTAGCCCCCATACGATAGCTCGTGACGAATTCGACGGCAAGAAAGCATGCATGGCCAAAAAGCAAGGCACATAGGCCAGTGACAGCGACGGCGGGTGAGTGCGACCACCAAAAGCTCGGCCATAAGATTGCGATCGCAAGCCAACTCAATATCAATCGACGCTGTAGACGAGCAATCATGGCGCAACTATCGCATGCGCAACTGTGGAGCGAGCATCGCCCCGTTAGGCCTTGGCCTGCCGGCAGCGCAAAGTCTCCGCGTGATGGACTTCCACAGGCATGGCCGGGTCCGCGAATTGCCTCCTATCTGAATGGAGGCGAGGGGATTGAAGGTGATGGGAGGGCGCGGAACGCAAAAAGCCCAGCCTGAGAGGGCTGGGCTTTTTGGGGCTGTAAGAGCCTGACGATGACCTACTTTCACACGGGAACCCGCACTATCATCGGCGCTGAGGCGTTTCACTGTCCTGTTCGGGATGGGA
>NZ_JBFTIJ010000026.1:0-25732 GCF_056394705.1 Variovorax sp. 10N420 | reverse complement strand
GTGCTCATCATCATCCCGATCGGCGGGGCGGACATGCCGGTGGTGGTCTCGATGCTCAACAGCTACTCGGGCTGGGCGGCCGCGGGCATCGGCTTCAGCCTGAACAACGCGATGCTGATCGTCGCGGGCAGCCTGGTGGGCAGCTCCGGTGCGATCCTGAGCTACATCATGTGCAAGGCGATGAACCGCTCGTTCTTCAACGTGATCCTGGGCGGCTTCGGCGGCGAAGCGGCCGCCGCCGGCGCGGGCGGCGCGAAGGAGCAGCGCCCGGTCAAGAGCGGCAGTGCGGATGATGCGGCCTTCGTGCTCTCCAACGCCGAGACGGTGATCATCGTGCCGGGCTACGGCCTTGCGGTGGCACGCGCCCAGCACGCGGTGAAGGAACTCGCGCAGAAGCTCACCGAGCATGGCGTGACGGTCAAGTACGCGATCCACCCCGTCGCAGGCCGCATGCCCGGGCACATGAACGTGCTGCTGGCGGAGGCGGAAGTGCCCTATGACCAGGTCTTCGAGATGGAAGACATCAACGGAGAGTTCGGCCAAGCCGACGTGGCGATCATCCTGGGGGCCAACGACGTGGTGAACCCGGCAGCGCTGCAAAAGGGCACATCCATCTACGGCATGCCGATCCTGGAGGCCTACAAGGCCAAGACAGTGATCGTGAACAAGCGCAGCATGGCCGCGGGCTATGCAGGCCTGGACAACGAGTTGTTCTACATGGACAAGACCATGATGGTGTTCGGCGACGCCAAGAAGGTGGTCGAGGACATGGCCAAGGCGATCGAGTAGAGAGCCGCTGCAGACGTTCGGCGATCATCGCCCCGCCGGCACAACGCGAGACCGTGGCGACACGGTCTCGCCGCGTTTTTTCCAAACCAAGAATTTCGCTTGAGGAGACTCACTGTGACTGATCGTCCCTGGCTCGGAAGCTACCCGCAAGGCGTGCCTGCCGACATCGATGCCTCTGGCTACCGATCGCTCGTTGCGCTGATGGAGGAGAGCTTCACCAAGTTCGCCGACCGCACCGCCTACAGCTTCATGGGCAAGGACGTGAGCTACGCCGACATCGACCGCCAAAGCCGCGCTTTTGCCGGTTACCTGCAGAGCCTCGGCCTCGCCAAGGGCGACCGCGTGGCCGTCATGATGCCCAATTGCCCGCAGTATCCGATCGCCGTGGCGGGGCTGCTGCGCGCGGGACTGATCCTGGTCAACGTCAACCCGCTCTACACGCCCCGCGAACTGGAGCATCAACTCAAGGACTCCGGCTCGAAGGCCATCGTGCTGATGGAGAACTTTGGCACGACGCTGCAGCAGTGCCTGGCGAACACGCCGATCAAGCACATCGTGCTGGCGTCGATGGGCGACCGCCTCGGTTTTCTCAAGGGCGCGATCGTCAACTACGTCGTGCGCAGCGTCAAGAAAATGGTCCCGGCGTTCAGCCTGCCGGGCGCGGTGCGCTTCAACGACGCGCTCGAAAAGGGCGCGACGCGCACGGTGCAGCCCTCGGCCATCGGGCCGGACGACGTCGCGGTGCTGCAATACACGGGCGGCACCACGGGCGTCTCGAAAGGCGCGGTGCTGTTGCATAGCAACGTCATCGCCAACGTGATCCAGTCCGAAGCATGGAACGATCCCGTGATGCAGAAGGTGCCGGCCCACGAGCAGCCGACCAGCGTCTGCGCGTTGCCGCTCTATCACATCTTCGCTTTCACGGTGAACATGATGCTGAGCATGCGAACGGGCGGAAAGCTGATCCTGATTCCGAATCCGCGCGACCTCGCAGGCGTGCTGAAAGAGCTCTCCAAGCACACCTTCCATAGCTTTCCGGCGGTCAACACGCTGTTCAACGGACTGGCGAACCACCCCGACTTCAACACCGTCAACTGGAAGAACCTGAAGGTCTCGGTCGGAGGCGGCATGGCTGTTCAGGGTGCCGTGGCCAAGCTGTGGCTCGAGAAGACCGGTTGCCCGATCTGCGAGGGCTACGGCCTTTCCGAAACGTCGCCATCGGTCACCTGCAACCCGACGACGAGCACCACCTACACCGGCACCATCGGCGTGCCGCTGCCGAGCACCTACGTCAAATTGATCGACGACGACGGCAACGACGTGCCGCTGGGCAGCGCGGGTGAAGTCGCGGTCAAGGGACCGCAGGTGATGGCCGGCTATTGGCAGCGGCCGGACGAAACCGCGAAGGTCATGACCCCCGACGGCTATTTCAAGACCGGCGATATCGGTGTGGCCGATGAGCGCGGCTACTTCAAGATTGTCGATCGCAAGAAGGACATGATCTTGGTGTCGGGCTTCAACGTCTACCCGAACGAGATCGAGGACGTGGTGGCGCAAATTCCGGGTGTGCTCGAATGCGCGGCGGTGGGCATTGCCGACGAGAAGACCGGCGAGGCCGTCAAGCTCGTCATCGTCAAGAAGGACCCGAATCTGACCGAGGCGGCGGTGCGCGAGTTCTGCCGCGCCAACCTGACCGGCTACAAGCAGCCGCGCGTCATCGAATTCCGCACCGATCTGCCGAAGACTCCGGTGGGCAAGATCCTTCGCCGCGAGTTGCGCGACGTCAAGAAGTAACAGTAAGGCAGTAAGGGTTCCGCCGGGGACGCGAGCCGGCATCGCTCTTGCATATTGGGGATGAATGTTCCGATTCATCCTCACCCGGGCGAGCCTGCTGGTGCCGACCTTCATCGGCATGACCCTGCTCGCCTTTTTCCTGATCCGGCTGGTGCCGGGCGACCCGATCGAGACGCTGGCGGGAGAGCGCGGCATCGATCCCGCCCGCCACGCCGTGCTGCTCAAGGAATACGGGCTCGACAAGCCGCTTTTCACGCAGTACGGCATCTACATCGGCCGTGTGCTTCACGGCGACCTGGGCAAGTCGATCATCACGCAGGAGCCGGTGATGAACGAGTTCCTGGCGCTGTTCCCTGCCACCGTCGAGCTTGCGCTTTGCGCGATGCTTTTCGCGCTGCTGCTCGGCATTCCGGCAGGCATCGTCGCGGCGGTCAAGCGGAACTCGCTGTTCGACCATGGCGTGATGGCGACCTCGCTCACCGGCTATTCGATGCCCATCTTCTGGTGGGGTCTGCTGCTGATCCTGTTCTTTTCGGTGCAGCTCGGTTGGACGCCGGTGTCGGGCCGAATCGCCGTGCAGTACTACATCGAACCGGTCACTGGCTTCTTGCTGATCGATTCCCTGCTTTCCGATGACAAGGGCGCTTTCTGGTCCGCGGTGCAGCACCTGATCCTGCCGGCGATCGTGCTCGGAACCAACCCGCTTGCCGTGATTGCCCGCATGACGCGCTCGGCCATGCTCGAAGTGCTGGGCGAGGACTACATCCGCACGGCGCGCGCCAAGGGGCTCGCGCCATTGCGCGTGGTCGGAGTGCATGCGCTGCGCAATGCGCTGATCCCGGTGGTCACGGTGATCGGCCTTCAGGTCGGCGTGCTGTTCACCGGCGCCATCCTGACCGAGACGATCTTCTCGTGGCCAGGCGTCGGCAAGTGGCTGATCGAAGCCATCGGGCGGCGCGACTATCCGGTGCTGCAAGGCGGCATGCTGCTGCTCGGCGTGATCGTGATGCTGGTCAACGTGCTGGTCGATCTGGCCTACGGTTTCATCAATCCCCGCATCCGGCAATCACGATGAGCGCGGTTCCTGTTCCCGTCGAAAAGACCAGCGCCCCACCGGGTCCATGGCGCGAGTTCTGGGGATCGTTCTCGGCCAACCGTGGTGCGGTGATCGGGCTCGGCGTGATCGCCCTGCTGCTGCTGGTGGCGCTGCTCGCGCCATGGATTGCGCCGCATGCGCCCAACCAGACCGACAGCACGGCCTTCCTGCGGCCGCCGGCGTGGCAGGAGGGCGGCTCGGTGACGCACCTGCTAGGCACCGATGCGATCGGCCGCGACATCCTTTCCAGGCTCATGTTCGGCGCGCGCCTTTCGCTGTCGATCGGCGTTGCCGTGGTGGCGATCTCCGTCGCGGTAGGCATCGGCTTGGGCCTTGTCGCCGGCTTCTTCCGCGGTGTGCTCGAGATCGCCATCATGCGGTTCATGGACGTGATCCTCACCCTGCCGAGCCTGCTGCTCGCGATCGTGATCGTCGCCATCCTCGGCCCCGGCTTGATCAACGCCATGATCGCCGTCGCCATCGTCGTGCTGCCTCATTACGTGCGCATCACGCGGGCTGCCGTCATCTCCGAGATATCGCGCGACTACGTGACTGCCGCGCGCGTGAGCGGCGCCGGCACGTTGCGGCTGATGTTCCGCGAGGTGTTGCCGAACTGCGCCGCGCCGCTGATCGTGCAGGCATCGCTCGGCGTGTCGACCGCCATCCTCGATGCGGCGGCGCTGGGCTTTCTCGGCCTCGGCGCGCAGCCACCCTCGCCCGAATGGGGAACGATGCTGGCCGACGCGCGTGAATTCGTGCTGCGCGCGTGGTGGGTCGTGACCTTTCCGGGTCTCGCCATCCTTGCGGCGGTGCTTGCTTTCAACCTCCTTGGCGACGGCTTGCGCGACGCCCTCGACCCCAAACTGAAGCGCTAGGAATGAAGCTCGCCCCCAGCCTCGCCCACTTTGTGTGGCTCGGACACCCCCGGCCGGGGGCAACCCCGGCGGCCCGGCAAAGCCGGCTCCGCGGGGTTTCCCGATTTGACCGCGGCAGTTTGCCGATGAGGGGCGCTGATGCCGCTGCTTGATATTCGCGACTTGCATGTCGAGTTCCCCACTCAAGGTGGCACGCTGCACGCCGTCGATGGCGTGAGCCTGCGCCTCGAACAGGGGGAAGTGCTTGGGATCGTCGGCGAATCGGGCTCGGGCAAGAGCGTCACGATGATGGCGCTGATGGGCCTCATCACCTGGCCGGGTCGCGTGCGTGCGGAGCACCTGCGCTTTGCAGATCACGATCTGCTGGGCATCTCCGACAAAGAGCGGCGCAAGCTGGTCGGCAAGGATGTCGCGATGATCTTCCAGGAACCGACGACCAGCCTCAACCCCTGTTTCACTGTCGGCTGGCAACTGATGGAGACCTTGCGCTTGCACCTGAACATGGACAGGCGCGAAGCGAAGAGGCGGGCGATCGGTCTGCTCGAACAGGTCGGCATTCCGGCGGCGGCGTCGCGCCTGGGCAGCTATCCGCATCAGCTCTCGGGCGGCATGAACCAGCGGGTGATGATCGCGATGGCCATTGCCTGCAACCCGCGCCTGCTGATCGCCGACGAGCCGACCACCGCGCTGGACGTGACCATCCAGGCGCAGATCCTCGACCTGCTGCGCAGTCTGCAGAAGGAGCGCGGCATGGGGCTGGTGCTCATCACGCACAACATGGGCGTGGTCAGCGAGATGGCGCAGCGCGTGGTCGTGATGTATGCGGGCCAGGTGATGGAAGAGCGCGATGTGGCGGATCTCTTCCCCGCGCCACAGCATCCCTACACGGCGGCGCTGCTTGCGGCACTCCCGGAGCGGGCGACAGGCGAAGGGCGGCTCGCGACCATTGCGGGCGTGGTCCCGGGCGTGCACGACCGTCCGCAAGGCTGCCTCTTCGCACCGCGCTGCGCCTATGCCACCTCGCATTGCCGTGCGGAGCGGCCGGCGTTGCGCGAGTGGCTGGGCGGCCGTGTGCGTTGCCACTATCCCCTTGGCGATCCGGACCGGGACGCGGCGCGTGCGCGAGATGGCGCACAGGTCGTGGAGTTCGTCCGATGAACGACGTCGTGGTCGAAGCGCAAGGCCTGCAGCGCGTCTATGCCGTGCGGCGCGGGCTGTTTCATGCGCCTGCGCATCTGCAGGCGGTGGGCAACATTTCGTTCAGGCTCGAAAAAGGTCGAACCCTCGCTGTCGTGGGTGAATCGGGCTGCGGCAAGTCGACGCTCGCGCGCATGGTCGCATTGATCGAAAAGCCGACCGCCGGCTCGCTGACGCTGGTCGGCACGGACGCCGTCAACCCGCCTGCCAGCCGCAAGCGCGAACTGCGGCAGGCTGTGCAGCTCGTGTTCCAGAACCCTTATGGATCGCTCAATCCCCGCAAGAAGATCTCGGCGGTTCTCGAAGACCCGCTCGCCATCAACACGACGCTCGGCAGGGCGCAGCGGGCAGCCAAGGCCCGGGAGATGCTCGCCCGCGTCGGGCTGCGTCCCGAATACGCGAACCGCTACCCGCACATGTTCTCGGGCGGCCAGCGCCAGCGCATCGCCATCGCGCGTGCGCTGATGCTCGATCCGCGATTGCTCGTTGCTGACGAGCCTGTTTCCGCGCTCGACGTTTCGATCCAGGCGCAGGTGCTGAATCTGCTGGCGGACCTGCAGGCGGAACTGGGCCTGTCGTATCTCTTCATCTCCCATGACCTCGGCGTGGTGCGTCACATCGCGCATGACGTGCTGGTGATGTACCTCGGCCACGCCGTTGAGCAGGGCCCGAAGGGGCGCATCTTCGCGCGGCCGCTGCATCCCTATACGCAGGCGTTGCTTGCGTCCACGCCGGGGCTCGCCACACAGCGCATCGTGCTCAAAGGCGAGCTGCCGTCGCCGCTGGCGCCGCCGCCGGGATGCGTCTTCAACACGCGATGCGCGCACGCCACCGAGCGCTGTCGCATCGAGCGGCCGTTGCTGCGGCAGCTCGACGGTCGCGCGGTCGCCTGTCACTACGCAGAGAAGTTTCTGGATGGCGCGGCAGAGGGCCGTGTCGATCATTCCCCGCTCGCGTTCGCGCGGCCACAAACCTGAAGGAGTCGAGTTCATGTCCCCCACTTCCAAACTCTCGCGCCGCCTTCGCGCGGCTGCGCTGCTTGCTCCGGCGGCGCTGGCGCTGGCCTGCGGCGCTGCGTCGGCAAAGACGCTGGTTTTTTGCTCCGAAGGCAGCCCCGAGAACTTCTATGCGGCGGTGAACACGACCGGCACGTCCTTCGACGCCACCACGCAGGTCTACAACAATCTCGTCGAGTTCGAGCGCGGCACGACCAAAGTGGTCCCCGGTCTCGCCGAAAGCTGGACGATCTCGCCGGATGGCCTCGAATACACCTTCAAGCTGCGCAAGGGCGTGAAGTGGCACAACACGTCGAAGAGCTTCAAGCCGACGCGCGACTTCAATGCCGACGACGTCATCTTCATGATCGAGCGCCAGTGGAAGGAGGACGACCCCTTCTACAAGGTCACCAGCACGAACCACTCCTACTTCAACGACATGGGCATGCCCAAGTTGCTGAAGTCGGTCGATCGCGTCGACGACTACACCGTGAAGTTCGTGCTCAACAAGCCCGAAGCGCCTTTCCTGGCCAACCTGGCGATGCCCTATGCCGGCATCCAGTCGAAGGAATACGCGATCGCCATGCTGAAGGCGGGCACGCCGGAGAAGATCGACCAGGACCCGATCGGAACGGGCCCGTTCTACCTCGTGCAGTACCAGAAGGACGCGATCATCCGATTCAAGGCCTTTCCGCAATACTGGGCCGGCAAGGCGAAGATCGATGACCTGATCTTCGCGATCACGCCCGACGCCTCGGTGCGCTGGGCCAAGCTGCAAAAGGGCGAATGCCACGTCATGCCCTACCCCAATCCGGCGGATCTCGACACGATCCGCAAGGATCCCAACGTGCAGGTGCTGGAGCAGGCAGGCCTCAACATCGGATACCTTGCCTACAACACGCAGAAGAAGCCTTTCGACGATGTGCGCGTGCGCAAGGCGCTCAACATGGCGATCAACAAGAAGGCGATCATCGACGGCGTCTATCTCACGACGGGCGTGGCGGCCAAGAATCCGATTCCGCCGACGATGTGGTCGTATAACGATGCGATCAAGGACGATCCGTACGATCCCGAAGCCGCCAAGAAGCTGCTGGCGCAGGCCGGCTACCCGGACGGCTTCACCACCGATCTGTGGGCGATGCCTGTGCAGCGGCCCTACAACCCGAATGCCAAGCGCATTGCCGAACTGATGCAGGCCGATCTCGCGAAGGTTGGCGTCAAGGCCGAGATCAAGTCCTTCGAATGGGGTGAATACCGCAAGCGCATGCAGGCCGGCGAACATCAGATGGGCATGCTCGGATGGACGGGCGACAACGGGGACCCGGACAACTTCCTCTATTCATTGCTGGGCTGCGCTTCCGCGCAATCGAATGGCAGCAACGTCGCCAAGTTCTGCTATCAGCCCTATGAAGACTTGGTCGTGAAGGCCAAGAATGTGCCGAAGCAATCCGAGCGTGAGGCGCTCTACAAGCAGGCGCAGGTGATCTTCAAGGAGCAGGCGCCATGGTTCACCATCGCCCATGCCGTGCAGCTCAAGCCCGTGCGCAAGGAAGTCGTCGACTTCAAGCTCAGCCCCTTCGGCCGCCACACCTTCTACGGCGTCGACATCAAACAATGACGCCATGCTAGCTGTCGTCGCGGCGATGTACGAGGAATTGGCGGCGCTGCTCGCATTGATGCCGGACGAGCAGCGCATTCCCGTCGCCGGCCGCGACTTCTGGGTGGGCCACCTTCGGGGGCAGCCCGTCGTCGCGGTGCTGTCGCGCATCGGCAAGGTCGCAGCGGCAACGACAGCGACCGTGCTGCTGGAGCGCTTCGGCGCGCAGGCGATCGTCTTCACCGGCGTCGCGGGCGGCCTCGCTCCGGGCGTGGAGGTCGGCGATGTGGTGGTTGCCACCAAGCTCCTCCAGCACGATCTCGATGCCTCCCCCATCTTTCCGAAGTACGAAGTGCCCTTGACGGGCCACGCGCGCTTCGCCGCCGACACCGTCATCAGCGATGCAATCGCCGCCGCGGCTGTCGAGGTGCTGCGCGATCCGGCGGCATTGCTGGGGCTGAAGGTGGTTGAGGACTTCGGCTTGACGGCGCCGAAAGTGCACCGCGGCCTGTTGGTGAGCGGCGACCGGTTCGTGTCGACCGCCGCCGAAAGCGACGCATTGCGCCGCGCTCTGCCCGATGCGCTCGCGGTGGAGATGGAGGGTGCGGCAGTCGCGCAGGTGTGCCACGACTTCGGCGTGCCTTTCGCGGCGGTGCGGACGATTTCAGATCGCGCTGATGACGCGGCCCACGGCGACTTCACTCGCTTCGTCTCGGCAGTGGCAAGCCGCTACAGCCTCGCGCTGGTCGATGCCTGGCTGGCCACGCTGCCAGCCGAAGGGTCTACTTGAGCCAGCCGCGCCGGCGGAAGTACCACATGGGGACCAGCGCGCTGGCGACCATCAACACGATCGCATAGGCGTAGCCGTAGCTCAGGTCGAGCTCGGGCATGAACTTGAAGTTCATGCCGTAGACGCTCGCGATCAAGGTTGGCGGCAGCAGCGCCACGCTTGCGACCGAGAAGATCTTGATGGTCTTGTTCTGGTTGATGTTGATGAAACCGACGGTCGCATCCATCAGGAAGTTGATCTTGTCGAACAGGAAGGCCGTGTGGCTGTCGAGCGATTCGATGTCGCGAAGAATCTGCCGCGCCTCTTCGAACTGCTCGGCGTTGAGCATGCGGCTGCGCATCATGAAGCTCACCGCTCGGCGCGTGTCCATCACGTTGCGGCGGATGCGGCTGTTCAAGTCTTCCTGGCGCGCGATGAGGCCGAGCACCTCGCCGGCCAATTCGTCGCTCACGTTGCCGGACAGCACCTTCTTGCCGGCGGACTCCAGCTCGTCGTAGATGTTCTCCAGCGTGTCGGCGGAGTATTCGGCGTCGGCATCGAAGAGCTTCAGCAGCACTTCCTTGGCGTCTTCGATCAGACCCGGCGCTCGGCGCGCGCGCATGCGCACCAGGCGGAACACAGGCACATCTTCGTCGTGGATGGAAAACAGCACGCCGCGGCTGCGCAGTTCGGCGTTGTGCTGGTTGAGGATGAAGGCGACGCGGACCGAACGGGGGTTCTCGTCATCGTCGATCAGGAAGTCGCTGCGGATGTGCAGTTCGCCGTTGTCTTCTTCATAGAAGCGAGCCGACTCCTCGATGTCGTCGTCCATCGCGTCTTCGGGGATGGACAAGCCGTAATACTGCTTGATCCATCGCTTCTCTTCGATGGTGGGGGATTCGAGATCGACCCAGATGGGCTGGAACTTGGACAGCTCTTCGAGAGCCTCGATCTCTTCTTGGACGAGGCGGCCGTTGGCGAGCGTGAAGATATTGAGCATGGCTCACTTCCCTGGAATGTCTGGCGGTGGAGGCGAGGGGATGGGGCGCTTTCAGTTCCCTCGTCCACGGCGCATCAGGAGGGAAGTGAAAGCTGCCGAGACGGAACGATTTCCACGTGGTTTCTCCGGTTTGCAGCGAGCCGCGATTATGTCATTCAGCCTTGTCAGGATCGTGTCGTCATCTGGATAAACATCCAGTACAGTTGCGGCGATGCACAGCGTTGCCACACCCATTTCCAAGGTATCCGCGGTGTCCATGAAGCCGGCAGAGCGTCTGGCTGCCGCGCTCGCCCAACTCAACGAGGAGCAGCGCGCGGCGGTGCAACACGGCGTCGCAGCCATCACTGGCAGCGCCCCGCCCGATGCCCGCCCCTTGCTCGTGATTGCAGGAGCGGGTTCGGGCAAGACGAGCACCCTGGCGCACCGAGTGGCGCATCTGATCGCCAGCGGCACCGACCCACAGCGCATTTTGCTGCTGACGTTTTCGCGCCGGGCCGCGCAAGAAATGACGCGCCGGGCCGGACAGGTGGTGGTGCGCGTGCTCGGGCTGGCTTCCGACGCGCCGCCAGCGCTGCCCTGGGCGGGCACCTTCCATGGCATCGGTGCGCGGCTCTTGCGCGAGTACGCAACGCAGATCGGACTCGACGAGAACTTCACCATCCATGACCGGGGCGACGCCGAAGACCTGATGGGGCTGGTGCGCAACGAAATCGGACTGTCGACCACCGCGCGACGATTTCCGATGAAGGGCACCTGCCTTTCGATCTACTCGCGCACGGTCAATACCTGTGCGCCACTCTCGGAAGTGCTCAAGCAGGCGTTTCCCTGGTGTGCCGAATGGGAAGCCGAACTCAAGCGGCTCTTCGGCGCGTATGTGGAGGCCAAGCAGCAACAGCATGTGCTCGACTACGACGATCTGCTGCTCTACTGGTCCGAAATGATGGCCGAGCCCGCGCTGGCCCGTCAGGTCGGCGAGCGCTTCGATCATGTGCTGGTCGACGAATACCAGGACACGAACCTCCTTCAAGCAGCCATCTTGCGGTCGCTCAAGCCGGACGGCAAAGGCGTGACGGTGGTGGGGGACGACGCACAGTCGATCTACTCGTTTCGCGGCGCGACGGTGCGCAACATCCTTGATTTTCCGCAGCACTTCAGCCAGCCGGCGCGCATCGTCACGCTCGAGCGCAATTACCGGTCGACGCAGCCCATCCTCGATGTGTCCAATGCGGTCATCGCCGCCGCAGCCGAGAGACACGCGAAGACGCTCTGGACCGACAAGCCGTCGGCAGGGCGTCCCCAGCTCGTGCTGGTGCCCGACGAGGCCGAGCAGGCGCGGTGGGTGGCCGATCGTGTGCTTGCGCACCGGGAAGGCGGCCTGGCGCTGAAATCGCAAGCCGTGCTGTTTCGCACGTCCACGCACAGCGCCGCACTCGAACTCGAATTGGCGCGGCGCAACATTCCTTTCGTCAAATACGGCGGTCTCAAGTTTCTTGAAGCCGCGCATGTCAAGGATCTGCTCGCGGTCTTGCGATTTGCACAGAACCCGCGCGGACGCATGGCGGGTTTTCGCGTCACGCAGCTGATTCCCGGGATCGGCCCTGTCACTTCGGCGCGCCTGCTCGACGCGATGGCCGAGGCGTCCGATCCGGGAGCGGTCGTGCAGTCGTTCGTGCCGCCGGCGCCGGCAAAGGACGAATGGGCGCGTTTCGCCGCCATCTATGCAGCGCTGCGCGAGCCCGAACTCGCCTGGCCGGCCGACATGGACCTGGCGCTCGAGTGGTATTTGCCGCACCTGGAGCGGCTGCACGATGACGCAGGCCTGCGGCGAGGCGACGTGGAACAACTTGCCCGACTGGCCGCCGGCTACGCATCGCGCGAGCGCTTCCTGACCGAGCTCACGCTCGACCCGCCCGAGGCCACGAGCGACAGACCCGGACCGCCGCTGTTGGACGAGGACTATCTGATCCTCTCGACCATCCACTCAGCCAAGGGCCAGGAGTGGACATCCGTCCACGTACTCAACGTGGTCGACGGCTGCATTCCTGCCGACGTGGCGCAGGGCGCGCAGGAACTCGAAGAAGAGCGGCGATTGCTCTACGTGGCGATGACCCGGGCGCGCGATCACCTGCACCTGCTGGTGCCCCAACGCTTCTACGTCACTCAGCAGGCCGCGCGCGGCGACCGGCACCTGTACGCGGGTCGCACGCGCTTCATCACCGCGGCCGACGCGCAGCACTTCGAACGGCAGACCTGGCCGCCAGCGCCCGAGCGCGCCCCGCACGTTCCGCCGCCGGCCGCAACCATCGATCTGCTCAGCCGCATGCGGGCTGCCTGGCGCTGAAAGCCGTCACGGCCCTCTCGCCGGCGGGGTCGCCCGGTCATCCTTGACATGCCGGATCAACTCGCGAACCCGGTCCGAACGCTCGTGCTGCGGGCCTTCGCTGCTATCAGATCAATAGCGATTCCACGTCGTGAAGCATGCCCCCACAGGTCCGACTTCAAAGCCATTGCAATTCGATGACAGCATGGGCATAGTGAACCGACCTTCCCCGCATTTCTCTCTCTTCACTCCTCGTTTCGCTCACGTTTCGCTCCTCTCTTCTCTTCCCACTGCGCTTCCGATTTCTTCCGATTTCCCCCCGGCTACGCCTCTCCAACAAAGAGGTGCGGCTATTTCACCAACCGTCAATCCAGGAGGTCATTCATGAATTTGACGATCAGCGGTCATCACCTCGACGTCACCCCCGCCTTGCGCAATTACGTTACGAGCAAGCTGGACCGAATCACCCGGCACTTCGACCAGGTCGTCGATGTGAAGGTGATCCTCACGGTGGAAAAGCAAAAGGAAAAGGAACGCCGCCAACGAGCCGAGTGCAACATTCACGTCAAGGGCAATGACATGTTCGCGGAATCGAGCCACGCTGATCTTTACGCCGCGGTCGACGAATTGGTCGACAAACTCGACCGGCAGGTCGTGCGCCACAAGGACCGCCTGCAGGATCATCATCACGAAGCGCCCAAGCGCGTGATGTAGTTCCACCCTTCGGGCAAATACTCTTGCGGGCCGCTTCCGAGCGGCCCTTTGCTTTTTGCGGGGTGGGTGCATAATCGCCCCCGCCCCGCACCAACATGAACCGACTCGCGTCCATCCTGCCGCCCGCTCAAGTGCTTGTGAGCGTCGACGCCACCAGCAAGAAACGTGCTTTCGAAGAAGCCGGCCTGCTGTTTGAAAACCTGCATGGTCTCGGCCGCGCGCTCATCACCGACAGCCTTTTCGCGCGCGAGCGCCTGGGCTCTACCGGCTTGGGCCACGGCGTCGCCATCCCACATGGCCGCATCAAGGGGCTCAAGTCCCCGATGGCTGCCGTGTTCCAGCTTGCCAACCCGATCGGCTTCGACGCACCGGACGAGCAGCCTGTGGTTTTGCTCATCTTCCTGCTCGTGCCCGAAGCGGCAACGCAGAAACACCTCGAGATACTTTCCGAAATCGCCGAGCTCCTGAGCGACGCCAACCTGCGCGAGCAGATCAAGTCGAGCACGGACGCCGCGGCGCTGCACGCCTTGATCGCAGGATGGCAATCCGCCCAGGTCGCGTGAAACGCACGCGCGCAGGACGGGCCAGGCCATGAAGCCGACCGTCATCAGCGCCGACGCAATGTTCGAGGAGTTCCGCGGTTCGCTCCGGTGGGAGTGGCTCGCCGGGCTGGGCGCGTCGGAGCGCCAGTTCGATCCCGATGTCATCAGCCGGGCCCAATCAGCCGCCGATCTGGTGGGCTATCTCAACTACATCCATCCCTATCGCGTGCAGATCCTCGGTGCCCGCGAGGTCGCCTATCTCACTCGCGGAACCCCGGACGATTGCGTCCGGCGCATCGCCCGCATCGTCACCCTCGAGCCGCCGATGCTCGTGCTTGCCGACGCGCAGCCCGCGCCGGATGCGCTGCTGTCGATCTGCGAACGTGCGCAACTGCCGCTGTTTGCGACCCGCGAATCGTCGGCTTTCGTGATCGACCTGCTGCGCGCTTACCTGTCCAAGCATTTCGCCGAGCGCACCTCGATGCACGGCGTCTTCATGGACATCCTGGGCCTGGGCGTGATGATCACGGGCGAATCGGGGCTCGGCAAAAGCGAACTCGGTCTTGAACTGATTTCTCGCGGCAATGGCCTGGTGGCCGACGACGCTGTCGATCTCTATCGAATCAACCAGACCACGCTGGAAGGCCGCTGCCCGGAACTGTTGCAGAACCTGCTGGAAGTGCGCGGCATCGGCCTCCTGGACATCCGCGCGATTTTCGGCGAGACAGCCGTGCGCCGAAAGATGCGGCTCAAGCTCATCGTTCACCTCGTGCGGCGAGACAGCTTCGAGCGCGACTACGAGCGCATGCCGTCCGCACCGCTGACGCAGGACGTCCTCGGCATCCCGGTCCGCAAGGTGATCATCCAGGTCGTCGCCGGCCGAAACATCGCCGTGCTGGTCGAGGCCGCGGTACGCAACTCCATCCTGCAACTGCGCGGCATCGACACCTATGCCGACTTCGTCGCCCGCCACCACAAGGCAATGGAAAGCGCAAGGGAAGATTAGCTCGCCCCCAGGCTCGCGCACTTCGTGTGGCTCTCCACCCCCTGACCGGGGGCAACACCAGTGGCCCGGCAAAGCCGGTTCCACGGTGTTTCACCAACGGGCCTGACTGCGCCGGCCGCGACAGGCGCAGCGCATCTTCTTCGGCGGCGCGCAGCGCGCGCCCCTTCGTGGGCAGTCGCGGAACCGGCTTTGCCGGGCCGCTGACTGCGCCCCCCTCAGGGGGGTGGGCGCCCGGACACGCAGTGCCGGGCAACCTGGGGGGCTACCTCTTGCTTATGCAGTCGGCGCAAAGGCCGTAGAGGGACATCGCGTGGTCCTGGAGGATCCAGCCTTTGTCCTTGGAGATCATTTGCTGGCGGCGCTCGATTTCGGCGTCATAGAACTCCTCGACCTTGCCGCACGACGTGCAGATCAGGTGGTCGTGGTGCTTGCCTTCGTTGAGTTCGTAGACCGCCTTGCCGCTCTCGAAATGGCTGCGTTCGAGGATTCCGGCTTGCTCGAACTGCGTCAGCACGCGGTAAACCGTGGCGAGGCCGATGTCGGAATGGTCGTTGAGGAGGACGCGGAACACGTCTTCGGCCGTCATGTGGCGCTGGCCGCCGTTCTGGAAGATCTCCAAAATCTTCAGGCGCGGCAGCGTGGCTTTGAGGCCGGTGTTCTTCAGTTCGTCGATGTTGGTCATGGTGTTTCGTGCGCCGTCCCTGCGGTCTCTCCGGGAAGGCCCCAGAGGGGGCAACCGCTACAATGATTCGATCATATCGTCCAACCCTTTTCCCATGCCCGCCTTTCCACAACGCCGTCATTGGCTGCTCGCCGGCGCCATTGCAATGAGCCTGTGCCTCGGCGCTTGCAGCAGCATCGGCAACAGCACGCGCGGCGCCCTGACTGCCATGACGCCCTACAAGGTCGAAGTGGTCCAGGGTAATTTCGTCTCCAAGGAGCAGGTCGCTGCGCTCAAGCCAGGCATGTCGCGCCAGCAGGTGCGCGAGATCCTCGGCACCTCGCTTCTGTCCGACGTATTCCATGCCAACCGTTGGGACTACGTCTTCACGATCCGCCGCCAGGGCGTCGAGCCGCAGCAACGGCGGCTGACGCTGTACTTCAACGGCGACACGCTCGAGCGCTTCGAGGGCGATCCGATGCCGAGTGAGGAAGATTTCGTTGCGACGCTCGATACCCGCGTTCGCAGCACCAAGGCGCCGCCCACGCTCGAGGCGACCGAAGACCAGCTCAAGAAGTTCGACCCCAAGGACAATGACAAACAGTCCGGGGGAGAAACCGCGGCGCCTCCGCCGCTGCCGGCAGCCTACCCGCCGCTCGAAACACGCTGAGCGCGCGCCGGCCTCATGGGCCGGCGTGCTTTTTTTGAATCCGCATTTCCCGAGGCCGAAACGCGTGACTGACTCTTCCTCCTCCACATCCCCCAACTCTTTGACGGCCCGCCGTGTCGCTATCGCGGGCGCGTCCGGGCGCATGGGCCACATGCTGATCGAAGCGGTCCGAAAGGCGCCGGACTGCCAGTTGGCCGGCGCGCTCGATATTGCAAGCAGCGCCGCGATCGGTACCGACGCCAGCGCGTTCCTGGGCGTCAAGAGCGGTGTGCCGGTGGTGGCAGACCTCCGAACAGGACTCAAGGACGCGCAGGTCCTGATCGATTTCACGCGCCCGGAAGGGACGATGGCGAATCTCGCCGCATGCCGCGAGCTCGGCGTGCAGCTGGTGATCGGCACCACCGGATTCAGCGACGAGCAAAAGGCCGAGATTGCCGCCGCTGCCAAGGACATCGCGATCCTGTTCGCGCCGAACATGAGCGTCGGCGTCAATGTCACGTTCAAGCTGCTCGAAATGGCCGCGAAGGCGCTCTCGACCGGCTACGACATCGAAATCATCGAAGCGCACCATCGGCACAAGGTCGACGCGCCTTCGGGCACCGCGCTCAAGATGGGCGAGGTCATCGCCGAAGCGCTGGGCCGCGATCTCAAGTCGTGCGCCGTCTATGGCCGCGAAGGCATCACGGGCGAGCGCGATCCGTCCACCATCGGCTTCGCGGCCATTCGCGGCGGCGACATCGTCGGCGACCACACCGTGCTGTTCGCGGGCACGGGCGAGCGCATCGAGATCTCTCATAAGTCGGCCAGCCGCGAAAGCTATGCACAAGGCGCGCTGCGCGCAGTCGGCTTCCTCGCGGACAAGCGAGCGGGCCTCTTCGACATGTTCGACGTTCTGGGTCTGCGCTGAACGCCGGCATGAGCGTTCTGGAACTGCTCACTCACGGCGACGGCGTGAGCCGTTCGGTGGCGGCACTCCTGCTGGTGATGTCGGTTTCGAGCTGGGTAGTGATTCTCTGGAAGGCCTGGCTTCTGCGCGGCGGCACGCGCGACGTGCTGCGCAGCATCGCTGCGTTCTGGCAATCGAGGTCGCTCGAAGAGGCCGAGATGAGCCTCAAGGCCTTCGATCGCGCGGCGCTGGTGCTGCCAGCCGTGAGTGCGGTCCGCAACCTTGCGATGAGTCCTGCCAAAGGTACCCTCGGCGGCACCGTCGAACGCAGCCAGCGCGTCACGCGCGTGCTGCGCGATGCCCTTCACGGCGCATTGCGTCGCCTGCAAGCTGGCCAGATCCTGCTCGCGACGGTGGGCGCCACGGCGCCCTTCGTCGGTCTGCTGGGAACGGTCTGGGGCATTTACCGCGCCTTGGTCGGCATTGCCGGCCAGACAGGTGGCTTCACGATCGACAAGGTGGCCGGGCCCGTCGGCGAGGCACTCATCATGACTGCCTTCGGCCTGGCGGTTGCGATCCCCGCAGTGCTGGCCTACAACGTGTTCGGCCGCGTGGTCGGGCGTATCGAGGCCGAACTCGAAGGCTTCGCGCACGACCTGCTCGGAATGCTGGGCGAACCTGCGCAGCCCGAAGCACCGCTGCCGCCAGTTCGTCCCATGCCCGTGTGAATCTAAGGCGATAAAACCATGGCGTTCGGTCGCACATCGCTCGGCAGCACGGCCACCGGCGGCCGATCGACGGGCGCCGGTGGACAGCGCCCGCTGTCGGACATCAATGTCACACCGCTTGTCGACGTGATGCTCGTGCTCCTGGTGATCTTCATCATCACTGCACCGTTGATGGCGAGTTCGATCAAGCTCGATCTGCCGCGCACTGACGCCGGGCAGCCCAACGAAACGCCAAAATTCGTATCGCTCGTGGTCGACGCGGCGGGCAAGGTCTTCCTGAACGATCAGCCCGTGACGCCCGATGAGTTGGCCGCCGGGCTCGCGAAAGCCGCCGCCGACAGTCGCGACACGGAAGTCCAGCTTCGCGCCGACCAGACCGTGCCTTACGGGAAGGTCGTCGAACTGATGGGCATCGCGAACAAGGCGGGCTTGAGCCGAATCGGCTTTGTCACCGAAGCACCTCGACCCAAGGCCGGCGGTTAACTCAGGACCACCGGGCGCGTTTTCCAGATCTCGTGCGCGTACTGGGCAATCGTTCGATCGGAAGAAAACGCGCCCATCCCGGCCACGTTGAGGATCGCCATGCGCGTCCAAGCGTCGGCATCGCGATAGAGCGCGTCGACTTTGCCCTGGGCCTCGACGTAGCTCGCATAGTCGGCCAGCAGCAGATAGTGGTCGCCCCAGCTCACGAGCGCGTCGAATATCTCCTGGAAGCGCGACGGCTCGCCGGGTGAGAACGCACCGTCCCGGATGCTGTCGAGCACGCGCTGGAGTTCCGGATTGCTCTCGTAGATGTCTCGCGGCTGATAGCCGCTCGCGCGAATCTCGGCCACTTGCGGCGTGGTCTTGCCGAAGATGAAGAAATTGTCTGCGCCTACGTTGTCGCGCATCTCCACGTTCGCTCCGTCGAGCGTGCCGATGGTCAGCGCGCCGTTCAGTGCGAACTTCATGTTGCCGGTGCCCGAAGCCTCGGTGCCGGCCGTCGAGATCTGCTCGGAGAGATCCGCCGCTGGCATGATGAGTTCGGCCAGGCTCACGCTGTAGTTGGGAATGAACACCACCTTCAGCAGCTTGCCCACGCGCTCGTCGTTGTTGACGGTGTGCGCAACATCGTTGATGAGCCGGATCACGAGCTTGGCCATGTGATAGGCCGAGGCCGCCTTGCCGGCGAACACCACCACGCGCGGCACGTGCCCCGCATCCGGCTCATCCAGGATGCGGTGATAGCGGGTGATCACGTGCAGAACGTTCAGTAGCTGCCGCTTGTATTCGTGGATGCGCTTGACCTGCACGTCGAACATCGCGTCCGTGTCGATGTCGATGCGCAGGTGCTCGTCGACCCAGTTGGCAAAGCGCAGCTTGTTCTCGCGCTTGGCATGGCGGAAGGCACGCATGAAGGCCGGTTGCTGGGCCATCGGCCGCAGCACTTCCAACTGCGTCAGGTCGCGCCGCCAGCCACGGCCGATGCGCGTGTCGAGCAGCGCCGCCAGCGGCGGGTTGGCCTGCGCGAGCCAGCGCCGCGGCGTGACCCCGTTGGTCTTGTTGTTGAAGCGCTCGGGAAACAGCTTGGCGAAGTCCGCGAAGATCGACTGCTTCATGAGTTCGGAATGCAGCCCCGACACGCCGTTGACCGAATGGCTCGCGAGCACGGCCACGTACGCCATGCGCACGCGGCGCTCGCCCGCTTCGTCGATGAGCGACAAGCGGCGCATCAGTTCGGCGTCCTGCCCGTGCGTCTGCGCGACGCTGGCGAGAAAGCGGGCGTTCATGTCGAAGAGGATCTGCAGATGGCGCGGAAGAATCCGCCCGAACATCTCCACCGGCCATGTCTCGAGCGCCTCGTGCATCAGCGTGTGGTTGGTGTAGCTGAACACCTTTTGGGTGTGCGCCCACGCCGTGTCCCAGGGCAGGCCGTGCTCGTCGATCAACAGCCGCATCAGCTCGGGGACGGCCAGCACCGGGTGCGTGTCGTTGAGATGGATGCTGACCTGGTCGGGCAGTTCGTCGAAGCTGGAGTGATTGCGCAGATAGCGGCGCACGAGGTCCTGCACACTGGCGCTGACGAAGAAATATTCCTGGTGAAGCCGCAGCTCGCGGCCTGAAGGCGTGGAGTCGTCCGGATAGAGCACGCGGGAGACATTTTCCGAGCGGTTTTTGCTCTCCACCGCCTGCATGTAGTTGCCGCGGTTGAAGGCCGTAAGGTCGATCTCCTCCGACGCCCTCGCCGACCATAGCCGCAGCGTGTTCGTGGCCTGCGTGCCGTAGCCGGGAATGATGGTGTCATAGGCCACGGCCAGCACCTCGTGGGTGTCGACCCAGTTGGCCGCGCCATAGGGCGCACCCTTGCCTTCGCGCCGCTGCACATGGCCGCCGAATCGAACGCGATAGGTCACCTCCGGTCGCTGGAACTCCCAGGGATTGCCGCGCGTGAGCCAGTAGTCGGGCGTCTCGACCTGCTGGCCGTCGACGATGCGTTGCCGGAACATCCCGTATTCGTAGCGGATGCCGTAGCCGATGCCCGGCACGCCCAGCGTCGCCATCGAGTCGAGAAAGCAGGCGGCCAGGCGCCCGAGGCCGCCGTTGCCGAGCGCCGCATCGGGCTCGCGTTCGACGAGCGCCTGAATGTCGACGCCGAAATCCGCCAGGGCCTGCTTCACGGTGTCGTGCAGTTCCAGCGCGAGCAGGGCATTGGTCAGCGTGCGGCCGATCAGGAACTCCATTGACAGGTAGTAGACGCGCTTGAGCCGCTGCGCATAAATGGCGCGGGTGGTGCCCATCCACCGTTCGACGAGCTGGTCGCGCACCGCGAAAGCGGCGGCATGCAGCCAGTCATCGGGGCTCGCGGCAACGGGGTCCTTGCCGACTGCATAGATCAATTTGTTGGCCATCGCCAGCTTGAAGGCGGCGACGTCGCGATCGGGATGGTCGTACTTGAAATCTTCAATGGTCATGATGAAAACGGTATGGATTCGCGAATGGACTTCAGGCCAGCGCCTCGGCGTAGACCTGAAGGTAGCGCGCTGCGGCGGTGCCCCAGTCGGCGGGGCGACTCATGGCAGCGGCGCGAACGGCGCGCCAGTCAGCGGGCCGTCGGTAAAGAGCGAAGGCGCGGCGGACGGCGCGTGCGTAGTCCGCTGCATCGAATGTGTTGAACGAGAAGCCTGTGGCTTCGCCGCTCGCCATGTCCTCGAGCGTGGTGTCGACCACTGTATCGGCCAGGCCGCCCACGCGATGCACCAGCGGAAGACTACCGTACTTGAGGCCGTACATCTGCGTGAGGCCGCAGGGTTCGAACAGCGAGGGGACCAGCGTTACGTCGCCAGCGCCGAACAAACGGTGCGCGAGCTCTTCACTGTAGCCTAGCGCGACGCTGATCGACTTCGGTGCATGGGCGGCGCGGTGGCGAAAGGCGGCTTCGAGTTCGGCATCGCCGCTGCCGAGCAGCGCAAGTTGCCCGCCCTGCGCGATCAACGCGTCGAGCCCGGCGAGGACGAGGTGCAGGCCCTTTTGCTCCGTCAACCGGCTCACCACCACGAAGAGCGGTGCGTCGGGCTCGACCGCAAGGTCCAGTTCTTGCTGCAGCGCCGCCTTGCAGCGGGCCTTGCCCGCCATGCGCGTGCTGTCGAAACGGTGCGGAATCAACACATCGGTCGCAGGATTCCAGACCTGGTCATCGACTGCATTGAGGATGCCGCTGAGCACGTCCGATCGCGCCCGCAGAAGGCCGTCCAGCCCGAAGCCCTGCTCCGGCGTCTGGATTTCGCGAGCGTAGGTGGGGCTCACCGTCGTGATGCGATCGGCAAAGCACAACCCGCCCTTCATGAAGGACAGTTGGCCGTGGTATTCGAGCCCATTGATGCTGAACGCGGCTGGCGGCAAACCCAGCTCCGACAAATGCCAGGGCGCGAACAGGCCTTGATAGGCGAGGTTGTGCACGGTGAAGACGCTGCCCACGCGCCGGCGCCCATTCGGCGGCGCAAAAGCCAGATAGGCCGGCGCCAGCGCGGCATGCCAGTCGTGTGCGTGCACGATCTCCGGCTGCCAGTCCGGATCAAGACCCCGCGCGATCTGCGCGCCCGTCCAACCCAGCAGCGCGAAGCGGCGATGGTTGTCGCCGTAAGGCTGGCGATTCGCATCCTCATAGGGGTTGCCGGGCCTGTCATAGAGCATGGGCGCATCGATGACGTAGGCGGGAATGCCCGGCGATCCGTTGACCGGTATCTGACCGAAGCGCAGATGCATCCGATCGCCCCAAGGCGCTACGAACTCCGTCACAGCGCTCATGTCGGCGATGCCGGCGATGATGGCCGGAAACCCGGGCAGCAGCACCCGCACGTCCTGCCCCGCAGCCGTCAGCGCCAAAGGCAGTGCGCCCGCGATGTCGGCCAGCCCTCCCGTCTTGAGCAGGGGAAACAGTTCGGCACTGACTTGAAGTACCCGCATGCCTTATTGCGGTGCCCCGAGGCGCTTGAGCATCTCGCGGGTGATCAGCACCACGCCGCCTTCCGTGCGCTCGAAGCGCGCGGCATCGGCGTCCGCGTCTTCACCGATCACCGTGTGCTCGGGGATGATGCAACCGCGATCGATGACGACCTTGTTCAGCCTGCTGCCTTGGCCGACCTGCACGTCCGGCAGAAGCACCGCTTCATTGATGACGCAGAACGAATGCACCCGAACGCCCGAGAACAATACCGAGCTGCTCACCTTCGAGCCCGAGACGATGCACCCGCCCGATACGATCGTGTTGACCGTCATGCCGTGCTTGCCCTCGCGGTCGAGCACGAACTTGGCTGGCGGCAACTGTCGCTGATAAGTCCAGATGGGCCAGTCGGTGTCATAGATGTCGAGTTCGGGGGTGATCGATGCCAGGTCGAGATTGGCTGCCCAGAACGCATCAATCGTGCCCACGTCGCGCCAGTAGGCCCGGGCGTTGGCGCCGCGCCGGGCCCGCGTCACGCAGGACATACCGAAAGGATGCGCCAGCGCGCGGCCCTCCTGGACTGCGCGCGGAATGATGTCCTTGCCGAAATCGTGGTCCGAGTCGGGGTCGACGCTGTCTTCCTCGAGCAGCCTGTAGAGATATTCGGAATCGAAGATATAGATGCCCATGCTGGCCAGTGCGACGTCCGGCTTGTCCGGCATCGCGGGAGGGTCGGCCGGCTTTTCGAGGAAGGCGGTGATGTTTCGGTCCTCATCCACTGCCATCACCCCGAAGGCGACCGCTTCCATGCGCGGAACCTCGATGCATCCAACCGTGCAGCCGCGCCCGTGCGCGACGTGGTCCGTCAGCATGATCGAGTAGTCCATCTTGTAGACGTGATCGCCGGCGAGCACGACCACATAGTCGTGTGGCGTGGACCGCGTCTGGATGATGTCCAGATTCTGATAGACCGCATCGGCCGTGCCGCGGTACCAGTGCTCGTCGCCCATGCGCTGCTGGGCGGGGAGAACATCGACCATCTCATTGAGCTCGGCGCGCAGGAAGCTCCAGCCGCGCTGCAGGTGGCGCATCAGCGAGTGCGACTTGTACTGCGTCACCACCGCCATCCGGCGGATGCCTGAGTTCAGGCAGTTCGACAGGGCGAAGTCGATGATCCGGAACTTTCCGCCAAAGTAGACCGCCGGCTTGGCCCGCCGGTCGGTCAGTTGCTTCAGCCTGGATCCCCGGCCGCCTGCGAGCACCAGTGCGATGGTGCGCCGAACGAGCTGGTGGGCCTGCAATGTCGGTTGCGCGATGTCGTCCATCTTTTGCCTCCGTTTGATTTTCCCCGGAGAGGCAGACTAGCACCCCGGCGCACGATTGGCTCCTATGTTTTTGCGACCCAGAGGCTGCCGGGCGGCAATGTTTCAGAGCTTTCGAGGGGTCGCGCGTGGGCGCTCTCCGCGTCCACGTCGCTGGCCAGCTTGCGAAACCACGATCCCGCAGGCAGCTGGAACGGCGTTGGGTGCGCTTCGGCGTTGACGAGGACCAGCCAGCGCGCGCCGGGTGCCGGTGTTTCGAAGAGGATCGCCAGCGCGTGCAGGTCGCCGCGCTCCCAGTCCGCCGTCTCCATGGCGCGGCCTTCGGGGGTGAGCCAGCGCAGCGCGGTGTCACCTGGCGGGGCATCGGCTGGCCACCACAGTGCATGCCGCAGCGGCGCAGCCTCTCGGCGCAGCGCCAGCAGACGGGAGACGTAGGTGCCGAGGCTCGCATCGGCATGGTCCCAGTCCAGCCAAGTCGTTTCGTTGTCCTGGCAATAGGCGTTGTTGTTGCCGCGCTGGGTCTGGCCGAGTTCGTCGCCTGCCAGCAGCATCGGTGTGCCTTGCGACAGCAGCAGCGCCGCCAGCAGCACCCGCTGCAGGCATCTGCGTTCGGCGAGGACGGCGGGGTCGTCGGTATCGCCCTCCACGCCGCAGTTGCGGCTCAGGTTGTGGCCATGGCCGTCGCGGTTGTTCTCGCCATTGGCGAGGTTGTGGCGCTCGTTGTAGCTCAGCAGGTCGCGCAGCGTGAAGCCATCGTGCGCGGTGACGAAATTGACGGTTGCCGTGGGCGCTCGGCCGTCGTGCTGGAAGGCATCGCTCGACGCGGTAAAGCGGCGTGCGAATTCACCGACGCCCGCGCTCTGGTGCAGCCAGAAGCCGCGTTGGGCATCGCGAAAGCGATCGTTCCATTCCAGCCATCCCGGCGGAAATTCGCCGAGGCGATAGCCGCCCGGGCCGACATCCCACGGCTCTGCGATGAGCAGCGCCTGCGCCAACACGGGATCTTGGGCGACAGCGGCAAAAAACGACGCGCGAGGATCGAATTCGCCGCCCTTGCGACGAGCGAGGATCGGCGCGAGATCGAACCGGAATCCGTCCACGCCCAGCTGCGTGACCCAGTGACGCAGGCTGTCCATCACCAGCTGAACCACGCGCGGTTCGGCGAGGTTCAGGCAGTTGCCGCAGCCGGTCCAGTTCTCGTAGAGCGCGGGGTTGTCCGGCCGCAGGTGGTAATAGAGCGCGTTGTCGATGCCGCGCAGGCTCAGGGTCGGGCCGAGTTCGTCGGTCTCGCCGCTGTGGTTGAAGACCACGTCGATCACGACCTCCATGCCGCGTGCGTGCACGGCGTCCGTCATGGCGCGGAACTCGCTCGCGGGGCTCGTTCCGGGGCGGCCGCTCCAGTAGCGGGTCTCGGGGGCGAACCAGCCGATGGGGCTGTAGCCCCAGTAGTTGCTCAGCCCGAGTGCGAGCAGGCGGGATTCGTCGGCTCGGTGCTGGACGGGCATGAGGTTGAGGGTGGTGACTCCCAGGCGCTGAAGGTGGTCGAGCACGGCCGGATGCGCGAGACCTGCGTAGGTGCCGCGAAGGTCGGGCGGCACCTCCGGATGCAGCCGGGTATGGCCGCGTGTGTGCAATTCGTAGAGCACGCGGTCTGGGGCGGGGATGCGGGGGCGGTCGGTGGGCGCGGGGGGGAGGGGGGCTGTGACTCGGGCTTTGAGGGCTATGAGTGCGTTGTCGCGGGGGTCGGGGTGGGTGGGGTTCGAAGGGTCGTGGCCGAGGAACTGGTCTTCGCCGGCGTAGCGGCCGACGACCTCGCGGGCATAGGGGTCGAGGAGTACCTTGGCGGGGTTGAAGCGGTGGCCCTCCTGGGGGGACCAAGGGCCGTGGACTCGGTAGCCGTAGATGAGGCCGGGGCGGGCGCTGGCGAGGACGGTGTGCCAGGTGCCGTTGGTTTTTGTTGTCAGTTTCAGGCGTTGTTGTTCTTGGTGGGTTGTGGGGTCGAAGAGGCAGAGGTCTACGGAGGTGGCTTGGGGGGCGTGGAGGGCGAAGTTGACTCCTGCGGGGGACGGAGTTGCGCCTAAGGGGTAAGGGAGGCCTGGGGTCATTGGATTGGGGTGTTGGTGGTTTTGGGGGTGGGGGCCGGGACTCGCCCCGGCGGGCGACTTCCTTTCTTTTGCTTCGCCAAAAGAAAGTAAGCAAAGAAAAGGCGACCCTGCTGTGGGCGTCCCTTCGCTGCGCTACGGGCAACCTGCGGTGCTCGCTTTTCGTGGGGTCCGCGCAAACTCGCTGCGCTCAAACACGCGCGGCCCTGATCCACGAAAAGCTCCGCTCCTCGGCACCCCCAGAAGGGA
>NZ_JBFTIJ010000025.1:0-32264 GCF_056394705.1 Variovorax sp. 10N420 | reverse complement strand
TCGCACACGCCGGAGACCACTGCCGTCTTCTTGATCTTCTTGGCCGTGGACATGACCGTCGCGAGCACGTCCTTGGCCGTTGCCTTGCCGCGCACGACTTCGAGCAGCTTCATCACGTTGGCGGGGCTGAAGAAGTGCATGCCGACCACGTCCTGCGGACGCTTCGTGAAGGCGGCAATCTTGTCGACGTCCAGCGTGGAGGTGTTCGAAGCCAGGATGGCGCCGGGCTTGGCGACGCGATCGAGTTCCTTGAAGACCTTTTCCTTGACGCCCAGTTCTTCGAACACCGCCTCGATGATGAGGTCCGCGTCCTTCAGGTCGTTGTAGTCGAGCGTGGTGCTCAGGAGCGCCATGCGCTGCTCGTACTTGTCCTGCTTGAGCTTGCCCTTCTTGACCTGGGATTCGTAGTTCTTCTTGATGGTGGCGATGCCGCGATCAAGCGCCTCCTGCTTCATCTCGAGAATCTTGACGGGGATGCCCGCGTTCAGGAAGTTCATCGAGATGCCGCCGCCCATGGTGCCCGCGCCGATCACGCCGACGGACTTGATGGCGCGCTGGGGCGTGTCTTCCGGCACGTCCGGAATCTTGCTGGCGGCGCGCTCCGCAAAGAAAGCATGGCGCAGCGAAGCGCTCTCCGGGGTCCACACGAGTTCCGTGACCGCGGCGCGCTCGTACGCCACGGCGGCATCGAAGTCCAGCCGCACCGACTGGGCAACGCAGTCCAGACAACGCAGGGGCGCGGGATAGTTGCGCGAACTGGCCGCGACCATGTTGCGCGCGAACTGCAGGTAGGCCTCGGGGTTCGGATGGTGCACCTTCAAGTCGCGCGAACGTGGCAGCGGTCGCACGTCGGCCATGTCCCGTGCGAACTCGATGGCGGCGAGAAGAACATCCGCCCGCACGATCCGGTCGAACAATTTCTGAGAGGGAATCGCCGCCAGCACGTCGCTCATCACCGTGTCACCGGTCACGATCATGTTGAGGGCGGGCTCGAGCCCGATCAGGCGCGGCAGGCGCTGGGTGCCGGTGGCACCGGGCAGAATGCCGATGCGAACCTCCGGCAGCGCGACCTGCGTACCGGTCAGGACCACGCGGTAGTGGCACCCCATCGCAAGTTCGAGGCCACCCCCCATCACGACACCGTGGATCGCAGCAATCACAGGCTTGCTGGCGCCTTCGACGATCCGGATGACATCCACCAGGTCCGGGGCGGCGGTGGCCTCCGGCTTGTTGAATTCGCGGATGTCCGCGCCGCCACAGAAGGCGCGACCTTGTCCCGTCAGCACGATGGCACGGACCGCCGCATCGTCCTGCGCGCGCGCCACCGATTCGGCGATGAAGCGCCGGTTGCCCAGGCCCAGGCTGTTGACGGGCGGGTTGTCCATCGCAAGGACGGCGATGCCGTCTCGCACTTCGTAGCTGGCTGTCACGCATGTTCCTTTCGGCGTTGATGCCATCCGATGTTCCCGCACGCGCGATGCGGCTGCATCAACACGCCGCATGCGGCGGATGAAAAGCCTTCATGCGGAGGACGCCCCGGCGCGCGCCAGTCGGGGCACTATCGGAGCATGGCCCATCCATCCGCGGCCCACCCCACCTGACCCCACTTCATACATGCCATGCCTCTTCTGAACCGGGACAACCTCCAGCAATACGTCGGCCAATCCATCGGCAGCTCATCATGGGTGGAGGTGCCGCAATCGCGCATCGACGCCTTTGCCGATTGCACCGAAGACCGCCAGTGGATCCACATCGACGTCGAACGCGCCAAAAGCGAGAGCCCTTTCGGCGCGCCGGTTGCGCATGGCTTTCTCACGCTCTCGCTGCTCCCGATCACCTCGTATGAACTGCTCGGCGGGCTGAAGCCCACCAAGTCGGTCAACTACGGGCTCGACAAGCTGCGCTTCATGGCGCCGGTGCGTGCCGGCTCACGCGTGCGCAATCACATCAAGCTGCTGGCCGCCGAGCCGCGCGAAGACGGCTGGACGTTGCTTCGCACCGAAAACACGGTCGAGATCGAAGGCCAGGACAAGCCCGCGCTCGTGGCGGTCTCGCTGGGCCTCTTTTCCTGGTCGTGACGCCGGCCTTTTCAATCCACCCCTCACTCCATTCAACAACATGCAATTCGAATACACCCCCAAGGTCCAGGATCTCCAAAGCCGCCTCCTCGCTTTCATGGACGAACACATCTATCCGAACGAGAAGCGTCGCGAGGAAGAAGCTCACCAGTCCTACCTCAATGCGCAGAAGGGCGGAAGCTACACGACCCTTCCGCTGATGGAGGAACTCAAGCCGAAGGCGCGGGCGGCGGGACTCTGGAACCTGTTCCTGCCCGAGGCCGGCCATGGCGCCGGGCTGACGAACCTCGAATACGCGCCGCTGTGCGAAATCATGGGCCGCCGCTACTGGAGCGCCGAAGCTTTCAACTGCAGCGCGCCGGACACGGGCAACACCGAGGTCATCGCGCGCTACGGCTCGCCGGAACAGCAGGAGCGCTGGCTGCGTCCGCTGCTTGACGGCGAGATCCGCTCGTCCTTCGCGATGACCGAACCGGCCGTGGCGTCGTCGGACGCCACCAACATCGAATGCAGCATCCGGCGCGACGGCAACGACTACGTGATCAACGGGCGCAAGTGGTACATCACCGGCGCGATGAACGAGCGCTGCAAGCTGTTCATCCTCATGGGCAAGACCGATCCGGACAACGCCGACCGGCATCGGCAGCAGTCGATGATCATCGTGCCGCGCGACACGCCCGGCGTGACGGTCCTGCGCGACATGGCGCTCATGGGCCACTACGACGCGCCCTTCGGCCATCCGGAAGTGCTGTTCGAGAACGTGCGCGTGCCGGCGTCGAACCTGCTGCTCGGCGAAGGGCGCGGGTTCGAGATCGCCCAAGGACGCCTCGGCCCCGGGCGCATTCATCACTGCATGCGCATGATCGGGATGGCCGAGTCGGCGCTGGAGATGATGTGTGAGCGCGTGGTCTCTCGCGTGGCCTTCGGCAAGCCGCTGTCCGAACAGGGCGTGTGGCGCGAGCGCATTGCCAAGGCCCGCATGCTGATCGACCAGACGCGCTGGATGGTGCTGCATGCCGCCTGGCGCATGGACACCGTCGGCAACAAGGTGGCAGCGAAGGAGATCGCCATGATCAAGGTCATCGCGCCGAACAACTGCGTGCAGGTGATCGACGACGCCATGCAGGCCTTCGGCGCGGCCGGCTTGAGCCAGGACACGCTGCTGACATCGTTCTATGCCTATGCCCGCCATCTGCGCGTAGCCGATGGGCCGGACGAGGTTCATCGCAACGCCATCGCCAAGCACGAGCTGGCCGGATACGCCAGGCAGCGTGCGCCGGTCGCGGCGCGTTGAGCCGGGCGGCTCAGTTCACCGCCATCGAGCCGGCAGGATCACGCAGCATTCGCCGCAGCAGCTTGCCGTTCTTCGATGACGGCAGGCCGTTGCGGAAGATGACGGTGCGCGGCACCTTGTAGTGCGACATGTGCTGCAGGCACCATTCGATGATCCTCTGGTCCGCCCGATCGGTCTGCTGGCCCGCGCGCACGCGCGCGGCGGCCTCGTCCTTGAGCACGACATAAGCCTGCACGGCCTCGCCACGATCCGGGTCGGGCAGGCCGACCACCGCCGCCTGACGCACGTCGGGGTGCATCGCGAGGATGGCCTCGACCTCTTCGGGAAAGACGCTGTAGCTCCAGACCTTGATCATTTCCTTGGTGCGGCCCAGGAAGGTGAGGTAGCCCTCGTCGTCCACGACGCCAACGTCGCCGGTGCGCAGCCAGCCATCGAGCTGCATGGCCTGCGTGGCTTCCGGGTGCAGCCAGTAGCCCTTGTACCGGATGGGCCCGCGCAGCAGGATCTCGCCGCGCTGGCCCGTCGGCAATTCACAGCCGGTGTCGGGGTCGACGATGCGCAGCTCCACGCCAGGCGCGGGCTTGCCATTGGTGCCCCACTTGATGGCATCGGGCGGCATCAGCGTGTCGCAAGTGTGGGTCTCGCTCAGGCCGTAGCCCGCCTCGTAGACGAGGCAGCCGTTCGCGAAGCGGCTCCATCGCCCCGCGAGCGATTCGGTCAGTTGAACGCCGAAACTGGTGCCGACCGTGGTGCGCAGCGACGACAGATCGTAGGTGGCCGCGTCGTCACACGCCATGGTCGACGGCAAGGAAGGCGCCATGGTGTACCACCAGCTCACATTGCAGGCCTCGATGGCCTGCAGCACGGCCGTCGCATCGAAGCGGTGCAGCAGCACGACGGTCGCCCCTGCATAGATGGGAATGGCCAGGCCGGTCATCATTCCCGAAATGTGGTGCAACGCGACGTCGGCCAGCATCACGTCGTCACTGCCGATCCTGAAGCTGTCGGCGCTCACCGCGGTCTTGTAGAGCGCGCATTCGAAGCTGATCATCGCGCCCTTCGGCAGCCCGGTGCTGCCCGAGGTGTAGGCCATGAGCGAGACGTCGTCCATCGCGATGGTGTCCACCGGCGTGAAGGAATCCGCCTCGGCCAGCGCATCGGCGAAGTCGATGACACAGGCTGGCAGCGGCGGCGCCGGCTCGTGCCGCAGCCGGATGTTGCACGGCACGTCCATCGCCAGTGTCGCCGGGAGCATCTCTCCGTAGCGGACCGCGAAGACGTGCGCCACGGTGCGCATCGCACTGGAGCCGAGCACGACCTTGAGGAGTTCCTCGCCGGCCACGATGGCGCTGGCATCCAGTTCGTTGAGCTGGTGCTCCAGCTCGTAGGCGCGGGCATCGGGGTTGCAGGGGCTCACGATGGCGCCGAGCTTTTGCACGCCGAAGTGCGCGATGAGGTATTGCGGACAGTTGTGCAGGAAGAGCGCCACCACGTCGCCCTGGCCGATGCCGCGGTCACGCAGGCTTTGGGCGAAACGGTCGCTCAGGTCGTCCAGTTCGGCGTACGAGATCCGGCGCCCGTACCAGATCAATGCCGGCTTGTCCGGCGTGCTGCGGGCGTGCAGGCGCAAATACTCATGCAGCGGCTGAGAGCCGTGGCGGTAAGCGATCATGCTGGCGTGTCTCCGAGGCGGTCTGCTCGTCCGGATTCGGCCCACTATGCGGGACGCCCGGTTTGTGCACGATCATGCGGCCTTGCACCGGAAGCGACAAGCGCAGGTCAATGAATATTGAGCATGCAAGTGCATTTCCCCGCTGCATGGACCTGCGGGCACGCCCTCTTGCAGGACATGCCCAATCGTGTTGACGCGATGCGCCTCAGGCTGGTTGGCCGACGCGGCGGCGAGCAGGCTTCACGTCCTGCGCCGGAATCTGCGCGCCGCGCTCGCGCAGATAGGCGAGGATCGGCGCCGAGGTGCGCTCGATCTCGTCATGGACGCCGCGCCGTGCTACCTCGCCGTCGTGCTTGCGCAGCCCGCGCATCACCATGTGGTGCGGATGCTGCTTGCGAGGCTGCCCGAGCGCATGCGTCTGCAGCGCCTTCATGAGCGGCCCGCATTGCAGCCACAAGCTCTCGACGATGCGCTGCAGCACCGGCATGGCAGCCAACGCATACACGGCCATGTGAAAGCGCTCGGATTCGAGCAGCTCGCCGGCCATGTCGCCCGCCTCGCGCAAGGCGGCCATGCGCTCGTGGATGGCTTCGAGCTTCTTCAGGTCGTCGGCGCTGGCACGCTGGGCCGCGCGGGCCGCCGCCTGCCCTTCGAGCATGAGGCGAAGCTCGCGCACCTCGGCGAAGCGCTCCTCGCTCATGATCGGCACCCGCACCGAATGGTGACCCACCTGTTCGAGCGCCTGCTCCGAGATGAGCCGCGCCAGCGCCTCCCGCACAGGGGTCGGGCTGATGCCCATCTCGGCCGCGAGATCGCGCAGCTTGAGCTTTTCGCCGGGCGCGAACCGGCCGGCCTTGAGGTCGCGGCACAGCCGGGCATAGGCCTGCGCGTTGAGGCTGTCGCGAGTGAGAAGGTCTTCCATGGCGTGCGAGGCATGCGGAAACACGCCTTTGTCAATTGTCAAATAGCGAATATGTTATTTCAAATGGTGCCGCTCTGATCAACGGCCCGTGAACGCAGGAGCGCGCTTTTCCAGGAAATGCGCCACACCTTCGCGGAAATCCTCGCTCGCAAAAGAGGCCTGCATTTCCTCATCGGCGCGGCGCCAGGCGGTGTCCAGGTCCTGGAAGAGACTGTCGTACACCTGCCGCTTGATGACGCCGATGGAACGCGGCGAGGCGTTCTCGGTCATCTCGCGCGCGATCGCCTGGACTGCCGCCAGGAAGCCTTCGGCCGGCAATGCCTTGATCAGCCCGAGCGATGCCGCCTCCGCCGTGACCAGCGTGCGCGCCGACAGAAGCAGGTCGAGTGCATGCGTCGGGCCGATCAGCCTCGGCAACATCCACGAGATGCCGTGCTCGGCGATCAGCCCGCGCTTGGCAAAGGCGGTCGTGAGCTTCTGCCCCTCGGCCATGTAGCGGAAGTCGCAGAAGACGGCCATGCACAGGCCGATGCCGGCGATCGGGCCATTGATGGCCACGAAGATGGGCTTGCGCACGCGCAGCAGATAGCTGAAGCGCCATGTGTAGTTGGCTTCGATGCCATTGGCTGAGCGGGATCCGGCGGCCACCGGAATGGTGGTGTCAGCCGCACCGGCTGCGCCCGCTTCGAGAATGTCCATGTCCGCCCCGGCGCAAAAGCCCCGGCCCGCGCCGGTGACCACGATGGCGCGCACCCCCTCATCGGCCTCGGCAGCTTCGACCGCCTGGCGGAACTCGGTCTCCATGCGGTGCGTCCATGCGTTGAGTCGCTCGGGCCGGTTCAGCGTGATGGTGAGGATGCGGCCTTCGGTCGCGATGGTGATGTCCTGGAAGCTCATCGATGTCCTTCCTTTCTCAGGCTTCGCCGCCGATGGTGGCGCCGCCGTCGATGACGATGGTCGTGCCGGTGATGAAGCGCCCCGCATCGGAGCCCAGCAGCAGTGCGGCTCCGGCAATGTCTTCCGGATCACCGATGGCGTTGAGCGGGCTGGACGCCAGCGCCGCGGCCAGCGTCTTCGGGTTGTCCCACAACGCCTTGGCGAAGTCGGTCTTGATGAGGCCCGGCGCGATGCAGTTGGTGCGCACGCCCTGCTTGCCCCACTCCAAAGCGAGATTGCGCGCGAGCTGCATGTCGGCCGCTTTCGAGATGGCATAGGCGCCCAGCACGCGCGAGCCCGTCAGGCCGGCGATCGAGCTGACGATGACGATCGAGCCGCCGCCCCGCTCCGCCATTCCCGGCGCAACCCGGTTGACCAGCCACAGGTTCGACCGGATGTTCACATCCATCACCTTGGAGAAGGCTTCGTCGCTGATGCCGGACATCGGCCCGTAGTACGGATTGACGGCCGCGTTGCAGACCAGCACGTCGACCGGCCCATAGGCTTTCTCGGTCTGGTCGACCAGCGCGGTCACCTGTTGCTTGCTGGAAATGTTGCAGGCGACGGCGATGGCTTCCAGGCCTTCGCCGCGCAACTGCTCGACCACCGCATTGCAAGCGTCGACCTTGCGGCTGGTGACCACGACGCGCGCACCCGCGCGGGCATAGGCGATGGCGATGGCACGACCGATGCCGCGCGACGATCCGGTGACGATGGCAGTCTTGCCCTTGAGAGAAAAGCGGTCCACGGCGGGCTCCTTCAACGGTTGACGAACTTCGGCGCACGCTTCTCGACAAAGGCGCGGGCCGCTTCCTGGTGGTCTTCGGTCATGCCGCAGCGAATGTGGCGGATGGCCTCGTGGTCGAGTGCCTGCGCCAAGGTGGCGCCCTGCTCCGCTGCGTTGAGATTGGCCTTGATGTGACCGAGCGTGATTGAAGGCCCGTCGGCCAGTTGCTGCGCGAGAGCGCGCCCTTCGGCGTCGAGTTCGGCGTCCGGCACCACGCGCGTGACCAGTCCCAGCTGGAGCGCTTCGTCGGCCTTGAGCACGGGCGAGAGCAAAGCGAAGGCACGCGCCCGCTGCCCCAGCAGCTTGGTCAGGAAATAGGTGCTGCCGAAGTCGCCCGACAGGCCGACCTTGGCGAAGGCCGATGTGAGCTTGACCGTGTCGCTCGCCAACAGCAGATCGCACGCGAGCGCGAGCGACAAGCCGGCGCCGGCCGCTGCGCCGCGAACCACCGCGATAGTGGGCTTGGACATCTCGTGCAGCAGCCGCGAGCACTCCATGTGTTCGCGAAGCTGCAGGGTGCGGGATTCAAGCGTGTGGCGGGTCGCGTCGTCTTCGGCCATGGCCTTGACGTCACCGCCGGCACAGAAGGCGCGCCCTGCGCCCGTCAGAACGACGGCCCGCACTTCGTTGTCGACCGCGGCGCGGCGCAGCGCCGCAAGCAGCGCTTCGGTCATCGGCATGGTCAGCGCATTGAGGCGTTCCGGCCTGTTGAGGGTGAGCGTCAGTACGCCCGCTTCGAATCGTTCGATGAGCTCGGTGGTCAAGTGGGTGTCTCCTATTGTGGCTGCGTGTCGTTGATGTTCACCGGGTGGCAAGCGGGTCGGGTTCAAGCCCAAGCCACTGCTGGAGTACCTCGGCATTGTGTTCGCCGACTTCCGGCATGGCGCGCTCGATGGTGAGCGGAGTCGCCGAGAGATGAATGGTCACGCCCTGCACCGGCACGCTGGTGCCGCCGAAGGGGATGTCGGCGATGGCGCCTCGATGGCGAAGCTGAGGGTTGTCGACCACTTCGTCGATCGTCGCGATCTTGGCGCAGGGCACACCCTCGGCTTCGAGGCGGGCGACGATCTCATCCGCCTTGTGCGCGAGCATCCAGTCGGCCACGATGCTTTCCACTGCGTCACGATGTTCCAAGCGGGACGCCATCGACACGAAGCGCGGATCGTCCAGCAGCGCCGGATGCTTCATGGCCCGCACGACGCGTGGGAACATGTTGTCGTCGCCGCCCACGATCAGCACATAGCGGTCGTCGCCGGTGGCAAAAGTATTCGAAGGCGCCACGAAGCGGTCGCGGCTGCCGACGCGCGTCATGGTGGTACCGAAGAGCTTCTGCTGCGGGATCGCCGTCATGAGCAGCGATGCGGCGCTCTCCAGCAGCGAAACATCGACCAGTTGCCCCTGCCCCGTCGCATGCCGCGCATTGAGCGCAGCAAGGATGCCCAGCGCGGCATACATGCCCGTGGTGTAGTCGCACACGAAGGAGCCGATCATGGTCGGCGGCCCATCCTCGGCGCCCGTCATGTCCATCAGGCCGCTCATGGCCTGCGCGACGCCGTCGAAGCATTGCTTGTGAGCGAGCGGCCCGTCCTGGCCGAAGCCGGAGATGCGCGTCATCACGAGCCGCGGGTTGAGCGCGTGCACCGCATCCCATCCGAGGCCCATCTTTTCCATCGTGCCCGGACGGAAATTCTCGACCAGCACGTCGGCCTTCGCGATGAGGCTGCGCAGCAGACTGAGCCCACTCTCGCTGCGCAGGTCGAGCGCGAAGCTCTTCTTGTTGCGGTTGACGATGAAGGTATAGAGGCTCTGCCCGTTCACGGCCGGCAAGGCGCGGCGGGCGTATTCGCCCTCTCCCGGCGGCTCGATCTTCACCACTTCGGCGCCCATGTCGCCGAGCATCATGGCGCAGTACGGTCCAGCGATGAAGCGCGACAAATCCAGTACGCGCAGTCCGGCAAGCGATGTCATGAAAGGCGCCTTTGTCTCGTCTCGGTTGTGTTCTTGTCAGTTCTGTATTTGTTATATCATATTCCAACTCGCATCCAAGAACGATCACAAGGAGACAAACGTTTTGACAACGACTTTTCTGAGACTGCGCCAGCTCTGCCTGGTGGCCGCGCAACTGGCGCCGGTGGAAGAAGACCTGTGCGCCGTCTTCGGCGTGAAGGTCTGCCACCGCGATCCCGAGGTGGGGCAGTTCGGCTTGCACAACGCGCTGATGCCCTTCGGCAGCAGCTTTGTCGAGGTCGTCGCGCCGCTGCGCGAAGGCACCACGGCCGGGCGCTACATCGAGCGCCGCAAGGGCGATGGCGGCTACATGGTGATCCTGGACAGCGAGTCGCTGCCGCGCTGGCGGGCGCATGTCGACACGATCGGTGTGCGCATTGCCGCGCCGCTTGCGATCGGCGACTACGAGGGCATGCAACTGCATCCGCGCGACACGGGCGGTGCGCTGCTGGAGATCAACACCACGCGCAACGGCGCGGACCTGAACGGCCCCTACTGGCCTGCCGGACCGCACTGGCGCGATGCCGTCTCGGAACTTCATGTGCGGGGCATCACCGGCGCCGTGCTGCAGGCCCAAGACCCGGAGGCGCTGGCAACGCGCTGGGGCCGCATCCTCCAGCGTTCGGTCGAACGCGGGGACGGCGACTGGCACCTGCGGCTCGACAACGCCGCCCTTCGATTCGTCCCGCTGGGCGACGACCGCGGCGAAGGACTCGCAGGCATCGAACTGTCGGTTCGCGACGCGACCCCAATCCGCAGCGCCGCGCAGGCGCGCGGGCTCGCCAACGACAACACAAGCGTCTCGATCGGCGGCATCCGCTTTTCGCTGCACCCAAAGAACTGACGGAGAGTCATCCATGGAACTGGCCTTTTCGAAGGAAGAGCAAGCGTTTGCCGACGAGGTGCGCAGCTTCATCACCGAGAACCTGCCGCGTGACATCTCGCGGCGCGTGGAGCACGACCTGCACTTGCATCGCGAGGACTTCATGCGATGGCAGCAGATTCTGGGGCGGCGCGGATGGCACGCCTACACATGGCCGATCTCTCAAGGCGGGCCGGGCTGGAACGCCACGCAGCGCTACATCTTCGAGACCATCAGCGCCGAGCTGAACTGCCCGACGATCCAGCCCTTCGGGCCGCGCATGGTGGGGCCGGTGATCTTCAATTTCGGCAACGAGGCGCAGAAGGCGCAGCATCTGCCGGGCATTCGGGCATCGACGACCTGGTGGTGCCAGGGCTATTCGGAGCCCGCATCGGGCTCGGACCTCGCGTCGCTCGCCACGCGGGCCGAAGACCGTGGCGACCACTACCTCGTCAATGGCCAGAAGATCTGGACCTCCTACGCCCACTACGCCGACTGGATGTTCTGCCTGGTTCGCACCAGCCGCGAGGCCAAGGCGCAGCGAGGCATCTCTTTCGTGCTGATCGACATGAAGTCGCCCGGCATCGTCGTGCAGCCGATCCCGATGCTCGAAGGGACGCGTTCCTTCAACGCCGTGTTCCTCACTGACGTGAAGGTGCCCAAGGGCAATCTGGTCGGCGAGGAAGGCAGCGGCTGGACCTACGCGAAGTTCCTGCTCGAACATGAGCGCGTCGAGAATTCGAACATCGGCTTTTCCACCTTCGCCATGCGTCGCCTGCATCGCATCGCATCCGGCGTGCGCCACCGCGGCCGTCCGCTGATCCAGGACCCTGTGTTCCGCGCCAAGGTGTCGGCCGTCGAGTCGCAGCTGAAGGCGCTCGAAATCACGACACTGCGGGCGCTGTCGAGCATGGGAAGCGGCAGCTCCCCTGGCGCTGGACTGGCCTCGGCATTGAAGATTCGCGGCACCGAGATCGGACAGCGAATCACCGAGCTGATCTTCGAGGCGTCGGGGCCGAACGGGCAGGTGCTCGACCCGGCCCAGATGCGCGGCGAGGGGAACCTCGAAGGCATCGAGGCCAGCGTGCGCGGCGCGGCGCCCAACTACTTCTGGCGTCGCGCGATGTCGATCTACGGCGGCAGCAACGAGATCCAGCGCAACATCATCGCGAAGCAGGAGTTGGGGCTATAGGCGCGTGCCAGTCTGAAGGCCACTACATTGAAACTCGTCAAGGAGACGCAGGATGACGCAACCCGAAGAACGCATCGCCATCGATCCGACCCGTGAAAGCTTCAAAGGCCTCTTCGATCGTGTGCCGCCCGACTCGCCAGTGACCATGCTGAACCTGCTGGCCTTTCGCGAGCAGGCCGCTGACGCCCCCGGTGCGCCGCCGCGCTCCGGCCGCGCCGCCTATGCAGCCTACAGCGCGGGCGTGGCGCCGCTACTGGCGAGGGTGGGCGCGCGCGTGGTCTGGCAAGGCGGCGCGCTTCATGCCCTGGTGGCCCCCGCGGGCGAAGCCTGGGACGAGGTGCTGTTGGTGGAGTACCCGTCGCGCGATGCTTTCTCCGCCATGATCAAGTCGCCGGAATACAAGGCGGTCCTCCATCATCGGACTGCCGCCTTGAGCGACGCTCGTCTCATTGCCATGCGCAGTGCGAGGATTCCAAGCGCATGAGACGCTTGCGCAACTCTGTAACCGCACTTTCAACAGTTGTCAGCACGTCCACGTCGAGCTCACTACGAAGCACTGCCGGAGAGCCGCTTTGTCGCACCGCGAAGGTCCGTTCCGTAAAGCGCTGCCTCAACCTCACGCCATTCGTCGGATGCGTCGTTGAAGAGCGCAGAGCACTGACTTCGGAGCCATTGGCTACGGGCATCGTGATGCACCAACCGGTGCCAGTGCTGTTGCACCGAGAACGTCGGGGGATCGAACGGCAGGCCAAGCAACTGCACGGTGCCTAGCTGCGCAAACCGTGCGCCCGTGGCCAATGGCACCGTTGCCAGCAGATCAGTCTCTTCGATGATGGCTGGCAGACTCATGTGGTGCGGAGTGCTCAACACGATGTGACGCTTCAAACCGCGTTGCTCGAGGAACTTCTCAAAGAGATCGTTGCTTCGCGCGGGCGAAGCCACAACCGCGTGGCCGAACTTCAGGAACGCCTTCTCAGTCAACCGGCTGCCCTCCAAGGGATGGCCCTTGCGCACCATGCAGGCATAGGTGTGGACATACAAGCGCTGCTGAAAAAACGACTGCGAGCCGAGGTCCGGAAAGTACCCGAGCGCCAGATCGACTTCTCCCGCGGTCATGGCAGCCTGCAAAGGCCCGTGAGCGAGCGTCGAGCAAGCCACGCGGGCGCCAGGTGCGTGCTCCTGCAGGCGACGCAGCAATCTTGGGAGGAACACGATTTCGGCGACGTCTGCCATGGCAAGACGAAACTCGGTGCGGGTGGTGGCCGGATCGAAGCCAGGTTGCCCGAGCACGCCCTCTGCCACCTGCTCCAGGACAGATCGTGCGGTAGCAATCATGCGTTCTGCGCGCGGCGTCGGTGTCATGCCGTCGGCAGTGCGCACGAAAAGCGGGTCGTCGCAAAGTTGCCTCAACCTGGCCAGCGCACTGCTGAAGCCTGACTGGCTCATGTCCAGCGCGTCAGCCGCGTAGGTCACGCTCCGGGTGCTGTCCAGCGTGACCAGTACCCGGAGCAAGTTCAGGTCGAATGCGGTCGCAAAAGTCTTGTCTATCGATTTCACAGATAGTGATTCTCCGGTTCAGCGTATTGCACGATAGAGGGCCAATACCTAGAGTGGCCCTGCCCTGAACCTGAAGACAGGCGGCTCGATCCGCCGGGACGGAGACACACGATGTTTGTGAAGAACTGTTGGTACGTGGCCGCCTGGGACCACGAAGTGCTTGCCGACACTCTGTTGGCGCGCACGATCCTCGACCAGCCCGTGCTGGTGTACCGCCGAGCCGATGGCGTGGCGGTGGCAATGGACAACCGCTGTGCGCATCGCGGGGCGCCCCTGTCAATGGGGCGGCGCGAAGGTGACGCGATCCGCTGCATGTACCACGGCCTCAAGTTCGGCGCCGACGGTCGGTGCGCCGAAGTCCCAGGGCAAGAGAACATCCCGCCGCGACTGTGCGTTCGCAGCTATCCGGTGCAAGAGCGGGGCCGGTGGATCTGGATCTGGATGGGTGATCCACAGCGCGCTGATCCTGCGCTCATTCCTGACGCCTTCTCACTGAAGCACCCTGAATGGCGTTACAAGCCCGGCTACTTGCATTACGACACCGACTACCTGCTGATCTGCGACAACCTGCTGGACTTTTCGCATCTCTCGTATGTGCATGAGAAGACACTTGGCGGGTCGCCCAACATTGCCCAATCGCGCCCCGAGGTCACACGCCTCGATCGTGGCCTGCACGTCACGCGTGATGTGCGCGACACCGTGCCCGCCCCGTATCACGCACGCCTCGGCGGATTCACGGGGAAGGTGAACAGGCGCTTTGCATACGACTTCCTGGTGCCCGGTGTGTTGCTGATGCACGCTCACGTCAAGCCTGCGGACACGCCGCACGACGACATGACGGGAGCCCTCCAATTCCACAGTTGTCAGGCCCTGACGCCGGAGACCGCCGGCAGCACCCACTACTTCTTCATGCAAGCCCACAAGTTCCGCCTGGACGACGCCACCATCACAGAGTCGATCTATCAAAGCCTGTGCACCGCGTTCGAGGAGGACCGCCAGATCATCCAGGCGCAAAGCGACATGCTGGCTGCGACACCCGGCGGACAAATGCACCCCATCGCGGCCGACAAGGCACTGGCGCAGTTCCGTCGTCTGATACAGGAAATGTGCGGTGCAGAGCAGGAACAAGGCGCATCCGCGGCAGCAATGCCAGTGACGATTCGCGGGTCTGCGCTTGCGTCCAACCCATAACAGGAAGAGGCAACCATGAGAGTGAATTTGCGCATTGCCGCGTTCGCAGCGGCTGCATGGGCTGCGTTGCCAGCCCAGGCCGAGATCGTCATTGGCGCCAGCTTTTCAATCACCGGCCCTGCCGCCGCGCTTGGCATCGCGCCACGCAACACGATGCAGTTGTTCCCCGATCAGATCGGCGGCGAGAAAGTACGCATAGTCGTTCTGGACGATGCCACTGACTCGACCGGGGGTGCCAAGAACGCGCAACGTCTCGTCGCGGACGAGAAGGCCGACGTGATCGTCGGTTCCACCGCGAGCCCGCCTGCACTGGCGATTGCCCAAGTGGCGTTGGCATCGCAGACTGTGCAACTGGCTGCGGCGCCCATCGAACTTCCCGAAGGCGCGGATGCCTTCACCTTTCGCCTCCCACAGGGCATCGCCTTGATGGCTGAGGGCACCGTTGCGCAGATGAAAAAGTCTGGCGTCAAGTCCTTCGCCTTCCTGGGTTACTCCGATTCGTACGGCGAAAGCTGGCTGCGCGAAATGACCCGTTTCGCAGACAAGGAGGGCATCAAACTGGTAGCCGCCGAGCGCTTCTCACGCACGGACTCAAGCGCAACCTCGCAGGCGTTGAAGGTGCTGGCCCACAACCCCGACGCGGTGCTCGTGGTCGCGTCAGGCAGCGGCGCAGTGATGCCTCAGAAGGCCCTGGTTGATCGCGGCTACAAGGGCAAGGTCTACCAGACCTACAGCGCCGTTGCGCCCGACCTGCTGCGAATGGGCGGCAAGGATGTCGAAGGCACGCTGGGCTTGTCGGGGCCCGCGGTGGCGGCCGACCAGTTGCCCGACATTCATCCGTCGAAGAAGGTGGCGCTCGACTTCATCAAGCTCTACGAGTTGAAATTCGGTGCCGGAAGCTACAACCAGTTTGCGGCCAACGTCTGGGGTGCCAAGCTGCTCCTGGACAAGGCGATTCCTCTGGCGCTGAACAAGGCAAAGCCGGGCACTCTGGAGTTCCGCCTGGCGCTCAAGGAAGCACTTGAAGGCATGGGTGAAGTCGTTGTGCCGCAAGGCGTGCTGCGCTACAGCGCGAAAGACCACTATGGGTACGACAGTCGCGCGCGGTTCGTCCTGAGCGCCCAAGGAGGCGCCTGGCGTGGCATCGATTGATGCTCTGTAGCGCCGTTGCCAGGGCAAGCAGGTAGAAGTTGCAAGAGCTCTACCCAGAATTCGCGTTTGGAGCGTTTGCGGTCCTTGCGCCGATGCGCGCGTACTACCGTAGGCGACCATGACCTACCGTTCGCCGACGTCCGCTCTGGAGCGAGCTAAATTAACTTCGATGCGGGAGCGATTGAGCCGGTGTTCTACGCCGGCATTTACCCCCGCCCAAGGAAGCGTCGCACACGACTGACGTCCCCCTCAGCGACGGCAGCGCGTATGGCGGTACTTGATACGCGGACCCCGTCGAGGAAAAAGTCCTCCAACGTGGCCACCTCAAGGCCCACTTCGCAGCCCAGCGTCCTTAAAGTAGTTATGTCACCGCCTCGCTCAGCGCCGAAATGGAAATCCTTCCCGACCAACAGAGACCGAACCGCTAGCTGTCCGACAAGAACGTTAGCTACGAACGATTTAGGTGACATACCCGCGATGGCTTCAGTAAAGGGGAAGACGTAAAGCCTGTCGAGTGCCTGTGTTTCTTCGAGCAGTCGGATCTTGTCGCGTAGCGACGTTAGTCTGACTGGCGCGCGCGCTCCAAGGAAGTACTCGATGGGATGCGGATCGAACGTCAGGGCGCAGGCGGGCAATTGCCGCGCTGCTGCGTTCTGCTTCAATCTCTCGACGACTGCTCGGTGGCCGAGATGTACGCCGTCGAATTTGCCGATCGTGAGAGCGATGGGTGACTCTGATTCGACAGGAATATCGGATATGACTTCCATTTGCGCGTATCCCTTCTTTTCTGGCTCCAGAATCTCGCGACGATGATCCGGCCTCAGCGCCGTCGCCTTCATGCCAGGCACCATAGGCGCAGCAGCCGTCGTGGTGCTGCCCGGTTCAACACAACTTATCTCCGCGGGTGAGGTCGACGCATAGCATGCAGCCTGCGTGGTGCCGGTCGCGTCGACCATGCTCAACAGAGGAGGATTTTTCTCCTACCGCTGCTGAGCTATTGTGGCCGGGCCAGCGTATCGGCGAGCTCCCACAGCGACCCCATCTGCCCTGAATGAAAAAGCAAAGGTGGTATGTCCGTCCGCGAAAAGCCATCCACCCGCCCGAGGATGATCGTGTGATCTCCTTCCTGATGGCGCGAATACGTGGAGCATTCGAATGTTGCAACGCTGTGCAGCAGCTTTGCACATCCGTTGGATCCGATTTCGAACTCGTCAGCGAAGCGCTCGAACTTGTCTGGCGCAGGCTTCGCGAAATGCCAAGCGAGGTCGCGCTGCTCGGAACTCAACACGCTGAGGTTGAAAGGCCTTGCTGCTAAGAACGCGTCGGCGCTGCGAGTGTCGTCCCGAATGCTCCACAAGATCAAAGGTGGGTCGAGCGACACCGAGGAGAAGGAGTTGATTGTCATCCCCTCGCGCTTGCCGTCGGGCGTTGTGGTCGTGACGAGGCACACGCCCGTGGGGAATGCGCCCAGCGCCTGGCGGAGTTGGCGAGCGTCGACCGTGTCGGCCTCGTCGCCAGTGATGAGTGCCCAGGAGTACATGGTTGGCCTCCGCGATCAGTACTGTCCCTTGGGCTCCAGGCCGAGCAGGTATTGCCCCACCATCGAAGAAACTGCGTCCCAGTTGAGACTGATATGGCGAGAGATAGCGTTCGCATCGCGCCACATACGTTGAATGGGCTGATTCAGGGACAAGCCCGCACCCCCGACGCTGGCGAACACGGCCTCAACGGCATCGCGTGACAGACGTGCTGCGAAAGCGTGGTCTCGACGGTTTCGAATTCTTTGTTCGACACTGATCGTGTTGCCGTCGAGAGCCATTTGCTCGACTTGTGCGGTGTCCCGGTACAGCAGCAACCGCGCCGCATCGACGCTTGCGGATGCTTCGGCCAAGCGAGACTGGACAGGAAAGAACTCGCTCAGGCGATTGCCACCTCCAGATACGGCGCCGCGGGTGACCCGGCTGCCAGCCAATTCAATCATCTCGTCGACCGCACCTTGAGCAGTTCCGAGGATAGGAGACACCAGGCACACCGGCACCGCGGAGAGGAAAGGGATGCGATAGATCGGATTTGCGTTGACCTTGGTGCCCGGAGGGCAGTTGGACGAAGCTTCCGCGAACGTCAGTTTGCGGTGTGCCGGGATGAAAGTGGGCTTCTCGATCACGACGGCCTTCGAGCCCGTTCCCGCTTGGCCCGCTACATACCAGTTGTCTTCGATAGACCAATCGGATCGGGGAGCGAGCAGAAACCCAGCGGTGGGTGCCGCACCTTTCTCTTCGGGCGGAAACTGGACGCCGAGGAGAGCCCATTGAGAGTTGTCCACGTTGGATGCAAAAAGCCACTTGCCGTGCACAAGGTAGCCTCCGTCGACTTTCTCGGCCATGGTTGCCGGCGCGTATGAACCGCAGACGATGGCGCTGGGGTCTTTGCCCCACACGTCTTCCTGAGCTTGCTCGGGAAACGTGCCGACCAGCCACTGGTGGATGGCGCCCAAAGAACAGCCCCAAGACGATGAGGTGCAGCCGCGTGCAAGTTCGCTAACCACATCGATGAATGCAGTGAAACCGTACTCATAGCCGCCGTATCGGGCAGGTTGCATCAGCTTGAAGAAGCCCGCGTCATGAAAGGCCCGGGTGGTCTCGTCTGACACCCGGCGATCTTGTTCTGTTCGCGGCGCCCGGGCGCGCAGCACCGGGACGAGTTCACTTGCGGATGCAACTAATTGCCCGATCGGAGGGGCGTCAGCCACGGGCGACCTTCGGCCGGGCGCAGGGAGGTCAACGCGGTTCAGTTGTGCGAAGGGAGCAAAGCGGGCGGCGGATTCGGTCATGGAGGTCTCCAAGGTGCTACGGGTTGGGTGAGGCCTCAATTAAAGTCCATAATATTTGCCAACGCAATTAAAAAGAGCCTAGGGTTTACTCTATGCTTCCGGCATCATTTGCTTGTTAAATTGGCCTTTGTGAAACGAAAATCAGGTTCAGTGGTGCCCATCCAGCAGCTTCGACCCAACGGTCGGTCGGCTTCGGAGTTGAATGCGTCTGCAGGAAAAAAGGAAGATCACGATCTGGAGCGTGCGATCCCTTACTTGCTTGCGCGCGCAGGAACACGAATGGGGCAGTCGTTCAGCAAGGAGCTCAAGCAGTTCAAGCTATCGCTGACCGAGTGGCGGGTTTGCGTTGCTCTGCATCACAAGGAGCACCAGCGCCTGTCGGATCTGGCACTGCATACATCAACGGACGCTTCCACGCTCTCAAGAGTGGTGGACGGTCTCTTGCAGCGGGGCATTCTCGTGCGCGAGCGATCGAACGAGGACGCTCGTGCAATCGCTCTCGGTTTGACGGAGGCGGGACGAGAGCTCACGCTCCGAATCATCCCGCTCGCGCAGCTGTACGAGCGCGTGTCGTTGTCTGGGTTGAGCGCCGTGCAGGCAGAGGCGCTTCGAGACATGCTCGCCATGGTCTACGACAACCTAGCGGTTTTGGATACCGAGTGAGGAAACGCGCTTTCCGCACAGGACATCAGTGCCCGACGGGGTGACCTGACGAAATTGCCCGGTGTTCGACTTGAGCGCCGAGCGTCTTCAAATAAAAAGTTTCGGAGACGGCAAAGTGAACATCATCGCGATCGACCTGAACCTCTTCCTTGTCTTTCAGGCGATCTACAACACGCGCAGCGTGACGCTCGCAGGTGATCGCCTTGGCATGACGCAATCCGCCGTGAGCAATGCTCTCAAGCGCATGCGCGAACGCTTCAACGACGTGCTGTTTGTGCGCTCGCCCGAGGGGATGGTCCCAACGCCAGTTGCCGAGCGCCTCATCACCCCCATAGAGGAAGGCCTTGCCTGCCTCGTGCATGCGGTCGATCAGGGAAGAACATTCGAAGCGGCAACATCGACCCGCTTGTTTCGGATCGCGGTCAATGACATTGGACAGTTGGTCATGATGCCCGAGTTGCTCTCTGTCGCTCGCTCTATCGCACCGGGAGTTCGCTTCGAAACGGTGGATGTGTCGATGCCCGAAGCCCGACAGCGGATGCTCCATGGGCAGATCGACATCGCGCTCGGAAGTTGGGAGATGATGGGGCCATCGTTCTATCAGCAACGGCTATTCGATGAGACGTTCGTTGTGCTGATGTCCAAGTCCTCTCCTTTGGCCACCAGAAAGCGCATCGACATCGAGGACTATCTCGCCGCCGAGCATGTCGCCTACCGACCCCAGGGGACAACCGATTTCCAGCTCCAGCAAACCCTCGGCAAGGCAGGGGCGCTGGACCGCCGACAAGTAGTCCTCACAGCCGCGCACTCACTTGGCTTGGCGTCGATCGTCGCCGCCTCCGGACTTCTCATGACGGCGCCGGCCCGGCTCGCGAAGGCGATGGTGGAGTCTCGTTCGGACCTGCGCAGCATCCCTGCGCCCTTCGAAGTGGTGCCATTCGAGATTCACCAGCAGTGGCACGAGCGTTTCCACCAAGACAGCGGCAACCGCTGGTTGCGTGAATTGATATTTGGCCTCTTTCACGTCAAATCGCGTCTCGGCGACGTGCTGCGCCCTCAGGTTGAGTGCGCCTAATCTTCGACTAACGCGTCATCATGCTGCTGATCGGTCAGGGTGTTTCGCCTTCAAACGCACGACCCAGCAACTCTCGCAACGCGGCTCTCTCTAGAGGCCGTGGATTGGGGTATTGGTTTGATACTGCGAGGTCGGCAGCTTGGTCGAGTCCGCTGGAGACCATGCCAATGGATCTCAATGAGACGGGAGCTCCGTGCGATCTCGCAAGTTCAAACATGCCCGAGGGTGCATCCGCGACCATGAGCGCCTTGGCGATGCGGGCCATGGCCGCAGGCGCCGCCTTCGCGTTGTAGCGGAGTGCGTGCGGTAGCACCACTGTGTGCACTTCCGCATGCGGTAAGTCGAACGTCCCGCCTAGCGTATGACACAACTTGTGGTGCAGGCCCATCGACACGGCACCGAGTACAGTGCCGCAAAGCCAGGCGCCGTAGAGCGCGGAGCTGCGCGCTGAGACATCGCGAGGATTCTGTTGCAGTGGTTTCAGCGCCGCGGCGCAGGCGCGTATTCCCTCTTCAGCCATCAGCGCGATCACGGGATTGCCATCATGAGCGTACAGCCCCTCAGCTGCGTGGGCGATTGCGTTGATCGCGCTGGTGACGGTGAGTTCCAGGGGCAGCGACAGCGTGAGCATGGGGTCGTAGACCACGACCCGAGGAAGCACGCGGGGGTTTCGCCCGGTCTTCTTGAGGCCGTTCTCGGTGATTCCATAAATTGGCGTGACCTCGCTGCCCGCGTATGTGGTCGGCACCGCAATGATGGGGAGACCGGCTTCGAGGGCGATCGCTTTTCCGAGTCCGACAGTAGAGCCACCTCCGATCGCCAATGCGCAGTCTGCGTCAAGTTCGACAGCGAGTGCGCGGGCCTTGCGCGCGGTCTCGATTGGCACGTGCATGACAGCTTCGTCGAAGATCGATGCGACACGGCCCGGGAGCCGCTCTGCAATCGCTTGAGCCTGATCGCGCTGGTTCGGCGTGCACATCACCAGTACGCGCTTGGCACCGAGGCGCTCAAGCTCCGCGGGGAGTTGATCAATGCTGTCAGGTCCAAAGACGATTCGCGATGCGTTCGCGGTGTAGACAAAGTTTTCCATCATTAGGCCGGGATGAGCAGATAGTCGACCTGGTGCCGGGAGACGCGTATGTCGCCAAGTTCGCGCTTGACGCGGAGGTGCTCAGGATGTGTCGCATAGGCGCTAAGGCTCTGCGCGTCCTGGAAAACGGTACACAGCCCCACGTCGCAGGCATAGTCGACGTGGCTCGTGTCAATGCCGACCTCAAGCTCGCGAAGGCCTGGGATCTTCCCCAGAAGTCCAATGAATGCGTCGCGCACTACGATGGAATTCCTGCTTCGCTCGGCGGCCGTCGCGCCGGCGACGCGCCACATGACAATGTGTTTGACCTCCATGGCCTTAGTCCTCCCGCGCATTGTTCAAGACGAAGTCGTATTCGAGGGTATAGAAAGGCACATCTGCCTGCGTTCCGTCTGGCGCCGTGCCCGGCTCATGGCGCTTCCAATCCGCGATGAGAGAAGAGCGCACGCCGAAGACAGCATCCGAATCCAGATAGGTCCCGCCTGAGCGGAATACGTGCGTGATCAGCGTCTGGTATCCGGGCGCCTGGATCATGAAGTGCAGGTGCGCCGGCCGCCAAGGGTGGCGCCCGACGGTCTCCAGCATCTGCCCCACCGGCCCGTCGTGAGGGATAGGGTAAGGAACGGCTACGATCGATTTGAAGTGATAGCGCCCATCGTCGCGAGTGGTCAGCCGACCCCTGCCTTGGGCGTGGTCGAGCCCGGGGCGCTGTACATCGTACGAACCTTCATCGTCCGATTGCCACACATCCATCTCTGCATTGGCGATCGGCTCGCCGTGGATTCCGCGGACGATCCCGCTGACAAAACAAGGTTCGCCGGTTGCGCCGTTGGAGATGTCATCGCCGTTGTTGTAGGTCGGCGCATCGTGCACGAAGAAGGGCCCGAACACGGTCGCTTCCGTGCATCCGCTGGGCCTTCGGTTGCACTGAGCTGTGACCAGTGTAGAAAGGCCCAGAACATCGGACAGGAGGATGAACTCTTGTCGCTTGTCATCGGTGATCTTCCCAACGCGGGTAAGAAAGTCGATCCCTGCGGACCATTCCTCTTCGGTGAGTTGAATCTCCCGTGCGAAGTCATGAAGGTGTCGCACAAGGCTGTCCATCACCGTCTTGAGGCGGGAATGGGATGCTCCCGCTTGCGCCTTCAGCACGGCACCGGTGATGGTCCATTCGTCAATGTCAATCATTTGATCTCCATGCTCGGCGGGCGAGCCTGTGCTACTTGAGCTTGAACAACGACATCGCGTTCGTCCGGCCGATCTTCGTGCGGTCCGCCTCACTGATGCTCGCGTCGTTGAACCAGTTCGAGGCGTGATCAACGTTCTCGAAGGGCCAATCGGTCGAGAACAGGATGCGGTCCGAACCGATTTCCAGCATCGCATCGATCAGCGTCTGGGTGCGGAAGTTGCCCGAGGTCGTGAGGTAGAAGTTCTCCTGGAAGTATTCGCAAAGCTTGCGCTTCGCGGGGTATCCCTTGGGTGCCTTCACCCAGGCATTGCGATGATCCACTCGCCACATGTTGTACGGCAGCCCCTCGCCCAAGTGCCCAAGAATGATCTTGAGGGCAGGATGGCGGTCGAAAAGCCCACTTGCCATGAGGCGCAGAGCGTGCACTGCGGTTTCCTGAGCAAACGCCCAAGTGGGTCCGAGCAGCCACGGGTGGCCATCGTAGATCTGCGCCCAACTTTGCAAGGGATTGCGCGGATGCAGATAGAACGGCGCATCGAGACGTTCGGCTACGTCCCAGAACGATTCATATTGCGGCGCATCGTAGTAGACGACATTGTCTGGCGACCCGACTTGCGAGAAGCCATTGACCAAGGCTCCGCGAAAGCCGAGGTCCCTCATGCATCGCTCGAGCTCCTGTGCTGCCTTCTCGGGGTCCTGCATGGGGAGGGCTGCAAAAGCCTGGAAACGGTCGGGTCTCTTTGCAACTTGCTCCGCGAGAAAGTCGTTTGCCCGGACAGAAAGCTCGTAAGCCTTCTTCGGATCAGGTACCGCCTGGACCGCGGGCGCGTTCAGCGAGAGGATCATCATTTCCATGCCGTTCTCGTCCATCTGATGCAGGCGCTTGTCATGGATGTCGAGAAGACGACTGCTGAGTTCGGTCCAGTAGTCACCCGGCACGAACCCAGCTGAATCCTGCAACGTCTCTTGGATTGCGAAGTGCTCCTCGAGGCCGATTTTTCCTTGCATGCGTATCTCCTATGTTCGGCCATAGCCGAGGCCGATTGATTGATGGCAGTTCCACAGCGGCGCTTGCCTTGCTGGTCAATGTATGAGGCTCAGTGCCCTTGGTCGAACGAATTTCCGTGATAGCGAGCATTTGGGAATCGCATGGAGGAAAGGTCGAATGACCGAACGGCTCAAACGGCGTCGTTTCGACGCGCCCGCCCCACGACAGCGCCAAGATCGCCTGACTCGCCGTTCCCTTGGGTAGACCCACCCCATCATTTCCAGATTGCATACGGGACATCAAGAAAATCCGTTGGACCCGACAACGCATGGTGCCGATCATCGGAAGCCTCGCAAACTGCACATTCACGCGAGGCACAGCCTGCGGCTCCCGCCGACGCGCACGCTCTGCCGAATCGTTCCTAGGCATCCCATCGGAGACAAGATTCATGCGCCAAATCGACCTTCATCAACTGGCCGACGATGCCAGGTTCAACCGCTTTCACGGCCTTGTGCTTTGTTGGTGTGCGTTGATCATCGTGTTCGACGGATACGACTTGTCTGTCGTGGGCATCGCACTGCCCTCCATCATGTCAAAGATGGGTGTAGACGCGACCAACGCTGGTTTCATGGTCAGTTCTGCGCTGTTCGGCATGATGTTTGGGGCAATCTTCCTCGGCACCATCGCCGACAAAATCGGCCGCCGCTGGGCCATCTCGATCTGTGTGGGCCTCTTCAGTGTGTTCACTGCCGCAGCCGGACTGGCTAACGATCCGGTGACGTTTGGCACCTTCCGCTTCTTCGCGGGACTGGGTATCGGCGGTGTGATGCCGAATGTTGTGGCGCAGATGACCGAATACTCCCCGAAGAAGATTCGCGCGACCCTCGTCACACTGATGTTCAGCGGTTACGCAGTCGGAGGAATCGTGGCATCCCTGCTCGGCAAAGGTCTTATCGAATCGTATGGTTGGCAATCGGTATTCTTTGCGGCCGGCATACCGATACTGCTGATTCCGCTCATCCTGAAGTCCGTGCCGGAATCGATGCCATTCTTGCTCGCCAAGGGTCGAACTGAGGAGTTGAAGAACATCGTCGGGAGGCTTGATCCGAGTTACAAGCCATTGCCCACTGATCAGTTCGTGGTTCCAGCGAAGGACAGGGCCGACAGTGCGCCGATTAAGCATCTCTTCTACGACGGCCGTGGCTTCAGCACGGTCATGTTCTGGGTCGCCTTTTTCATGTGCCTTTTCATGGTCTTCGCGCTGAGCTCTTGGCTGACGAAGCTGATGGCCAGCGCAGGCTATAGCCTCGGTTCGGCACTAACGTTTGTGCTGGTGCTGAATGTGGGCGCCATGCTGGGGGCGATCGTCGGCGGCTGGCTCGCTGATCGGTTCCACATCAAGTTCGTGCTTGCCGGCATGTATGCGTTGGCGGCTATCTCCTTGGCTCTGCTCGGCTACAAGATGCCGACTCCTGTGCTCTTCCTTCTCATCGGACTAGCTGGCGCGTCAACAATTGGAACCCAGATCGTAGCCAACGCTTACACGGGACAGTTCTATCCGATGGCCGTACGCTCCACGGGCCTTGGTTGGGCGTTGGGCGTTGGCCGCAGCGGGGCGATCCTGGCGCCAATTTTGATTGGCGTATTGGTGGGCATGAACCTGCCGCTGCAGCAGAACTTCATCGCCATCGCCATCCCGGCCGTCATTGGAATGATCGCGGTTCTCTTGATCAATCACGATCGATCGGCTTCGGAGCGGCGGGCTGACGTGAGCTCTGGTGTGGATCCCAGCGCGACGGTTGCGGTAGTGCGCGTCGAAAACGGGATGAGCCGGCATGCGTAGCAGCCCGGGGCCCTTCGGCGAGCAGCATGGCATCTCACAAGCACAGTCGCTGCTGCGCCGTTGCGGTGGGACGGCGCTTGGACCGGACGATCCAAATTCGACAACTTGAAAGAGCAAGATGAACCCCGAGGCTATTAAACAATTGATGCACAGATTCACCGAGTTCATCAACACGGCCGATGAGCGCCTCGCGAAGGAACTCATCGCCAAGGATGCGGTTTTTCATGTGCCGACGCAGACCACGTCATTGCTGGGTCCTGCGGGGTACTTGTTCATTGTCGCGATGATGCGCGGAGGCTTCCCGGACGTGCAGTGGACCCTTGAAGAGATGATCGCGGAAGGCGACAAGGTCGCTGCGCGCTTCACGATGCGCGGCACGCATCGGGGCACCTTCTTAGGAATTCCAGCGACTGAGAAGCGGATCCAAGTGCAGGCGATGAACTTCTATCGGTGGTCCAACGGGCAAATTTCGGGGGAACGTGGCCAGCCCGACATGCTCGGGCTTCTACAGCAGATTGGTGCATTGCCGACACCCTGAAGATTCATGAGCTGCCCCTTCCTAATGGCTCGCTAGGGGCGCACACCTCGACTGCCATGAATACATGGCAGACAAGATGCGCACATTCCGCGCCTCAAAGGCACGTCTTTGGACGCCACAAAGTGCGTGCGTGTCCGCCGTTCGGATACCGCAGCCTGACTGCTGCTCCGAACGAACGTCCGCTATTCGGCGCTCAATCGCGCGGGCTCGATGTCTCCTCAGGGGCCCTTCCCTGTTATTCGCCCTTCGCGCATGAACGACAACAACCAGCCTTTTCCTGCCACGGCCATACGCGCCCTAGTCACCTGATCAACGATCTGGCCAATCGCGGTCCGTGGACACGGCAGAGGTAGCCAAAGACGACGTGCAAGCCTGGTGCTCAGGAAGCATCGCTGTAGAGAAGTGACTATGTGCAAACGGGCAAACGTCCGTAGCTCAAGAACTGAGCAAGAATGCTTCATTCACCAGCATTTCATATCCGCGCCCGTGGACCTGCGCACTCTCCGCTATTTCATCACCGTTCTTGAAGCCGGCAGCCTTTCGCGCGCTGCGGGCAGCCTCTACATCGCTCAGCCCGCTCTGACGGCGCAGATCAAAAAGCTCGAGGCGGAGTTGGGCGCGCAGCTTTTCGATCGCTCGCACGCGGGCGTCACGCCCACACAGGCCGGCGTGCAGCTCTATGAAGATGCGCGCCGTCTGCTGAGTGATGCCGACGCGGTGCGCGAGCGAATCCAGCGCCTTCCGCAGGGGCCGGAAGGCTCGGTCACTGTGGCGCTGCCTTTTCTGCTGGCGTCGCTGCTCATGGGGCCTGTGCTTGGCGCGCTGAAGATCTCGCACCCGCGCATCCGCGTCTTTGTCTTGGACGACCTGAGTCTCGGCGTGAAGAAGGCCATGCTGGACCGGCGCGCGGACCTGGGCGTGCTGGTTGATTCGCCGCAGGTGGAAGGCTTGCAGTGCAGACTGCTGGTGCGCGAAGCCATGTACTTCTGCGGTCACGATGAGGACGGCAGCGTGCGTCGCATGCTGCACAAACCCGGCTCTGCGAATACGGCGAAAGCAGCAAAGCCGGCCCGCCAAAAAAAGAAACCGGCGAGCAGCAGCGACAGCAGCCAACGCCCCGAGATCGATTTTTCCGACGCGGTCGCCCAACCTCTGGTACTGCAATCACGTCGCTTCGCCATCCGTCGAGGGGTGGAGGATGCAGCGGCCGGTCTGGGCCTGTCGCTGAACATCGCGCACGAACAAGACTCCACCCGTGTGATTCGCTCCCTCTACTTGAACGGCGCTGGCTTCACATTCACCCCGGCCTGCGCGCTGAACGACCAGCCGCCACCGCGCCCGAACTGGGTCGTTGCACGCGTCGCAAAGCCCGACCTGCAGCGCACCTATTCGCTGGCCATGCCGGCGGGCAAGCCAATGGACGCGGCAACGCAGGTCGTCAGAGACACCCTCGTCGAACACATAAAGCAGATGATCGAATCGGGCACGTGGGAGGCCGAATGGCTGGCCCGAAGCTGACCAGCCCATCAATTCCGTTGATCCCTGTAGATCAACAAACGGTATTTCCCTGATACCCGGCCTTCTGGAACAGTCGAATCAAGCCCCAAGGCACCGCGCCAGCGGGCATGTTCCAGGAGACACCCATCACTACCCCGATTTCCTTTTCCGCCGCGGCGCAACGGCCCGTTGCCAACGTCGGTGCACTGGTATCGCGAAGCGCTCGCGCCTACGCGAGCCGCGTCGCCATCAAGACCGCCACGCGCAGCCTCAGCTATGCCGAGCTCGAGCGCCGCTCCAACCGTCTGGCCAATGCGCTCCTTGGCATGGGCTTGAAGCGCGGCGACCGCGTGGGCATCTACCTGCCCAACCGGCCCGAGATCGTGGAAGTGGAACTGGCCTGCTACAAGGCCGGGCTCATCAAGGCACCCTTCAACGCACGGCTTTCTCCGTCCGAAGTGGGCGAGATCGCGGCCAACAGCGATGCGGCCGTCATCGTCACCACGGCCGCGCGGGTCGAGTCCTTCGGGTCGCACATCCGCGGCGCGATGCCACACCTGCTGCTGGTGGATGAACAGCCTGCCGCCAGCGGCGAATCCAGTTCGTACGAACACGCGCTGGCCCGCGCAAGCGACGCCTTCGAGCCGGTGGCGGTCACGGCCGACGAGGTCGCGGTGCTTCACTACACATCAGGTTCATCCGGCGTGCTCAAGGCGGCGATGCAGACCTTCGGCAACCGGCTGGCGCAATTGCGCAAGTTCCTGCTGCGCTCCGAGGGCATGAACGAAGGTTCGGTGCTCGGACTGGTGGGCCCGATCACCCACGCATCGGGCATGCAACTGGTGCCGGCGTTGTGCAGCGGCGTGACGATCCGCTTGTTCGACAGCTTCGAGCCCGGTCGCTTCATTGCGGATATGCGCGCCGACCGCGTCACGCACACCTTCATGGTGCCGACGATGATCAACATGCTGCTGGGCGAGTTGGAAGGGCAATACCGTCCGTTGCCGGATCTGGTACGCCTGGGCTATGGCGCTGCACCGATGGCGCCCGCGCGCATCTTGCGGGCGATGGACGTGTTCGGGCCGGTGCTGTCGCAAGGCTATGGCGCGGGCGAGACGACCTCGGGCGTGTGCGCGCTCAGCGTCGCCGATCACCTGTACGCCCGCGCTGCGCGACCCGAACGCCTGGCGTCGTGCGGCAGGCCCTTGCTGGAATGCGACGTGCAGATCCTCGACGACAACGCCCTGCCTGTGGCCACCGGCGAAATCGGCGAGATCGTGGTGGGCGGCGAAGACGTCTTTGCCGGCTACTGGCGCGCGCCCGAACTCACCGCCGAGGTGCTCAAGAACGGCCGCTATCACACCGGCGACCTGGCGCGGATGGACGAGGAAGGCTTCGTCTACATCGTCGATCGCAAGAAGGACATGGTCATCAGCGGGGGCTTCAATGTGTATCCCTCGGAGGTCGAGGCGGTGCTCTACCAGCACGAGGCGATCAAGGAAGCCTGCGTGTTCGCCATTCCCGACGACAAGTGGGGCGAGGCGGTGGCGGCGCATGTAGTGCTCAAGCCCGGCCGGCCGGCGGACGCTCGCCTGCTCGATGCCTTCTGCGGGGAGCGCCTGGCTGGCTTCAAACGCCCGCGTCACATCGAATTCGTCGCCCAGCTGCCCAAGAACCCGAACGGCAAGGTGATGCGCAAGGCAGTTCAGGCGCCCTACTGGGCCGGACAAGAACGAATGGTGAACTGAGATGGACACAACGACTCCCAACGTGAAGGTGCCCGCACCTTTCTTCGCGGGCCCTTTTGAAGGCTCCGAGCGCGCCGCCGAGATCATCGAGCGCGTGCAGCAGTACCTGCATGGCGAGTTGGCCGACCTGGCACGCGAACACAAGGTCGACCAGGAGCACGGCGCGCCGCGCGAGCTGCTGCAGCACGTGTGGCGGCGCTCGCGCGAGCTGGGCTTCTATGGCATGACGCTGCCCTCCAAGATGGGTGGCCTGGGCCTGTCCGTGCTGGACCACGTACTGATCAAGGAAGCCATCTATGCCACGGGCTCGCCCTTTGCGCCGCACGTGTTTGGCGAGCTGAGTGGCCCGCCGCGCGTGGGCGCACTGGCACGCCAAGCCACGCCCGAGCAGATGCGCGACTTCATCATCCCGGTGGCACAGGCCGAGAAGGCGATCTGCTTCGCATTGACTGAGGCGGAGGCGGGCTCCGACGCTGGCGCGGTCCAGACGCACGCTGTGCGGGATGGCGACCACTTCGTCATCACCGGCCGCAAGCGCTTCATTTCGGGCTCGCCCTTCGCCGACTATGCAGTGTTGATGGCTTCCACCGCCGCGGACCCGTCACGCGAACGGGAGGTCTCCGCGTTCTTCGTGGACTTGAACGCGCCCGGCGTGCGGGTGGAGGCTGGCTACAAGACCATGGCCGGACAGAGCAGCACTGGCGACATCGTGTTCGAAGCCGCTCGCGTGCCAGCCGCAAACCTGATCGGCGAGCCGGGCCGCGGCCTGGCGCTGGCCCTGGGGCGCATCACGGTCAACCGGCTCCTGCACTGCCCTGCGATGGTGGGCCTGGCCACCGTGGCGCTTCGCGACGCCCGCGACTACGCTATGCAGCGCAAGCAGTTCGGCCGTGCAATCGGCCAGTTCCAGGCCATCCAGCACATGCTGGCCGAGGCCGCCACCGAGTTGGCCGCGGCCCGCGCGCTGATGATCAACACCGCGCGCCAGATCGACCTGGGCGCCGAGGCTCGCGCAGAGGCGTCGATGGCGAAGCTGTTTTGCTCGGAGACCGCCTTCCGGGTGGCTGACAAGGCGGTGCAGGTGCATGGCGGCGAAGGCATCGTGCAAGGCCGCCGCGTGGAGTTTCTCTTTCGGATGCTGCGCATGTACCGCGTGCTGACCGGCACCAGCGAGATCCAAAAGAACACCATCGCCAAGGAACTGCTCGGCGAGTTGCCGGCGCGCTAAAAGCGCGCCGGTGCGGGCGCCACTGAGGCCCGCACGGCTTTTCCCTTTCCCCTACAAAAGACTGATGGAGACGAGAGACATGAGAGACATCACCCGGCGAACATTGCTGCGCCGCGGCACCGTGGCTGCCGCACTGCTTCCTTTTGCAACGCCATACGCCGTCCTGGCGCAGCAGGACCCCTACCCCAACCACGCCATCAAGTGGGTGGTGCCCTATCTGGCCGGCACAGGTCCTGACATCACCACGCGCATCCTGGCGGAGGCCGTGTCGCCCATCCTCGGTCAGCCGGTCGTCATCGACAACCGCGCGGGCGCGGCGGGCAACATCGGAGCACGCGTGGTTGCCAAGGCACCAGCCGACGGGTACACGTGGATCTATTCCGCAGCGCCGATGGCGGCGAATATGCTCATGTACAAGAGCCCTGGCTACGACGCGTTGAAGGACTTCCGCCACATCATGCGACTGACCAGCTCCGACATCGTGGTTGTGGTGAGTAGCCGGTCGAACATCCGCACCATGCACGAGCTGGTGGCCCAGGCGAAGGCCAACAAGGGGCAAATGAACTACGCATCGGGCGGCGTGGGAACGCCGTCACACCTGGGCGTGGAGATGATGCTCACGTCCGCCGGTGCGCAAGCGACGCATGTGCCTTACAAGGGGGCATCGGAACTGGTCAATGCCGTGATTGGCGACCAGGTGACCTTTGGGGCGCCCATCTTCAGCGTCGCTTATCCACTCGTCAAGGCCGGCCAGCTTCGTGCGTTGGCCGTGGCGGGTTCCAAACGCAACCCCACGCTGCCCGACGTGCCCACGTTGGCCGAGGCGGGCATCAAGGGCGCCGAGTTGACATCGTGGGGCGGAATCTCCGTGCCGGCAGGCACACCTGATGCGGTGGTGGACAAAATCCGGGCGGCCTTTCAGCAGGCGCTGGCCCAGCCCAAGGTGATTGCCGCGCTTCAGCAGCAAGGCGGCCTCGTCGACATCCAGGATTCGGCCGGTTACATCCAGGGTTTCAAACACGAAATGAGTTTCACCGAGGCCATGATGAAGAAGGTGGGGATAGAGCCGATGTAGGCAGCAAGCCAGCGATCGAGCGCTTGGCATCCGTCGTCTCTCACAGGCGTGGCATGTTTGTTTATTCGATCGCCTTGGCCATGTCCTCGACCACCTTCTTGGCGTCGCCGAACACCATCATGGTCTTGTCCATGTAGAACAACTCGTTGTCCAGGCCCGCATAGCCCGCGGCCATGCTGCGCTTGTTCACGATCACCGTCTTGGCCTTGTAGGCCTCCAGGATCGGCATGCCGTAGATGGATGTGCCCTTTTGCAGCGCTGCCGGGTTCACCACGTCGTTGGCGCCCAGGATGATCGCCACGTCGGCCTGGCCGAACTCTCCGTTGATGTCTTCCATCTCGAAGACCTGGTCATAGGGCACTTCGGCCTCGGCCAGCAGCACATTCATGTGGCCGGGCATGCGGCCTGCGACCGGGTGGATCGCGTACTTGACCGTCACACCGTGCTCGGTGAGCTTCTGCGCGAGTTCCTTGACCGCGTGCTGGGCACGTGCCACCGCAAGACCATAGCCCGGCACGATGATCACCGTCTCGGCATTGGAGAGCACGAAGGCCGCATCGTCCGCACTGCCGCTCTTGACCGGGCGCTGCTCCTTCGCACCGCCCGCGCCGGCCGCAGCCGCCTCGCCGCCGAAGCCGCCCAGGATCACGTTGAAGAACGAGCGGTTCATCGCCTTGCACATGATGTAGCTCAGGATCGCGCCGGAGCTGCCCACCAGGCTGCCCGCGACGATCAGCATCGCGTTGTTCAGGCTGAAGCCGATGCCCGCGGCCGCCCAGCCCGAGTAGCTGTTGAGCATCGAGACCACCACCGGCATGTCCGCCCCGCCGATCGGGATGATGATGAGCAC
>NZ_JBFTIJ010000024.1:0-32608 GCF_056394705.1 Variovorax sp. 10N420 | reverse complement strand
GCCGAAGCGCGCAGACTCAGGCGGATCAGGGCCGCGTGTGTCTGAGCGCAGCGAGTTTCACGCGGACCCCGCCTGAGTCGAGCACTGCAGGGAAGCCCGAAGGGCCGGCGCAGCGGGGTCGCACAGCCCGCACCGCATACCGGGCGGCCCCAACAAAAGGGCAAACCCCCAATCCGCTACTTCAAAGCCACGATCCCCGGCGGCTTCCAGCTTCCACCGCCCGGTGGCAACACAGACGGCGGCGTTTCCTTGGGCCAATACAGCCGCATCACCAGATAGATCGGACCGTCCGGAGCAGGCAGCCAGTTGGATTCCAGCGCCTTGCCCGGCGAGTCCTTCTGCACATGGAGGGTCACCGAACCGTCTGGGTTGCGCTTCATGCCAGGCAGCATCGGCGAGTTGATGAGATACCGGTTGATCGGATTCTTGATCAGCAATTGAGTGTTGGCGTCATACATCGTCACTGACCAGAACGCATCGACCGGCGGCAACTGTCCGGCCGGGAACGTGATCGCGTAGCGGTGCTTGCTACCGTCGAGCGGCTCGCCCTTCTCATCGACGCGGGTGAATGGATAGACAGCTTCCACCGCATCGTTTCCATAGATGCCCCCCTTGGCAGCCGCAGCACGCTTCAGCCAATCGCCCTTGTAGAAGTTGCGATCGCCGAAGAGCGATCCGATGTTCCACCCGTTCACATCCTTTTGCCCGCTCGCCAGGAACTTGTCGATTTTCGCGTCGCCTTCCTTCATGCCGAGGCCGACAGCGGCCTTGTGCTCCAGCGACAGGTCCTTGAACTGGAAAGTCTTGCCCGGGCCGATGCCGATGCGCGCGATGCGTGCGCGCACGTCCTTGTCTTCCGCCGTGGTGGGAACGTATTGGAGCGCCGCGTCCAGGTACTCGAAGTAGTTCGCCTTGATGCCCTTCGTCGTCGCGGGAAGGAAGTTGATGGCCGCTGCAGGTGGAGGCGCAGTTTGCCCAAGGAAGGCGGACAGCGGCTGCACCTTGTAGCCCGCTTGGACCTTCACAACATTCGGCATGTCCTTCTGATCGAAAAGCTGCGTCCTGTATGCAGCCAGCGTGAAGGGTGTGGTCGAAGTAAATACCTTCTTGATGCCCGGCGGCGTGGCGCCCTTCCAGTCGGGTCCGACCACCATGTAGCTGCCGGGCCCAGAGCCGGTGGCCCGGCTGCCGATGTAGCCGTAGTTGTAGGTGTTGCCATCGTTGAGCATCACCGAGTAATAGCGCCTCTTGTCAACCGCAGGGACGGTAAGAACCATCGGCTCGGCCCGCAGGTCAAGCCAGACCGTGGAATAGGGTGTGTCGCTGTTGGGCGTGATGACAGCGGTGTCCTCATAGGTGAAGACGCGCGGTTCGTTCTTGATCTGGTTGAACGGGGCCTTGAACTGCGGGCCGCCCTTGTCCACGGCGTACTCGTTCATCACCGCGTAGTTCATCACGATCGGCAGCCCGTAGATGAAAGCTTCCTCGGCAATGGCCTTGGTCTCAGCGAGGCTGGGGGCCGGGATGCCGGCAGCTGCATCGGCCTTTGCGCCTTGCGACACCGGATCGTTCTTGCTGGCGCAGCCAGCCAGCAAAAAGGCCGCCGCGACGGCACAAGTGAGAATTGACTCGAAACCGCACTTCGCCATCACTGTCCTCCAAATTGTGTTGAGCCGTGCGCCACCGGTCAGGGACGGACGATCAGCTCATGATGAAGGGAAAGTCGGCGGCCAACAACTTCCCTAAAGGGCAGTAGACGACCGGGGAGGTCAATGCGGCTCAAGCCAAAGCCAAACCGCTACGCCCACGGCCAGCCACAGGACGACGACGAGGAGCGCGCCGGCCCGGCTGCTTGGTTTGGCGCCCTTCGTTTGCATCCACTCTTCTGCCTGGGTGCGACATTCCGCCAGGACTTCAGACGGTAGCAGTTTGATGGTCAACCAGATCAGAACAGGGAGCAGCAGGACATCGTCGACATAGCCCAGCACAGGAATAAAGTCTGGAATCAGGTCGATGGGGCTCAGCGCGTAGGCCACGACGAACATGCCCAATGCCTTCGCATACCAAGGCGTGCGAGGATTTTTGGCTGCGAACCAAAGCGTCACTGCGTCGCGTTTGATTCGCTTGGCCCAGCTCTTCAAGTTGCTGCCGATGCTCATGAGCGCAAGCATGCCAGCGTTGGCTACCATCCCGCGGCAAGTCAAGGAAACCAAATGCCAACCATCCTGCAAGACCCAACCTGCATCTGGCCCGCCGGCGCCACGTTAGGCGAAGGCACCCTCTGGTCCCAAAAAGAGCAAGCGCTCTATTGGGTAGACATTCTCGGACACCGCCTCTTTCGCTTGGACCCCGTCACGAATGCCCGCGCCATCTGGCAGTTCGACGAAGAGATCTCCGCCATCGCCGAACGCGCGACAGCACCCGGCTTGATCGTCACCTTGCGCAGAGGCTTCGCCTTCTTCGACCCCGCTGCGCCGGACGCAAAGCCCGAGTACCTCCATCAGCCCGAGCCCGAACTCGAGAACAACCGATTCAACGACGGCAAATGCGATTCGCAAGGCAGGTTCTGGGGTGGCACGATGGACTTCGCCTGCAAGGCGCCGACAGGCTCGCTCTACCGCTTCGATCCCGACGGAAATTGCACCAGGCATGACGAAGGCTTCGCCGTCACCAATGGTCCTACGTGGTCGGCCGACGGGAAAACGATGTACTTCAACGACACCGTCACCGCCCGCATCTACGCCTACGACTTCGAGCCGGCCAGCGGCACCCTCTCCAACAAACGCGAATGGCATCGCTTTGGTCGAGGTGACGGCTATCCGGACGGCATGACCACCGATGCCGCCGGCAGACTCTGGATCGCGCATTGGGGCGGCGCCTGTGTCACCTGCCACGACCCGTCGAATGCCGAGGAACTCTGCCGCATCGCACTGCCAACGAGCCACATCACCAACTGCGCATTCGGCGGACCTGACCTGGACATTCTCTTCATCACCAGCGCCACCAGCGAACTCACTCCTGCCCAGCGAGAAGCCGAGCCCGAGGCGGGCGGCCTCTTCTCCGTTCGCCTGGACGTCGCCGGATCGCCAGCATTCGCGTTTCGGGGCTGAAGAAAAAAACCTCCATTCTTAAAACAAAGGCGTTAATTTTCAAGCCCCTTACACCAAAGGGCAGGTTGCCATGCACTTGGGCTGCGTGTTCAATGCACCTCGGTTCCAGCCGAATCACCCAAAACCTTAATAGCCACCGGCAGACAGTGGCCCTGGAGATGTGGAATGAGTGATCTGACCGACCTGAATCCGAACCCCGTGGACGAAACACCGATCGTCCGCTTGATTGATGACGACGCGTCCTTCCGGCGCGCCGTCCAGCGCCTCTTTCGCGCAGCCGGACACCGCGTCGCGGAATACAACTCGGTCGGCGCGATGCTGCTCGAAGGCATTGGCTCCGCGCCAGGATGCCTGGTGCTCGACATCCACATGCCCGGCCCCACCGGCCTGGACCTCCAGGAAATGATCGCCACGCAGCCGGAGCCGCTGCCCGTGATTTTTGCGACGGCCGAGGCCACCGTGCACGAAACCCTGCGCGCCATGAAAGCCGGCGCATCTGATTTTCTTTTCAAGCCGGTTGACGGCGAAGCGCTGCTGGCGGCAGTGAACAAGGCCATCGCCGAAGATGCCACCCGACGCCGGGCCCGGCGTCGCCTCAACGATCTGCAGAATCGCTACTCGCGACTCAGCCCCCGTGAACGGCAAGTGCTCGACATGGTGGTCAATGGCGCCCTCAACAAGCAGATCGGCGCTGAACTCGGTGCGGCGGAGCGCACGGTCAAGGCCCACCGCGCGCACGTCATGGAAAAAATGGAAGTGACTTCGCTGGCCGATCTCGTGCGCGCCGCTGGTCAACTGGGCGCAACCGCCGGCGAGCTTGGCCGTGTCGGCGCCTGATACCCCGCCACCCATCACCCACTACCCATCACAGCCATCGTGAACAAACCCTCTCGCGCAGGCATGGCCTGGATTCCCGATGGGGCCTTCCTCATGGGGTCGGACCACCACTACCCGGAAGAGGCTCCTGCGCACAAGGTCTCAGTCAAGGGCTTCTGGATCGACACCCACACCGTCACCAACGCCGAGTTCAAGCGCTTTGTCGAGGCCACGGGCCACGTCACGCTCGCCGAGCGCCCGGCGAACCCGGACGACTACCCCGGCGCCGACCCGGCGATGCTCGTACCCTCCTCCGTCGTCTTCCGCAAGACACCAGGGCCGGTCGACCTCCGCAATCCGCACAACTGGTGGACCTATCAGGCGGGCGCCAACTGGCGACATCCACGCGGACCCGGCAGTTCGCTGCAAGGCTTGTGGGCGCATCCGGTCGTGCACGTGGGGTTCGAGGACGCCGAGGCCTATGCCAAGTGGGCTGGCAAGGAGCTCCCCACCGAAGCCGAATGGGAGTACGCCGCCCGCGGCGGCCTCGAAGGCAAGGAATATTGCTGGGGCGACGAGCTCACGCCCGACGGCAAATCCATGGCCAACACCTGGCAAGGCGAATTCCCCTGGCAGAACCTGCTCGAAGACGGGTTCGAGGGCACGGCACCCGTCGGCTCGTTCCCGCCCAATGGCTATGGGCTCTACGAGATGGCCGGCAACGTCTGGGAATGGACCACCGATTGGTACCAGGAACACGGAAAGATCACGCATGCCTGCTGCACGCTGGAGAACCCGCGCGGCGGCAACAAGGACGACAGCTTCGATCCGCGCACGCCGCAGGTGCGCATCCCTCGACGCGTGATGAAGGGAGGCTCGCACCTGTGCGCGCCGAACTACTGCCGCCGCTATCGGCCGGCCGCGCGCATGCCCCAGCCGATCGACACCTCGACAAGTCACCTCGGGTTTCGGTGCATCGTGCGCGGGGCGTAGATCTTGACGGCCGGCGTGGCTGCGTTCAGGGGATCAGCCGAACGGCCCCACATGAAAGATCATGCTCACGATCACGAAGCATCCCAGCGCCAGCAGCAGGACGGCCACCAGGAGCGTGAACGAATGCGGGAAGCCGCTTTCTCCATGAATAAGGCCCTGCGCCTTCAAGGCCGCACGCTCCCTGCGCAGTTGAAGCATGAAGCTGGAGTGATAGGTGATGCCGGAAATCAGCATCGCGATGCCGATGAGCACGAGCGCCTCGCCGAATTGCCGAGGAAACTCGCCGCTCTTCAACAGCTGCGACTCGTTGAGCTTCTGGAACACCTGGAAGACGGTGAATCCAAAGCCGATCAGGGACAGCGCGGTTCGAATGACCGACATCAGCGTTCGGTCCGCACTCATCCGGGTCCGCTGGAAGGACATCCCCGTGCGGCGCGAAGACAACTCGACGGAGATCTCCTCGGCAGTCATTCCCTTCTTGCGCTCGATGGAGTCTCCGGTCATTCGCAAAGGAGCACAAGATGCTCGTTGTTGGAGAGTCGAGAATCCTAAAGGCGCGTAGTCACAGCGTCAAATCCGCCGCTCCGGCATTTGACATCGCAAACAAGATCAGGGCAGCCTCAATCACATGGACGAAGTGCTACACACTCTGGCGCGCGCGCTGTCGCAGTTCTTCGAAGCCGCGACGCTCGTTCTGCTCGCGCTCGGCGCGCTGCTGGCGCTGAAGAACCTGATTGCAGGTCTTCTCGCGCGCCGTCCGCCCGCCGATGTCGCGCTGGATGTGTGGCAGGGCCTCTCGCGCTGGATCATGGTGGGCCTGGAGTTTCTCCTCGCGGCGGACCTCGCCGCGACCGTGGTGTCGCCCAGTTGGGACGAACTCGGCCGCCTGGGCGCCATCGCAGCCATCCGGACCTTGCTCGGCTTTTTCCTGGGACGCGATCTCGAGTCAGCTCGAAGGATCGCCCGCGAGAACGCCGAATTGAACAAGACGCGATGACGTCCGCCAAGCCAACGCAGCACGCCCCATGATCAAAAACGGATTGCACACTTTCATTCGCTGCACCGCCATCGCAGGTGCTTGCCTTGTGCTGCCTCTGACGGCCCTCGCCGCGTCCGCCGCCGGCGGAAGCTACGCGCTCGATACCGCTCAACTCTTCACCGTGTTCTTCATTACGCTCGGGCCGCTCAAGCTGCTGGGGCCATTCGCGCGGTCCACGCGCAATCTGGGTACAAAGGCTTTGCGCGCACTGGCATTGAAGGCCGCGCTCATCGGCATCGTCGCGCTGACCGGGGGAGGCTTTGTCGGTCGCTGGCTCGCCGCGAACTGGATGGTGCCGCCCGGTGCGCTCCAACTTACCGGGGGCCTGATATTTTTTGTGGTCGCGCTCCAGGGCGTATTGGCACAGTATGAGGTGCAGGTTCACCCACCCGCCGATGCAGTGCCGGTCCAGCCCGACGCGATGAAGATCGCATTCCCGATGCTGGTGACGCCCTATGGCGTTGCCGCCGTGATCCTGCTGCTTTCGATGAGCGGTGATGCCGAGCGCACAGAGCTGACGATGGCGATGCTGGTGCTCGTGATGCTGCTGAACCTGCTCGGGATGATCTTCGTGCGCGAGATCATGCGGCCCGCGGTGGTGGGTGTTTTGCAGGTGCTTGCCGCGGTCCTCGGCGTCATGCAGGTGGCGCTTTCGATCACGATCATGCTGGGCGCCTTGCGCGTGCTCGGCCTGGTGGGAGCCGCTTCGTGAATGCGGCCGCCACAGGGCCGCAGCGCGGCGATCGGGCGCCTGGAACTCAGCGCGGCAATACGCGAGCGTTCTCGCCGCTGCCTTCAATGTAGACCTGCTGGCCCACGCGCAAGGACGGATTGATCGGCTGGCTCACGGACACCAGAACGCCGTTCCTGATCCGCACGACGATCTGCTGGCCTGGCTGCGGCCGGTCGTAGCGCTTCGCGACCTCCGAGCCCGCGAATGCGCCGCCGATGGCACCGGCGACCATCGCCACATCCCGACCTGTTCCTCCGCCGATGAGGCTGCCGAGGCCCACACCCGTGAGACCGCCAACCACCGCGCCCACGCCCGTGTGCTGCGGACTCTGCAGGTCCGTCGGCGTGATCTGTTCGATCACCCCCTGGCGCACCTCCATGGACCCCGGGGCCTGGGATCCGGGCGCCGCGCAGGCGGCCATCAACAGCGTCAGCACGACGGCGCCGATACGAGAGAAGAGTTTGGTCATCAGATTGCTCCTTGAGTGGATAGAGGCTTCGCACGAATACCGGCGACAAGGTAAGTCACACCCAGCGCCAGCGTCAACACCGCCACGAGCGAACGTCGGCCGTCGTCCGTGGAAAAACCAAGCACCAGCGCGATCCCGAAGAGCAAAGTGCATGCACTTGCAATGATCGCCGGCAGTGCGCCGATGCGAAGGCCGCCGGTCAGCCTCCGCCTGTTCATCGACACATAGATCAGCCCGACGATCCCGAGCGCGATGCATGCGACGACGATCGCGCCAAGGTAGACGACGGCGCCAAGCACTCGCGACTGGATGTTCGGAGCGAGGAAGGTCACCACGCCGATGGCGAGCCGCAAGGCACCGTCCGCCAACGCGAGCCCGGACAGCCATCGCGCCGCCGGATGCTTCGACAGCGCGAACCAGAGCACGAGGCCCAGCACGCCGTCGAGCAACGCGAAGTAGCCGTTGTGGCCGTACTGGCCGCCTGCCTGAGGGCCGGCCGGGGACATCGACATCAGGTACGCGGCGAAGAGCACGCTCACAGCGCCCCGCAGCAGCAAGACTGTTCGCAGGCTCATGAGTGGCTTTCTCGAAAGGTGTGCAAGGTATTCAGGCTAAAGGTATTCGTCATGGCGCGCTCGCCGGCTGTACGACCAGCGCTTCGCCCTGGAGCAGCGTCGCTTCCACCTGGTCGCCCACCTTGAGAGAGGCGAGAAGCTTCGGGTCGTTGACGTCGAACTTGCGGATTTCCCTCACGCCACGGAGCGTGAGCTTCCCGGCCTTTCGGTCGATGGCGGTCACGTTCGCAACGGCCTGGATCCTGTGCTTCACCACGACACCGGGCCGGTCGCCGGGTTGTGCCACGTGCACCTGGAGCCAATCGGTACGCTCGCGGATCCCACCGGTCGTCTTTCGAAGGCCGAGCAAGAGTGCCTCGCCTTGCTTCAGAGTCACGCGATCGCCGACTTTGAGTTGATCGAAGTTCTTCACGGCTTCGCTGGCGTGGATGACGGTGTCCGGGCCATCGGGGCGCGACAGCGTGATGTCGCGCGTGGCCGGATCGATGGCGAGGATGGTGGCCGTGCGAACGCGCACACGCCCCGCAACCGCCTGCGCCTCGCCGGGCTCCCTTCCAATCACGACCTCTTCCTGGCCGGACGCCGGCACCGCCGGCTTGTCCTGCGACCATGCCGGAAGCGCCAGGGTCGTCGCCAACACAGTCGCCATCGCCATGCCGAAAATGCGCTTGTTCATGAAGAGGAGTCCGGGTGCATCGGAAAGAACCTAGCTGGGCGACCACGGGCTGACCAACTGCCAAGGCACCGCCCTGTCGCCCTTGTTCTTGTTCCTGCAAAAGATGTAGTCCCCGGCGTTCTGCAGCGATCCGGCCTTGTTTTCGATGCGTGCCATCCTGCACCCCGGGCGCCCCTTGGGGTCTTCCGCAGGCGTAACGCTGCCGCTGTTTTGCGTGCCGGGGCTCGCCCATGTCACGGTGGCGCCGTCCTTTCCGCTCTCGAGCGCGCCGTCGATGGTTTTCGTCATCAGGTCGATGTCGGCCTGCTTGAATCTCGTGATCGGTGTGTCACGGATGGCGTTGTAGCGCTGCAGCGGCTGCGCTCCGGCGACGGTCGTCGCCAGCAGGACCGCGGCAATCGCCAGAAGCCTCAATGTGTGGATACCTTGCATGGTGGTCCTCCTTGTCCTTATTTGAGAAAACGAATTTCACCCGGGTGAACCTCACCCGGCAGCGCGCGAACCCCTTCGAGGCATTGCAGGCTGGATGACGTTGTAGCTCGGCCCGGCAACAAAATCCATTGGGGCATAGCTCCGTCCGGCGGCCGTCGTGCTTCGCCGCAGCCACGCGCCTCATCTTGACGGGCGCCCGCGGAAGCTGGAAATAGACCGAAGGGGCAAGAGTCATTGCCCCTTGGGGCAATGCGCAGAGCGTCACGCATTCACAACAGACGCACGCACATCTCGCAATAGTTCGCTTGGGGGATGGCGTCTCCCGCAAGCCCCGCATTAGGATGAAGCGAGCATCGACACACATCACAGGCAATCAGGGAGGCCCGGGTGAAAACGCGTTTCGACATCGAGTCCATCGTCGCGGCGACGGCGGTCGCCATCATCGTTCCGATGACGGTGCACGCCCAGCCGATTTCCGTGCCCGTACCGGCAGAACAACAAGAAGCTGACTATCGGGTGATTGCCGCACGCTGCGGCACCCCGGCGTTCGAGAAAACCTTCTACAACCAGTCGAGGGCCGCGGTTGCTGCGGGGCTGGTCAACAGGAACCGCCCGCCAGCCGACGTGGAAAAGACAGTCACCGCCCTGCGGCGCAGCCCGTTCGTGCTGGTCGCGGCACAAGCGGACTGCCCGGCCCAGTTGAAGCAGTTGGCCGATCTTCAGAAAAGCCGCAGCGAAGTCATCAGGACTTCAAGAGCACGCAAGGCCGTGGGTAAGTAGATCGTGGATCGGTTCGGCCGCTACAGCTCGCCGTAGACGCTCGCGTCAGGCTCTGCCCGGTCATGCCGCTTGGATGCGCTGCGCAAGCTCAGCACCCAGAGCCGCGCGTGGCGTTGTTCGCGGCTTTCAAATCGCTCTGCAAAGCGCCGGATGGCGGGACGTTCGATCGCAGCGATGGTCATCCAGTCCGTACCGCCGAAAGACGGAGCTTCCCCGCTTCGATCGACGAGCGCCGGCCGCAACGCCATGACCCAGTCGGTGGGGAAGCGCGGATCGCGATCCAACGTTCGCAAGGCAATCTTTGCCGCCATGGGGCTGAGCGCCGAAATCTTCTGGAGATGGAATTCGAGGTCCATGACAACACCCTGCTTTTTTCAGACACAAGACGATACATGTGTATCTGAATCTTACGCAAGGGTGTTAGTCGGGGTTTTCACGCGCTATTGCGAACTCATTCGTTTGTATTCATTGCGCTTCATGGCGAGGTAATCGTCCCGTTCGACTTCGTGAAGCTGCCGGGCGTAGCGCTCGGTGCTGTCGAACCAGAGGGCGAGCCGATCCTGCAATTGCGCCCGGGTCGGATGTTCCATGAAGGCATCGATCGCGAGGTAGTAGCGCATGGTGTTGCGCTCCACCACGCCGAGCACGCCGCCCACGTAGGCGTCCTTGCCGGTGGAGGTGAAGCCGACCTTGTCGCTGCCGATCGTCTTGAGATAGCCCTGCATGGCGATGCGCGCCGCGGTGCCGTAGCCATACGAGTAGCCGAGATGCATGAATGTCTTGCCGTCCGGCGTCGGCGTGGCCTCGAGCTCGATCCGGTAGTCGCGGGTCGACAGCGGCCCCTTGTCTGCGCCGAGGCCGACACTGAGATAGTCCGCTCCGACCGTGGCGGGTTGCCAGACGAAATCGATGCGCTGGGCCTCGGACAGGGGTTGGTCGAACTTGCGGCCGGCAAAGACCGTCACAGTTTTTATGTCGCTCTTCGAACTCACCGTGCAGCCCTTGGTGTTCAGGTGGAGCATGAGCACTTCGCACCAGACGCCCGGCTGGCTCAACTGAGTGCTCACCTCGCTGAAGGGGTGGTTCAGTACCGCAAAGATGTTGCCGCTCAACTGGCCTGAGGACTCTGCGGATTCGAGCACCAATGGCCGTCCGAAGACGTTCTGCGTGAGCTGGGATTGGACCGCGCCGTATTTCGCCTGGAGGGCTTCGGCGCTGCCGAGCTGTCTTTGGGCCAGCGCGACGGCCGGCAGGAAAAGAATGAAAAGCCAGAGCGCCAATCGGCGGAACATCGAGTGCTTCATGATGAATCGCATTCTTTCCGCGCGGCGGGAGCTCGGCTTGCAGGTGACCCTGCTGACGGAGCGGCAAGCTGCGCGCCGCGCAAAGCGCAGCTTGCCCGTCCCGTCGGGTTATACCGCCATGATCGACACGGCCTTGGTCACCAGGTAGCCTTCCATGGCTTCGGGTCCACCTTCCGAACCATAGCCCGAATCCTTCACGCCGCCAAAAGGCATTTCAGGCGTGGGCGCCGCCGGCTGGTTGATCCACAGCATGCCGAGTTCGAGCCGCTGCGACAACAGGTGCGCGTTCTTGATCGACCTTGTGAAGGCGTAGCCGGCCAGGCCGTAAGGCAGGCGGTTGGCTTCGGTGATCGCCTCTTCGATCGTGTCGAAGCCGCGGATGGCCGCGATGGGGCCGAAAGGCTCGTTGTTGAACACGTCCGACGTCAGCGAAACATCGGTCAGCACCGTGGGCGCGAAGAAGTTGCCCTCCGAGCCGACGCGCTCGCCGCCGGTTGCGACCTTGGCGCCGGTCGCGCGTGCGTCGTCGATCACCTTGGCCATCGCGGTCAGGCGACGGGCGTTGGCCAGCGGGCCGAGCGTGGTGCCTTCGGCGAGGCCGTCGCCCAGCTTCAGGCCCTCGGCGTGCTTGACCATCGCTTGAGCGAATTCATCGCGGATGCTGTTGTGCACCAGGAAGCGGGTCGGCGAGATGCAGACCTGCCCGGCGTTGCGGAACTTCGCGGCACCCGCGGACTTGACCGCCAGCACCACATCGGCGTCTTCGGCCACGATCACCGGCGCATGTCCGCCCAGTTCCATCGTGGCGCGCTTCATGTGCGCGCCAGCCAGCGCTGCAAGCTGCTTGCCCACCGGGGTCGAACCCGTGAAGGTCACCTTGCGGATGATCGGATGCGGAATGAGATAGCTCGAAATCTCCGCCGGATCGCCGAACACCAGCCCGACGGTGCCCTTGGGCACGCCGGCATCGACGAAAGCCTGCAGCAGCGCAGCGGGTGACGCAGGCGTTTCTTCAGGCGCCTTGACCAGGAACGAACAGCCACTGGCCAGTGCCGCGCCCAGCTTGCGAACGATCTGGTTGATCGGGAAATTCCAGGGCGTGAAGGCGGCGACCGGGCCGATCGGCTCCTTGATCACCAGCTGCTGTGCGGCGAGGTTGCGCGAGGGCACGATGCGGCCATAGACACGCCGGCCTTCGTCCGCGAACCACTCGATGATGTCGGCGCCGGCGAGCACTTCACCGCGGGCTTCGACGAAGGGCTTGCCCTGCTCTTGCGTGAGCACGCGGGCGATGTCGGCGGCGCGTTCGCGCACCAGCGCGGCTGCCTTGCGCATGGTGGCCGCCCGCTCGTTCGCCGGGATCTTGCGCCAGGCTTCGAAGCCGCGCTGCGCCGAGTCGAGCGCACGATCCAGGTCGGCGATGCCCGCATGGGCGACCTTGCCGATGGTCTTGCCGGTTGCAGGATTGACGACGTTCAGAGTCTTGCCGCTGGCGGCGTCGCACCACTCGTTGTCGATGAGCAGGCGCGTGTCGGGATAGCTGGAAGTGGTCATGCTGGGTCCTTGAATCCGTGAAAGAGGAAAGAGGGGTGTGTCGATTCGTGCAGGACGAATGCGACGAAGGCCGTGTGCCGGATGGGCATGGGCGCAGCACCGATCCTAGCGCCCTTTGAAGCCAGTCCGTGCGGCATGGGCACTGGGGGCGGCATCCTTCAAGGCTGCTTCTTGTCCTTGGCCTCGACCATCCCGACCGGCCGCGGCGTCATCGAATCCGCGATGTCGACCCAGCCGCCGCCCATCGCCTGGTAGACGTTCACCACCTGCGTGTAGCGGTCGGTCGTCAACGATGCGAGCGTGAGTTCGGCCGCAAAGAGTTCGGTGTCGGCAACGAGCACTTCAAGGTAGCCGATGAGGCCGCTTTCGAATTTGAGTCTCGAGAGCCGGGCGAACTCACGCAGTTGAACCACGCGCTCGCGCTGGAAGCCTACGCCTTCGATCGTCTTCTGCGTGCCGATGAGCGCGTCATTGGTGTCGCGGAAGGCATTGAGGATGGCGGACTGATAAACCAACTCAGCCTGCGTCTTCTGCGCTTCGGCCGATTGCACCTGCCCCTGGATGGCGCCGAAAGTGAAGATCGGACCGGCCACCCCCGCCGCCGCTTGCCACGCGGTCGCAGGGCCTGTGAGGAAGCTGCCGGCGGCGGTGCTGGTCGAGCCGAACGCGCCCGTCAGCGAAATGGTCGGGTAATAAAGCGCCCGCGCCGCGCCGATGCTGGCGTTCGCGGCCACGAGGTTTTGCTCGGCCGCAAGGATGTCCGGCCGGCGTTCGAGCAATGCCGATGGGAGGTCGGCCGGGATGAGCGGCGCCGCGAGTTCGTCGATGGTCTTGCCGCGCGGAATCGGACCCGGATCACGCCCGAGCAAGATCGAGATGCGGCCCTCGACCGCCGCGATCTGCTGTTCGATGACGGGGATCGACGCCAGCGCCTGCTGGTACTGCGAGCGCACCTGCGAGACTTCGGTCTTCGACACGATGCCGGACTTGAAGCGAAGATCGAAGATGCGCGCCGTTTCGCCAAAATTGCCGGCCGTCGCCATGGCGATCTCGCGCTGGCGGTCGAGGCCGCGCAGCGCGAAGTAGCTGGTCGCGACACCCGTCACGAGCGTGAGGACAACGCCGCGCTGTGCCTGCTCGCTGGCATAGACCTGCGCCTGGGCGGCTTCGCTCAGGCGCCGCACCCGCCCGAAGAGATCGACCTGCCAGGTGGCACCGAGCGCTGCCTGGTAGAGCGAGAAATAGGGATCGGCGGGCTCCGGTATCGGCGGCTGGCCCACGCGGCTTGCACGCGATCGGCTGGCGCCGCCACTGTAGGCAAGCTGCGGATAGGCTTGCGACTTGGCCGAACCAAGGGTGCCGATGAACTGGTCCACGCGCGCGGCGGCGACACGAACGTCGAGATTGCCCCGCAGCGCGGATTCGATCAACTCGTTGAGCACCGGATCGCCGAACTGCTCCCACCATTTGGTGTTGGCAACATCGGCGGCCTTCGGGTAGTCGATCCGCCATGCCGCGGGTGCCTGCACTTCAGGGCGAACGTAGTTGGGTCCGACGGTGCAGCCGGCGACGACAACGGAGAGGGCAGCCAGCGCTGCCAGCGCAAACGTCTTCATGGGGCTTTCCTCGCTCGAATGTTCAGCAGGGAGATCGATATCGTTTGAAGCATCAGGAGAGCATCCAGATGAAGAGCAGCGTGACCACGAGCAACGCGATGCACGCGATGGGCCAGCGCCGCAGGAAGCTGTCTGCGCGCTCGAAGCCCGCGCCGGTTGCGAAGCTCGCGCCCTTCAGGCCGCCCAGCGCAATGCCGATGTCGCCAGCAGGAATGCGCGGAAGAAGCTGCCTCGATCGGTCCAGCACGACAGCAAGCGCAGCGCCCACGAGCACCGGCCACAGCGCTGACCACAACGCAACGGGCGCGAGGGCCTTGGGCAGTTCGTCGACCGGAAACTGGAGGTACAGCACCCACGGCACCACGAGAGAAGCCAATGCCATCGCGAGCCATGCGCCAGTCAGCACCCATGGGGCGCGTGCGTCCGCGTCCGGCGCCGTGTTGCCGCTCAAGCAACGCAGGAAGTGGATCATGAGCAGCGTCGACGCAATCGACGACACCACCGCCACGCTGCCGGCCAGGCCATCGCCAAGCAGATCCTTGGCCGCGTGCTTGGCGAGCGAACCGCCCGTCAGCGGCAGACCACCCAGACCCAGCGCGATCACCGCGGCTGGAACCAACATGGGCCACAAGTGCCGCCGTCCCGTGAGACCGATCACGCCCACCGCGAGGAACAAGCCGCCCTTCACCAGCAGATGGTGCGCAGCGTAGAAGGCAGCGGCCATCGCCGTGCTGCCATCGCCCGCAGCCAGGCCCATGCCGATGACGGCCACGACAAAGCCCATCTGGCTGACGCTCGAATAGGCAAGCACTGTCTTGGGCCGCGACTGCGTGACGCCGATGAGCACGCCATACAGGGCGCCGATCAATCCGACCGTGGCGAGCGGATAGCCGAAGTCGGGCAGCGCGACATCCAGCGGCAGGAAACGCACCATCGCGATGACGCTCGCCTTGACCACCGCGCCGCTCATCACCGCGGCGGCCGGGATCGGCGCCACACCGTAAGCCAGCGGCATCCAGAAATGAATCGGCACGAGGCCCGCCTTCATGCCAAGCCCGATGAGCAGCAATGTCAGCGTGAGGTCGCGCGTGGGTGAAGTGGGCAGCGCCGCAACGGCATCGCTGATCAGCAGGCTGTCGCCGGGTGTCGAATTCGCCATCAGGATGAGGCCGGCCAGCAGGAAGGCTTCGGCCAGGAGTGCCAGCCCCAGGTAGAGCGCTCCCGCGCGCAACGCATCGGGTCCTTTGCCCTGAAGCACGAGTCCGCTGGCCCCAACGCTCAGCACCGCGAGCAGGAAATAGAAACTGATGAGATCCGCCGCCAGGAACACACCGACGCAGCCGGTCAGTGCCATCAGCCAGCAGACGATGAATCCGTCGGGCTCGGCCTTGCCGCGCAGAAAGCGCGCGGCATAAGCACCGGCCACGATCCACAGCAGCGCCGCGACCCCGAGCAACATGGCGCCGGGTGAATCGACAGCGAAGCTGAGCGAGAACGCCGCGTTGCCCATGACGAAGCTCGTTCCGTCGTTGTCGAACAGCGCGGCCAGCAGCGCCGGCACCGGCGCAAACACGAACAGGAGCGGCAGGCGGCGCCGCAGCGGCTTCCAGGCGCTCGCGATCAACAGCAGGAGCGGCACGCCCATCGCGAGCGGCACCATCACCTGCACGCCCAGCAGGATCGCGAGGAAGGTGACCGAGCCGATGATCATCGCGCCCCCACGGCGCCGATCGCGCCAATCGGCGACAGCCCGGGCCGGCCGATCTGCGCCACGTCGACCGGACACATCGCCGAGAGACCCAGCAGGAACGAGCAAAGGGCCACCACCAGCACGGCGACTTGCTGGTAGCGCGGCACCAGCTTCTTCGGCATCCAACCGGCGTCCGCGGGCGCCATCGCACGAACGACCACCATGAACACATACGCGCTTGTCAGAAGCCCGCCGACGAGCATGACAAGCACCCACCACCATTGCGCCGTCGCGATGGCCGCGGAAAGGAGCAGCCACTTGGCAAGGAAGCCACCGGACGGCGGAAGCCCGATCAACGATGCGCCACCGAGTGCGAAAGCGGTCAGCGTCATTGGCAATGCACGTCCGATGCCGCGGAGGTCCGCCACGCGGTCGTGGCCGAGAGTGGAATAGATCAACCCCGCCGCCAGGAACATCGCGGCCTTCGCCGTCGCATGGGAGATGGCCTGGAGCATGCCGCCGGACACGGCCGAAGCGCTGTCGATCTGCGCAGCCTCCAGCCCGGCGACGAGGGGAAACATCAGGAACAAGTAGCCGATCTGCGCGACTGTCGAATAGGCGATCAGCAGCTTCAGCCGGGCCTGGCGCAGCGCCACGACATTGCCGACCAGGATCGCCGCGGCACCCAGTGTCGCGAGCAGTTGCGTCGACGGCAGCGTCACGACACCGGCAAAGACGTCGAGCCACAGGCGAACCACCAGAAACCACGCGCCCTTGATCACCAGCGCGGAAAGCACGGCGCTGGCCGCGGCGGGCGCGCCGGCATGCGCGGGCGGCAACCACAGGTGCAGCGGGAAGAGCGCGGTCTTGGCGATCAGCCCGACTGTCATCAACGCGGCCGCGGCCCACGCGATGGGCTCGGGCTGGATGCGCGATGCCAGGAGCGCAATGTCCAGCGTGCCGTAGGCGCCGTAGAGCAGAAACGCGCCCAGCAGATAGAACATTGAACCCAGGAGTGCAAACAGCAAATAGCGCAGCGCCGCTTGCAAGGTCTCGCCGCGTCCGTCGAGGCTGACCAGCGGAACGCCCGCAAAGGTCAGCAGTTCAAGCGCGACATAGAGGGTGAACACATCGCCGCTGACGAAGACGAGATTGAGCGAGCCCCAGACGGCGAGCAGCAGCAACCAGAACATGAACGGCGCGCGTGCCTCCTTCGCGCCGGACGGCGTGCCGAAATCGCCGCGCGCGTAGATGCCGATGACGCCGATGACCACCGCCACAGCAACCAGCATCACCACCGAGAGGCCGTCGGCGCGCAGAGCGACGCCGAGCGGCGGGCTCCACCCGCCCAGCGGATACACCAGCGCACCGCCCGATTCCACCAGCGCATCGGCGATGGCGATCGCAATGCCCAGTCCGATGAGGAGCGTCGCCATCGTCACCCGTTGCGCATTGCGCCCGCCGAGCACGAGTCCGAGCAGCACGCCGACAAAGGGCACGAGCACTGCCAGCACGAGCAACAGGCCGGCGGGTGTGGTCGGGTCGATCGCGAGGGAAACCGGCACCTAGTGCGCTCCGGGTGCGTCCGGCCCGCCGGGCTCGGGAGTCTCGACGGTCAGCGTTGCCGAACCGGTCTCCTCGAACAGGCGCAGCAGCAAGGCCACGGCCAGCGCCGAAGCCGCGAAGGCCACGACGATCGCCGTGATGAGCAGGGCCTGCGGCACCGGATCGCCACCCATCCCCGCGCCTGCACCGCGGCGCGCGATCACCGCGCACACCAGGAAGATGCCATTGCCGATGAGGTTGAAGGACAGGATCTTGCGCAACGGCTGCGGACTCACGATCAATCCGTAGAGCCCGAGCCCGACGAGCACCGCGGCGCAAAGTCCGAAGAGCGTCGCCGCGCTCATTTCGGCTCCGCCCGTTGCGGTGCGCCCGCCAACAGCAAGCCCAGCGTGAGCGCGAGTGACGGCAGCAGCGCGAACTCGATCACGAGGATCCATGGCTTGGCATGGCCTTCTGGATAGCCGAGGAACGCACCGGCAGCGCCAACGCCCGCCAAGCCGATGAGGATGAACACCACCGGCCCCACGGACAGCCCGATCCGCAGCAATCTGCTACCCACCGGTGGCGCGTCGACCAGGCCGGCCATCATCACCAGCAACCACATTGCGGCGAGGATGGTCGCACCTTGGAACTTGCCGCCCGGGTTGTCTGCGCCGACCCACAGGATGTAGACCGCGATGACGATGCCGATCGGCGGCAGCACGCGCGCGAAGTACGCCAGGATGCCGTTCGGATCGGAGGCAGGCATCGGCCCGGGCCGGCCGCCCCATGCGCGGTCGGGCGCGAGCGACCACACGCCGACCAGCGCGAACAGCAGCACGACAGCTTCCAGCAGTGTGTCCATCGCGCGAAACGACAGCAGGACGGCAGTGATCGGGTTGCCCACACCAGTCGATGCGATGTTGTCCGCGACTTCCTGCGCGAGCGTGGGCGCCGGCTCGGGCAGCAGCAGCACGCAGGCGGCGATCGCGGCGGCTACTGCAATCGACACGATCGCGGCCACGACACGCGTCAGCACCCCAGGCTGTCGTGCGGCGGACTGTGCTTCGCTCGCGCGCAGACGTGCCGCGGCACCGACCAGTAGCGCGCCGGTCAGGCCCGCGCCGATCGCTGCCTCGGTCATCGCGACGTCGACCGCCGACAGCCGCAGCCACACCGAGGTCAGCAGCAATCCGTACGGAATGAAACCGGCGACCGCTGAAAACGTGTCGCGCACAAAGACGGTCCACGTCGCGAGTCCGAGAAAGAGCAGCACCAGCGCGATGTTCAATGTCAGGCTCATGGCGGCACCTGTCGCGATTTGGCCGTCCGCGGAGCGCCGCTTTGTTCGCTGCGTTGAATCGCTCGCGCGATCAGCTGCGACGACACCGCCGACGCCAGCAGGACGAGGAACCAGATGAGGATCAGCTTGAATCCGAGCAGCGCACTGCCCACTTGCGGAAGCAAGCCCAGCACCACAAGGCCCAAGCCCAGGTTGTCGGCCTTGGTCAGCGCATGCAGGCGCGTGTATGAATCTGGAAAGCGCACCAGTCCGACCGTGCCGGCAAAGAAGAAGAAAGCGCCGACCGAAATGGCAACGACGGTGAAGATGTCGGCGACGATGCTCAAGGCTTGTCCCCCGCAGCGGCCCTTGCATCTGCGTGCGACTGCGCATCCGCATCCGCATCCGCATCCGCGTCCACAAGCACGGACCCCGCCTTCACGAACGCGATGGCACTGAAGGCAGCCAGGATCGACAGCGTCAGCACCACGTTGACGACATCCTCGATGTCGTGCAACGCACCCAGCAACAGCAGCGCCGCGATGCCGCCTGTGCCGAAGAGTTGCGCCGCCATCATGCGGTCGGCATTGCCCGGGCCGCGAAGGACGCACACCAGCCCGGCCGCCACCATCAGGAAGACGAAGGCGCAAGCGCCGAGAAGGAAGTCATCCATGGCTCTCCCCCGTCACAAGGGCATCCGTGAGAAGTTCTTCTTCCTCGGCCATCTGCTGTGCGAGGGGCTGCGTGACGTCCAGGCAATGGAAGACGATCGCGAAATCGGATTCTCCGACAGGCACGGACCCCGGCATGAGGCTCATGATGGAAGCGAATTCGTTTCGCGCCAGACCGGGCGGGAAGCTCACCGGGCAGTCCACGAACCCCGGCTTGAGCGGCATGCGTGGGTCAAGTGCGCGGCGCGCCACGTCGACGCCCGCGACCACCGACTGCCAGAGAAAGTGCGGAATGAAGACAAGCAGCGAGCGAAAGCGCACGTGCCCGGCCTCGCGCGGCAGAAGCCGCACGCTCGTCCAGGTTGCCGCAATGGTGGCGACCAGTCCGATGGCGAGATCGCCCGGCTTCGCGCTCGGCATCAGCACCACCCACATCGCGAGGAACATCATGCCGCGCTCCAATGCCGCGCGCGCCAGCGTCGGCGTGCGGGCCTCGATGCGATCAGGTGAATCGGGAGTCACGCAAAGCCTCCGGCGATCAGGCGGTCTCGGCAATGGGGTTCGCGGGCTCGGCGGGCTCGTCCAGTGGCGTCGGCTTTTCCTTGCCGAATACCGCCACGTACACCGTCGGCAGGAACACCAGCGTCAGCAGCGTCGCCACCAGCAGGCCGCCCATGATGGCAAAGGCCATCGAACCCCAGAACACAGTCGGCGCGATCGGTATGAGGCCCAGCACGGTCGAGATCGAAGTCAGCATCATCGGCCGCAATCGCGAGGTGCCCGCAGCGACCACGGCGTCGCAGACGCTCTGCCCCTCGGAGCGGTAAGTCTCGATCTGCACGATGAGAATCACGGCGTTCTTCGCGATCATGCCGATCAGCGCCAGGATGCCCAGGATCGCGACGAAGCCCAGCGGGCGGTTGAAGATCAGCAGTGTGATGACCACGCCGATGAGCCCCAGCGGCATGATGCAGACCACCATCGCCAAGCGCCGGAAGCTCACCAGCAAGAGCATCATGCTCACGAGCATGAGCACGATCATCAAGGGCACCACGGCAAACACCGATGCGCTCGACGCGGCGCTTTCCTCGAAGAGGCCGCCGGTCTCCACCCTGTAGCCCCTCGGCAGCTTCGCGTTGAATTCCTTGATCCGCGGCGCCAGCGTTTCGACCACGGTGTCAGGCAACACGCCGTGCAGGACGTCCGCGCGCACGGTGAGCGTCGGCACACGGTCGCGCCGCCAGATAAGCGGCAGTTCCTGCTCTTCGGTGAAGGTGGCGAACTGGCTCAGAGGCACCATCCGGCCCGTGGGCGTCGGCACCTGCAGCGAACTCAAGGTCTGGAAGGACACCCGCTGTTCGTCCGTCGCGCGGGCCACCACGTTGACGAGGTAGATGTCGTCGCGCACCTGCGTCACGGCCGATCCGGTGATCGCTGCGTTGAGGATGCCCGACAAGGTCGCGGTGCTGACACCGAGCTGCCGCGCCTCGTCCTGGTTGATGCGCACCTTGACTTGCCGCGCCGGCTCCATCCAGTCGAAGTTGACGTGCCGAACACGCGCGTCGGACCCGAGGATTTCGGCGAACTCGAGCGCGTGCTTGCGAACCTCGTTCTGGTCGGGGCCGCTCACCCGGTATTGCAGGGGCCATCCCACCGGCGGGCCGAGTTCGAGCGGCGACACGCGAGCGACCACGTCGGGAAACTGCTCCGCCAGCGCCTTCTCCAGCTTGTTCTGGAGCCTGTCGCGCGCGTCGATGTCCTTGGCGACCACCACGAACTGCGCGAAGAAGGGGTTGGCCAACTGCACGTTGAGCGTGAGGATGAAGCGGACGGCACCACGCCCGACGTAGGTGCTGAAGTGGTCCACGTCCGGATCGTCCTTGAGCAGCGCCTCGAAGCGTTCGGCTTGCGCCTCGGTCGCATGAATCGACGCGTTCTGCCGCAAGGTCATGTCGATGGTCAGCTCGGGCCGGTCCGATGCCGGAAAGAACTGCTGCGGTACCAGGCGAAGCAGAAAGATGGTGGCCACGAAAGCTGCCAGCGTGACCGCGATGGTGATCCACCTCGCGCGAATCGCTGCCTCAAGGAAGCGCCCGTAGAGCACCAGCATCTTGCCCGGCTTGGCCGGCGCGGTGTCCCGCTTGGGAGCCTTGAGGATCGCCTTGCCCACCAGCGGCGAAAAGATCACGGCACCGAGCCACGACACCAGAAGCGCAATGGCGACGACCGCAAAGATCGAGAACGTGTATTCGCCCGCCGAGCTCCGCGCAAAGCCGATCGGCACGAAGCTCGATATGGAGACCAGCGTGCCGACCAGCATCGGCGCTGCGAGCGTCTTGTACGCGAAGGTCGCGGCCTGGTCCTTGGTGTCGCCCGCGGCGAGCCGGTTGATCATCGCGTCCACCGTGGTCATGGCATCGTCCACCAACAGCGTCAGCGCAATGATCAGCGCCCCCAGCGAGACCCGGTGCAGGTCGATGTGCAGGAGATCCATGATTGCGAACACGACCGCCAGCGTCAGCGGAATCGACAGCGCAACGACGGCGCCGGGCCGCACGCCCAGGCTCACGAAGCTGCACACCAGAATGATGATGATCGCCTGCCACAACGACGCCATGAAGTCGTTGATGGCGACGTCGACCGTCGCGGCCTGGTCGGCAACCAGCGTCGGCTCGATGCCGTGCGGCAGGTTGGCCGTGATGTCGTCCATCTCGTGCTTGATGTTGCGTCCGAGCGCGAGGATGTCGCCCGCGTCGCGCATCGCGATGGCCAGGCCGATCGCGGGCTTGCCGTTGACCCTGAACATCGGCTGCGGAGGATCGACGAAGCCGCGCCGCACGGTGGCGATGTCTCCCAGCCGGATCATGCGGTTGCCGAGCACCAGATTGACGGCCTCGATGTCGCGCTCGGAGTCAAAAGAGCCGGTCACGCGCACGAAGACGCGCTCCTGCTCCGTCTGGATGGTGCCGGCCGGCCGGATCACGTTCTGCGCCTGCAGCGCATTGACGATCGTCGGATAGTCGAGCCGCAGCCCGGCGAGGCGTTCGGTCGAGAACTCGATGTAGATCTGCTCGTCCTGCGCACCGAGCACTTCGATCTTGGAGACGTCCGGAACCTGGAGCAATCGCGATCGCGCCGCTTCGACGTAGTCGCGCAGTTCGCGGAACGTGAAGCCATCGGCCGTGAACGCATAGATGATCCCGAAGGTGCTGCCGAAGTCATCGTTGAAGAACGGGCCCACCACGCCCGAGGGCAGCGTCTGCCGCATGTCGCCGATGTTCCTGCGCACCTGGTACCAGACGTCGGGCACCTCGGCGGGCGGCGTCGACTGCTTCAGGTCGACGAAGATCGTCGTCTGGCCAGCGACCGTGTAGCTGCGGATGCGGTCGAGATGGTTGGTCTCCTGCAGCGTGCGTTCGAGCCGCTCGGTGACCTGCTTGAGAGTTTCATCGACGGAGGCACCCGGCCAACCGGCGGCCACGACCATCGTGCGAAACGTGAATGCCGGATCTTCGCCGCGGCCGAGGCGAAGGAACGACAGCGTTCCGGCGACGACAGCGATGATCATCAGGAACAGCACCAGCGAGCGCTTGGAAAGCGCCCACTCCGACAGGTTCGGGCCGATCACTGCGCAGCCTCGAGCATGCGGACCTGCTGCCCGGGCCGCAGTGCCTGCACGCCCGCGGTGACGACGAGGTCGCCCGGCGACAGGCCGGACGTGACCTGGACGCGCGCCGCGTCATAAGCGCGGACCTCGATCGGGCGCGCCGAGACGGTGCCGGTCTTCGAGTCCACCACCCACACCGAAGCGCTCTTGCCGGAACGGCTCAGGGCCGATGCCGGAATGTCGATCGCCGGTGCCGTGTCGAGCTTCATGCGCCCGGTGACCGTCGACCCCAAGCGCATGGCGGCAGGCGGGTTGACGAGCCGGACTCTCACGCTGAAGGTGCCGGTCACGGGATCGGCACGCGGAGAGACTTCGCGCACCTGGCCTGTCGCCGTGATGCTGGGGTCGCTGGTCAGCGACACCGTGATGGAGGGGTTCGAAGGCGCACTGTTCTTCACCGCCGCAGGCACGTCGAAGACCGCGTCGCGTGCGCCTTCCCGCGCCACCTGAACGACCATCCGGCCTGCTTGCACCGCTTCGCCGGGCTCCGGGCCCCGGGCTGTCACCACGCCCGCGACATCGGCATTGAGGCGTGTGTAGTTCACTCTGTTCTGCGCCAGCGTCACTTGCGATTGCGCCGTCTCCACTTGCGACTGCGTGACCTTGAACAACGCATCGGCCTGGTCGAAAGAGGCGCGCGACACCGCGTTCTCCTTGAGCAAATCGCGCAACCGCCCCTGTTGGGTACGGGCTTCGACGTTCTGCGCCTGCGCTGCCGCCAACTGCGAGCGCGCCGCCTGCAGGGCTGTTTCCTCGTTCAGCGGATCGAGGCGTGCCAGAAGCTGACCGGGCTTGACGAGATCACCGACCTCGACCTGGCGCTCAATGAGCCTTCCGTCGATGCGGAACGACTGGTTGATCTCGGTCTGCGCCTGGACGCTGCCCGTCAGGGTGACCGTGTCGCCTGCGACCCGTGTCTCTATCTTCATCACGCGCACTGGCCGGATCTCCGGGGCTGGCGCCTCCTCGGCGCGCTTGCACGCGGACAACAGGAGCAATGCGGTGAGTGAGAGGAACGTCGTCGTTCCAGGGATGCGACCAAGGTCTTGAAATGCGAATTTCGCTGGCACGAGGTGACGTCCTATGGATGCGGTTGAGACCGACAACTGCAGGCGGACCTGCGAGTGCTTGAGTCAGCATCCGGGGCACTCGAATGTTTGTCAAGTCGACACAAGGCAGCTAGAAGCTCTTGCGCACGTTGATCCAGTATTCGGTCGAGCTGTAGTTGAAGCCGATCGAGTTGCTCTGGTCGCGGATCCAGAGAATCTCCGGCCGCAGCGACCAACTCGGCGCGAAGTCCCAGACCAGATAAGCGCCGACTTCGTACAGGTTGTCGCGGCGACGCAGGAGCACGGTATTGTCGAGCGTGTCCGGGTGAAAGTGCTCGATGTTGTCGGCATTGAACTGATCTCGCTCCCACCACAGGAATGTGCCCCAAGCGAGCTTGCTGCTGACGGTGAAGTCCAGCGCCACGGTCGCACCGAAGACGTCCGAATCGCCGTCGGGCCGGCTCGTTGCGTAGTTGCGGCCTGCGTGCCCGGTCACCGACAGACTTCCGTCTCCCTCCATGAACGAGCGGACCCAGCCCGCGGAAACGAGCGCGGTGGTGCGGCTCAAGTCGCGCAAAGGACCTTCCGGGTAACGCCGCCGGCGGATGTCCGCCCCGACGTTGAACTGATTGTCCGGGTCGTAGCGCATGCGGTAGTTGGTGTAGATGGACACATCGTTGCGGTAGTCGCCATCGCCGCGATAGCTGGTGCGGCCCCTGAAGCCGGCGGCGAGATTGTTTTCGCCGAAGGACTTGCTGCCGGCCAGGTTCCAGCGCAGGTCGGAGTCGTTCCTGCTGTTGGAGTTGTCGTAGTTGCGGTAGCGATAGTCCAGCGTGCCATCGATGGCATAGCCGTTGTCCAGCGCGTAGTTCACGCCGCCGCCCGCGCGTGCATTGAAGAAGGTGTCGCGCCGGTCGCCGCCGCCGAGCGCGTTGGTGCCCACGGTGTTGTTCACGCGGTATTGGCCGACGCCCGTCTCCGCATAGCCGAAGTGCGTCAGCGCCTGGTTCTGCTCGAGCGACTGCCGTGCCGCCTGGTCATAGATCTGCACTTGCGAGAGAACATCTTGCGGAACGTTGTCGAAACGCAGCACGGTCTCGAATTCGATCTTCGCTTCCGCATAGCGCCCAAGCATTGAATAGGCGCGGCCCAAGCCAAGATGCGCCGCCGGAAAGTCGGGGCGCGTTGCCAGGCTGCGCTCGAAAAGCACCTTCGCCCTCTCGCCCTGCTGCAGGCCAAGTGCGGCGCGGCCAAGCAGATACCCGACATCGGCATCGCCCGCAGCAGCGGCTTCGAACGGCGCGAGCAGGTCATAGGCCTCCTGGTACCTGGCCTCGCCCACGAGCTGCCGAGCGCGTGCAACGTCCGGATCGGCCGCGAACGCGGCGCTCGCGAACAGCACGGCGATGGAAGCCACCCATATCCGGCAGGCAAGGCGCCACGGTGGATGCGCGTTGCCGCGACCCTCGGCACGAAACTCGGTCATGGTCGAACGTCTCCTCCAGCGAACCTCTTCGCGGGTGGAGGGCATTTAACACGTCGTATACATCATGCGCAACGTGAACGGTCGCGGGGCCGAAAGGCGCGGATGCTAGGGCTTGCCGTTGCGCGACAGCAGTACCGCGAAAGGCCGCGTCCCCGAAAACTCCGAGAAGATGATCGTCATCATGGCCGTGATCGGCACGGCAAGAAACGCACCGGGAACACCCCAGAGTGCCACCCAAACCGCGAGGCTGACCAGTATGGCAAAGGGGCTCAGATTGAGCGAGCTTCCCATGACGATCGGGTCGAGGAAGTTGCCGATCACGAACTGGATGACAGTGAGCCACAGTGCAATCGAAACGACATCGCCCGTCGCGCCGAACTGCGCCATCGCCATGGCGCTCGGCAACAGGATGCTCAGGACCGAACCGATGTAAGGCACGAAGTTGAGCAGCACGATCGTGACGGCCCAGAACGGCGCGAACTCCAGTCCCTTGTACCGCATGACCACCCAGCTCAGCGCGCCCAGCAGCACGCCGAGGAAAGTCTTGAGCGCCAGATAAGCGCCGACCCGCGCGTTGATGTCCGAGATGACCTGCTTGATGCGCAGCGCATGCTGCGGACTGCGGGCGATCCCGGCGATCTTCGCGTCCAGATGGGTCCGCTCGACCAGCAGAAAACAGGCATAGAGCGCCACCACGCCCACGCTCGCGAAGAGCGAGGACACCGACGACAGCGCGGAGCCCACGACTCTTTGAAGGCTCACTTGGGCGAGGAAGTCCCGGCGCAGCGTGGTCCATGTGGGTTCCCCCTCGAAGCGCAGGAACACGGCCACCTTCTGGACGCCGGCGAGGAGCGACTCCTGATAGCGCGGTGCCTGGGCGATCACGCTGTCTTTGCTCGCGAGGATCGTGTAGACCACCATGCACAGGCCGAAAGTGATGATCAGCACCGACAGGAGTGAAACGGCCGTCTGCGGCAGCACGCGCCCCAGCAGGGGGATTCTGCTGATGAGCCTTGAAAGCCCAAGGACCACGTAGACGACGAAGACGCTGAACATGATCGGGACGAACACATCCCGGCCGATGTAGAACACCCAACCGATCATCAACGCAATGGCTGTGCCATACACGAACGTTTGGAACCGGTGGTTCATCTTGAATGCAACTCCGTGGAATGGATCGGAAACGACGGCGCGCCGATCTTATGCGGCCCGCGATCCATCCCGCCACCCCAACGCAAACGCGGCAAAGCTGCTTCTTTGCTTCTTGCTAGACCCAGATCTGCAGCACGTAGTCGAAAGGTGCCTGTCCGTTGAACAGGTCCACGCGCTGCAGTGCAATGCGCAGCGCACCGCCCGCATCGCGCACCAGCGTGTGCCGGTAGGTGCCGCCGAAGTGCCGGATGGTGTCGCGCCGCAACTCCATCATCTGGAAGCGCGAGCGCACCTGGATCGTCGCACCGTCAACGGATTCGAGCGCCACATTGCCGACGACATGACTCGTCTCCCACATCGGCGCCTGCGACCACGCATTGGGGTGCGACACGCGACCCTTGCGAATTTCCATCATCAGCTTGTCTTCGGCAAAGATCGATGGCGAGCCTTCCCAATCGGTTTGCTCCGGCGATGCAGGCATCCAGTAGACGCCGCGGTCGTCGAACAGGTCCATCCATGCCTGCCAGTGCTTGCCATCCAGCAGCTCGGATTGCAGGTAGAGCAACTGCTCGACCTCTCGCTGCAGTTCAACGCTCGCGCCGGTAGCGGTGAGGAGACCCGCGCGCGGCAAAGCGGCGGCGTTGTTATTCGAAGGCATGCGCGGCGAATGATCCGGCGCGATCACCTGGGCGCCGGTGCGCGCTTCCCCTGCGGTCGCCTCGATCACGACCTCCTGTGCGAGAAGGTGCTCGAAGTCGGGGCCAGCGTTGGGAATGGCTGGGTCTCGTGTGCCCTGTGTGCCCTGTGTGTTCATGGCGTACTCCTGCGCTATGCGGCCAGCATGTAGGCCGACCATGCGCGAAACTGGCTGCGCATCACCGCTTCTGACGTACCGTGGTTGGAGTAGGTCACGCCGCCCTCCTCCCGGTCATCGCCGAAATAGCGATGAAAGCTGACCCAGTCACCGCCGTTCGACCCCAGTCCCCATTGGCCCTTCGTCCAGTTCTCGAGATCATCGGCATTGATCATCGTGGCGGGCGAATTCACGAGGTTGTAGTACCAGAGGCTGCGGCGGTAGATGGCTTCCGGCGCGCCCTTGAGGCGGAAGTGCCAGATCTCCGACAGCGTCTTGTCCGCCGAGATCGGCCGCAGGCATCGCAACTGCTGCAGCGGCGATTGCACCGACAGGTAGGGATAGATCAGCACATGATGAATGCTGCGGGAAAGGTATTCCTCGGTGCGTTGTTCACCATAGGCTTGCTTGAGCAGCGCCTCGTATTCGAGCGTGTCCGGGTCCTGGGGACGCAAGCCCATGTAGGCCTTGAGGATGCCGTGCCCATGCGGGAAGTTGATGGTCTGCACCGAATTCCACTGGTCGAAGCTCGACGCGAAGGTCGACAGGTAGTGGTAGTAAAGCGGCGCGGAACCCCGCTCGGCCTTGAGGCGCTTCTCGACCCTGCCGGCGGCGATGCCGGTCGACTGGTGCGTGACGGATGGGTGCAGCGCATCGAGCTGGTTCTCCATGAAGAACTTCCAGTTCGATTGCTGGATCACGCGATGGCAGATCGGCACGACCTCCACCTCGCCCACGGGCGACCGGTCGCACATGTCGTCGAAGGCAATTCGTGCTTCGCCGAGAAAATCGACCAGCGATGGCCCTTCGCCGACCAGACTCGCAAAGACGAAGCCGCGGTAGCTGTCGACGCGGGCTGCGCGCTTCACGCTGCAATCGGGGTTGTCGCGGGTCATGCGCGTGCCCTCGTAGCCCTGCGCCAATGGAATGGCACGCACCTTGCCGTCAAGATGAAAACTCCACGCATGGTACGAACAGACAAAGCTGCTGCCGGTGTTGCCCTTGAGGTTGCCCACCAGTTGAACGCCGCGGTGAGGGCATCGGTTGTAGAGCACCTGCACCGAGCCGTCGGCCTGGCGGACCATGATCATCGGCTGACGGCCGATCGTCACGGCGTAGTAGTCGCCCGGATTCGGCACCTGCGACACATGGCCGCAGTAGACCCAGGTGCGTTCCCAGATCTTCTCCATTTCGGCATTGAAGATCTCCGGGTCGGTGTAGACGGTCTTGTGGACCCGGTCGGGTTCGACCAGCGAATTGAGGTTCATCATCGGCTTCCCTTCATTCTTGGGGCGAGGATCGCCGCACCATGACTTTGGCTTGCGCGCGGCTTCCTGGGCGCAGTTTGCTCCCGGCCGAGGGAAGGAAGGTCTCAGATTTACCCGCACGACCTGTTTGTCCAGTGGCCCCGAACCTGCGATGCTCGGCGATCATTCCGGCAATGTGGCGCAGACCCTTCTAGGAGCCTCCATGGCATCGGCATCGCTTGCACTGTTCGACTCCGTGACCGCCGCGCTGAGCTCGAGCTTGTCGACCCCGGCGGGCATCATCGCCGTCTGCTCGGCCGCTGTCGCGGGGGCGCTGGTGATCGTCAGTTCGTTCGTCAAGACGATGATCCCGCTGCGCTGCCTGGCGGTCGGCGGCAACCTGGGCTTCCTGATCTACGGCGCGCTGCATCCTTCGCTGATCATGGTGCTGCTGCACGGCACGCTGCTGCCCATCAACATCTATCGGACGGCGGAGATGGTGCGCCTGACGCGCCGTGTGCGAGCGGCGTCCGAGTCGAGCGACCTGTCCGGCGTGTGGCTTCGACCCTACATGCGCAAACAGCGCCTGAAGGCGCATGAGGTGCTGTTCCGCAAGGGCGACGCGGCGACTCACCTGTATTTTCTTGCCGAGGGCCGCATCGATTTCGTCGAGATCGGCGAGACGATGGAACCCGGCCGGTTGTTTGGCGAGATCGCCTTCTTTGCGCCGAACAAGCGCCGCACCCTCACCGCGCGCTGCGCCACGGATTGCCTCGTGCTGCGGATCGACGAGACGACGTTCAGGCAGCTGTACTACCAGAACCCGGCGTTCGGCTTCGAGGTTGTGACGATGGTCGCCGGACGGCTGCTGGCCGATCGGCAGCGGCTGGAGGAACGGCTCGCCGCCGCTCCCCCCGCTGCCTGATGCTTCAGCCCCAGTTCTCCAGCTGGCGGTGCCGGGTCGTCGACAGCTGACGCCTTTGGTGCGGTGCTTGCGGGACTTCTTCGGGCAACGTACCGGGGAGTTGGAGCAGGCGTTGACTCTTCGAACAGTGCGCGCATAAGCAAGAGCGCGTCCTTAGATGTCCAGCTAACTGAATGGACAGCATGGTCTCCGGATTGGCCTCTGTCTCAAGGCGGGGAGACTGGCCGATCACGCCGCGACTCATAAACGTTCAGATTGACTCCACCACTTTGCCCCACTTAGAAGTCGAGTTAGGAGGCTCGCCCCGAGCCCCACCCGGCCAAATTGGCGAAGCGGAGACGCGTATGAATCAAGTGTTTTGTTCCATCTGGGATGAGGTCTCTCAAACGTGCGTCGCCGTGAGCGAGCGGACCACTGCCCACGGCAAGTCCAAGAGCGTGCAACGTGCAGTGCGCTCGAGGCGGTCCATCGCAGTCGCCGCGATCGTGCTTTCGCCCATGTTCATATCTCAGGCGTTTGCGCAATGCAGTCTGTCGGCAACAGGTGGGACGATTGGTAGCCCTGTCAATTACGGATGCACGGTGACGGGCGCGGGCAGCACAGTCACCGTTCTGGGCTCGGGAATATACGAGGGATGGCTGAATTTCACCGGAATCGATTCGTCTTTGATCATCTACTCAGGAGGGCAATTCATCGCCTCCAATACCGTTCCGGGAAACTTGACCTTTAGTGTTATCACTGCCGGTGGATCCGGTTGGAGCCTTACCAATGAAGGGACGATTTCGGAGGCACTCGAAAACGGTTGGGACCTCGTCGGGATCCGCACGGCCGGGAACTACTCTCTCGTTAACAACGGTTCCATCATCACGACTTCGCTAACTGCTGGATCAAGCGCGATCGAAAGTGTCGCGGCCGGTACCAATGTTCAGCTTATGAACAACGGAAACATATCTGCCAATGCGAGCGCAGCCGTCAACCTCGCAGGCGGAGGCACATTCACCATCGATAACCGGCCCTCAGGCACGATCGCGTCATCCGTGGTGCCGGCCATCGAGGTGGGAGCCGGCGTTCTGAATCTCACGAATGAGGGCGCTATCCAGAACTTGTCCGGCGGCGCCGCGATCAACAGCAGCGGAGTCAACACGGTCCGCAACAGCGGCACGATCTCCGGAGGCGGAGGCGTCAGCGGGGCGGCGATCACCTTCGGCGGCAACGCGGACACGCTCATTCTGGAGCCTACCTCCGTGATCACAGGCTATGTCGATGCGGGCGCAGGTACAGACACGTTGGCGCTGGCAGGGGCTGGGAACGGCAGCTTCGATCTCGGCGCCGTGGGGCCGACACAGCAGTACCGCGCCATCGAGAACTTCGAGAAGCGGGAAGCGGGCACCTGGACACTCACTGGAAGCAGCAGTTCCCAAGCGCAGAACTGGCGGGTGTTGCAAGGAACACTGCAACTCGCAAGCGGCGCATCGTTGCAGCAGGGCAGCGCGATCGAGAGCGCGTCCGATGCCACAGGCCTCGTGACGATTCGGATCTCGGGCGCGCTGGTAGGCACCGGAGTAGGCGTCACCTTGTCGAGCCCGTTCAATGCAAACTCGCTGATTCTGGACTCAGGTGCAACCTTCGGAAGCCGCACGTTGCTCCACACGGATGGGGCGACCTATCTGACAGGCCCTACACCGTTCCCCAACAACGTGGCGATCACGGGCGGGGTTCTTCTGGTGGGTGATGGCGGCGTCGGCACCGGCGGCTACATCAGTGGCAACGTTGCCAACGACGCCATCCTGGGATTCGACCATAGCGACGACATCACCTATTCCGGAACTATCAGCGGCAGCGGGTTTGTCGCGCACCAGGGCACTGGCACATTGACGCTCGTCGGCAACAACACCTATACCGGTGGCACGACGATCTTGGCGGGCACCCTGCAACTGGGCACCGTCAGTGGCCTCACCGGCTCGATTGCGGGCGACGTCACGAATAACGGCACGCTGGCTTTGGGTCACGGAGGTCCCTGGACTCTCCCAGGGGCGATCAGCGGCACCGGGACCGTCACGCAGATCGGCTTCGGCACCACTACGCTGACGGGCGACAGCACCTACACGGGTGGCACGACGATCAACGCCGGTACCCTGCAGATGGGGAATGGGGGCGCCACCGGTAGCATCGTCGGGAATGTTACGGACAACGGCACGCTGTCGTTCAACCGCAGCGATGCCTCGACCTTTGCGGGCACGATCACGGGCACCGGCGCAGTCAACCAGATCGGCGCAGGGACGACGACGCTGACGGCCGACAACACCTACACCGGCGGCACGACGATCTCGGCGGGCACACTGCAGTTGGGCAATGGCGGCACCAGCGGCTCGATCGTTGGCGATGTGGTGGACAACGGCACGCTGGCGTTTAACCGCAGCGATGCGCTGACCTTCGCGGGCACGATCACCGGCAGTGGTTCGCTCACGCAGGCCGGCACGGGAACGACCGCGCTCACCGGCACCGGCTCTTCAGTAGGCAGCGTGAACGTCGCGGCCGGCACGCTCGATCTGGCGCAAGCCGGCGCCTTCGCGACCACGGGCGCCTACACGACGGCCGCGGGTGCGACCACCCAGATCGCCGCCGATTCCAGTCTGTCCGTAGGTGGTGCATTCACGCAGGCGGCCACCAGCACGCTCGATGTCGCGCTCGGTAGCGCGCAACCCGTCATCTCGGCGGCGACGGCTGATCTGGGCGGCACGCTCAACATCACCGGCTTCGGTGCGAGCGCGCCGACCTCGGCCAGTGCACTGACGGGCACACAGACCAATGTGATTCACACGACCGGCGGCATCACGAACGACTTCGACACGGTCAGCCTCGGTGGGGCCGCAAGTCCGGTCGATTACCTTACGCTTGCCGGTGGCAAGTCGGCCAATGCGCTGGACTACAACGTGGGCTTTGG
>NZ_JBFTIJ010000023.1:0-38315 GCF_056394705.1 Variovorax sp. 10N420 | reverse complement strand
GGCTTCCCTGCAGTGCTCGACTCAGGCGGGGTCCGCGTGAAACTCGCTGCGCTCAGACACACGCGGCCCTGATCCGCCTGAGTCTGCGCGCTTCGGCGGCGCAGAAGGGTTGCACAGCCCGCACCGCATACCGGGCTCAGTGGTTGCGCTGGGGGCGCGCGCGCTTCGAGCGTCTGCAGCCTGCGAGTCCATCGCAGTGCGGGAAGCGGACAAATCACCCCCACCCTCTCAGCGGAGGCGGGCGGTGTGCCTTGGGCCGGCCGTTGAGGCACCGCCGAGCAGCGCAGCGGTACGCGGATCAGGGCTCGCGACTGTTTGAGCCGCAGGCGAGTTTGAGCGAGACCCCGCGTACCGTGAGCAGCGCAGGGCAGCCCGAAGGGCCGGTGACGTCGGCCGGCCCAAGGCACACCGTCCGCCTCCGCCACCCCACCCCATCGAAGGCATGAAATGCAAGTAGCCGCCGCGCCGTTCCCCTACGATTTCGACCTCCGGAAAACCGCCCTGGTCCTCATCGACATGCAGCGCGACTTCATAGAGCCGGGTGGCTTCGGCGAGAGCTTGGGCAACGACGTCTCGTTGCTTGAAGCCATCGTCCCGGCGACCAAGAAAACCCTCGAGGCCTGGCGAGATGCTGGCGGCCTTGTCGTTCACACCCGCGAGGCACACCGCCCGGATCTTTCCGATTGCCCACCGGCCAAGCGCAATCGCGGCAACCCGAGCTTGCGCATCGGCGATCAAGGACCCATGGGCCGAATCCTGGTGATGGGTGAGCCGGGCAGCCAGATCATCGACGCGCTCGCTCCCATCGAGGGAGAAATCGTTGTGGACAAACCCGGCAAGGGCGCGTTCTACGCGACCGGGCTGCACGAGATGCTTCGACGGCGCGGCATCACGCATCTGCTCTTCGGTGGCGTGACGACTGAAGTGTGCGTGCAGACCAGCATGCGTGAGGCCAATGATCGCGGCTACGACTGCCTTCTGCTTGAAGATTGCACCGAAAGCTACTTTCCCGCCTTCAAGGCGGCTGCGCTCGAAATGATTCGTGCGCAGGGTGCCATCGTCGGATGGACGGCTCCGAGTTCCTCGTTGCTTGCTGCGCTCGGCAAGCACTAACATCTGCCACGTGCCGACCGTTCGATCCCCCATCGCTCCATCGCAAGCCGCTTTGCATGAACCGGCGTTCCGTACGCGCGCGGATGAGGTCTATGCGCAACTCAAGCGTGACGTGGCCGAATTCAGCCTCGTGCCTGGCGATCGTTTTACCGAGAACGAAATCAGTGAGCGACTCGGCGTGTCGCGCACGCCGGTGCGGCAGGCGCTTTTCAGGCTTCAGCAGGAAGGCTTTGTCGAAGTTCTGTTTCGCAGCGGCTGGCGGGTGCTGCCATTCGACTTCGATCAGTTCGAGCAGTTGTATGACTTGCGGATGGTGCTGGAGACCACTGCGGTGCATCGCCTGTGCGAAAGCGATCATCGGGTCGATCGCAGCCTGCTCGACAGCCTCGCGGGCATCTGGCTCGTGCCCACTGCGCAGCGCAGCGCAGACACGGTGCAGGTCGCGCAGTGGGACGAGGCCTTTCACTGCTCGCTGGTCGAAGCAGCAGGCAACGCCGAAATGGCGCGCGTACACCGCGACGTGACCGACCGCATCCGCATCATTCGTCGGCTCGACTTCACGAAGCAGCCGCGTATCGACGCCACCTATGACGAGCACGCGAAGATCTTGAAGGCCATTCGCGCCAACCGTGGCGATCAGGCCGCCATGCTGCTGCGCGCGCACATCGAGACGAGTCAGTCGGAGGTGCGCAAGATCACGCTGCATGAAATGCACATGGCGAGGCACGCGGGCCGCGCCCGCCGGCCTGAGCGATGACCATCGACGCTGACTGCCGTCAGTCTGCCGTGATGCCGCCGCGCTGAACCACCTCGGCCCAGCGCTTCTCATCCTTCTTGATCAGCGCGCCGAATTCCTCAGGCGTCGATGACGCGGGCACCATGCCCTGTGCTTCGAAGGCTTTCGCGACTTCCGGTTGCTTGAGCACAGCGCCGATTTCCTTGTTGAGTCGTGCGACCACAGCGGGCGGCGTGCCCTTGGGTGCAAGCACCCCGTACCACATGTCGACGTTGCCGCCCTTGATGCCGGCTTCAGCGAGCGTCGGTACGTCCGGCAACTGGGGCAGGCGCTTTTCGCTGCCCGTGGCGATGGCCTTGAGTTTGCCGGCCTGGATGTGCTGCAGCGCGACATGCACGGGCAGGAACATGTAGTCGATGCGTCCGCCGAGCAGATCGGTCACGGCCCCGGCGGTGCCTTTGTAGGGCACGTGCAGCATTTCCGCGCCGGAGCTTTGCAGGAGCATCGCCATCGAGAGATGGTGCGGTGTGCCGACGCCCGGTGTGGCGTAGTTCAGCTTGCCCGGATTGGCCTTCGCAGCGGCCACCATCTGCGAAACGGAAGTGGTTTTTTGCACACTGGGGTTGGTCACCAGCAGCAACGTGCCCCATGACGTGAGAGACACCGGCGTGAAGTCGCTGACGGGGTCGTATGAGAGCGACTTGTACAGGCTCTTGTTCATCACCAGCGTGTTGACTTGCACCATGAGCGTGTAGCCGTCAGGCTTGGCGCGCGCCACTTTCTCGCTGCCGATGTTGCCGCTGGCGCCGGCGATGTTCTCGACAACGACCGGTTGGCCCAGCAACGCGGGAAGCCGAGCCGACAACTGCCGGGCGACGAGGTCGATGCCTGTGCCGGGCGTGTACGGCACGACGAGCGTGATCGGCTGATCGGGCCATGCATGGGCAGCGACAGCGCTGGCAGCCATGGCAAAGGCGCCAAGGAATCGGGTCAGTTTGCGCATGGTTGTCTCCTTCTGGTTCTCGAAAATCAAAGGTATGAAGGACGATTCTTCAGCGCGACCGGGTCGAAGCCGGCGACGCGCTTGTAGTTGTCCGAAATGGTTTGCAACTCTTGCTGCGTCACGAATTCGTCCAGTTGCTCGAAGCGCCGACCGCCGGTCCGTTCGAAGACTTCGCGAAGGATCGTGTCCGGTGGATTGCTGCGGTTGGTGAGCACGACGTTTGTGGTGGCTTTCACGCGCACGCGGTCGTAGTCCTCGAGGGCCGAGTTGCCCACGCCCCGCTTGTGCAGTGCGCCCGCGAGATAGCGTGCGTCGATGATGGCTTGGCCGGCGCCGTTGGATCCGCGCGGCACCATCGGATGCGCCGCATCGCCCAAAAGTGTGAGGCGCCCGTGCGTCCACTTCGGCAGAGGGTCCTGGTCGACCATTGGGTATTCGAGGATCGAGTCTGAAGAGCGGATAAGCGCCGGGATGTCGAGCCAATCGAAATGCCAGTTCTCGAACGCCGGCAGAAAGTCTTCGAGGCGGCCGGGGCGGCTCCAGTCCTGCAGCGCGGGCTTTGGCGCGTGGATTTCGGCGACCCAGTTGACCAGTTGGTTTCCCTGGCCGTCCACGTTGTTGCGGATCGGATAGATCACCATCTTTCCTTGATCGAGCCAGCCTGCGCGCACCATGCTCGCGCCCGACAGAAAGGGCTTGTGCACGGCCGTGCCGCGCCACATGTTGACGCCCGAATACCGCGGCGCGCCTTCATCGGGATAGAACTGATTGCGCAGCACCGAGTGAATGCCGTCGCAGCCCACCGCCACGGAGGCTCTCGCGCTGGCCAGTGGCGCCCCGTTCGGCGCAGTGAAACGCGCCGTGACGCCGGTGTCGTCCTGGTCCACGCCGGCGCAACGGTGGCCGCAGACCACGGAATCGGCGCCGAGGCGCTCCAGCGTGGCAGCGAGAAGGATGCTGTGAAGGTCGCCGCGATGGATCGAGTATTGCGGCCAGTCGTAGCCCGCCGCGCTGCCTGCCGCTTCGCGAAATGCCAGTTGCCCGTGCGAATTGAAAAAGATCGATTCCTGCGTGCGGACGCCCACGGCCTGGAGTGCGTCGGCCAGACCAAGCTCGGTCAGCTCGCGAACCGCGTGTGGCAAAAGGTTGATGCCGACACCCAGCGGCTTCAGTTCGGGCACCGCCTCGTACACGCGGCACGCGATGCCTGCCTGGTGCAGGCTCAGCGCCAAGGTCAAGCCGCCGATACCAGCCCCCAGCACGACTACTTCGGGTTGCTTGGTCATGCTCTTGCTTTTGCTCACGCTCATCCTTTTCTCCCTTGTCCCCTCCGGTGCCAACACCGACACCGGACTTCAAAAGGCGAATTAGACCGAGGCGATGATCATTTGGGAAATTTAGATGTCGTATGGATCTATCATGAAACCATATGAATCTGTCGGTCCGTCAGATGCGCGCCTTTCTTCATGTGGCCCGCATCGGAAACTTCACCCGAGCCGCCGAGCAAGCGCACATGACCCAGGCAGGGCTGAGCACTCTCGTGCGCGAGATGGAGCGCCAGCTCGGCTGTCGCCTGTTCGACCGCACCACGCGAATGGTGAGTCTGACGTCGGCCGGCCGCCGCTTGCTGCCGGTGGTCGAGCGCGTGGTCACCGATCTCGACGATGTCACCTCGCGGCTCGGCATCGAGGGCGATGCCGCTCGGCAGACTTTGCGCATCGCGGCAACGCCGCTGGTGTCGTCCAACCTGTTGCCGCAGGTGTTCCGTCAGTTTCGCGAGGACCACCCGTCGGTCAACCTGCGCCTCTTCGACGCCGACTTGCGCAACGTCGAAGAGCTGGTTGTCAGCGGCGAAGCGGACATGGGCCTGGGGTTTTTCTTCAAGGCGGCGCCAGAACTCGACCGGACGCCCGTGGGCCGCTTTCAGCTAATGCGCGTCGCGCCGGCCGAGTCGGAGGATGCTTCGTCGACCACGGGCACGGTGTCATGGTCGGCGCTGCGTTCCGCGGAGCTGCTGGCACTGCCGCAGAACAATCCAATCCAGAGAGTCATCGACGTTCATCTCGGCGCCATCGGCCGTGCCGATGCGCAGCAGCGGCAGTCGTTCAACTTCTTCGGCACGATGATCTCGATGGTCGAGGCGGGTTTCGGAACTGCCGTGATGCCCACCTTCGCGCTCGCGGCATGCCGCCGTCAACGGGTGCGTACGGATGTGCTGGTCAAGCCGAAGGTCGGCATGGATTTCTTTCGCATCACCAAGCGCGGCGCGTACGAAAGCGAAGCGATGCGGTCCTTCGGCGAAACGCTCGTCAAGGCGCTGCCGGCGCTCTCCCGATAGGCCTTGCTACAGCGCGAAGTCGTACTCGATCGTGATCGGCGCGTGATCGCTGAACTTCAGCGTCTTGAAGATCGATTCGTTGCGCGCGAACTTGGCAATCTGCGGTGTCGCGAGGTGGTAATCCAGCCGCCAGCCCACGTTCTTGGCATAGGCCTGCCCGCGGTTGCTCCACCATGTGTAGGCCTCTTCGGTCGTCTCGGGCTTGAGCATCCGGTAGACGTCCACCAGCCCGGCGCCTTCAGCGCCTGCGTCCAGCAGGTTGGTCATCCATGCGCGCTCTTCGGGCAGGAAGCCGCTGTTCTTCTGGTTGCCACGCCAGTTCTTCAGGTCGATTTCCTTGTGCGCGATATTGATGTCGCCGCAGAGCACGAATTCGCGCTCCCGCTTGAGCGCCACGAGATGCGGAAAGAAGCCCTTGAGGAATCGAAACTTCGCGGCTTGGCGCTCTTCGCCTGACGAGCCGCTCGGAAAGTAGCAGCTGATGATCGACAGCTTGCGTTGGGGCGTGTCGAAGCGCAATTCGAGATAGCGGCCTTCGGCGTCGAACTCGCGATCGCCCCAGCCCACGATGACGTCGCTCGGGGCATGCTTCGTATAGACCGCAGTGCCGGCGTAGCCCTTTTTTTCCGCGAAATGGAAGTAGCCCTTCAAGCCCGCCATTTCCTCGAACCTGCCTTCGATGTCGCTCGCTTGCACGCGGATTTCTTGCATGCAAATACAATCCGGCGCCAGTTCGGCCACCCAGTCGGCGACGCCTTTGGTGGCAGCCGATCGCAGGCCGTTGAGGTTGAGGCTGGTCAGTTTGAACACGAAGGACATTCCCTATGGCTGGAGAGATTGAAGAGGGCGGCGCACTGGCACAGGAGTTTGTGCAGTTCGCTCTGGAGTCGGGGGTGCTGCGCTTCGGTCAGTTCAAGACCAAGGCTGGCCGCATGAGCCCCTATTTCTTCAACGCGGGCTTGTTCGACGATGGCGCCAAGCTCGCGCGGCTCGCCGGATTCTATGCAGACCGCCTGATCGCCAGCGGGCTCGAATTCGACATGATCTTCGGCCCTGCGTACAAAGGCATTCCTCTTGGCGCCACATTGGCCGCTGAACTCGCGCGCCGCGGACGCAACGTGCCGTTTGCCTATAACCGCAAGGAAGCGAAGGACCACGGCGAGGGCGGCTCGCTCGTCGGTGCGCCGCTCAAGGGACGCGTGCTGATCGTCGACGACGTCATGTCTGCAGGCACTGCGGTGCGGGAGTCGATTGCTGCGATCCGGGCCGCCGGCGCGACCGCCCACGCGGTGGCGATCGCGCTCGATCGTCAAGAGAAGGCCACCGAGAACGGTCAGGACGTGGACCACAGCGCTGTGCAATATGTACGTAATCAGCTCGGACTGCACGTGATTGCGATCGCAACGCTGGACGACTTGTTACAGTACCTCTCAGGCCGCGCCGATGGCGAACTGGGCGCCCATCACCAGGCGGTGCTGGCATACAGGACTCGTTACGGCGCGCGGTGATTCAACCCGCCTGAAGGACTCACGTTGGCGAGAACCTATGCACTGATTGGATTCCTGGCGCTCACGCTGGTCATTGCCGGCGAAGTCCAGGCGCAACAAGCCGGCGCAGCGCGCTCGCCGGCCGGCGGCACTGGCGGCGCCGGCAGCAATGCCGGAATCTACAGTTGCGTAGATTCGCGAGGCCACACCATCACGGCGGACCGGCCTATTCCCGACTGCATCGACCGGGAGCAGCGCGAACTGAACCCGAGTGGCACGATACGGCGCAAGGTCGAACCGACCTACACACCCCGCGAGCAGGCAGAGCGCGAAGAGCGCGAGCGCCAGGCGCAGCTCCTGGCGTCACGCCAGATCGAAGAACGGCGGCGCGAACGTGCATTGCTGATCCGTTATCCCAATGCGGCTGCGCACAACCGGGAGCGCGCCGAGGCGCTGGTGCAGATCGACGCCGTGATCCTGGCCGCCAAAAAGCGCCTCAGCGAACTGGCCGACGAGCGCAAGAGAGTCGATGAGGAACTCGAGTTCTACAAGGCCGATCCGTCCAAGGCACCGGGCTCGATTCGCCGCAAGGCCGAAGACAACGCAAGGAGCGTCGAGGTGCAGAACCGGTTCATTGCGGAACAGGAAGAAGAGAAGAAGCGCGTCAATGCGCGCTTCGATGAAGAGTTGGCTCGGCTTAAGCCCCTCTGGAAAACGTAACTCGCCCCCAGGCTCGCGCACTTCGTGTCGCTCTCCACCCCCTGACCGGGGGCAACCCCGGTGGCCCGGCGAAGCCGGTTCCACGGGGTTCCTGTTGCTCGCCCCCAGGCTATGCGCACTTCGTGTCGCTTCGCCTACCCCCTACCGGGGGCAACACCAGCGGCCCGGCGGAGCCGGTTCCGCGGTGTTTCGCGAAGAAGGGCTCACGTTTTATGCGCGCCGCGGCTGACTCACTAGCCTAGCTTGGCTTTCAGGAGGGCGTTGACTTGGGCGGGGTTGGCTTTGCCCTGGCTGGCTTTCATGACTTGGCCCACGAGGGCGTTGAAGGCCTTGTCCTTGCCGGCGCGGTATTCGTCGATGTTCTTCTGGTTGGAGGCGAGGACGGTTTCGATGATTTTTTCGAGGGCGCTGGTGTCGCTCATCTGCTTCAGGCCCTTGGCTTCGATCACCGCGTCGACGTCCTGCCCCTCGCCGGTCCAGAGGGTGTCGAATACCTGGCGTGCAGCGTTGTTCGATACGGTGCCGTCGCTGATTCGCTGGATGAGTTTTGCCAGTTGCGCCGCGCTCACGGGGGCTTCGGTGATGGCGATGTCCTGCTGGTTCAGGCGGCGGGCGATTTCGCCGGTGATCCAGTTGCTGGCCAGTTTGGGTGAGGCGCCGGCGCTCGCGGCGTCGTCGAAGTAACGTGCGAGCGCCGGGCTTTGGGTGAGCTGGGTGGCGTCGTACTCGGACAGGCCGTGCGCCTGCACGTAGCGTTCGGCCATCGCGCGAGGCAATTCGGGCATCTCCGCGCGAACGCGCTCGATCCATTCGGCGGCGATCGCAAGCGGTGGAAGGTCGGGATCGGGGAAGTAGCGGTAGTCGGCCGCGTCTTCCTTGGTTCGCATGGCGCGTGTTTCGCCCGTATCGGGGTCGAAGAGCACTGTCGCCTGCTGGATCTCGCGGCCGTCTTCGATCTCTTCGATCTGCCAGCGGATCTCGTAGTCGATCGCCTGTTGCATGAACTTGAAGCTGTTCAGGTTCTTGATCTCGCGGCGCGTGCCCAGCGGGTCGCCGGGCCTGCGGACGGAGACATTCGCGTCGCAGCGGAAGCTGCCTTCCTGCATGTTGCCGTCGCAGATACCGATCCAGGTCACGATCTTGTGCAATTCGCGTGCGTAGGCGACGGCTTCGGCGGTCGAGCGCATGTCGGGCTCGGTCACGATTTCCAGCAGCGGCGTGCCGGCGCGATTCAGGTCGATACCCGACTGACCGATGAAATCTTCGTGCAGCGACTTGCCCGCATCTTCCTCGAGATGGGCGCGTACCAGTCGCACCGTCTTCTTTTCATCGCCGAGGAAGAAGCTCACCGAGCCGCCCTGCACGACGGGGATCTCGAACTGGCTGATCTGATAGCCCTTGGGCAGATCGGGATAGAAGTAGTTCTTGCGCGCGAACACGCTGCGAGGCGCAATGTGCGAGCCCAGCGCCAGGCCGAGCTTGATGGCGCGTTCGACCGCGCCTTTGTTCATCACCGGAAGCGTGCCGGGCAGCGCGAGGTCGACCGCGCACGCTTGCGTGTTCGGCTCCGCGCCGAAGGCCGTCGATGCGCGGCTGAAGATCTTGGATGCGGTGGACAGTTGCGCGTGGGTCTCGAAGCCGATGATGACTTCATAGCCGCGCACCAGCGGCCCTGTCGGACGTCCGCTCTGCGCGGCTTCGAAAGTGTTGATTTCGCTCATGTCAATTCTTCGCCATCAATAGCCGGCCGGTGCGCGCTGGTGCCAGTCGGTGGCCTGCTGGAAGCGGTGTGCCGCGTTGAGCAACCGGGCCTCGTCGCAATAGTTGCCGATCAGTTGCAGGCCGACCGGCATGCCACCGTCGAAGCCGGCCGGAACGCTCATGCCGGGCAGGCCCGCCAACGAGGCGGGCAGCGTGAAGATGTCTGCGAGATAGTCCGCTACGGGGTCGCCGCCATGCTCGCCGAGCTTCCAGGCGACCGTGGGTGCCGCGGGACCGACAATGACGTCGCATTGCCTGAACGCCTGCTGGAAGTCATCCGCGATCATGCGGCGCACCTTCTGGGCTTGCAGGTAATAGGCGTCGTAATAGCCGTGCGACAGCACGTAGGTGCCGATCATGATGCGCCGCTTGACTTCGTCGCCGAACCCTTCTTCGCGCGTCTTGCCGTACATGTCGGCGAGGTCCCGGTAGTCCTTGGCGCGATGGCCGAACTTGACGCCATCGAATCGGCTCAGGTTACTCGATGCCTCGGCGGCCGCAATGATGTAGTAGACGGGGATGGAAAGCTCTGTGCGCGGCAGCGTGATCTCCATGCGGCGAGCGCCCAGCTTTTCGTACTCGGCGAGCGCCGATTCGATGGCTGCGCGCACACCAGGAGCGACGCCGTCGCCAAGGAATTCCTTGGGTACGCCGATGCGAAGGCCTTCAAGCGATTCGTCCAGGCGAAGCGAAAAATCTTCGGCGGGGCGATCGAGTGATGTGGAGTCGCGGTCCGGGTCGGGTCCGCACATCGCGGAGAGCAGCAGTGCGCAGTCGGCCGCCGACCTTGCCATCGGACCAGCCTGGTCGAGGCTCGAGGCAAACGCCACCATTCCATAGCGCGAAGCGCGGCCGTAGGTCGGCTTGATGCCGGTGATGCCGCAGAACGAGGCGGGCTGGCGGATCGAACCGCCGGTGTCAGTGCCCGTAGCAGCCGGCGCCAGCCGTGCCGCCACCACGGCGGCGCTGCCACCCGACGAGCCACCGGGAATGCGGGTGGGATCCCATGGATTGCGCACCGGCACCGCATGATCAAAGCCGACAGCGGGTACGGCCACGTTCTCGTTGGCCGAACCCATTGCGAATTCGTCGCAGCTCAGCTTGCCGAGCGTGACTGCGCCGGCCTCGGCGAGGCGCCGCACCACGGTGGCGTCAAAAGGCGATCGATAGCCCGAGAGGATGCGCGAGCCTGCACTCGTGGGCAGGTCGGCGGTGACGAAGATGTCCTTGTGGGCGATCGGCACGCCCGTTAGCGCGCCAGCTTGGCCGGCCGCGATCTTTGCGTCGGCGGCGCGCGCCTGGACCATGGTCACTTCTTCGTCGATGGCGACAAAGGCACCCAGTTCCTTGTGTTGCGCGATGCGTGCCAGATGCTCGGTGGCGGCTTCGACGGCGGACACCTTGCGATCGCGCAGCGCCTTGGCGAGCTCGGTCACGCTCAATTGATGCAACGGGGCGGCGCTCATTCGATCACCTTGGGGACCAGGAACAGGCCGTTCTCCACGGCCGGCGCGCTGCGCTGGTTGGCTTCGCGATTGTTGGGCTCGGTCACGGCGTCTTCGGCCAGCCGGAGGGTCACGTCCTCGATGGTCGCAACGGGGTGGGCGAGTGGCTCGACGCCGGTGGTGTCGACGGCACGCATTTGTTCGACGAGGTCGAAGAAGCCATTGATCTGGCCGCGCATGCGTTCGCTTTCATCGGGAGCCAGTTGGAGCCGCGCGAGGGACGCGATGCGCGCGATATCGGAAGTGGTGAGGGACATCGGAGAAAGAAGCCTTGGCGAACGTGAAAACGAGGCCCATGGCACCCTGTAAAAGGTGCGCCAAAACGCTAGGAGCGTCAAGGGATTCGGTTATTATCCCGCCTTTGCCGCAACCCCCCGCGACCGCGGCGGCATTTGCCGCAAAAACGTTTCAAGCCACCCCGTCAAAAACGACCCAGCAAGAGGGCGACGGCTGCCGACGCGCATGCCGTGCTCCAGAGGATTCCACAATGTTTGGAGCTTTCCGTCGGTACTTCTCTACCGACCTCGCGATCGACCTTGGCACCGCGAACACCCTGATCTTCGCTCGCAACAAGGGCATCGTCCTTGACGAGCCTTCGGTCGTCGCCATCCGCCATGAAGGCGGTCCGCACGGCAAGAAGGTGATCCAGGCGGTCGGCCGCGAAGCCAAGGCCATGCTGGGCAAGGTGCCCGGCAACATCGAAGCCATTCGCCCGATGAAGGACGGCGTGATCGCCGATTTCGTGATCACCGAGCAGATGATCAAGCAGTTCATCAAGATGGTGCACCCGCGATCGCTGCTCACGCCCAGCCCGCGCATCATCATCTGCGTGCCCTGCGGTTCGACCCAGGTCGAGCGCCGCGCCATCAAGGACGCGGCCGAAGCCGCTGGCGCCACGTCGGTCTATCTCATCGAAGAACCCATGGCCGCCGCGATCGGTGCCGGCCTGCCGGTTTCCGAAGCCAGCGGCTCGATGGTCGTCGACATTGGCGGCGGTACGACCGAAGTCGGCGTCATCTCGCTAGGCGGCATGGTCTACAAGGGCAGTGTCCGAGTCGGCGGAGACCGCTTCGACGAGGCCATCATCAATTACATCCGCCGCAATTACGGCATGCTGATCGGCGAGCCGACGGCTGAAGTCATCAAGAAGAGCATCGGCTCGGCTTTCCCTGGCTCCGAAGTCAAGGAAATGGAAGTCAAGGGCCGCAACCTCAGCGAAGGCGTGCCGCGCAGCTTCACGATCAGCAGCAACGAAGTGCTCGAAGCGCTGACCGATCCGCTCAACAACATCGTTTCCGCCGTCAAGAACGCACTGGAGCAAACGCCTCCGGAATTGGGCGCCGACATTGCCGAGCGCGGAATGATGCTCACCGGCGGCGGCGCACTCTTGCGCGACCTCGACCGGCTGCTGGCCGAAGAGACCGGCCTGCCCGTCCTCGTGGCCGAAGATCCGCTGACTTGCGTGGTGCGAGGCTGCGGCATCGCTTTGGAACGCATGGACCGGCTCGGAAGCATCTTTACCAGCGAATAATGCGGCTGTTGCGCAAATGGCCGGCCCGCGTCTGCGCAGGGCCGGCTTTTTCAATTTAAGGCACTCTTCTCGTCATGCCGCTCGGGACGCTAGATCGCACCGCGCCGCCCTTGTTCAACCAGGGGCCTTCGGCGCTCAGCAAGCTGATCTTCTTCAGCGCGCTTGCGCTGTTCCTGATGGTGGCCGACGCGCGCTTCAACATCGTGCAGCCGGTGCGAACCGGCATCGGCGCCGTGCTTTATCCGATCCAATGGCTTGCGCTGAAGCCGGTGCAACTCGTCGCCGGTGGGGGACGCTACCTCGAAGACCTGCAGACCGCGCAAAACAACGAGGCAGAGGCGCGCAAGGCGCTCGCGCTGCAGTCGGAGCGGGCAAGCCAGGCGGACACGCTCGCCAAGGAGAATGCGCGACTGCGCGCGATGCTCGAACTGCGCCAGACCACGCAGACTCCGGGCCGGGTGGCAGAGGTGCTTTATGACACTGCCGACCCCTACACCCGCAAGTTGATCATCGACCAGGGGCTGAGCAGCGGCATCGCTGCGGGCTCACCTGTGATCGACGAGAACGGCGTGCTCGGCCAGGTCACGCAGGTGCAACCGTTCACGAGCGAGGTCACGCTGGTGATCGACCGCGACCTTTCCATTCCCGTGCAGAACACGCGCACCGGCGCCCGAAGCGTTGCCTTCGGCGATGCCAGCGCGCACGGGGGCGGACTTGAACTGCGTTTCATCGCGGCGAATGCGGATGTGCAGGAAGGCGACGTCCTCACGACCAGCGGGGTCGATGGCGTTTACCCGCCCGGGCTGCCCGTCGCCAAGATCGACCGCATCGAGCGCCGTGCCGAATCCGCCTTTGCGCGCATTCACAGTGCGCCCGTCGGACACGTGAGCTCTGCGCGCTATGTGCTCGTGCTGGCACCCGCGGGCGTGCTGGCCTTGCCGCGGCCGGCCCCCGTCGCGCCCGCAGCAGCCGCCGCCGCCAAGAAGAAGGCGGACAAGGCCGATGCCAAGGCGGACGCCAAGGCAGACAAAGGCGACAAGAAAGAGAGGCGCACGCGATGATCATGCGCCCAGGTCAGCAGCAGCTGCTGCTGCCCGTCAGCCCATTGTTCATGTGGGCGAGCCTCGTCGTCGCGCTCCTGATCAACATGGTGCCGATCGGCCGGGCTGCATGGACGCCCGACCTGCTGGCACTGGTGATCGTGTTCTGGAGCGTGCATCAGCCTGCTCGCATCGGCATCGGGGCTGCTTTCGTGTTCGGCCTTCTGATGGACGTGCACCAGTCGGCCATGCTCGGGCAGCACGCGCTGTCATACACGACGCTCGGTTTCTTCGCGATCATGATCCACCGCCGGCTCCTGTGGTTTCCCGTGGTATCGCAAGCGCTGCAGGTGCTGCCGCTCTTCGCGGTGTCCCACCTCATCGAGCTCGCGATCCGGATGATCGGCGGCGGCGTGTTCCCCGGCTGGACGCTGCTGATCGCGCCGGTCATCGAGGCAGTGCTCTGGCCTTTCGTGAGCCTCCTCCTGCTGGCGCCGCAGCGCCGCGCGCCTGAACCCGACGCAAACCGGCCGCTCTAGATGAAGTTGCCTGCGCCAGTGAACTTCGAGGTGAGCAATTGCTTTCGTTCTTGCTCCCGTCTAAGCTGATCCAGTCATGACCGAAATCAGAAACGTCGCCGCCGACCTCTCGCGCTTCAAGCGCCGGGTAGTCGTGATCGGCCTCGTGGTGCTGACGTGTTTCGGCCTTCTTTGCATGCGGCTGGTCTATCTGCAGGTGGTGCGCCATGAAGATTTGGCGGAGCAGGCTGAGAGCAATCGGACCGCCATCGTTCCCGTGGTGCCCAATCGCGGCCTGATTCTGGATCGCAACGGCATCGTGCTGGCTTCGAACTATTCAGCCTATACGCTCGAAATCACGCCTTCGAAGGTCGGCAACCTCGAAGAAACCATCGACAGCCTTGGTGAGGTTCTGGAGATTTCGCCGCGCGACCGGCGCCGGTTCAAGCGCCTGCGCGAAGACTCGCGCAGTTTTGATTCGGTGCCGATTCGCACGCGCCTGAGCGACGAGGAAGTCGCCCGCTTTGCCGCGCAGCGCTATCGCTTCCCGGGCGTTGAAATCAAGGCGCGCTTGTTCCGAAACTACCCGAACGGCGAACTGGCAAGCCATGTGCTGGGCTATATCGGCCGCATCAACCAGGCCGAAAAGACGGCCATGGAAGATTGGGAGGACGAGGACCTGGCCAACTACAAGGGCACCGAGTACATCGGAAAACTCGGCATCGAACAGAGCTACGAAAAAACGCTGCACGGCCAGACCGGTGTCGAGCAGATGGAAACGTCGGCGGGCGGCCGCGCGGTGCGGCGGCTTGCGGCGCATCCCGCAACGCCGGGCAACACCGTCATGCTCTCGATCGACATCAAGCTGCAGAAGCTGGTGGAGGACATGTTCGGTGACCGGCGTGGAGCGCTGGTCGCTATCGACCCCAGGACCGGGGAAATCCTGGCTTTCGTGAGCAAGCCGACCTTCGATCCGAATCTTTTCGTGGAAGGGATCGACACCGAAAGCTGGAAGGAGCTCAGTGAGTCGATCGACAAGCCATTGCTCAATCGCGCGCTGCGGGGCACCTATCCGCCGGGCTCGACCTACAAGCCCTTCATGGCGCTGGCTGCGCTGCAGACCGGCAAACGCGGTCCGAGCGTGGTGGTCAATGACCCGGGTTATTTCAATTTCGGGGGCCACCGCTTCGGCAGTCCCGAAGGCAACATCGGCGGTGTCGACATGCGGCGCGCGATCCAACTGTCGAGCAATATCTATTTCTACTCGCTGGCCAATGAAATGGGCGTGGACCTGATCCACGATTCGATGAAGCCGCTGGGATTCGGACAGATCACCGGCATCGACATCGGCGGCGAGGTGCGCGGCGTGCTGCCGAGCACCGAATGGAAGCGCAATGCCTACAAGCGCCCCGAGCAGAAGAAGTGGTATGCGGGTGAAACGATTTCGCTGGGCATCGGACAAGGCTACAACGCGTTCACGATGCTGCAGCTGGCGCAGGCGACCTCCATCGTCGCGAACGGCGGCTTGAAGCACAAGCCGCATCTGGCGCTCGCTGTGCGCGACACGGTGACCGGACAGGTCAAGCCGGTCGAACAGCCGCCGGCTGAGAACATTGGCCTCACGAGCGCGAACATCGGCGTGGTGCGCGACGGCCTGGTTGCCGTTGTGACCGCCGGTACGGCACGGGGTGTGTTTGCTGGCGCTGGCTACCAGGCCGCCGGCAAGACGGGTACGGCGCAGGCCGTGACCCAGGCGCAGAACACGAAGTACAACGCCAAGGCACTTGAAGAGCACCAGCGCGATCACGCGCTCTTCATGGCCTTTGCGCCGGTGAATGATCCGAAGATCGCGGTGGCGGTCGTTGTCGAGAATGCCGGCTGGGGCGCAGGCGCGGCGGCGCCTCTTGCGCGCCGGGTATTCGATTACTGGTTGATGAATCAGTATCCGAGCGAGGCCGATCTCGCCGCCATCCAGGTCGGCAAGGCCACCGCTCCGATCGGCAAGCCGCGCGTCGCCAGCGAGGTCGCATGGCCTGCCGACGGCTCTCCCGCTCCGGCGTCAGCGGCTCCCTGAGATCGCAAGCCGACCCGCAGGCTTCAACGCGGGAGCTCAGCGCAGAAAAGCGTCGTATGCGGTTTTCAGGATGAGCACGCTCACCACCCCGATAAAAACCTTTCGGACGAAACCCGCGCCATGCTTGATCGCGACGCGAGCGCCGATCACGCTTCCAGCGACGTTCGCGACCGCCATCACCAGGCCGTAGCGCCATATCACGTGTCCCTTGAGGCCGAGCAGCAGCAGGGCGCCCAGGTTGGTCATCGTGTTCAGCAGCTTGGCCGACGCAGCCGCATTCAGAAAGTCGTAACCGAGCCAGCGCACGAAGACGAAGACGAAAAAGCTCCCGGTGCCGGGGCCGAAGAATCCGTCGTAGACCCCGAGGGTGAAGCCGATCAGCGCTGTTGCAGCCAACTCTGCTCGGCCACTGAAGTTCGGCGCATGGTGATGGCCCATGTCCTTGCGCGCGAGGGTATAGAGAAGCAGCACCACCAGAATGATGGGGAGCAGCTTGCGCAGGAAATCGCCTGGCACCACCGTCACGCCCCATGCGCCGACCAGTGCGCCGGAAAAGGCGAGGGCGGCAGCGGGAATCAAGGTGCGCCAGCGCAGCCCGACCCGATGATGAAACTGCGCAGTGGCCGCGGCTGTGCCCCAGACCGAGGCGCTCTTGTTGGTGCCGAGCAAGGTGGCCGGCGCAGCGCCAGGAAGCACGCTGAACAGTGCCGGCACCAGGATCAATCCGCCTCCGCCAACGATCGAATCGACAAAGCCCGCGAACAGCGAGGCCAGGGTGAGCACCAGAATTTCCATGAGAGGGACCAAAAGAAAAGGCGCCGACCAGCGGCGCCTTGTTCAAAAAAACGGCATCTCGTCCGGATGCCTTTTGTCGATTGTTCTGATTCTACGAAAGATGTCTCCTCGGTCCCCCGCGCACCGGGCAGGCCCGTTTGCGAGTGCCGTGACTTTATTCGGCGCACCGGTGCAGTGCATCGGGGATTACCCGTCAAACTGCAACAACTGGAAACGCTGTGAATCAGGCGTCGTTTTGACGCACCCATGCAGCCGCCTTCTCGGCCATCATCAACGTGGGGCTGTTCGTGTTGCCGCTGGTGATGGTGGGCATGGCGCCTGCGTCGACCACCCGAAGTCCTGCGACGCCGCGCACACGCAAGCGTCCGTCCAGCACCGCCATCGGGTCGCCGTCGGCACCCATCCGGGTGGTGCCGACCGGATGGAAGATGGTGGTCGCGATATCGCCGGCGAGCCGGGCGAGCTCTTCGTCGGTTTGGTATTGCGTCCCGGGCTTCCACTCCTCGGGGCAATATTTCGCCAGGGCGGGCTGCGACGCGATGTTCCGCGTGACGCGCAGCGAATCGGCCGCGACTTTGCGGTCCTCGTCAGTGCTCAGGTAGTTGGGGGTGATGGCTGGCGCATCCTCGAAGCGCGGGCTCCTGATGTGCACGCTGCCGCGGCTGGTCGGGTTGAGGTTGCAAACACTCGCGGTGAAGGCCGGAAAGCTGTGGAGCGGCTCCCCAAAGGCGTCGAGCGAGAGCGGCTGCACGTGGAATTCGAGGTTGGGCCATTCATAGGCCGGGGAACTGCGCGTGAAGGCGCCGAGCTGCGAAGGCGCCATGCTCATGGGGCCGCTTCGCTTGAAGAGATATTCCATGCCGATCTTTGCCTTGCCGTACACCGAAGAGGCCAGCACGTTGAGCGTCTCCGCGTTCTGGATCTTGTAGACCGCGCGGATCTGGAGATGGTCCTGCAGGTTGGCGCCGACGCCGGGCGCATCGAGCATCACGTCGATGCCATGCCGACGCAGAAGCTCGGCGGGTCCTATGCCGGAGAGTTGCAGGATCTGCGGTGTGCCGATGCTGCCGGCGCAAAGGAGCACTTCGCGCGTGGCATGGGCAACCACCATTTCGTGCCCATCCCACACTTGCACGCCGGTGCAGCGCGGGCTGCCGTCGCGCTGCGGCTCGAACAGGAGCCGCGACACATGCGCCCCGGTCCAGAGCTCGAAGTTCGGCCGGCCATAGCAGGTCGGGCGAAGAAACGCCTTTGCCGTGTTCCAGCGCCATCCGTTCTTCTGGTTGACCTGGAAGTAACCGACGCCCTCATTGCTGCCGCGATTGAAGTCAGTGCTGTGAGGCACGCCAGCTTGTACTGCGGCTTCGGCGAAAGCATCGAGGATGTCCCAGCGCAGGCGTTGCTTCTCGACCCGCCATTCGCCGCCGGCGCCGTGCATGTCGTCGGCTCCAAGGTAGTAATCCTCGTGCTTCTTGAAGGCGGGCAGGACATTGCTCCAGCGCCATTCGTCGTCACCCGTGATGCGCGCCCATTGGTCATAGTCGCGCGACTGGCCCCGCATATAGATCATCCCGTTGATGCTCGACGAGCCGCCCAGCGTCTTGCCGCGCGGATAGCGCAGCGTACGGCCGTTGAGCCCCACGTCAGGCTCCGTCCTGTAGAGCCAATCCGTTCGTGGATTGCCGATGCAATACAGATAGCCCACCGGAATGTGAATCCAGTGATAGTCATCCCTCCTGCCCGCCTCGATGAGCAGCACGCGGCGTCGCTTGTCCGCGCTCAGGCGATTGGCCATGAGCGACCCGGCCGTGCCGCCGCCGATGATGATGTAGTCGAATGTGGTGTCGCTCATTGCGGCGTGCTTGTCTCAATGTAGTTGCGGTCTATACGCGGGCGCCAGTATGCGGCCGCCGCCGGGCCGCCCCAAGGCGAGCCGTGCCTCCCCGTCGGGGGGTGGAGTTACACGAAGCGAAGCGCAGTGAAAAGCCGGGGGGCCAATCAGCTAGCCGTCGGCATCACGAATTCGGCCCCCTTGCCGATGCTCTCCGGCCAGCGCTGCATGATCGATTTCTGCTTCGTATAGAAGCGCACGCCTTCTTCCCCGTAGGCATGCATGTCGCCGAACAGGCTCTTCTTCCAGCCGCCGAAGCCATGCCATGCCATCGGCACGGGGATCGGCACATTGATGCCCACCATCCCCACCTGAATGCGCCGCGAGAACTCGCGCGCCACGTTGCCGTCACGCGTGAAGCACGAGACGCCGTTGCCGAATTCATGGGCGTTGATCAGGTCGACGGCTTCCTTCAGGTCGTGCACGCGCAGGCACGAAAGCACCGGGCCGAAGATCTCTTCCTTGTAGATGCGCATGTCGGGCGTGACGTTGTCAAACAGCGTGCCGCCCATCCAGAAGCCATCGTCGCAGCCTTCGCCCGCCGCCTTGCCGCTGAAGCCGCGCCCGTCCACCACCAGCTTCGCGCCTTCCTTCTCACCTTGGGCGATGTAGCCCGTGATGCGCTCGTGGGCAGCGCGGGTGACGATCGGCCCCATCTCCGCATCCAGCTCGGTGCCGTTCTTGATCTTCAACGTCCTGGCGCGTTCGGCAAGGAGCGGCATGATCTTGTCGGCCACACCGCCGACCAGCACCGCCACGCTGATCGCCATGCAGCGCTCGCCAGCCGACCCGTAGCCCGAACCAATCAGCGCGTCCACCGTCTGCTCGATGTCCGCATCGGGCATCACCACCATGTGGTTCTTCGCGCCGCCCAAGGCCTGCACGCGCTTGCCGTGCCGTGCGCCGGTCTCGTAGATGTAGTTGGCAATGGGCGTCGAACCGACAAAGCTGATGGCTTTGACGTCCGCATGTTCGAGCAGCGCGTCGACCGCTTCCTTGTCGCCCTGGACCACGTTGAACACGCCGTCGGGCAGTCCGGCTTCCTTGAGCAATTCGGCCATTCGCAGTGAAGGGCTCGGATCCGTCGGGCTGGGCTTGAGCACGAAGGTATTGCCCGCGGCGATGGCGACCGGGAACATCCACATCGGAACCATCACGGGAAAGTTGAACGGCGTGATGCCGGCGACGACGCCCAGGGGCTGGCGCATCGTCCAGTTGTCCATGCCTGTGGAGACCTGATCGGTGTAGTCCCCCTTGAGAAGCTGCGGGATGCCGCACGCGAATTCGACGATGTCAATGCCGCGCGACACCTCGCCCTGCGCGTCGGTAAAGACCTTGCCGTGCTCGGCGGTGATCAGATGAGCGAGTTCGTCCTTGTGCTTGTTGAGAAGTTCGAGGAACTTGAACATCACGCGGGCCCGGCGGATCGGCGGTGTGTCGGCCCATGCCGGGAACGCCGCCTGTGCGGCGGCTACAGCCGCGTCGACGTCGCTGCGGCCGGCCAGCGCCACAGTGCCCGTTGCCACGCCGGTCGCCGGATTGAAGACGTCCTGGCTGCGCGTAGACTTCGGCGCAGCGACGCGGCCGCCGATGTAATGATGGATGGGGGTCTTGCTCATCTGCATGACGTTCTCCTACCGGCGCCGGGCCGGCTGATTGCGTGAATGGGAAATCGACCGGAAATCGATTCAACCATTGATTGTGGCAAACGTTGGCCCCGAGTCCTGCTGCCGACTCGCGCGGTTACGATGTTGCACGCTACTGTCTTTCCCAACCACCACAGCATGCCCTCCGAGTCCCTGTCGCCCGCCGTAGCGCAAGATGCCGAAAGCATCAGGCCGCGCGTGGAGGAGCGCCGGCAGGACGACGGAAACTGGGCCGTGGCCAGCGGCCGCTGGACGGCGCTCGCGATGTCTTCGCGCCGAACCTGGGACGCGCTGTCGAGCAATCTCGCCGGCGTTCCGGCCAACGACGATCGGCTCTGGGATTTGCGGCCGATCGAGCAGCTCGACCACATCGGCGCGCAATTGCTCTGGAACCATTGGCACCAGGCGTGGCCGGCGAAGGTCGAGATGGACTCGCAGCACAAGGCCGTGCTGGACCAGGTCGCCCTGTACACCTGCAGCGCACCTGCCGAACCCGGTTTGACGCTGGCCGATCGTTTCAAGGCCTTTGCGCACAACGGCCCGCGCATGATGTTCGTGGCGCGCGATTTTCTACGACTCATCGGGCAACTCACACTGGACATCGGCAGGCTTGTGCGGGCGCCGCATCGCGGCCCCTGGCGGGACTTTTCGGGGCAGATTTATCAGTTCGGCACCACGGCATTGCCGATCACCGCGCTGGTGGGCCTCCTGATCGGGGTGGTATTGGCTTACCTTACGTCCCAGCAATTGCGGCAGTACGGGGCTGAAACCTTCATCGTGAACATCCTTGGCTTGTCACTGATCCGCGAACTCGGCCCCGTGCTGGCCGCGGTGTTGATCGCCGGGCGTTCCGGCTCGGCCATCACCGCGCAGATCGGCGTCATGCGAGTGACCGAGGAACTCGACGCCATGCGCGTGATGGGCATTCCGCACGGCTTCAGGCTCGTGATGCCCCGCGTGCTGGCGCTGGCGATCGCAATGCCGCTCATCAGCATGTGGACCTCGATGGCGGCGCTGTCCGGCGGAATGATCGCTGCCGATCTCTCGCTCGACATCTCTCCTGCATATTTCATGTCGGCGCTGCCGCGCGCGGTGCCGATGTCCAACCTCTGGCTGGCAATGGCGAAGTCGGCCGTCTTCGGCATTCTCATTGCGCTGATCGGCTGCTACTTCGGCATGAAAGTCAAACCGAACACCGAGAGCCTCGGCCGGGGCACGACATCGTCGGTGGTGGCGTCCATCACGGTCGTGATCCTCGTGGATGCACTGTTCGCGGTGCTCTTCAAAGGCGTGGGGTTTCGCTGATGGCCGAAGCAACAAGCGGCAATGCGTCCTCGCCTGTGGTTGATATCCGCAAGCTCTGGACCGTCTTCAAGTCGCCGGATGGCGAACAGGTGGTGCATCGCGATCTCGACCTCACGATCCAGCGCGGAGAAGTCCTGTCGCTCGTGGGCGGATCGGGCACCGGCAAGACCGTGCTGTTGCGCCAGATTCTGGGGCTCGAGCATCCGACCAAGGGCGAGGTCACCGTGCTGGGACATCTACCGGGGCAACTCGGCGCCAAGGAAGCCGCCAATGTCGGCATGCTCTTTCAGCACGGAGCGCTGTTCTCCGCATTCAGCGTTCTCGACAACATCGCGTTTCCGCTGAGGGAGCTCAAGCTGCTGCCCAACGATCTGATCCGGGACGCCGCGCTGGTCAAGTTGCAAATGGTCGGCCTGGATCCGAAGCACGCGTCCAAGAGCCCTGCCGATTTGTCCGGCGGGATGATCAAGCGGGTGGCACTGGCGCGGGCTTTGATCATGGACCCGCCATTGCTGTTGCTCGACGAACCCACGGCCGGCCTCGATCCCGAAGGGGCCGACGGCTTCTGCGATTTGCTGCTCGGATTGCATCGCGAACTCGGACTCACGGTGGTGATGGTCACGCATGACCTGGACACGCTCTTCGAGCTGAGCACGCGCATTGCAGTGCTGGCGGACCAGAAGGTCATCGTCGCCGGAACGGCACGCGACGTGATCGCCTATCCCCATCCGTTCATCCACGAATACTTTCTCGGCGGCCGTGGCCAGCGCGCCATGGAGGCGCTGCATGACCACTCCGCGCCAGCGCCGCTTGCTGCTCGCACGGGCAGCGGTGCGGCCCCCTCGTTCGAAAGGTAGCTGCCATGGAAAACAAGGCCCACGCCCTCGCCGCCGGAGCCTTTGTGCTCGGCCTCATCGCGGTGCTTGTCGCCCTGGTGGTCTGGCTCACGCGCGACGACACCGTGCGCAACATCTATGAGCTGTCCACCCGCGACGCGGTCAGTGGACTGCAGCCGCAGGCGATGGTCCGTTATCGCGGCATCGCGGTCGGCAAGGTGGCATCGATCGACTTCGACCCCAAGGTCAAGGGCAATGTCCGCGTGCGCATCACCGTTGACGAACGCGTGCCGCTCACGACGTCGACCTTTGCCACCCTGAGCTATCAAGGCGTGACCGGGCTGGCTTTCATTGCGCTCGACGACAAGGGAGAGTCGCAGGTGGCATTGGTGCCCGACAACAGCAATCCGCCGCGCATTCCGCTCAAGCCATCGCTGCTTGCTCAACTGCAGGACCGGGGCGAGGCGATCATCGGCAAGGTCGAGGAAGCGACGGGCCGCATCAATACGCTCTTCAGCAGCGAGAACCAGAAGCGCATTGCGGACGCGCTCGAGAACATCTCGCAGGCGGCGGCCAGTGCCAATGAACTCACGCGCTCGCTGGACAACACGGTGAAGACGGGCCTGAACCCGGCGCTGAAGGCGCTGCCGCCGCTGGTGGATCGCACCAAGGACACGATGATCACTGTGAAGGCGGCGGCCGGTGATGTTTCGCGCGTTGCAAAGAATCTCAATACCACCGTCGGCCGCCTCAATGCCGCGGACGGGCCGATCGATCGACTGGGCGAAGGTACGAAGGCTCTGTCGCAGGCGGTGGATTCATTCAACACGGCCACCTTGCCGCGCGTGAACCGAGTTGCGGACGACACTTCGAGGGCCGTGCGCCGCCTCGGGCGCGCGGCGGAGAGCATCAACGAGAACCCGCAATCGCTGCTGTTCGGTACGGGCGGCGTGGACGCGGGGCCGGGTGAGCCAGGCTTCACGTCGCCGCCTGGTTCGGCCGCCCGCCATTGAAGACACCATCATGAAAATACGTGACGCACTGAAGATCGCTGCGGTCGAACCTGGTTGGAGTCGCTTGTGGGCGATCGGCAGCTTCGCGGCCCTCCTCGCCATTGGAGGGTGCGGCGCTTTGCCCGACAAGCCCGCTCGTGCGACGCTTTACGATTTCGGCCCCGGACCTCTGGCGACAACGCCCGCAGCAGCACCAGCGGCCACGCCGGCGCTGCCGACGCTAGCACTGGCCGATTTCGACGCCTCGTCACGCCTGGACGGCACTCAGATGCTCTACCGCCTTGGCTATGCCGATGCGAACGAAGTTCACCCCTACGGTCAATCGCGCTGGAGCCAGCCGCCCGCCCAATTGCTGCGTCAGCGCGTGCGCGACGCCTTGGCCGCGGACCGGACCGTGCTCGGCCCGGAGGAGAGCGCGATGATCGCCCGCACCCAAGGCCGGGTGCCCGACACGCTGCGTGTATCGCTTGAGGAGTTCAGCCATTTCTTCGAATCGCCGGACAAGAGCGCAGGATGGGTTCGCGTGAATGCCACGCTCATACGCAGCAACGCGGGCGGCGATCGCGTCCTCGCGCAACGAAGTTTCGCGGCGCGGAGGCCCGCGCCGACCAACGACGCGCCGGGAGGAGTGAAAGCGCTCGCCGCGGCCACCGATGCCGTCGTTGCAGATCTGGTGGCCTGGGTGGCGCAGGCTCGCTGAATCGACCGGAGCCGCGGCATGCAGCGTATCGGACTCATTTCTGACACCCATGGCCTGCTGAGGCCCGAAGCGCTGGCCTTCCTGCGCGGCTGTCAGCACATCATTCATGGCGGCGACATCGGCGAGCAACGGATCCTCGACGAACTGGCCGCCATTGCCCCGGTGACCGCAGTGCGCGGCAACAACGACATGGCGCCGTGGGCGAAGGACGTGCCGGACACGGCGGTGATCGAAATCGATGGCGTGCGCGTGTATGCGATTCACGACCTGGGGCAACTGGACATCGATCCCGCCGCTGCAGGCGTGCGTGTGGTGATGTCAGGGCACTCGCATCGGCCGCTTGCACGGGAAAGAGACGGCGTCCTGTACATCAATCCCGGCAGCGCAGGACCCAGGCGGTTCAAGCTGCCGATCTCGGCGGCCGAACTTCTGTTGGATGGCGGCGCCGTCACGTCTCGAATCGTCGAACTGGTAGCGCGATAACCGCAGCTTCAAAGGGTCCGACGAAGCACCGGAAAGAGCGTACTGAGTCCGACGGACATCACTTCGACCGCCAAGGCGGCGAGGATAAGCCCCATCAAACGCGTCATCACGTTGATGCCCGTCTTGCCAAGCACTCTCGCGATCGGCTCCGCCAGCGAAAACGTGACGCCGGTCGCGACACCGATCACGACGCCGTAGCCGACCAGGACCGCGAGTTCCCAGACGTGCTGCGCTCTTTCGGCAAAGATGACCACCGTCGACATGGTCGCCGGTCCGGTCAGCAACGGAATGGTGAGCGGCACCACCGCAATGGAGGCGCCGAGTGAAGCCTTCACTTCGGCTGCGCGGATTTCGTCGCTAGTGGATTTCGATTCGGCCGGCTGAGCGTTGAGCATGCTCAGGGAACTCATCAGCAGCAACATGCCCCCACCGACCTGAAAGCTCGCGATCGAGATGCCGAAGAACGAAAGCAGCTGCAGCCCCAATAGCGCGCTGACCGCTATCACGACGAACGCACTGAAAGCGGACACCCAGGCTGTGCGCCTGCGCTGCTGTTCGGTGCAACCGTGCGTATAGTGGATGAAGAACGGCACGATCGCCAGGGGGTTCACGATGGCCAGCAGCGTGATCAGCGGCTTGATCAGGTCCATCGTCTGGTTGGCCATCTAGCGCCCGCCTGTCACATCGAGAATTGTTGCCGTGACGTAGCTCGCCTCTGCCGAAAGCAGCCAGACAATTCCGTTGGCGACTTCTTCGGCGCTGCCTGTGCGCTTCATGGGGACAGTCGGTGCGAGCTGCGCAGCCCGATCGGGAAGTCCGCCGGACGCATGGATCTCGGTGTCGATCAGCCCAGGCCGCACGGCATTGACGCGAATGCCTTCATCGGCAACCTCCTTGGCCAAGCCGATGGTGAAGCTGTCGATGGCGCCCTTGCTCGCCGCGTAGTCGACGTACTGGCCCGGCGATCCGAGCCGCGCCGCGGCGCTGGAGAGGTTCACGATGGCGCCGCCGCTCCCGCCGTGCCGCGTGCTCATGCGCCGGACGGCCTCGCGGGCGCACACGAAGCTGCCGATCACGTTGATGCGCATCATGCGTTCAAGACGCTCCACCGTCATCTCGTCCACTCGCGCCTGCATGTCGACCACACCGGCGTTGTTGACCAGCCCGGTCAGCGGGCCGAGCTTGGCGTCCACCTTCTCGAACATGGCCCGCACCTGCGCTTCATCGCCCACGTCGGCTTGCACTGTGATTGCGGTTCCGCCGCCTGCGCGGATGGTTCGGACGACCTCGTCGGCAGCCAGCGAATTGCGCGTGTAGTTGATCGCGACCGCGTACCCTCGCTGCGCAGCCAGCAGGGCGGTAGCGGCGCCGATTCCACGGCTGCCGCCGGTGATCAGAAGCACCTGGTTCAAATCCCATCTCCTGCACGGAAGCCGTGCCTCAGTTAAAAACGACCGCATGGATTACACACCGAGGAGACGCCCGTGAGCCGCAGCATCGACTACTACTTCACGCCGCAAAGCCCATGGACCTATCTCGGGCATGCGAGATTCACCGACATTGCAAAGTCCTGCAATGCCGATGTGCGGATAAGGCCGATCGACGTCGGCGCGGTTTTTCCGGTTTCCGGCGGCCTCCCTCTGGGCAAGCGCGCGCCGCAGCGGCAGGCCTACAGGCTGGTCGAACTCGCTCGCTTTTCGCGTCACCTGGACATTCCGCTGAACCTGAAGCCCAAGTTCTTTCCTGTTGCCAGCGACGACGCGGCACGGCTCATCATCGCGGTAGACCTCCACGACGGCACCGAAGTCGCGTTGAAGCTCTGCGGCGCCATCTTTGCCGCTGTGTGGGTGCAAGAGCGCAACATTGCCGATCCGAAGGTGCTCGAGGCGCTCGTCACCGAGCACGGGCTTTCGCCGCGCCGGGTCGAGCAGTCGCTCAGCCAGGCCGTGCAGGAGCGCTACGAGGACTACACACAGCAGGCGATCGACGCCAAGGTCTTTGGCGCACCCAGCTATGTCGTCGATGGCGAAATCTTCTGGGGCCAGGATCGCCTGGAGTTCGTCGAACGAGCCCTCAAACAACAACCATCAACCGCAGGAGCATGACCATGGGTCAATTTATCGAACTCACCGCCAAAGACGGCTTCAAGTTTCCCGCGTATGTCGCGGAGCCGTCCGGCAAGCCCAAGGGCGCCGTGGTGGTCGTTCAGGAGATTTTTGGCGTGAATTCGCACATCCGCTCCGTGGCGGACGGCTATGCCGCCGATGGCTACCTGGCGGTCGCGCCGGCGACTTTCCACCGCGTGAAGCAGGGCGTCGAGCTGGGCTACTCGGAAGACGACATGAAGGCCGGCTTCGCGCTGAAGACGGCCGTCGAAGCCCTTCCGGCTCCGGGCGTGCTGCAGGACTTGCAGGCGGCAGTCGACTATGCAGCGAAGGCCGGCAAGGTCGGCATCGTGGGTTATTGCTGGGGCGGCCTGCTGACGTGGCGCGCCGCGGCAAAGGTGTCCGGCCTCGCGGCCGCGGCGCCTTACTACGGCGGCGGAATGACCACGCCGGAGGAAAGCGCGCTCAAACCGAATGTGCCGGTGCTCGCGCACTTCGGCAGCAATGACCACTGGATCCCACTCGACACAGTTGAAGCTTTCAAGAAGGCGCATCCTGACGTCGAGGTGCATGTCTACGAATGCGGACACGGTTTCAACTGCGATCAGCGCGGCTCCTATGACGCCGAAGCCGCCAAGCTTGCACGGCAACGGACCGTCGCCTTCTTCGCCAAGCATCTCGCTGCTTGAGCGCAGGGAGCCTCAGCTCGGCGCCTTTGCCGGGCTGCGGCGCCGGGGCGCAATGCGCCGCGTCGATTTGATCGGTCGCTCTGACTTTCGGATGCGCAACTCCAGGAAGTCGAGCAGCGCGCGCAGTGCGGCACTGTTGTGGCGGCGCTGGGTATATGCCGCATACAGCCATAGATCGGTCGGCATGTAGTCCTTCAACACCGGCACGAGCGCACCGCGCTCGATGTGGGGCTGAGCCATCGCCATCGGAACGCACACCGCGCCGAGTCCGGTGAGCGCAATGGCCGTCAGCAAGGCGGTGTCGTTGGCGTCCATGCGGCTGGACACCGGAACGCTGTAGGGCTCTCCGTCGACCTCGAACGGCAGGCTCGGCGTGGTGCCCAGCAATGAGTACGTCAGGACGTCATGCTGGCGCATGTCGTCCGGCTTTTCGGGCAGGCCGCGCTTGGCCCAATAGCTGGGTGTGGCGCAAAGCGCCAGATCCATCACCTGCAATCGCCGGACGATCAGGTTTTCGTCTCGGATGCGTCCGAGGCGCAGAGCGATGTCGACGCCTTCCTCGACCAGGTCGATGACACGGTTGCTCATGTGCAGGCTCAAGTGCACATCCGGGTACATGGACATGAACTCGCCAACCAAGTCAGGGAATGTGCTCTGGGCGAGCCCGTGCGGCGCCGTGATCCGCAGCCGTCCACGCGGATGGCCGGCGTGATCCTGCAGTTCACTTTGCGTGAGTTCGATCATTTCCATCAGCGGCTTGCTACGCTCGAGCAGCAAGTGGCCGGCGTCGGTCAAGCTGACGGAGCGCGTCGAGCGGTTGAGCAGCCGTACGCCGAACCGCTCTTCGAGATGGGCCACGTACTTGCTGACGTTAGCCTTGGACATGCCGAGCGCGGTTGCCGCGCGCGAAAAGCTGCCTCGGGCGGCAACTTCGCGAAAGGTTTTGAGTAGATCAAGACCGTCCATTCAATTCCTATTGTTTCTGTTTGACGAACACGGCGGTTCATTTTCATAGGGGTTTATACCTACTCTTCAGTCGTAAGCTTCCACCTCACAGAACAGCGAAGGCTGATCTGGATGAACGACATCCCTCCCAAGTCAATGAAGGAACACTGAAATGAACGCCTTGAAGATCATCGCTGCAGCCGCTCTCTCGATTCTCGCCGCCGCTGGTGCGCAAGCCGAAACCTATGACGGCGTTCACGCACCGGTGTCTGCAAACAGCCGCGCCGACGTGAATGCGCAAGCCGTCGTTGCAGCCCGCACCGACAACCCGTATGCCGAAGCAACGTCGTCGCGCGTGGCACCTGCACTGACCGCTTCTGCTGATCGCTCGGCCATCCGCGCCCAAGCAGTCGCGACGGCTCACGAAGCGAACCAGAACCTGGATCGCAAAGCTTTTGTGAACAGCGTCATTCCGTCGCAATACAACATCGTGCGTCCGGTGACGCAACAAGCTGGTCTCTGATCCTCGGATCGCGACGGAGCCGGATCTCGCAAGCGCGCGGGTCCAGCTTCAGGCTGGCTGCAATAGGGCACAACATTGTTTCCGCCGAGGAAACGCCGTGTCTCTTTTCTCAGTGTTTTCCCCATGGTGATTCACCGGAAACTTCAACGCACAGGCCAGCGACAGCGAGCCTGGCTCAAAAACTCCGACGAATCAAAGGAACTGAAAAATGAAGACCTCGAAAATCCTCGCCGCTGCCGCTCTCTCGATCCTCGCTGCCGCAGGCGCTCAGGCCGAAACGTACCAAGGCGTGCAAACGAGCGTCTCGGCAAAGAGCCGCGACGAAGTCGGTGCCGAAGCCATTCGTGCCGCTTCCGCCGCTGACCAGAACATCCCCCGCGGTTCCCGTGGTGCGGAGCCGTTCAAGCCAGTCGCTGATTCGGCCACGGTTCGCGCTCAAGCCATCGCCACCGCGAGCGCTCCGGACCAGAACGTATCGGCTGGTTCGCGCGTGAACAGCCGTGTGATCTCGACCATGAACAATCAGGCTCAGCCGCGCGTTCAAGCCCAAAAGGAAGGCGCAGCCACGGCCAAGTAATTCTGGCTGTCTGCTGAGCAAATAAAAAAAGAGCCGGACGGCGCGCGAGCGCCGACCGGCTCTTTTTTTATGTGCCTGCTGCAGCCTCGTTTGCCTCTCAACCCTGCTTCAGCAGCCGCGCTGCCTCGAGCGCGAAATAGGTGAGCACACCATCAGCCCCGGCCCGCTTGAATGCCAGGAGGCTCTCGAGCATCACTCCGTCGTGGTCGAGCCAACCGTTCTGTGCCGCCGCCTTGAGCATCGCGTATTCACCGCTTACCTGGTAGGCGAATGTCGGCACATGGAACTCGTCCTTCACTCGCCGAACAATGTCGAGGTACGGCATCCCGGGCTTGACCATCACCATGTCCGCGCCCTCGGCGATGTCAATCGCGACTTCGCGCAAGGCTTCGTCGCTGTTGCCGGGGTCCATCTGGTAGACCTTCTTGTTGCTCTTGCCAAGGTTTGTGGCCGAACCGACCGCATCGCGAAATGGCCCATAGAAGGCGCTGGCGTACTTCGCGCTGTAGGCCATGATCCGCGTGTGAATGTCGCCACGCGCTTCCAGCGCATGGCGGATCGCGCCGATCCGGCCGTCCATCATGTCGCTTGGTGCCACGATGTCCACGCCTGCCTGCGATTGCGTGAGTGCCTGCTTGACCAGTACTTCTACTGTGGGATCGTTGAGGATGTACCCGGTCTCGTCGAGGAGGCCGTCCTGGCCATGGCTGGTGTAAGGGTCCAGCGCGACGTCGGTCATCACTCCGAGTTCCGGGAACCTTGCCTTCAACGCCGCAACCACCCGCGGAACCAGGCCGTTCGGATTGCAAGCTTCATCGCCTCCCGGCGTCTTGAGACTTGGGTCGATCACGGGAAACAAGGCGATCACCGGAACGCCCAGTTCAACGCATTCCTCGGCCACGAGCAAAAGGGTGTCCAGGCTCAGCCGCTCCACCCCCGGCATCGAGGGGACCGCGTCGCGTCGCTTTTCCCCTTCTTGCACGAAAACGGGATAGATCAGGTCGTGCGCCGAGAGCCTGTGCTCGCGTACCAGGTTGCGCGTGAAGGCGTCCCGGCGAAGGCGGCGCGGCCGACCTGCGGGGAAGGGGGCATGAAGGGTCATGTCGAAAATTGTGCCCCAAGACATCCGAGAACTCTTTGGCCTCTTTGAGTCAGCTCCAAACAAAATCGCGCGAAAACGAACTCTTCTTGTTGCGTTTCCAAGCCGAATGTTCGAAAAAAGTCACCGTTAGCTTGATAGGTTGTTTTGCCTTTGTTAAATTCTGTCTTGGGCGGCTTGCCGCTCCCCGCTTTTCCTCCCTGAGCGGGTGCCTTGATGTGTGACAGCAAAAGGGCTTCCCAGCCCGGCGTTTTTGGCGCCGGGCTTTTTTTTGCCTTCAGGCACACCCACTACACTGCAGCACCATGCTTTGGGTCAAATCGCTGCACATCGTCTTCATCACCAGCTGGTTTGCGGGCCTGTTCTATTTGCCGCGAATCTTCGTCAATCTGGCGATGGTCGCGCCCGAGTCAGTTTCGGAACGTGCGCGGCTTTTGCTCATGGCGCGAAAGCTTTTTCGCTTCACTACATTCCTCGCGGTCCCGGCAATCGGCTTCGGCGCCTGGCTATGGCTCGGCTATGGCATTGGCCGCGGTCCCGGCAACGACTGGATGCACGCGAAGCTGGCGCTGGTGCTTCTCGTGATCGGTTACCACCACGCATGCGGCGTGCTCTTGCGCCACTTCCTGGCTGGCGATGTCCGGCGCAGTCACCGCTGGTACCGATGGTTCAACGAACTGCCGGTGTTTCTTTTGCTCGGAATCGTAGTGCTGGTTGTCGTCAAGCCTTTCTGAGCCCCGTGGCAGCGCCGCACAAATCCGTCGCCCTTCCGCTGACACTGGCGTACGCGGCGCTCATCGTCTACGCAAGCCTTTATCCTTTCTCCGAATGGCGCGACCAGGGGATTGCTCCGTGGGCATACCTGGCTGCCCCATGGCCCAGATACTGGACAGCGTTTGATTTTGGAATCAACGTCGTGGGCTACTTGCCATTGGGTTTCCTGGCGGCCGTCTCCATCGTCCGCGCTCGGCCCGGAACGGGCGCAGCCCCAACCATTTTTCGCGCGACAGCTGTGGGTGCGGCAGTCTCCTTCGCAATGGAGACTCTGCAAAGCTATCTGCCCGCGCGCATTCCCTCGAACGTCGACCTGGGGCTGAACACCGCCGGAGCCCTTCTTGGAGCGGTGCTCGCAGTGGCATTCGAGCACTTTGGCGCTGTTGCGCACTGGCATCGGACCCGCTCCACGTGGTTCGTCGAAGAGTCTCGCGGGGGCCTTGTCCTGCTTGCACTCTGGCCACCCGCATTGTTGTTTCCCGCTGCGGTAACGTTCGGCCTCGGGCAAGTGTTCGAGCGTGTCGAAAACGGAATCTCCGAATGGCTTGTGGACACGCCATTTATCGACTGGCTGCCTGTCCGCCAGTTCGAGCTCGAGCCGCTGGTCCCAGGCGTGGAAATGCTCTGCGTCATGCTGGGCGCATTGGTGCCTTGCCTGCTCGGTTTTTTGATCACGCGCTCTATCGTGCGCCGCGCAATACTGCTGCCGCTGACGCTGCTGGTCGGTATTGCGACAACGGCTTTGTCGGCAGCCCTGAGTTACGGTCCGACGCACGCGTGGGCTTGGCTGAGTCTGCCGGTCCAGATCGGCATCGCGGCCGCGCTCTTCGTGGGCGTTCTTCTCCTGCCATCGAAGCGACGGCTTTGCGCGGCATTGCTTCTTGTGGCGGTCGTGGTGCATCTCAGCCTGTTGAACCAGGCGCCGGAAAGTGCCTACTTTGCCCAGACCCTCGCAACTTGGGAGCAGGGGCGGTTCATACGATTCCATGGACTGGCGCAGTGGCTGGGATGGATCTGGCCCTTTGCCACTTTGGGATATGTCCTGGCGGTGTTGTCGGGTCGCTCACGGGGAGTCTCCTAGGCGGAGCGACCTTGTCCCCGTGAATGCATCGGCGCTGCCGCGCTCCCTACAATGACCCGATGTCCAGAACAAGCCCCCCCGCGCCAGCGAGTTACTACGGCCGCCACATCTTCTTCTGCCTGAACGAACGCAAGAGCAGCGAAGACTCTTGCTCCAAGCACAACGCCCAGGGCGGGTTCGATCGCTGCAAGGCGCGCGTCAAGGAGGCGGGATTGTCCGGGCCGGGAAAGGTCCGCGTCAACAAGGCGGGCTGCCTGGATCGATGCGCCGGCGGCCCTGTGGCTGTGGTCTATCCGGAAGGCGTCTGGTACACCTTCGTCGATAAGGACGACATCGACGAAATCGTCGAGTCTCACCTGAAAAACGGCCAGGTCGTCGAGCGCCTGCTGCTCCCGCCGGACGTAGGTCGTTGATCTCCCGCCAATGAATTCGCACACTGAAAGACTCCTGCTGAATGGCGCAGCTGGCGCCATCGAGGTCCTCCGCGACCCGGCGGTTGAAGGAATCCCGCCGCGCGGTGTGGCAGTCATCGCGCATCCTCACCCGCTTTTTGGCGGGACGATGGACAACAAGGTCGTCCAGACGCTTGCTCGCGCTTTCGTTGCCTGCGGCTGGATTGCGGTGCGCTTCAATTTTCGCGGCATCGGGGCCAGCGAGGGCGTCCACGATGAAGGGCGCGGCGAATGCGAAGACATGCTTTCCGTGATCGAGCAAGTGGCGCTTGGCGAGCCTTTGGCGATCGCCGGTTTTTCGTTCGGAGCCTTCGTGGCGAGTTGCGCCGTCGAAAAGCTCTCGGGATCGCGGGACATCTCCCAGATCGTCCTCGTCGGAACGGCCGCCTCGCGATTTTCGGTCTCCAGTTTGCCGACGGAGTGGCACGAACGCGCTCTCGTCATTCATGGCGAGCAGGACGACACCGTGCCGCTGGCTGCGGTAATGGACTGGGCAAGGCCGCAGGCACTTCCTGTGACAGTCGTTCCGGGCGGCGGACATTTCTTCCACGGACAATTGCCGCTGCTCAAGAATCTCGTGACCCGCCACCTACGCGCGGGCTAGCTTCCTCCTCGCATTCCCGAATTTCCGCGTCCGCTTTTTCGCATCCTCATGAATCGCTTCGTCAAGGCGCTGCGCGCGTTTGCAGTAGCCGCTGCCGCTTCCCTTTGTCTAGCTGCGGTCGCCCAAGTGCCCGCACCACCGGAGGTGGCTGCGCGCAGCTTCTTGTTGCTGGACGTAACGGCCAACCAGATGCTGGCGCAGAAGGACATCGACAGTCCTGTCGAGCCCGGTTCGCTGGCCAAGCTGATGTCCGCCTATCTCGTCTTCGATGCACTGAAGTCCAGGAAGATCACTCTTGAACAGCCACTGCCAGTCAGCGCTCGAGCCTGGAAGATGCCTGGTTCGCGTATGTTCATCGATCCGAAAATGCACGTGCCGGCCGAAGATTTGATCAAGGGAATGATCGTCCAGTCGGCGAACGACGCCACGATGGTCCTGGCCGAAGCGGTGGGAGGCACCGTCGAGCATTTCGTCGAATCGATGAACGATCAGGCCAAGGTCCTCGGACTAAAGAACACCGTCTATAAGAACCCGGAAGGGCTTGCGGCACCGGGACAAGCCACCACGGCGCGTGATCTCGGCGTCCTTGCGACCCGACTGATCCGTGACTTTCCCGAGTACATGCATTTCTTTGCGATCAAGAAGTATCGCTTTCCGGGAACACCCTCCACCAACGACACCAGCCGGAATTTGCTGCTGTTTCGCGATCCGACGGTCGATGGGCTCAAGACAGGCCATACCGAATCCGCGGGCTATTGCCTGGTGGCGACTGCCAAGCGCGACTTCCCGAACCTCAGCGGCGGGCGGCGCCTGATTTCGATCGTGCTGGGGGCCTCCGGCGAAAACGCGCGCGCCAACGAATCCCAGAAGCTCTTGAACTGGGGCTATACGTCGTTTGATGACGTCCTCCTGTTTGAGGCCAATCAACCGGTGGCGACCCCTGCTGTCTGGAAGGGCAAGGAGAGCACTGTCCAGCTGGGAAGGCCCGAGGCGATCGTGGTGGCAGTTCCTGCAGGCTCCGCAACCAAGATCAAGACGCAAGTGGTCCGTCCAGATCCTTTGGTCGCCCCGTTTGCCAAATATCAGCCGGTCGGGTCACTGAAAATCACGCTAGCAGATCAATCCCTCGCCGACGTGCCACTGGTGGCGCTTGGCGCAGTTGATCAGGCAGGTGTCCTTGGCCGTGCATGGGATGCAATCCGCCTCTGGATCAAGTAGCAGTCCCGGCGAAATCGATCGTCTTTGATTTGCCCTGGATCTGCCGCCTTGCTATACTCGCGGGCTTTTCGGAAAAATCCGAAGGGTTTCACGTTTTCGTTATTCCCGGCCTCCTTACACCATGTCACGTCATGAAGAGGAATCTGGCCGGGGTGTTTTGGGACTTATTCATTCATGCCAACCATCAATCAACTGGTGCGTCAGGGTCGCGAGGTCGAAAAGATCAAGTCGAAGAGCCCTGCCATGCAGAACTCGCCGCAACGTCGTGGCGTCTGCACCCGGGTCTACACCACAACCCCGAAGAAGCCGAACTCGGCATTGCGCAAGGTTGCCAAGGTGCGCCTGACCAATGGCTTCGAAGTCATTTCCTACATTGGCGGCGAAGGCCACAATCTCCAGGAACATAGCGTCGTGCTGGTTCGTGGCGGTCGTGTAAAGGATCTGCCCGGAGTTCGCTATCACATCGTTCGCGGTTCCCTGGACCTGCAGGGCGTGAAGGATCGCAAGCAGTCGCGCTCCAAGTACGGCGCAAAGCGCCCTAAGAAGGCTTAACGCTTTCTGTCGTTCAGCGGTGCTCAATTGCCTTGGCGGGCAATCGAGCGAAGTGACCCGCTTTTGGGTCGAGTAAGTGAGGGCTCTAGTCGGCTCTCGCGGTGCCGGAAGCCGGTGCCAACTGAAGCAAAGAGGTTAGAAATATGCCACGTCGTCGCGAAGTCCCCAAACGTGAAATCCTGCCGGATCCCAAGTACGGCAATGTCGAGCTGTCGAAATTCATGAACGTGATCATGGAAGGCGGCAAGAAGGCGGTCGCAGAACGCATCATCTATGGTGCCTTGGACCAGATCGAGAAGAAGAACCCGGGCAAGGACCCGCTGGAGGCCTTCACGATCGCCATCAACAATGTGAAGCCGATGGTCGAAGTGAAGTCGCGCCGGGTTGGTGGTGCGAACTACCAGGTGCCTGTTGAAGTGCGTCCGGTTCGCCGTCTCGCCCTCTCGATGCGCTGGATCAAGGAGGCCGCCCGCAAGCGCGGCGAAAAGTCGATGGCCCTGCGTTTGGCCAACGAACTCATGGAAGCCACCGAAGGCCGTGGTGGTGCTATGAAGAAGCGTGACGAAGTGCACCGCATGGCCGAGGCGAACAAGGCCTTCAGCCACTTCCGCTTCTAAAGAGTCGTCCCCTAATCAGGCTGGCTGGAAGCCCGACCCACCGATGCGGTGGGCGGGCTTTCATCCGTTAATGGAGTAATTTCATGTCACGCAAGACCCCCATCGAGCGCTACCGCAACATTGGTATTTCCGCGCACATCGACGCCGGCAAGACCACCACGACCGAGCGCATTCTTTTCTACACGGGTGTCACCCATAAGCTGGGCGAGGTGCACGATGGTGCGGCGACCACCGACTGGATGGAGCAAGAGCAGGAGCGCGGCATCACGATCACGTCTGCCGCCGTGACCTGTTTCTGGAAGGGCATGGACCACTCCTTCCCCGAGCACCGTATTAACATCATTGACACCCCCGGTCACGTGGACTTCACGATCGAGGTGGAGCGTTCCATGCGCGTGCTGGACGGCGCCGTGATGGTGTACGACTCGGTCGGCGGCGTGCAGCCCCAATCCGAAACGGTTTGGCGCCAAGCAAACAAGTACAAGGTGCCGCGCCTCGCATTTGTGAACAAGATGGACCGCGTCGGCGCCAACTTCTTCCGCGTTCGTCAGATGATGGTTGATCGTCTACGCGCCAATCCCGTGCCAATCGTGATCCCCATCGGTGCCGAGGACAAGTTCCAGGGAGTCGTCGATCTGCGCAAGATGAAGGCAATCTTCTGGGACGAGGCCTCGCAGGGTATGAAGTTCGAGTTCCGCGACATCCCCGCCGAGTTGCTGGAGTCGGCCAAGGAGTGGCGCGAGAAGATGATCGAGAGCGCGGCCGAGGCTTCCGAGGAGCTGATGAACAAGTACCTTGAAGAGGGCGACCTCAGCGAGGCCGAAATCACTCTGGGTCTGCGTACGCGCACAATTGCCGGCGAGATTCAGCCGATGCTGTGCGGCAGTGCGTTCAAGAATAAGGGTGTGCAGCGCATGCTCGACGCAGTGATCGAGCTCATGCCTTCGCCTTTGGATATTCCGCCCGTCGGAGGCACCGACGAGGACGAAAAGGAAGTAAATCGTAAGCCGGACGACGCCGAAAAGTTCTCTGCCTTGGCGTTCAAGCTGATGACCGATCCATACGTGGGTCAACTCACATTCGTGCGTGTCTATTCCGGCGTGCTGAGCAAGGGCGACACGGTTTACAACCCGGTGAAGGGCAAGAAGGAGCGCATCGGTCGTATCGTCCAGATGCACGCTAACGAGCGCTTGGAGATCGAGGAAATTCGCGCTGGCGACATCGCCGCCTGTGTGGGACTGAAAGACGTGACTACCGGCGAAACGCTCTGCGATCCCGACTCCGTCATTACCCTCGAGCGCATGGAGTTCCCAGAGCCGGTTATCTCGCAGGCCGTGGAGCCGAAGACCAAGGCCGATCAGGAAAAGATGGGCATCGCACTGCAGCGTCTCGCCTCGGAAGATCCATCGTTCCGCGTTCGAACCGATGAAGAATCTGGGCAGACCATTATTTCGGGCATGGGCGAGCTCCACCTCGAAATCATCGTTGATCGCATGAAGCGCGAGTTTGGCGTTGAAGCCAATGTCGGCAAGCCGCAGGTTGCTTACCGCGAAACCATCCGCAAGACCGTCGAAGATGCTGAAGGCAAGTTCGTCCGTCAATCAGGCGGTAAGGGACAGTACGGTCACGTTGTGCTCAAGCTTGAGCCGAACGAAGCTGGCAAGGGCTTCGAATTCGTCGACGCAATCAAGGGCGGCGTGGTGCCGCGCGAGTACATCCCCGCGGTTGAAAAGGGTGTCATTGAAGCCCTGGGCCAAGGCGTGTTGGCGGGTTACCCGGTCGTAGACGTTAAGGTCACGCTGCATTTCGGCTCGTACCACGACGTGGACTCGAACGAGATGGCATTCAAGATGGCCGCAATCTTCGGCTTCAAGGAAGGGGCCCGCAAGGCAAGCCCCGTGATCCTCGAGCCGATGATGGCGGTGGAAGTCGAGACGCCTGAAGATTACGCGGGTAACGTGATGGGCGATCTATCCTCTCGCCGTGGCATGGTCCAGGGCATGGACGACATGATCGGTGGCGGCAAGGTCATCAAGGCCGAAGTCCCCTTGTCCGAAATGTTCGGCTACTCGACTACTTTGCGCTCGGCGACCCAAGGTCGAGCCACCTACACGATGGAATTCAAGCACTATTCCGAGGCTCCCCGCAACGTTGCTGAAGCCATCGTTGCATCCCGCGCCAAGTAAGCTCGAATTTTCAGTTGTCTGCGACTGTGTGCCCCTCGTTGCCCGTGGCGAGGGAAGCAGCAACACAGTGCAGACGTAAAACCCTACACGGGCCTGCTCTTCAAGGATAGAAAATGGCAAAAGGAAAATTCACCCGCACGAAGCCGCACGTGAACGTGGGCACGATTGGTCACGTTGACCATGGCAAGACGACTCTGACGGCGGCGATCGCGACGGTGCTGTCGGCGAAGTTCGGCGGCGAAGCTAAGGCCTACGACCAGATCGACGCGGCGCCCGAAGAGAAGGCGCGCGGGATCACGATCAACACCGCGCACGTGGAGTACGAGACGGCCAACCGTCACTATGCGCACGTGGACTGCCCGGGGCACGCTGACTATGTGAAGAACATGATCACTCAC
>NZ_JBFTIJ010000022.1:0-46266 GCF_056394705.1 Variovorax sp. 10N420 | reverse complement strand
ACACTGCCGCCCTTGACCGCCACTTCGGAAGCGGACACCGCAAGCTGATTGGCCTGGCGCGCGTTGTCGGCGTTCTGCTTGACGGTCGAGGTGAGCTCTTCCATCGAAGCGGCGGTCTGCTCGAGCGAGCTCGCCTGCTCTTCGGTGCGTGAGGACAAGTCCTGGTTGCCCGTGGCGATCTGGCTCGATGCCGTCGCGATGGTGTCCGTGCCCGTACGCACTTCGGCCACGATCTTTGCGAGATTGCTGCGCATGTGCTCGACTGCATGCATGAGGCTCGATTCGTCGCCTGCGTTGACGCGGATGTCCGCCGCAAGATCACCGTCTGCAATGCGGCGCGCCACTTCGACAGCGGTTGCCGGTTCGCCGCCCAGCTGCCTGAGCATCGCACGCCGGATGATCCAACCGACAGCCAGCAGGAGCACCGCCAGCAGGAGTGTGACGAGAGAGAAGTTCACCAGCCGTCCGAGGATGGTGGTGTTCACGGTGTCCACGTAGACGCCCGACCCGACGATCCAGCCCCAGGGCTTGAAGCCCTTGACATACGACACCTTGGGCACCGGCTTCTCGCTGCCAGGCTTGGGCCAGTCGTAGGCCACGAACCCCGCGTCCTTCGCCTTGACCGTGTTCACGAACTCGGTGAAGAGCTTCAACACCGACAAGTCCTTGCGTTGCGAGAGGTCCGAGTTTTCGAGCGCCGGGGTGATCGGATGCATCAGAACCAGCGGCCCCATATCGTTCACCCAGAAATACTCCTTGTCGTTGTAGCGCAGGCCGCGAAGGGACTGCAACGCCTGCTCCTTGGCCTGTGCTTCGCTCAGCTGGCCTTTCTCCGACAGGCCGTGGTAGTAGGCAACGAGGCCGTAGGCAGTCTCGACGGTCTGGCGGACGCTGGCCTGCCGCTCTTCCATGATGAGCTTCTGCTCGGAATGAAGAAACAACCCTGTCAGGGCGATGACGCCGACGATCGCGCCGCAGACGAGCATGCCAAGCATTCGCGCAATGCTCATGGATGGGGAGTTCAGCGACTTTGGCATGGAATGCTCTTGGGTGAATTGATCGGGTTGTCTCCCCCGTTGTTATCGGCAGTCGCCGGCGAGTGTTGAAGGGTTCAGTGGTGCCGAACGCCGTACTTTCTGTAATACGCTAACGGATCCCCGATCAAATCCAAGCTGCAAAATCCCAAAAACCGCCATCTAGAATCAACTCAACATCAAAGGCCGTTAGCGTATTCATGACGCCGATTTCTCTCTTCGACGAAGCACCCGCTGAAACCCATCGCCTGGCATTCGAGCGATGGCTCGATGCGCACCGGGCCTCAGGCTCGATGCGTCGGCCCGCTTCGATTCAGGTCTATCGAGACATGTGGGGCGCGTTCACCGCCTGGTGTCTGGGCCAGTCCCCTGCCGTCACACTGGCCTCGCTCGATCTGCAAGATCTGCAGGCCTTTCAGTCCGCGCGTTTCGGGCGCAAGAGTTCGGACCTTTCGCTCTCGCCGCGCCATGCGCTGAAATTGGTGCGGCTGATCGATCGCGTGCTGCGGCACCACGCCGCCGAGACCGACACGCCGCCGAACATGGCAGCGCACGACTGGCTCGCCGCGCATCCCGAGGTGCGCTATGCCGAGTCTGCACACGCCGATCCATTGCCCGAGTTTCTGTCCGTGGCCGAAGCCCGTCTCCTGATCGCCTTTCTGTCCAACGCCCGGCCGCGGCCGGGCCTTTCGGCAGCGCGGAGGGACACCCATGCGGCTCTCACCTGGCAAGAACTTCGCAATCGCACCTCGGTGGCGTTGCAGTTGGGCGGCGGACTGACGCCCGGCGACGTGCGCGCGCTGACGCTGGCCTCGCCCATATCGCGCGGAGGGCAGGTCCGGGACCGTCCCTGGAAAGTGGCAGTGCCGGGCGACGGCAATTCGCTGGCGCGGGAGACACCGATCGCGGCCTGGGCGGGTGAACTGCTTCAGCACTGGCTGCACGTTCGTGCGAGTTCGCGCATCGAGGGAGGCTTTCTGTTTCCGTCGACGCGCAGCGGAAAGCCATGGGGCAAGGAGTCCCAGTACAAGTGCGCCAGGGCCGTGCTGGAAGATGCCGGCATCGACAGCCGCGAGGGTGGCTCGTTCCGCCTGCGGCATACCTTTGCGCTGCGGCAACTGCGCCGTGGCTTCGAGCCCGAGGCCGTCGCGCGTTGGCTCGGTGTTGAGCCTGCGGTCATGGACCGCTACCGACGCGTGGTGGCCACTCCCATCGACATCGCCTGAAACGGGCGGCGCCAATGTGGACATGCCCGGGATTCACGCCGGTGGCTATGAGGCACGATTGCGAAGCACGACAAGCCGCGAAAGATCCAGCAGGTTGACCGATTCGACATCCACCAATTCCCAATCGTAGGAGAGCACCTGCTCCTCGAAGCGAAAGTCGGAACGAAACCCCACATGTGCCGCAGCGGAGCGGATGGAGCGTTCGAGCAACCACCAGAACTTGCTTCCGCTGAAGTGATTGAGGATGAAGATGGTGCCGTCGGGCTTGCAGACTCTGCGGATCTCTCGCACCAGTTCGGCCGGATGGGGCGTGACGGACAGCACATAGGGCACCGTGACACAGTCGAAGCTCGCATCGGCAAAACTCATCCGCTCCGCATTCATCTGCGCAATGTGAATGTCGTGATGCTCAAGATGGGCGGCACGCTCGCGTGCACGCGCCAGCATTTGAGGCGACAGATCGATGCCCACGATGCGAGTCTTTGCAGGGTAGCTCGCGAGAGCGAGCCCTGTGCCCACGCCGACTTCCAGCAGCGAAGCCGGCCCGAGTTGACTCACCCGCTCGCCCATGCGCTTGCGCCCTGGTTCCAGCACCTGGCCGAAGAGCAGGTCGTACAGGGGCGCCGCCTGGTTGTAGACGCGCTTGACGCCAGATTCGCAGATCTGCACTTGAGTACGCTTCATCGGCCAACTTGCCGGCGGCGCCGGCTCCTGGCGCGCGTTGCTTGCCGCACGGGCGCGTTGCTGTTGCTCTGCGCGGCCCCTGTCTGTCATAGCGTCCTTTCAGTGGTTCGCAAGAAGCTGTGCCGACACAAAGCCGGGCAGTGTCAGACGCCTCGGATTTCCGATGAGGACGTTGCTCCTCTCTCCGACATGGCGTGTGCTCCGCTTCTCACACCGGGCAGACTCAGCATTGCCAGATTGGGTGGGGTCATCCATAGAAAGGAAAGCCATGGCCACCAGCAGCCTCCTCGGCGGCGAGCATGCTTCGCCCAAGCCCTCAGGCACGGAAATCGATGCGCTCGGCCCCAGCGACAGCAGCGACAGCGGCAGCGACGTCCAGACAGATCGAAACCATTCAGCACTGCCTGACCAGAGTTCCGAAGGCGCCTTGCCGATCGCGCACGAAAGCGATACCGCTGCCTCCGGCACCGGCGAACTGGCATCGGCGGACACGAGCGCGCCGGAAGAAAACGCGGACATCCTGCCTGATCGCGTCGGCTACGTGCCCGGCGATGGCGGGAGCGCAGACGGCATTGCCGACGAAGATGCCGCGCAGCCCGACCAACTCGCGGTGCCCGAAGGCGATCGCTCCGATGAAGACGAAGACGAAGACGACGATGACACCGCGTGACCTCGAGATGACTCAGCGGGTCTCTTCGGCCTCGGGCTTGTCTCCGCTCTCCGGCGCGCGCGATGGGTCGTCCTTGGCGCGCTCCGGGCGGGGTTTGCCTTGGGATTTGTCTGTCAATTTGCCGGTCGTGGACGTCTCCGAGTCCTGCCTCGCGCCGCCCGTGTCTCTCGCTTGATCTGCTTGGCCGCCTTGCGGCTTGCCGCCGGGGACTGTCATCCTTGCTGCTCCTTTAAGACTTTGGAGTGTCAAGGCACAGTCCGGCGCGCCGGACGCGGTGGGCGTAGGAAATCCGCGCATCGCATTACCGGACTGTTCGACGTCGAGCGGTTCCGCCTGCCAAACCGGCAGGCGCCTACATCCCCGGCTTGCGATTCCGGATAGCTTTGCAGCACTCCCATGGCCGAATCCAAACTCGCCGTCTACGGTGCCATTGCGGCGAACGTCGCGATCGCGACCACCAAGTTCATCGTCGCCGGCATCACGGGCAGCTCGGCCATGTTGTCCGAAGGCGTCCACAGTGCCGTCGACACCTTCAACGGCATCCTGCTGCTGGTGGGCCTGCGGCTGAGCAAGCGTCCGGCGACGGACGAGCATCCATTCGGCCACGGCAAGGAGTTGTACTTCTGGAGCCTGATCGTCGCGGTGCTCATCTTCGGACTGGGCGGCGGAGCTTCCTTCTACGAAGGCTTCCAGCACATCGCCCAGCCTGAGCCCATGCGGGACCCCACCTGGAACTACGTCGTACTGGCCGCCGCTGCCCTGTTCGAGGGGTCGAGCTTCGCGATTGCACTCCGGCAATTCAGGAAAGAGGCCGGCGCCCGGCCTTTCTGGCGCGCACTGCATGCGAGCAAGGATCCGACCACCTACACAGTGCTGGCCGAAGATTCCGCGGCGCTTCTGGGTCTCGCGATCGCGGCGGCGGGCGTGTATCTGAGTCATCGACTCGGCATGCCGGAGCTCGACGGTGTGGCATCGCTCCTCATCGGGCTCCTGCTGGCGGGCGTCGCGGTGCTGCTGGTCCGCGAATCGCGCGGGCTCTTGATCGGCGAAGGTGTGCGCCCGGAGACCGCACGAGCCATTCGCGCCATGGCACGCGAGCAGCCCGGCGTGCATGCGGTCGGGCGCGTCCTGTCGATGTATCTGGGGCCGAGCGAGGTGCTGGCGGTGATCGATCTCGACTTCGATGACGGCACCTCGACCGAGGAGGCCGGCGATGCCATTGCCGCGATCGAAGCTCGCGTGCGGTCGCGCTATCCGATGATCAAGCGCCTCTTCATCGAGGCAGGCGCTGCCGCTTCAAGCGAATCGGCGCCTGCCGTTCACTAGGGCGTGGTGCGCATGACGGCCGTGGATTCGCGCGGGCTGGAGGCCTGGAGCCGCTCCAGCAGCACCCCGAGCGCCGTCACCCCGATGATCAGCGTTCCCCAGATGGCCAGGGTCAGGAAGGGGCTGAAGTCGAGCAGGTTGAAGGCAGACGAAATCACCTGCAGGATGATCAGGGCCATGATCAGCCCGCCCACCTTGCCGAAGCCGCCGAACGGGTCGACGCCCCCCAGAACGGCCGCCAGGATGGTCACCAGCAGATAGCTCTCGCCGTAGCTCGCGTTGGCCGAGTTGAAGCGAGCCATCATGACCAGCGCCGCCACCATCGCGAGAAGGCTCGACAGTACGTACACGCCCAGCAGAACACGCCGCGTATCCACGCCCGAATAGCGTGTGGCCTTCTCACTCGATCCGATCATGTAGAGCTTGAGGCCGAACGGGCTCTTGCCGAGCATGACCGCCATCGGCACGCACAGCGCCAGAAAAATGAGGAGCGCCACCGGCACACCCAGCAGCGTTCCGTTGCCGAGGAACACGATCGACTCCGGGAAGCCCGAGATCACGTTGCCGCGAGTGAGGCCGATCGACAGGCCCTTGCACATCGTCATCGTGCCGAGCGTGGCGAGGATGGGCGACACCCCCAGCCACGCAATGATGAAGCCGTTGATGAGGCCAACCAGAAGCGCCACGCCAAGGCCGGCAAGGACGGCGATGACCTGCCATGCGACCACCATGGAGCCTTGCGCGCCGGGCACGTGCGTGGTCAGCACCCAAGCCATCGCGAGTGCGCACAGGTTGGCGCAGGCGATGATCGACAGATTGAGTCCGCCCGAGAGCAGGGTGACCATCATCGCCAGCGACAGGATGCCCAGCTCGGGCAGCTGGAAGGCCATCGACTGCAGCGCGCCCACACTGAAGAAGCGGTCGCCCAGCAGCAGGCCGAACAGCGCGAGCAGCGCCACCAGCACCAGCGAAAGCATCGGCACGGTGCCCCCGTGCAGGAAGCGTCGGAAGCTCATCAATTGATCGCCTTTGCCGCGCGGCGCCGGCGCTCCGACCAGGCGGTCATCGAGACCGCCACCAGGATCGTCAATCCCACGAACCATTGGTTCCAGTAAGACGACACACCGATGAGCACCAGCCCGTTTTGCAGAATCGCCAGCAGCGCCACGCCCAGCATCGCACCCCAGACAGTGCCCACGCCACCCGTGAGGCTGGCCCCGCCCAGCACCACCGCCGCCAGCACGTCCAGTTCCTTGCCGACCAGCACCGTTGGCGTGACCGACTGCGCGAGTTGCGCCTGCACGAGCGACGCAACGCCGGCGACGAAGCCAAGATAGCCATACACCAGCAGGTTGAGCCGGAACATGTGAAAACCGAGCCGTTGCGCCGCTTCCTTGTTGCCGCCCATGGCGTAGATCTGTCGACCGATGTTGGTCCGGTTGAGCAGCAGCCATGCGGCCGCGAAAGACAGCACCAGCACGATGATCTGCAGGTTCAGCGCATAGGGCACGCCGCCTGCGTCTTCCTGCTCGAACCACCAGATGCCGTCGCGGAAGAACTTGGGGAGCGAAGTGATGTACTTCCCGCCGGTGGTGAAGATCAAGAGGCCATAGAAGATGTTGAGCGTCGCGATCGACACGATGATCGACGAGATGCGCAGCTTCGTGATGAACACTGCATTGATGAGCCCGCACATCAGCCCGACCGCCGCTGCAATGGCGAACAGTGGCACCCAGCCGAGCCCATGCTTGATGCCGAGTGTCAGCGCTACGTATTGCGCCACCGATGCTGTCGCGGTGAACGAGATGTCGATGCCGCCCGACACCAGCACGACGAGCAGTCCCGAAGCCAGGATGCCGACGAAGGCATTGGAGGTGAGCAGGTCGTACGCGTTCTGCATCGTGAGAAAGCTGCTTGTCGCCAACGAGAGCACGAGCGACAGGACCAGGATCACCGCCAGCAGCCAGAACTCGTGGCTGCGAACAAAGCGCCTCGCGAAGCTGCTATGCATCGACCACCGCCTGCAACTGTGCCTCGGACGCCTCACCCGGCACGCATTCGCCCGCCATGCGTCCGCGGCGCATCACGAGCACGCGATGTGCGTGATAGAACACTTCCGGTATTTCGTCTGATATCAGCAGGATCGCCATGCCCTTCGCGGCCAGTGCGCGCATCACCTCATAGATCCCGTCCTTGGCTGCGATGTCGACGCCGACCGTCGGGCTGTCGAGGATCAGCAGCCTGGGCTGCGTCGCCATCCATTTTGCAAGCACCACACGCTGCTGGTTTCCGCCGGACAGCGTGCGCACCGCGTTGGCCGGATCCGGCGCCTTGATCGAGAGTTCGCGTATCCAGTGCTGCGCCGTGCGCTCGCGCGCAGGCTCCGGCACGAGGCCGATGCCATTGGCCAGCTTGTCGAGCACCGTCAGCAGGATGTTCGAGGCGATGGGCTGCTCCAGCACCAGGCCCAGGTTCAGCCGGTCTTCGGACACATAGGCGATGCCCTCCTCGATGGCTTGCGCGTTGCTCTTGAGCGCAAGCAGCTTGCCTTCCAGCCGGATCTCCCCGGAGGTGGGGCGGTTCATGCCGAAGAGCGAAAGCGCGAACTCGGTACGGCCAGAGCCGAGCAAGCCCGTGAGCCCGACGATCTCGCCAGCGCGAATGTCCAGGCTGATGTCGTCGTACTGCCCGCGGCGCGTGAGATGACGCACCGACAGCACCGTCTTTGCCTGAGGCATCGCCGACACGGAGGTCTGATAGGCAAACGCCTTTCCGGTCATGAGGTGCGCGAGCTTCCTGTCGTCCATCTCGGAGGCCGGGTAGTCGCCGACCTTCGCTCCATCGCGCAGTACCGTCACGCGCTCGGCAATCTTCATCACCTCATCGAGTCGGTGCGAGACAAAGACGATGCAGATCCCATGGCGCTTGAGATCGGCAACGAGGCGCACCAATGCGTCGACCTCGTGCCGCGACAGGGACGCAGTCGGCTCGTCCATGATCACCAGCTTCGCGTCAGCGGCCATCGCACGGCAGATCGCAACCAGCTGCCGGTTGGCAATGGACAAGTCTTCCACGCGAGCATCGGGGTCGAGCGAAGCGCCGATGCGCGCCATCGCCTCCGCGGCAGTGGCACGCAGGCGCTTCCAGTTGACCGTCTGCAACGGCCCCAGGTGAGTGGCGACGGAGATGTTCTCCGCGACGGTCAGGTTCGGAAACAGCGACAGGTCCTGGTAGATCACCTGAATGCCTGACGCCGTCGATTGCACCGGATCGAGATGCAGGTACTCCCGCCCGTCGATGGCGATGCGCCCGCCCGGTTCCGGAGCCAGCACGCCCGCGATGATCTTGATCAGCGTCGACTTGCCCGAACCGTTTTCGCCGACCAGGCAGTGCACTTCGCCCGCCGGCAACGTCAGATCGACATTGCGCAGCGCGACGACGCCGCCGAAGTGCTTCGAGATGCCCCGCAGTTCGAGGAAGTTGGCCAAGCCCTAGAGCCCACCGGCGATCAGGCCCGCGATCGTGTCATTGTTGATCCGCATGATCTTGTCGACCTTGATCAGCTTGCCGGGCACGTCGACCGAAGCCTTGCCCAGGCCGGGGATCTCCACGCCGTCGGTGATCGGCTTGCCGTCCACCACCAGGCGGGCGACCGCGACCATTGCATAGCCTGCATCCGTCGGGTTCCAGAGAAAGCCCTCGCGGATGATGCCGTCGGCGATGAGGTCCTTGGCCTGCGAAGGCAGCACCGTGCCGACGATGGCGATCTTCTTTCCAAGCCGCTTCTCGCGCACCGCATTGCCCGCACCGATCGGGCCGTTGGAGCCAAAGCCCAGGATGCCCTTGAGGTTCGGATAGGCCTTGATGACGTCGAGCGTCGTCTTGTAGGAAGAGTCGATCTCGTCCGCGCCCGGAAAGCGATCGGCCGCGAGCTTCATCTTCGGGTAGTTCGCCTTCTGGTAGGCGATCGCCGCGTCGGCCCACTTGTTGTGCAGCGGCGTGGTCAGCGTGCCCACGTACACGACGTACTCACCCGATTCGCCCATGTCCTTGGCGATGCGCTGCATCTGCACTTCGCCGAACTTGACCGAGTCGATGAGCTCCACATTCCAGTCGCGCCCGGCCTGCTCCGGACCTTCGTGCGTGATGACCTTGATGCCGGCCGCCTGCGCGCGCTTGAGCACTGGCTCGCACACCTTCACGTCGAGCGGCACCAGCCCGATCACGGTCACCTTTCGGGCGATCTGGTCTTCGAGCAGCTTGACCTGCTGTGCCGGATCGACATTGGCAGGCCCGACCATGGTGGCGTCGATGTTGAACTCCTTGCCACCCTTCTGGATGCCCTTCTCGACGGCGTTGAACCACGGGATGCCCGCGATCTTGACCACCGTGACCATGGTCGGGTTCGCCGCAAAGGCCATCCTCGCCGTGAGTCCGCTGGTTCCGGCCACGGCCGCGCTTCCCAATACCTTGAGAGTCTTGCGTCTGTTCACTGGATGTCTCCATGTAGTCCCGCTCATGGCAGGTTCTGTTTTCCTCCCAGGTCAAAACAGCAAGCTGAGCGATGCTAGTCCCGCCGCTGCCGGTTGACAACGGGGTCTGTACCGCGAAGACGCAAGCTCGAAGAGGCGCTCAGCCGACGGGCGCAGCCAGATTGAGCAGGCCGGCGGCCTGAAGGTCGCGCCACAGCGCAGGCGGCACCGCCTGGTCGGCATCGGCGGAGTTCGCCAGCGCCTCCTGCGGCGTCACACCGCCGAGCAGCACCGTGACAACGGCGGGATGCGCCATGGCAAAGTGCAGCGCGGCACGGCGCAGCGGCGTGGCGTGCGTGGCGCAGATGGATTCGATCTTGCGCACGCGCGCCATGATCGCGTCCGGCGCGGCCCCATAGTCGAATTTGGCGCCAGGGATGGCACCCGTCGCGAGGATGCCGGAATTGAACACACCCGCCAACATGACGCCGAGGTTCTTCTCGAGCGCGAGCGGCAGGAATTCGTTCAGTGCGTCTTGAACCAGCAGCGAATAGCGCCCTGCCAATATCGCCACGTCGAAGTCCCCGGCCTTCGCGAACTTCACCGACACGTCCGACTCGTTGATGCCGAAGCCGATGGCTGCGACAGTCTTCTCGCTGCGCAGCTTGTCCAGGGCCTTGTAGGCGCCGTCCATCGCCTCCTTGAAGCGCACTGGCGCATCGACTGGACCGTGTGTCCACACGTCGCAATCGTGGATCAACAGGATGTCGAGTCGATCGAGCCCGGTGCGCAGCAAGGATTGTTCGACCGAGCGCATCGTGCCGTCGTAGGAATAGTCGAAGCGCGCGGCATGGGGGTGGCCTCCCGCGAAGCCGGGAGAAAAGACATCGGGGTTCTTCGGTGGCGGCCTGGAGAAGGGATCCATCACGCGGCCGACCTTGGTCGACACGATCACGTCCTCGCGCAGCACGTGGCGCAGACCCGCACCGATGCGCGCTTCGGCGAGCCCGTTGCCATAGTGCGGAGAGGTATCGAACACGCGCACCCCGCTGGCGTAGGCCTGCTCAATGGTGACGATGCAGGTTTTCTCGTCGAGCAGCTCGTACAGGTCGCCCATCGGCGCCGTCCCGAGCCCAAGGGCCGAGAAGGCGAGCTCCGTTCCGTTGCGAGTCGTGAATCGACGTGACTGCATGGCATGTCTCCTCTTTGGGTGCCGGGTAAACAACCTCGGCCCGGAGAATAGCGCCAGACGGTCGGTTTCGACACCCTTCCGTCATGCCATGCGGCGCGTCAGGGGTTCCTTGAAGATGTCGATTTCGCGGGGTCTCGCTTGCCGCGCACATCTTCTTCGTCGCCGACACGGTGCCCCTCGGTGACCGGGCCGTTGTAGACGGAATCGAGGACAGGGCCGCGGTCGGTATCGACACTCGTCACCGCGTCGTGATAGGCGGCTTTGCCGACGTGCTCCATTGACGCATTGCCCGGCTCCTGACTGCTGGCGGATTCGTCGATCTCGTTCGGTTGCTGTGGCACCGGCTTCTGAAGCCCCTGTCCGCTGGCTTGCGACCAGCGGGTTTCGCCAGGGGCAGCGGTTTGCTCGGCCCTGGTCTTCGCACCGTGGGTTTCGGCTTTCGCGGCTGGATCTTTGCTGTTCATGTGTGGTCCTGTTGGGGCGCACGGGCTGAGACAAAGTCGCTCTAAGCCCGGCGAAACCTTCAGGCTGCGCCAACCGCGGCCGGATCCGGTAGGCGCGTATTTACAGCGTCCGTAGGAAATGTCGCGCGACCGCCAAGCAGGAGCGCGCGTCAACCCGAGATGGAGATGGGGAGATGTGCCCTGCAAAGCAGGTCGGCCATTCAGAGCACGGTTTCGCCCCGGATCACATCCGATGACCTGCGCAGCTGCGCGGCCAGAAGGCGTTCGAGGCGTGTGGGTGGCGTACGGTGCACGAGGAGATCGATGCCCCAGCCGACAGCCACCAAAGCGCCAAGTGCTGCAAGAGTGAAGATTGCTGATTCCATAAAGCCGGCTCCGTCGGTGTGCTCGCTGTCGCAGCGCGCACTTTGCCTGCGTCGGATCGCCCGCCGAAGGCATCAATGACACCTTCGGAAGTGACAAATTCACTTTTCGGACCCGGAGGGATTTGATAAGTCCCGATCGTCGAAAGGTATTGACGAAACGCTGCCTCTCGCATAATCTGCAGGTTATATAACATTTTGGTTATGCACAAGACCATCCGGCTATGCAAGAACAGGCACTGAACGCGGCGTTTGCCGCACTGGCGGACCCCACCCGAAGGGCCATCCTTTCGCGGCTCGCCCTGGGCGAAGCGAATGTCACGGAACTTGTCCAACCCTTCGAGCTGAGCCAGCCCGCGATGTCGAGGCATCTCAAGGTCCTGGAGGAGGCGGGACTGATCACGCGAGGCCGGGTGGCGCAGTCGCGTCCGTGCCGCCTCGCTCCCCAAGCGCTCAAGGAGATGGCCGATTGGCTCGACGGATACAGGGAGTTTTGGGCCGAGAGCTTTGACCGGCTCGATGGCTATTTGGACGAACTTCAGCAACTGGAGAATCAGCATGCAACTCACAAGACAAAACACCGTTGACGCGCGGGCCGACAACGAGCTTTCGATCACCCGCACGTTCAAGGCGCCGCGCAGCCTCGTGTTCAAAGCCTGGACCGAGCCCGAGCACTTGGCGCACTGGTCGGGGCCACTGGGTTTCACGACTCCGCACCACGAGATGGACCTGCGCGTCGGAGGGGTGTATCGCGCATGCCTGCGGGCGCCGGACGGCGTGGACCACTGGGTCAAGGGCAGCTATCGCGAAATCACGCCGCCCGAGCGGCTTGTGATGACGCACTGCTGGACCGATGCCGAAGGGCGCCCGACGGGTCCGGAGACCGTCATCACCGTCACCCTGACCGAAAACAACGGCGAGACACTGATGCGCTTTCATCAAGCGCTCTTCGAGACTTCCGCATCTCGCGACGGGCATTCGCAAGGTTGGTCGCAAAGCTTCGATCGACTCGTCGACTACCTCGGCAACGTTGCACCACGAGCGCAGTCATGAAGCTGTACTACAGCGAAACCATGAACCCGCGAAAGGCATGCGCCGCGGCTCGATACCTTGGCTCGCCTGTTGAGTTCGTCCGAGTGGATCTCCAGGCCGGCGAGCACAAGACGCCCGAATTCCTGAGTCTCAATCCAAATGGACGAGTCCCCGTCCTGCAGGATGGGCCAACGACGCTGTGGGAGGCCAACGCCATCATGTGCCGCCTGTCGGACAAGGCGGGCCGGGATTTCTGGCCCCATGACGAGCGGCAAGTCGAAGTGCTTCGATGGTTCAGCTGGGACTCCCAGCATTTCACGCGCCATGCCGGGACTCTTTATTTCGAGAACCTCATCAAACCGGCCATAGGCTTGGGTCCTGCCGATGTTGCCGCAGTCGAAGCAGCCACATCCAACTTTCGTACGGCTGCGGCGGTGCTGGAGTCTCACCTGGCTCGAAACAGCTATCTGGTAGGCGAGACGTTGACGGTCGCGGACTTCGCTGCCGCCGTGACCTTGCCTTATGCCGAGCAGATTCAATTGCCGCTCGGTGATTTTCCGGCAATCCGAAGGTGGCATGAGCGGTTGAACGAGTTGCCCGCCTGGCGAGAACCCTTTCCCTGAAGCCATCCACTCGCAGCGGGGTGCTTCAGATGGTTTGCTCATTTCGAATCAACGATTCGGTCGTTTGGGAAACCGGGCCGCGACCACAGAATCGCGCGCTCCGATTCATCACCTTCTTCCGAGCACCATCCGATGAGCACCCATGCACCCTCCTCCATCGACACGAGCTTCGGCGATCTGCGAATTCGCCGTGTGGCCGGCCACATCGGCGGCGAAGTCGAGCATTTTCAGCTCCGGCCTGACCTCGCGCCGCAACTGATCGAGCAGCTGAACGCGGCCCTGGTCAGGCACAAGGTTCTCTTCTTCCGGGGACAGGGCCACCTCGACGACGCATCGCACCAGGCTTTGGGCGCACGCTTCGGCCGCACGGTGTCGCACCCGACAGTGCCCTCGCCCGAGGGCACGCGGCTCTTCGAGCTCGATGCGTCCAAGGGCGGCGGCCGCGCCGACTCGTGGCACACCGACGTCACCTTCGTGGAGGCATTCCCGAAGATCTCGATCCTGCGCGCCGTGAAGATCCCGGCCTTTGGCGGCGATACCGTCTGGGCCAACACCGCGCTGGCGTATGAGCGGCTGCCCGAACAGCTCAAGCAGCTCGCGGATCGGCTGTGGGCCGTGCACAGCAACGACTACGACTATGGCGCCGACCGCGTCCAGGTCGAGTCGGCGCGGCTCGACCATCACCGCAAGGTGTTCGTCTCTGCCGTGTTCGAGGCCGAGCATCCTCTCGTGCATGTTCATCCGGTGTCTGGCGAACGCGCGCTGCTCCTCGGGCACTTCGTGAAGAAGCTCGTGGGCCTGTCGAGCAGCGAATCGGCACGCATCTTCGAGCTGCTGCAGAACCGCGTGACACGCCTCGAGAACACAGTGCGTTGGAGTTGGCAGCAGGACGATGTGGCGATCTGGGACAACCGGGCCACGCAGCACTTCGCGATCAATGATTACGGAGACCAGCCGCGCCTCGTGCGGCGTGTGACGGTGCACGGCGAGCCGGCAGTGTCCATCGATGGCCATCGCAGCCGCACGCGAAGCCGCCCCGAAGCCATCAATGACGCACGCATCGATGAAGTCATCGTTGCCACCGCCTGAATTTCCCGTGACTCCGCAAGCCCTGACCCATGACCCATCCTGATTTTCAGCGCCGCCGTCTACTCCAGACCTCGGCCGCACTCGGCGCCAGCGCACTCCTGCCGCACATCGCCGGTGCCCAGGGCAGTGCCAAGAAGTTCGCAGGCGTCACGCTGAACGTCTCTACGTTCAGCGCGGCCTATCCCAAGCTGCTGCAGCAGTGGCTACCGGAATTCGAGGCGCTCACCGGTGCGAAGGTCAACTTCGATGCGCCATCGTTTCCGGTCTACAACCAGCGCGCGGACCTGGAACTCTCCACCAAGGGCTCTGCCTACGACGTCGTCAATGTCACGTTCATCTACTCGAGCCGCTGGATCAATTCGGGCTGGCTCACGCCGCTGGACGACTACATCCGAAACCCGAACCTCACGCCTGCGGATTGGGACATCAACGACTTCCTGCCCGGCGCGCGCGCGCCGGAGACCGGCAGGGACGGGAGGCTCTATGGCGTGCCATGGACGGCCGAAGCGCTGCTGACGGCATCGTCGCGCTTCGATCTCGTGGAGAAGGCCGGCCTGGCCTTTCCGGACACCACCGACGATCTGGTGAAGGTGCTGCGCGCCGTCAACAAAAAGGAGCGCGTGGCCGGCTTCGTCGCGGACAACCACTATGGCTGGACCTTCGTGCCCTATCTGCAAGCCTTCGGCGGCGACGTGTTCCGGAAGGCGCCGGACGATCTGTTTCCGACCCTTGATACGCCCGAAGCGATCGCGGCCGGCGAGTACTACGCCAACCTGCTGAAGGAGTTCGGCCCGGACGGGGCCATCACGTACCAACCCGACCAGGTGACGCAGGCGCTGAAGCTCGGGCGCGTCAACTTCACGGACGCCGGCCAGCTGTACCTGACGCAGCTGGGCGACCCGGCCACCAGCAAGACGGTCAAGACCGTCAAGTTCGGCCTCGTGCCGAAGGGGCCCGCGGGACGCTTCCCCGGCACCGCCGTGCACGGGCTCGGCATCCCGGCCGGTTCGAAGCAGAAGGAGGCCGCCTGGGCGTTCATTCAGTGGGCGCTGAGCAAGCAGATCACTTCGCGCGCGGTGGCGGCAGGCTATGGCTCGCCGGCGCGGCGCTCCAACATCGACTCGCCGGAGTTCCGCAGGAAGCAGGTCATCAACGGGAGCGACCTCGCGAAGCTGTCGCTCGACTCGATCGAGTTGGCGGCGAAATCGGGCCACATGAAGTACAGGACGGTCTCGGTCTATCCACAAGTCGACCAGCAGATCAACAAGGCGATCGAACTCATTGCGAGCGGCCAGCTCTCCGCGAAACAAGCCTTCCAGCAGGCCCAGGCGAACACCATTGCGGAACTGAAGCGCGGCGGCGCCAAGCTGTAGCCGACTCGCCATGGCGCATGCACTTCCCGCGGCGCATTGGCAGGCCGAGCGGCGCCGGGCGTTGCTGCTCGGCCTCTCGCCATCGCTGGTGGTCCTGCTGCTCATCACCCTGGTACCGGCCGCGGCTCTGGTGGTCGCGAGCTTCACGCCGCTGAGCCTGACCGACCCTGTCGCAAGCTTTCGCTTCGATGATCCGCTCGTCAACTACCGGCAGCTGTTGCACGACGACCGGTTCCTGGCGTCTGCCCTCGTGCAGATCAAGCTTTCAGCGTCGAGCGTGCTCCTGCAGTTGATGGCTGGCCTCGGACTGGCCCTGCTGCTCAACGGCAAGTCGCGCCTGCTCGAAGGCATGCGCACGCTGTTCCTGATCCCGATGGTGCTGCCGCCGATCGTGGTCGCGCTGATCTGGAAGATCATGTACACGCCCGACGTGAGCCCGATTCACCGCACGCTGGAGACGCTGGGCTGGCCGGTTCGCTCAGTGATAGCGAATCCGGACACTGCGCTGTGGGCCATCTCGCTGGCAGACACCTGGCAGTGGTTTCCCTTCACCATGCTGATGGTGCTCGCGACTCTGCAGATGATCCCGGACGACCCGATCGAAGCTGCCACACTGGAAGGCGCGAACCGCTGGCAACTGTTTCGCCACATCGTCCTGCCGTACCTTCGGCCCGTGCTGGTGGTCTGCGGATTGTTTCGCCTGATCGACAGCTTCAAGGCGTTCCCGCTGATCTACGTCCTGACCAGCGGCGGCCCCGGTTCGGTCACCGAAGTCACCAACTTCTACGGCTTCATCCAGGCCTTCAATTTTTCATACTGGGGCTATGCGAGCGCGATCGCGACCGTGATGCTGGCCGCGGTGTTCGTGCTGAGCTGGCTTGTGGGGCGGCTCGGCTGGAGTGACCATGACCGGCGCTAGTTCCGTGATCGACACCGCCGCCGTGCGGACCATGGGCTTCGACACGCCCCCTCCCCTTCGCGCGACTGAAGCAGGCTGGTTCTCGGCCCATGGACGCGCCATTGCAGTCTCGCTGTTGCTGCTGCTCGTGTTGTCGCCTTTTCTCTGGCTCGTTCAGCTGGCTTTTCGGCCCGCGGCCGACGTCTTCGATGAGCGCCTCCTCTTTGTGCCCACTCTGGAGGGCTTTGCGAGCCTGCTGCAAGGCAATTTCCTGAAGTCCTTCTGGAACAGCCTGGTCGTGAGCGCGCTGTCGACCGGCTTCTCGCTGGTGCTCGGGGTGCCGGCGGCCTACGCGCTGACCCGCTGGAATTTCAAGGGCCGCGACCGCATCGCGCTTTGGATCCTGGTCACGCGCATGGCGCCGCCAATTGCATTCACGATCCCGTTCTTCCTCGCCTACCAGTACCTCGGGCTGCAGGACACGGTGATTGGCCTGGCGATCGTCTACCTGACTTTCAACCTCGCGATCGTCATCTGGCTCATGCAGACCTTCTTCGAAGCGGTGCCCGCCTCGCTGGAAGAAGCGGCATGGATCGACGGTTGCGGCATCTGGCAGGCCTTCTGGCGCGTCGCGCTGCCGCTCACTGCACCCGGGCTTGCGGCGACAGCGGTGCTGTGCTTCATCTTCTCGTGGAACGACTTCTTCTACGCACTCATCCTCACGCGTACCAACGCGATCACGGCGCCGGTGGCGATCGTCAACTTCCTGCAGTACGAAGGCTGGGAGTGGACCAAGATCGCCGCGAGCGGCACTCTGGTGATGTTCCCCGTGGTCATCTTCACCGTGCTGGTTCGCAAATACCTCGTGCGCGGCCTCACCGCCGGCGGCATCAAGGACTGACATTCATGGCTTCCATCCAGGTTCGCGGGCTCTTCAAGAATTTCGGCAATACGCCGGTGATCCGAGGCATCGAGCTCGACATCCATGACGGCGAGTTCGTTGCCCTCGTCGGCCCTTCGGGCTGCGGCAAGTCGACGCTGCTGCGCATGATCGCCGGGCTCGAGAGCATCGTCGAAGGCGAGATCGTGCTCGGCGATCGGCGCATCAACGACATGGCACCGCGCGATCGAGACGTCGCGATGGTGTTCCAGAACTACGCGCTCTATCCGCACATGACGGTGGCGCAGAACCTCGGCTTCGGCCTCAAGATCCAGGGCCACAAGCCCGGCGAGATCGAGCGCCGCGTGCGGCAGGCCGCCGAGACGCTCGGGCTCGGCGGCCTGCTGCAGCGGCGACCGCGCGAGCTGTCAGGCGGCCAACGCCAGCGCGTGGCGATGGGCCGCGCCATCGTGCGCAAGCCGCAGGCCTTTCTCTTTGACGAGCCGCTGTCGAACCTGGACGCCAAGCTGCGCGTGCAGATGCGCACCGAGATCAAGTCGCTGCACCAGCGGCTCGGGACGACCACGGTCTACGTGACGCACGATCAGGTCGAGGCGATGACCATGGCCGATCGCATCGTCGTGCTCAGGGACGGACGGGTCGAACAGGTCGGCACGCCGCTGGAGCTCTATGACCGCCCTGCAAATGCCTTTGTCGCGGGCTTCATCGGTTCGCCGTCGATGAACCTGCTTGCAGGTCGGCTGCAGTTGGACGGGGCTCCACACGTGCTGACGGACGACGGACTGCAGCTCCCCCTTGCACAGGTTTCGCGCGGAGCCCATGGCGATCGCGTGCTGTATGGCGCCCGGCCGGAACACTTCACGATCGACGCGGAGCGCGGCGTAGCGGCTGACGTGGTGGTCGTCGAGCCCACCGGTTCCGAGACGCAGGTGGCGTTGCGATTCGGGGGCCAACAGGTGGTGGCGGCCTTTCGGGAGCGCATTGCCGCGCGCGCCGGAGACCGCCTGGCGCTTCGGCCGCTCGCGCATGAAGCGCATCTCTTCGATGCCGTCGGAGGACAGCGGCTCAACTGACAACATCGCATCCCTGCCGACGAACCGCCCGGACCTTCGCTTCGCCATAGGCCTTTTGCACACTGCCCGCCGCATTCGATCACTGCCATCATCAAACCTCGCAAGCAAACCTGCTTTCGCTTTGGGGCGGACATGCAGGGCAAGGAGGTATCTCGTGGCAACGACTATCGAAGCGCAAGGCGGAGCGAGGCTCGCTGCCGTTGACGAACACACCTCCGCCAGCCTCGTCGTTCAACCCACGGCTTCGCATCCGATGCCGCAGTTGATGTCCGGCGTCACTCAAGCTCATGCAGCGCCTGCATCCCTGGCGATCCAGTCGAATCTCGCCGCTAGCGCCCTGCTTGCGACGCCGGACAGTTCTCTGGACGTCCTCGCCTTCGGTCGGCAGGCGGCCCAATTCACCGCGCCCGCCAATCAAAAGCCCTTGGTCGAACCGACCGACAGCTTCATGGCGTACATCAATGCGAACCTCTACCTGCCGCAGGTCGAAGGCCCTCCCATCCAGCTGCCTGGAGCACTGCCACGCCGCGTGGACCATCGTGCCTGGCAAACCGATTTCCGAGTCAGCCAGGGCGGTCGCGGAACCTGCTGGGCTTTCGCGGGCTGCGCCGCGCTCGAGGCTGCGTATGCGCGCCAGGGCATTCATGTGAAGCTCTCGGAGCAATATCTCTTTCATATCTCGAAGGCGCACGAGAACCAGCGCGCGGGCGGCGGCATCCATTCGCTCATCGGCTTTCAGGGAAGCGCCGACGTCGTGCATCACATCAAGTATTGGTATCTGCCGATCTACGACTATGGGCCGTACATCGACCAGGGGCCGCTGCAGCAGCTCGCGGACTCGATCCCGGGCACGGGCGGCGGACTCGCCAATGCGGCCGGCGGCACGCTGGCGCAGGCTGACTGGTTCGAATACGACCTGCGCAACATTCCGCTGAATGCCTCGTGGTTCTGCCAGTACAGCGTGGACAACTTCAGCGTCATCACGAACTACACCGACAACGACCTGAAGAAGGTTCTGGCCGCGGGCTATGACGCCGTCATCGACGTGCCTGGCCACACGATGGTCTGCTATGGCTACGACGATGACCTCGGGGTATGGCTGATCAAGAATTCACAGGCATTGCCGGGCTTCCAGACGATGAAGTATTCGGGCGATCCGGTGTTCACGCTGACGAGGAATGCGGCCTACTACATCACCTCCGTGCGCGCGCCGCAGATCCAGTGGGGGCCGCTGTGGGTTGGCCGCTGGGAGATCGATCATGACGGCTGGCGCGGCCGGCTGGTGATTCGCCGCTATCTGGACATCCGAGCGGAATCTGGTCCGCCGCCCGCCAGCGCCCCGATCTCCCTGGGCACCTGGTATGGCCTCGATGGCGGCGTGCTGCCGGTGAGCGGCGGCTTCGTCGATGGCGGCCGGGGTCTCAGATGCAACATTGGCACGCAGCCTTTCGAGATCTATCTGCACTCCAGCGATCCTTACCGTGCCGCGGGCCGATGTCTCTGGAACAACATCTGGTTCGGCGTGGTGATGTCGCGCGGGACCGAGCTCGGCGCCGGCGCGACATTCGACCGCAGCGAAACGATCGGCCTGTGGGACACGGTGCACGATGGCTGGAAGGGCCAGGTGCGCGTGGGCGTCGACGCCAGCTACAAGCAGGCCGCCGATGGTGTGGCGCGCGCTGCGTGGATCGATGCAGCCCCCGCGAATGCATTGCACCAAGTCGACCTGCACGTGGACTTCGGCGGCGACAACCGCAACCAGCACTTTCAGCTGCTGCATCACACGCATGAAGATGGCCTGATGGGCGGCGTCACTCAATGGAGTCAGCGCGACTGGCCGGTCGAAGCGAGGATGTCGGCCAATTTCTATGTCGTTCGCGATGACGGCACCCTCAACTGGTATCGCCATCTCGGGCGCTACACCCGGAGCTTCGACTGGGACCCGCCGAAGGCTGTCGGTACCGGATGGAACGGCTTTCACTCGCTGTTCGGTGGTGGCGATGGCGTGATCTACGCCATCCGAAACGACGGCGTGCTGCTCTGGTACTACCACGAGGGCCGCAACCAGGGCGCCTTCCAATGGAATGGACCCAAGGAAGTGGGCACCGGCTGGAGCCAGCTCTCCCGCGTGTTTGCCGGTCCGGGCGGAGTGATCTACGCTGTGAAGTCCAACGGCGACCTGGTGTGGTATCGGCATCTGGGGCGGCGCGACGGCGCCTTCTCATGGGAGGGGCCCTACACCGTCGGCTCAGGGTGGAACGCCTTCACCGACGTGACGGGGACACCCGGCGGGTCCATCTATGCACTGACGCCGGACGGCCGGCTGCTGTGGTACAGGCACTATGGCCTTGACCATGGCTATCCCGTCTGGGTCGGCGCCGTTCAGGTCGGCGTGGGTTGGCAGGCGTTCGACCGCATCTGGGCGGCAGGCAACGGCTTCGTCTACGGCCGCAATCGCAATGGTCAGCTCTGGGTCTGGCGGCACCACGGTTTCGAGACAGGCGCGGGCGATTGGACGTCGGGGGTGCAGGTGGGAACGGGCTGGGGAGGCCAGGGAGTTCGGGACGTGCTCTTGACCTGATGCCTGGTCAATGACGCCGAGCGCGGTTCATTGCGTTCATTGCGTTCATTGCCTCGCCAGGTTTTCTTTTCGCGCGATCTGGCCAAGCGTCTCATACACCAGGCGGATGGGTGCGATGTTCCAGCCCAGGCGTTCGCGAATGCGCAGCACCGCGCGCATGGCCAGCAACGAGTGGCCTCCCAGGTCGAAGAAATTGTCCGCGGGCGAGATGTCTTCCTGGCCAAGCAGGTCGGACCAGATTTCGGCGATGGCGATTTCTTCGGGTGTCGGCAACCGTTCGCTGGGTTGCTGCGATGCCGCCCCTGCATCGCTGGCGGGCTTTGGCAGCGCGCTGCGATCGATTTTGCCGTTTGGGAGCAGCGGCAGTTGGTCCAGGCAGACGAAGTGCTGCGGCAGCATGTAGTCCGGCAGGCGCTCGCGAAGAAACTGCCGTAGCGCGGCCGGATCGGTCCCCTGTGTGTGCGTTACGCAATAGGCAACCAGTCGGACATCGTCTTCGCCTTCGGAGCGCGTGTGGACCACGCACTCGCGAACCGAAGGGTGTGCCGACAAAGCCGCCTCGATCTCGCCCAGCTCGATGCGAAAGCCGCGCACCTTCACCTGATGATCCAGCCGGCCCATGTGTTCGAGCACGCCGTCGTGGCGCCATCGAACCAGGTCGCCCGTACGGTACAGGCGCGCGCCGGGTTCGTCGCTCCAGTGATCGGGCACGAAGCGCTCGGCCGTCAATTGATCGCGCCGGTGGTAGCCCAGCGCGACACCCATTCCGCCAATGCATGCTTCACCAGGCGCACCGATGGCACACGGCTGGCCAAGCGAGTCGAGCACCCACACAGAGGTATTGCCGATCGGGCGGCCGATGCTGATGCCCTGCTCTGGCGATTGCACCTGCCAGCACGTCGACCACACGGTGGTTTCGGTCGGGCCATACATGTTCCACAGCGCCGTGCTGCGTTCCATGAGTTGCTCGGCCAAGGCGGGCTGCAGCGGCTCGCCGCCGATGAGCGCGCGAAAGCCCGGCCCACCGGTCCAGCCGGTGTCGAGGAGCGCGCGCCAGGCCGACGGCGTGGCCTGCATCACGGTGGCCTCATGGCGCTCCAGCAGTTCGCGCAATTGCGTCGGGTCACCGACCTGCTCCCGGCTCGCCACGATGACTTGCGCGCCCACTGCAAGCGGCAGCAGGAGTTCGAGCACTGCGATGTCGAACGACAGTGTGGTCACCGCCACCAGCCGATCGCTCTCGAGCAGTCCTGGCTCACGCGCCATCGCCACCAGGAAATTGACCGCGGCCCGGTGCGGCAACGCGACGCCCTTGGGTTGGCCCGTTGAGCCCGACGTGTAGATGATGTAGGCCGCATCCAGCGGCTGGGCATCCAGCGCCGCATCCGGCGCCAGCGCGAGAGTCGATGCATCGGCGGTTCCGAGGACATTCGGGTCGAGCAATGGCACATCGACGCCATCGAAAGGCGCGGCCAGAGCCTGCGGGACCAGGATGGCGGAAAGGTCGGCATCCTCGGCCATATAGCCAATGCGGGCCGCAGGAAAGGTTGGGTCCAGCGGGACATAGGCTGCGCCCGACTTCAGCACGCCGAGCAGCGCCACCAGCATGGAGGCGTCGCGCGGCAGGCTCAGCCCGACGCGGTGCCCCCGCGCGATGCCACGCGCACGCAGCGCGCGGGCCAGCATGTTCGATTGCGCCTCGAGTTCGCCGTAGCTCATCTCGCGCCCGGACGCATCCACCACGGCGACCTTGTCGCGCCATGCTTCGCTGGCTGTGCGCAGATGCCGATGCAGCACCGGCTGCTCGGGCAGCGGCATCTGCGTGGCGTTCCAGTTGTTGCGAAGCAGGGCCAGTTGGGCCGGAGCAACCACCGAGTAGGCGGACAACGGCCGCTCCGGGTCGGCCAGCACCTGTTCGATCAGGGCAATGAAGTTCTCCAGCATGCGCTCGGCGGTCACACCCGCATAGAGCTCGGTCGAGTATTCGAGGTGGATGCGGTGCGCGAACTCGGTGTCGATGTGAATCGAAAAATCGAACTGCGATGCCGTGCGCTCGTGCTCGAATTCCTCGTAGCTGAAGTCGACGGGCTCCAGTCCGCCCACCGGCGCATTGAGCACATTGAACAGGACGCGCACCAGACCTTCGGATTGCGTCATTCCGCCCTGCCCCAAGGCTTCCACGAGTTCGTCGTAAGGCGCGTCCTGGTTGGCATAGGCCTCGAGCGCCGTGTCGCGCACGCGCCGCACCAGTTGCAGGAAGCCGGGGTCGCCGGAGAGATCCGTGCGCATCACCAGAGTGTTGACGAGCGTTCCGACCAACTGCTCGGTGGCCAGATGGTGACGGTTGGCGATGGGCGTGCCCACGGCGATGTCGGTCGTGCCCGCTTGCCGTGAGAGCATGAGCTTGAAAGCCGCCAGCAGCATCACGAACGGCGTCACGCTGTGCCGTGAGCAGAAATCACGTACTGCTTCGCGCAGCCGCAAGGGCAATGCGGCCGAGACTTTCGCGCCTCGGTAGGCGCCCTGCTGAGGCCGCGCAAAGTCGATCGGCAGCGACATCGGCTCCAGGCCGCGCAGGCGATCGAGCCAATAGTCCATCTGGCGCTGGCGCTGCAACACCATCTGCGGCGAGCGCTGCCAGACGGCATAGTCGGCGTACTCGATGGGCATGGGGGCAAGCCGGGGCTCGCGACCGTCGCGCAACGCCGAGTAGAGAGCGAGCATCTCGCGCATGAGCACCGCCATCGACCAGTTGTCAGTGATCGCATGGTGCATGAGCCAGAGAAACACGTGGTCGTCCGCGCCCAGCCGCAGCAGTGTCACCCGGTGAAGCGGCGGCTGTGCCAGATCGAACGGCGTGGCCGCGCGCTCGCGCAACAGCGCACGGGCAGTGGCCAATCGTTCGCCGGGCTGCAGCGCCTGGAGATCGATGTGCTCCACCTGCACTGGGAAGCTCGGCAGGATCAACTGGACCGGCTCGCTCCCCTCCATCCTGAAGTAGGTGCGCAAGCCCTCGTGGCGCTCGACCAATCGTTCGGCTACTCGCTGGAAGAGCCCATGGTCGAGCGGCCCTCGCAGCCGAAGCGAGACTTCGACGTTGTACGCGACGGAGGCCGGGTTGAACTGCTGGATCACCCACATGCGCCGCTGCGAAAGCGAGACGGGCAGCGGCTGGCCCCGCGGCACGGTGACGATGGTCGCGGCCGCCGCGGGCGCATCGTCTCGCATCGCCTCCGCGACACGGGCAGCCAGCGCTGCGACCGTGGCGTGCTCGAAGAGCGCCTCCAGGGGCAGCAGCACGCCCAGCCGATCGTGAAGTCGCGATGCGACTTGCGACATCATGAGTGAATTGCCACCGAGTTCGGCAAAGGTTTCGAGCACGCCGAACGCGCTGGTGCCCAGCACCTCTTGCCAGATGTCCCACACGGCCTGCTCGCCGGCATCGCGCGGCGCAACCTGCGCTGTCCCGCGACCCTGCCGCTCCACCGCCAGCAGGTCGAGTTCGCCGGCCAGCCACGCTTGGCGGGTCGACTGGCGCTGGACCTTTCCGCTGGACGTGCGAGGCAGGACGCCGGCCCGAACCACCGCCACCGCTTCAATGGGCACCTCATGCGCCTGCGCCACTGCCCGGCGCACCGCGCGCGCAATGTCTGCCGCGTCTGCGCTGGCGGTGAGACGCTCGACTTCGAGCACGATCACCACGGCCTCGCCCTGGTCGCCCTGCTCGCCTTCAATCCCGCCTTCAACGCCGAAGGCCGTGCTGAAGCCTGCGCGAATCGCGGGATGAGCCAGCTCGGCCGTTTGTTCGATGTCCTGCGGATAGTGGTTCTCGCCGCGGATGACGATGAGGTCCTTGTGCCGGCCGGTCACGAACAGTTCCCCGTGGTCGACAAAGCCCAGGTCGCCGGTGCGCAGCCATGGGCCCGGTCCGTCGGCCAGCGTGGCGCCGAAGACGGCGCGCGACTGCTCGGGCTGACGCCAGTACGCCTCCGCGACTGCGGGCGAGCGCACCCAGATCTCGCCAACGCGATCCGCCGGACAACGCATGCGAGTGTCCGTGGCAACGATCGCCACTTCTGTGTCCCGCAGAGGCGCTCCGCAGCTGACAAGCGTGCGCGTCGTGCCATCTGCAACGAACTGCTTGCGCACCTGGTGCGTCTGCAAAGCCGCAGCGTTCAGGTGGAGCAGTCTCGGAGGCTTGTCGTGCGCGACGCAAGTCACACCGAGCACCGATTCGGCCAACCCGTACCCTGGCGAGAACGACGCGGGCCGCAAACCTGCCGGCGCACAAGCCTGAAGAAAGCGCTGCACCGTACCGGCTCGGATCGGCTCGGCGCCGCAACTAAGCGACACCACAGTGGACAGATCGCCGCCATAAGGCTGCCCCGCCAAGTGGCGCAGACAGGTGGCATAGGCGGAATCCGGCGCGCCGCTGTGTGTGATTCGCAAAGCGCCGAGCGCGTCCAGCCAACGCAGGGGCCGGCGCAAGAAGGTCAAGGGCGACATCAGCCAACTGGCGATGCCGAGTTCCATCGGCGCCAGGACGCCGAACATCAGCCCGTAGTCGTGAAACTGCGGCAGCCACGTGAGCACCCTGCTCTCGGCGTCTGCGCCGCTGGCGACGATCAGAGCGCGTGCATTGGCAAGCGCGTTGCCATGGGTGATGCACACGCCGCGCGGCGCCAAGGTCGATCCTGAGGTGTATTGCAGATAGGCGAGTGTGTCGGGCGCCACGGGCCCCTCGGGTGCTTCGGCTGGCGGCAGGGCCATGAGTTCACCGGGCGTGAGCCAGCGCGCGTGGGCGGCGTCTTGCGGGCCGAGCAGATCGCCCGCGGATTGGCGGATCGATTCACCGATCAAGACGAGGCTTGCACCCGCGTCGTCCACGATGAGGCGCAGACGCGGACCTGCGCGCAGCAGCCGGATCGGATCGGGCGGCGGAACAGGTACGGCCACACGGCCGGTCAGCATGCAGGCCCAGAAGGCGCGCACGAAGTCCAGCCCGGTCGCCAAGGCGAGCAACACCCGGTCGCCCGGCTGCGTGACCGTGACAAGACGTGCGGCCATCGCGCGTGACTGCTCGCCCAGTTCAGCGTAGGTCAGGCTTTCGGCCGTCGTCAGGTCGTCTCGCAGCACCGCGTAGGCTGGACGATTGCCGCCGCCAGCGCATCGGGCTTCGAAGAGCGAGGCCAGGGTGCCGGATGAGACCACCTGCTGCCCGCTGTTTCGGGAAGGGACGCCTTGAATCAAGAGAAGTCGAGCGGTCATTGATCGCGAACTGCGACAGTGGCAGATGTGGGTGCACTGCACAAAAGATTAGTCGGACGCATGATAGTGACGCCTGCATCCGCTCTGCGCCCCTTGCGGCGGGACGGTCGCAAGTCCTACAAAAGTCGACAACCACCACTGACTCGGACACCCCGTTTACGCTAACGCCGGCCTCGATACCCGGCCTTAATCCGCATAGCGCAGAAAGACAGGCGTCACTTCCCGCAAGAACTTCACCTCGTCCGGCGAAATGATTCGCGGCTCGACGTCGAAATGGATGAAGGTTCCATACGGCGTGCCATCGCTGCGGGTGAGCAAGCGTCCGTAATAGGACTCGATGAGACCGGCATGGGGATGGTCCGCCAACGCCAGATCCTTGGAGGCGTGGCTCGTCATGAATTGCCCCTTCTCGATCGCGAACCTGCAAAGGCTCTTGCTGAGCGGAACGACTTTCAGCCACGTGCGGTATTCGGCGCTCCGGTCGAACACATGCGCCGCGCGCATTGTGTCGCCGTCCAGCTTGTAAAGGCCGGTGTACCGATATTCGGTCCGGTCGTTGAGCATTGCCAACGCACGGTGAATTCCGTGAGTCGCAAGGACATTGCGAACCGCGTCGGCTTGCACGGACAAGTCAATCTCAAGCATGGAGGAGTCTTGGAAAGGAGGGCAGAAGGACTGGCGCCGCCAGTGGCTGCGGATTATTGGCGCGGGCGACAAAACCCCGCCCGGGCGGGGGCACTCGGTGGCCGTGACCTCAGCACCCTTGGCTCGCGGGAGGCGGCTCGTTCCACCGCTTTCGGGCAAAGGCTTCGACGAAGCGGGGTAGCTCTTCCAGCGCCAGGCCGTCGATGCCTGCGGCTCGCGCTCGGCCTCCGCCGCCGAATTCGCGGCACAACTCATGCGCTCCCCACGGCGAGGCCAGCGGTGCGCGGACGCTCACGGCATACCCCTGCCCCTGCGCTTTCAGCACTGCGTGCGCGCGCTCGGGCTCGGCGTTCGCGAGTTCGTTGGCAAAGCAGCCGAGCACGCGCCGACTCCAGGGCGCATCGGGCAGCAGGTGCGCACTGGCGAGCGCGCCCTCGCACAGCGGAGGCACCACGAAAGCCTGCCGGAGATCCTTGCGGCGCATCGCATCGATCTCGTCGACGACAGGCTCGTGCGCCAGCATGTCACGCGGGTCCTCATAGCGCACCATGACTTCATACAAGCGCCGCGGCGCGATGCACACGTCGCGCTCGTCGTCGCCATAGGCGTTGTAGTTGATCGCCTCGCCGAGCCGCTGAAGCAACGCATGGTCCCCCGTGTCGAAGCCGGTGCCTGGCGAGAGTCGCTCGACGGTCATCGACAGGTTGTCTCCATACGCGCCCACCATGGCCCAGGCACGATAAGCGCCGTCGAGATGCCGATCGACGAGCAGGCTGGTGCAGACGTCGCTCGCGCAATCGATGTGCGATTCAAGCAGCCGGTGGTCGGGAATGCGCTTGACCACATGGTGATCGAAGTAGCGCACGCGAACGCCGGCCTCCAGCAGGCGAAGCAGGTCGGCGCTGTTGCGCTCCATCGAAAGATCGAACACGTTGACTTCATCACCGGGCTCGGCGTCCACCTGCGCGAGCAAGGCGATGTCATGCTTCAGGCCGGTCAACAAAGTCGCCGGCGACGGATCGTGCCAGTGCCATTGCACGGCCGCACAGAGGCCGTCCGCGTCACCGTTGCACACGTCAATGCGCCGCGGGCTTTGTAGGTTTCTCGGTTGACCTGGAACGTGCAAGCGAATCCTTTCAATCAAGGACTTGACCGAAGCCGCCGTCATGAGCATACGCACAGCGCGCGAGCGGTCAAGCACCCGACGCGCGCGAGGGCCCTGCCGCGGACCTGAGAACTAGGGCACCAGAATGGCCGACCCCGGGCGACGGCGGGCCGCGATGTCCTGGTGCGCACGGGCTGCTTCGGTCAGCGGATACCGGGTGATGTCGATCTGCCCAAAAGTACCGGCGCGAAGCGCATCGAAGACGGCTTTTGTCGCCTCGGCACGCGCGTCACCCTTCAGGTGCTGCGCCATTGGGCCGCCCGTCAACTTGACGCCACGCGCCGCGAGCGCAGAAGCTTCGATGTCCGGGGCGCCCGAGGCCGCGCCGATGTTGACGATCGTGCCCCCTTCGCGAACGGCCTGTGCCGATGCTTGAAAGGTCGCCCTCCCCACGAACTCGTAGACGACGTCCACGCCTCGCGGCGCGATCGCGCGAACCTGCGCCGCCAGGTCTTGATCGCTTGAGACGAGCGCGTGGTCTACATCCGGCCGCAGCGCGTCACGCTTATTCGCGCCAGCCGTGCCGATGACGGTCGCACCTCTGGCTTTGGCCCAGCGCGACAGCAACAGGCCGACGCTGCTGGAGGCGCCTTGCACAAGGATCGTTTCGCCCGGCTGGAGCCTATGGAATCCGTTCAAGGCGGTCCAGGCGGTCAGGCCTTTGGTCAACACGGCGGCGGCCTCTTCCGTCGATACATCCTCGGGGAGGCTCACCAGCGCTTCGGCCTCGATCAGCCGCTCGGCTGCATAGCTGCCCGGCGACAGGAAATAAGCCACGCGGTCGCCAACGCCAAACTCGCTGACACCAGGACCCACTGCCTTGACGACGCCGGCGCCTTCGACGCCGGGGACTGAAGGCAATGCAACCGGATAGATCCCTTGGCGAAAGATCGTGTCGATGAAGTTGATGCCGATGGCCTCGTGCCGCAGATGCACCTGGCCTGGCCCTGGATCGCCAACCGTGGCTTTCCACTTGGAGGACTTCGGGTCCACCGTATGCGTGAAAACGAATGACTGTGCTCATGGCTGACTTTCCTGGTTTCTAGTGGACGAGTAGTGCAAGGCCGTATGCGATGAGTGCCGCCACGAACGGAACCACAAGGCACGGAAGAATGAACAACGCGGCGCCGAGCTTCTCGTGGTGCGTTTCGACAAGTCTCCAAAGCTTCATTTCGGTCTCCTGTGATGAGTCAAGCCTGCACACACGCGTCGCCTGGTCTAACGCAGGCGACCCTCCGCGCGAAGCCGCCTGCCGATTCGAGCGATCTCCGCCTCGCCTTCCTGGAGAGCTGCGCGCGACGTGTGAACGGAGTAGTAGCCCAGCACCAGGTCGTGCGGATGCGGGACCGCCGATCCGAGGATGAAATCGGTCATGCCGTCCGCCGTGAACGCCAGCGCATCTTCCGATGGCTCGAAGACACCGAGTTCATCCTGCAGGCGCTCTCCGGACACCTGCAAGGCGCCTTCAAGCGCGATGTGCAACATCCCGCAGCACGTCATGGAGCCGATCCTGCTCGATGTGGCGCGCGAACTCGGGGGCAAGTTCCTCTTCAATACCGAGCTGGTTTCGATGACGCAGACCGATGATGCCGTTCGGTCCATCTGCCGTGACCGGCTCAGTGGCGAAGAGTTCGAGGTCGTGTCTCGCTATGCGATCGGATCAGACGGCGACAACAGTGTGGTCGCAAGTTCCATGGGTTTCGAGATGGAAGGAGAGATGGGCCTGGGCGCGGCACTGAACGTCTGGATCGAAGCGGATCTCACTCCCTACGTAGCCCATCGGCCCGGAGTCCTCTACTGGATCACTCAACCGGGCAATGACTACTTCGTGGGCAGCGGAACCTACATCTGCGTGAAGCCCTTCACCGAGTGGGTGATGGTCTCGATGTACGACCCCGCCGCCGGGGAAGCCGACTTGAGCGAGCAAGCCCTCATCGCCCGGGCCCGCGCAACCATCGGTAGTGACGACGTGGCCATCCACATCAAGGGCGTATCGAAAAAAACATGCGCCCGATTTCCAGGGCACTCGGATTCGCACCGGGGCAGACTGAAGCCGAAGGCTGGGCCAATCTCGACGAGCTATTCAGCGACACGGCGCGCGGCCGCGAGCGGCGTGATGCACTGCGCGATGCGGTCGATCTGCAGAACTATCAGTTCAACTGCCACGGTGTGGAACTCGGCCAGATGTACGACTCCGGCGCAGTCGTTCCGGACGGGCGCGTGCGCCCTCCCCCGGTGCGAGACAGCGAGCTCTACTACACGGCCACGACGCAGCCGGGCGCCAGCCTTCCGCATGCGTGGCTCCAGCAGGGGCACTCGCGGGTATCGACCCTGGACCTGGTTGGAAACGGCCGCTTCACCCTGCTGACCGGCGTCGGCGGCGAAGAGTGGCGCATCGCGGCTGCCGCAGTCGCCCGGCGCCTGGGCATCGACCTCAACGTCCATTCCATCGGCGGACCGAACTGCGACGCCCATGACGTCGACGGACGCTGGCACAAGGTCTCCGAACTGTCGGATACCGGCTGCGTGCTCGTGCGCCCGGATCGCCACATCGCCTGGCGAGAGCGGGACATGCCTGACAAGCCTGCCGAAAGGCTCGAACTGGCGATGCGCACCGTGCTCGCATTGCCAACACACCCCTGACACCACCCCCAAGGAGACCGCCATGTCCTGGAACATCGCTGACGAGTCACGCTTCGGAATTCACTCCATCGACCATTTCGCCCTCGAAGTGCCTTCGCTGCCGGAGGCCGAGGCATTCTTCTCGAGCTTTGGACTGCGGGTTGCCAAGCGGCAGCAAAGTCTCGAGCTCAGCGCGCAAGGCCACTCGCACACCTGGGCGCGCATTCACGAGGGGGCTCGCAAGCGACTGGCTTACCTGAGCCTCAACTGCTTCGCGGAAGAGTTCGAAGGCTTGTGTTCCCAACTGCAACGTGCTGGTGCGCGTCCTGCGATAGGGTTGCCCTATGTGGATCGCATAGGCACATGGTTTCTCGATCCGGACGGGAACCTGCTTCAGCTCAAGATCGGACCCAAAACAACCCCCTCGGGCCTGGCGCCCATTGAAGGGATTGCCCGGCGCGCCGGTCAGCGTGGCTCGCAGTCCCGCGCAGGCGCCAGTCGAGTACACCCTGGACGCCTGTCGCACGTCGTCCTGTTCACATCGAGCGTCGACATGTCCCTCGCGTTCTATCGCAACGCCTTGGGGTTGCGCCTGTCGGACCGCTCGGGCAATGCCGTCGCCTTCACACACGCGCGACACGGCAGCGACCATCACCTCATCGCATTCGCCGCAGGCGGCGCCAAAGGCTGGCACCACAGTGCATGGGACGTGGCCAGCGTCGACGAGGTGGGCGCTGGTGCAGAGCAGATGCGCAAGGCGGGCTACACGCAAGGCTGGGGTACCGGCCGTCACGTTCTCGGCTCCAACTACTTTCACTACGTGCGAGACCCCTGGGGATCGTTCGCCGAGTACTCCGCCGAGATGGACTTCGTTCCGAGCGGCACGCTATGGCCCGCCGCGAACCACCCGCCCGAAGACTCCATGTACCTCTGGGGTCCGCAGCTGCCGGCGGACTTCGTGAACAACAACGAGTTCGTCGCATCGCGCGGCGCATCCGCATCCGCATCCGAGATTCGCAACTCCCAACTCAACCGCAAGGAAGCCAGATGATCCCGATTCCAACCATCGCAGCCGCCGCCATGCCCGCAGCCTCCGACTCGGATTCCGATCGGCCCAAAGGCTATGAATGGGATCTTTCTGCTTGTCGCGGTTCCCGGACTCATTGTGGCGATGCTGTCGCAGAAGGTCCTGCGCCAGTCTTCGCCGCGCCAGATCGCCGCTCACAGCATGACGCATGACGCATGACGCCGGGCAGCATTGCTGGCACGAGGTCTTCAGGTACCGCAACGTGCCACTCGCGGTCCTCTGTCAGTTGTTCTGGCTGACCTGCATCGTCGTTGTCGCGGCACTCTTTCCAAGCTATCTCGTCGACTATCTGCACCTCGGCATGGACCAGATGGGCTTTGTGCTGTCTTCGCTTGGTTTCGGGGGAGCGATCGGCGCGTTGACTTTGCCGGCGCTGTCGGACCGCATCGGCCGAAAGCCCGTCATGGTTCTGTCAGCAGTAGGTGCCTTCGTATCGTTCTGGATCTTCCTGCGCACGGGAGCGGAAACGACAACGTTGTTTTTCTGCCTGTTGATTGCAATGGGATGCCTCTGCAGTCTGTTGACGCTGACCGTCGGCCCGATCACTGCCGAGGCGGAGGGCTCTGACCTCGAACGCCTTGCGCCTTATGCGGGGAAGGCTGAACTTCGACAGTCAAGGAAGAAGCTCGAACTTCAGGTCGGAAAGTGGTGTGACCTTTTCCTCGCGCGTCATCTTGTACTCGGTGTTCGGGCCTAGCCATTTGTTCCAGATTTTGTCCAACTCGCCCTTCTTCTCCAACGAATAGAGCGCTTCATTCACCTTGGCCAGCAGCACGGGCTCGTCCTTCTTCATTCCGACACCGACGGGCTGGAAGACCATCGGCTCTTTGATCATCTTGAGTGCGACGCCCTCGCTCTTCGACTGATTGACCAGTTTCGTGATGGTCATGGTGTTTGCCACCATGCCTTGCGACTTGTTCTGCTGGACGGCCATGAAAGCGGACCCGGTATCCTGGAACGTCACCGGGTCGGAACCATTCATCTTGATCGACAGCTCCGATGTCGAGCCTTTGGTCGAGCTCAAGCGCTTGCCCTTGAAGTCGGCCTTGGTCGTGCCTGGGTCTGAAGCCTTCACCGCCAGCATTTCCTTAGCGACGTAGTACGGATCGCTGAACTGAATCTGCTCGCCACGACTCTTCGTATAGGCCAGGTTGGCAATGGTCACGTCAACCCGGCCGAGCTTGACCTCCGGCACCCGCGCTTCAACCGACAACGGAGTGACCTTGGCCGTCAGACCGAGTTCCTTCGCGATCGCGTTGCAGAGGTCAACGTCATGACCCACCATCTCGCGCGTCTTGGGGTCCGGCGCTGCGAAGGGCGGCACGTCGGCGAAGGTGCCGCATTTGAGTTCCTTGCGCGCACTGATCTCGGCCCACTGGTCGGCTTGTGCCGCGAGCGAGCATGCGCAGAGGACCGCGGTGAGAGCGGCATGACGGGTGACGTTGGTTTTGGGCATGGAAACTCCTGGAAGATGTTCAGGCGTGAAAGAGCGAATAGGTCCCGCGGTCAATGCGCACGCAGGTCAGACAGGAAGCGCTGTGCGCGCGGATGCTGGGGCCGGGTGAAAAAGGTTTCCGGGTCGGCCTTTTCGAGGATGCGGCCGGCGTCCATGAACCAGACCCGGTCAGCCACCTCGCGCGCGAAGTTCATCTCATGGGTGACGCACATCATGGTCATGCCGTCATTGGCCAGACTTCGCATGACCGAGAGCACCTCTCCCACCATCTCCGGGTCGAGCGCACTGGTCGGCTCGTCGAAGAGCATCGCGGGCGGCTCCATCGCGAGGGCGCGGGCGATCGCGACGCGTTGCTGCTGACCGCCAGACAGTTGCGCTGGATATGAATTGGCCTTGTTCGACAGGCCCACGCGCTCCAGCAACTGGCCGGCCCGGACTTTGGCATCACTGCGCCTGACACCCAGCACGCGCACGGGAGAAAGCACGATGTTGTCGAGCACGGAGAGATGCGGGAAAAGGTTGAAACTCTGAAAGACGAAGCCAATGCGGCTGCGCAGCTTGTTGAGTGCATTGCCGCTCATCGGCGCATGGATGTCATGGCCGTCGAAGAGCAACTGGCCGGACCTGATTTCCTCGAGCCGGTTGACCGTGCGGATGAGGGTCGACTTACCGGAGCCCGAAGGACCGCAGACCACGACCACCTCCCCCTTCTTGACCTCGGCGTTCACATCCGTCAGGGCCTGGTACTCGCCATACCATTTGTTGATGTTCGAAAACAGAATCATGGTGTCGTCCTCGCCCGGCGGTTTGAGCTCAGCAGCTTTGTGTTCAAGAGAATCCATGGTTTTGTCTCCGTTTGGCATAGGGTTCACCGTCGAATCGCGGTGTCACGGATTGGCTGCTACCGAGGGCAGCGGCGGGTCGTCTTCCGAAGTGGCGGGGGTTGTCGTTCCAAGGCGCTTGTGGGCGACGCGCCGCTCGAGCCATTGCGCGAGTTGCGTGAGGCTGAAGCACACCACGTAGTAGGTCATCGCGAGGATGAAGAAGACCTGGAACGGCTTGGTCAGCAGCTGGTTGTTGATCTGGTTCGCCGCAAAGGTGAGTTCCTGCACGTTGATGACATAGCCCAACGTGGTCTCCTTGATGGTGGAGATGAACTGGCTGAGCATGCTCGGGAGCATGTTGTAGAGGGCTTGGGGCAGGATCACGAAAGCCATGGTGCCCAGGTGGCTGTGGCCCAGCGCGCGGGCTGTTTCCGTCTGTCCCTTGGGGAGGGCCTGGATGCCGGCGCGGACCACTTCCGACAAATACGCGCCTTCATAGATAACCAGCGTGCACAGCATGGTCGTGAAGCCAGAGATCTCCGTTCCGGTCAGAAGCGGCAGAAGGAAGTAGACCCACAGGATGACCATCAGCAGAGGCACACCGCGCACGACGTACACGAGCACAGTGGTAGGCCAGCGCAGCGCGCGCCAGGGAGACAGGCGTGCCAGCGCGAGCGCCACCGATACAGGAAACGCCAGCACAATGCCGAGCACCGAGAGAATGAGGGTGGCGCATATCCCCCCCAGCGGCCCGTTCGGATATTGACCTACCAGAAGCAGCAGCCAGTTGTCGCGCAGGATGTCGAAGATGCCGAACATGTGCCTTACCTCGCCGCGGCAGTGCGATAGTGCCGCGAGATCGCCGCGCCGACGGCCATGATCAGCAGCGAGACCAGCAGATACATCACCGTCGCGAGGCTGTAGGTCTCAAAGGTACGGAAGCTCTGGCTCTCGATCTCCTTGACCGCGTGGGTCAGTTCCGCCACGCCGATGGCCATCGCAAGGCTGCTGTTCTTGAACAGCGACACGCTGTGGTTCACGAGCGCGGGTACGGCGTTGCGCACCGCCTGTGGCAGCAAGACATGCCGCATTGCACCGAAGTAGCCATGGCCGAGTGCACGCGCTGCCTCCGATTGTCCCGGCGCAATCGCACGCAGCCCCGAACGCATGTCTTCGCTGAAGTAGGCCGCCTGGCAAAGGCCCAGCGCGACCACCGAAATGAGTGCCTCTGCGTTGTTGTTTGACAGCCAGGCCTGAACGGCGTCAGGCAACAGGCTGAAGATGCCGAAGTACCAGAGCATCAGCTGCACCAGCGTCGGCACGTTGCGGTGGTAAGACACATAGGCTGCTACCACGCGCTCCGCCACGCGGTTGGTGCCGAGACGGACCACCAGCAGAAGGATGGCCATCGACATCGCGAGCAGCCATGAGCCGAGTGCGATCTTCAGGGTCAGCGCCAATCCATGCAGGAGCATGGCGCCGAAATCGGGCTTCAGCAGGATGGCGAAGAGGTCGAAGTCCTTCATGAGGTCCTCTCGTTGGACAGGCGGCTTGGTCAGGCCCGCACCATCTCCGGCTTGGCGGTGGAAAGGCCGCCGGGTACCTGCAGCGTGGGCGTGATCTCCATGTGGCCGATGTTCACAGCGACAGGTGCCGCGATCGCGAAAGCAATGGCGCTGGCGATGTCCGGGGCCTCTGGCAATTCGTAGCCATCGACGAAGCGCTTGCGCGTCTCCTCGGAGTCGCCATGAACGTGCGCGAAGATATCCGTAGCGACCCGCCCCGGGCAGATCTCGGTCACGCGCACTCGCTTGCCGAAGCAGTCCACGCGCAACTGGCTCGATAGCATGCTGACGGCGGCCTTCGTCGCGTGGTAGGTACTGTTGCCGCCAAAGTTGTAGGCGGCGGCGATCGAACTGATGTTGACGACGTGACCGTTGTCGCGGGCCACCATGCCCGGAACGACGAGGCGGCAGAGATGCAGCACGGCGCGCAGGTTGACGTCCACCAGGAGGTCGATTCCTTCGGCATCGGCCGTCAGGATCGAGCCAGGGCGATCGACGCCGGCGTTGTTCACGAGCACATCGAACTTGACCTCCTTCGTGAGCCTGGTCACGCCTTCCAGGTCGCTCACGTCGATCGCGTGAGGGATGCAGCCCGTGCGCGCGGCGAGTTCCTTGAGCTTGTCGCCGCTCCGGGCCAACGCGTGGACCTCCAGGCCTTCCTTGCGAAGGCGCTCGACGACTGCGGCGCCGATGCCGGAGGAGGCCCCTGTCACGAGGGCGGTCTTGTAATCGGAGAAGGGCATGGGATCACTTTCTTTCTGAAGAGGGGCGACCTGTTTGACCGTGGCTATTTGGCCCTTTTTCGTCGGCTTGAATTCACTGTATCGACCGCACGTCGGTCGCGCCAAGACGGATTGGCTGTGGAGAGATAAGCCACTCTTATGTCGCCCTCGAAGGGTGCAGGTGGGCTTAGGGAAAGCACCATGTCCGTGCCGTTTCAACGGGCTGCGTCAAGCAGACTGGCGTGAGATCGGAACGACGCGACCGTGCGCCTCGACCACCTCGCGCACCCCGCGCGCGAGGGTCACTGCGCCCGGGGTGTCGCCGTGGACCAGGATGGAGTGCACGCGCATCGGTATCTTGTTGCCGGTATAGGTGGTGACGGTCCCCTCTTCCAGCAATTGACGCACACGAGCCAACACCTGATCCGCGTCGTGGATCACCGCGTTCGGCAGCTTGCGTGGGACCAGCAGGCCCGTGTCATCACAGGCGCGATCGGCCAGGAAAGTAGTACGGATACGCAGCCCACAGCGATCCGCCGCATCCTCGATGGCCCGGCTGGCCGAAGAACTGATCGTGAGCGACGAATCGAAGTCCGCCACCGCCCGCACCAGCGGCGCCGCGAGTTCCGCATCCGCCGCCGCCATGTTGCCGAGCGCGCCGTGAAAGCTCATGTGCGTCATGCGGTGCCCGACGGTGCGTGCGATGCCGGCCAGAGCACCGAGCTGGTAGACGACCGCCGCGACGAGTTCGCGCGTGTCCATCTGGATGGCCCGGCGGCCGAAACCGACCAGGTCCGGAAAGCCGACGTGCGCGCCGACGTCGACGCCGCGCTCCAGTGCGGTGCGCACGGTGCGGTCCATCGTCTGCGGGTCGCCTGCATGGAAGCCGCAAGCGACGTTCGCGGATGAGACGATGCCCAGTAGAGCCTCGTCATCGCCCATGCGCCAGCAGCCGAATCCCTCCCCGAGGTCTGCGTTCAGGTCCATGTCCATGAGAGCGTCCTTGGATGTCAGAGGGGGTGCAGGTCGACCAGTGCAGCGCCATAGCCCACTGTTGCGCCATCCTCCACGCGCAGCGCGGCGACGGTGCCGGCTCTGGAGGCGGTCACCGGCAACAGAAGAACGCCGATGCGCAGCAGTCCCAGCGTCTTCCCGGCGTGTACGTGCGTGCCGGCGCGCACGAATGGCGCCGAGGCGCAAGGGTGTGCATGAAGGAACACTCCGACCGAAGCGGAAGTCACGGTGTCCAGAGGCGGCGCATCATCGTTGCGTTGACCGCCGTTCCCCAGCCGCACGGTCGCCTCCGGCATACGCAACTCGAGAAAGCCGATGCCGTACGCCGCCATCCAGCGGGCGATCTGGTGCAGTTCGTCGGGCGCCTTCTTCACGCGGCGACTCCCGTTGGCGCGGTGCGTTGCAGCGCCACCATGCGCGCCACCTTCGCGAGCCAGCCTTCCTTCTCATCGAGCGCGGCCACAGCCTCTTCCCAGGTGGTCTCGATGAAGCGAATTCGGCTGCCGATCGGCGCCTGGCCCAGACGCCATAGATCGGCTTCGATCACCGCGCCAAATTTAGGGTAGCCGCCCGATGGTTGTGCATCTCGCATCTGGATGATGGGTTGACCGCTGTGAGGCACCTGGATCACGCCCGGAACGATGCCATGCGAACGCAATTCCATCGGCGCAAGCGGCCTCAACTCGGCGCCGGACAGCCGGTATCCGTAGCGGTCACTCTGGGCCGTGATGCGCCACTCGCCGGCCCAAAAAGCCTCGCGCGACGTCGCCTCGAAACCCAGGTACTCGGCGCCAGGCAGCACCCGCAGTGCGACTTTTCCGTCGCGTTGCTGAGGCAAGGCGATGGATGGCGGCACCAGCCCGAAGCCGGTGCGGCAGGCGCGCTTCGGATCGGCGGCCCGCAGGACGTCTCCCTTGCGCAGCGCCCGGCCCGCATGGCCGCCGAAGGCGCCACGCAGCTGCGTGCTTCGAGATCCAAGCACCTCCGGCACGTCGATTCCGCCCGGCAGGCACAGCACGGCGCGGCTCGCCCGCTGATTACCCTGCGGGACGCCCAGCGACAGCACCTGACCGGCGCGTGCATGGTGCGACCACCACGGAAGCAGCGATTCGGCATCCAGCTTCGCGCCCCAATCCGCGCCGGTCAACGCAAAGATGCTGTCTTCGGCGAAGCGAACCTTGAATGGAAAGACAGGGATCTCGATGCCCGCGGCACCCGGGTCATTGCCCAGCAGCAGGTTGCCCGCGGCCAAGGCCAGATCGTCCATGGCGCCGGCCGTACCGACGCCAAAGCGCAGGCTGCCCACGCGCCCAAGGTCCTGCACGGTCGCGAGCGCCGCATTGGAAAGTATTTCGATCATGCGTCTATCCCTTCGACAAGAAATCGAATGCGGTCACCCGGCTGCAGCGTGGCTGGCGGGTTTCGCCCCGGGTCGAAGAAGCTCATGGTGGTGCTTCCGATGGTGTTCCAGCCGCTCGGGCCCGCCGACGCCGAAACCCCGGTCTGTGCGCCGCCGATCGATACCGCGCCGCCCGGAATGCTGAGCACCGGCACCTGGCGCCGCGGCGTTGCAATCCGAGGATCCATGCCGCCGAGATAGCAGTAGCCCGGATGGCTGCCAAGCGCGTACACCAAGTACAGCGGCGCGCTGTGCAACTCCACGATCTCCTCGACAGACAATCCCGTGTGCGCAACGACGTCCCCCATGTGTGGGCCGGCCATGCCTCCATAGCGCACCGGCAACTCGACGATGCGGCCCTCGCGGGTGAGCGGCGTGACGGCTTCCCACGAAGCCGCCAGGCGTGCCTTCAGCTCGTCAAGCACGCGCGGCGGACGAACGAAGCTCAGCATCAAGTTGTTCATGCCGGGGACCGCCTCGCGCACCTCGGGCCATGCGGCCACCTCCTGCGCGAGTGCCCAGATGCGCTGCTGTGAACCAAGCTCCATCGCGCCGGGCGCTTCGAAGAGCAGCGCAGTGGTGCCGAGCGGGCTCATCGTTGGAGCCGATCCAGATGTCGAGAGGGTCACTGCGTGCTCCTGCGCTGCAGCCAGCGCTCGAGGTGGTGGATGTCGACCCCCCCGGTGACGAAGCCGTCATCCTGAAGGAGCGCGCGATGCAGCGCTACGTTGGTTGCGATGCCCTCGACTTCCAGTTCGCTCAGCGCGAGCCGCATGCGGTCAAGCGCGTCCTCGCGGCTCGCGCCGTGCACGATCAACTTGCCGATCATCGAGTCGTAGTACGGTGGAACGCGATAGCCCACCCCCGCGTGCGAATCGAAGCGCACGCCAAAGCCTCCCGGCACGCGCCAGCCCGTGATGCGTCCCGGTGACGGAGCGAAGCTGTTGGGGTCCTCCGCATTGATGCGGCATTCGATCGAATGTCCCGCACAAAGGACGTCGGCCTGCGTGATCGTCAATCGCTCGCCGCGCGCCATTCGCAGCTGTTGCTGCACGATGTCGATGCCGGTGGTCATCTCGGTCACCGGGTGCTCGACTTGCAGCCTGGTGTTCATCTCGATGAAATAGAAGGCGCCCTTCTCGTAGAGAAACTCGAAAGTGCCGACGCCGCAGTAGCCGATCTGCCGGCAGGCCGCCGCGCAACTCTCCCCGACCTCCGCCATCAGCGCCTCGTCGATCCCCGGTGCTGGGGCCTCCTCGATCACCTTCTGGTGCCGACGCTGGAGGGAGCAGTCCCGGCTTCCGAGCCAGATGGCGTGACCATGCCTGTCGGCAAGCACCTGGATCTCGACGTGCCGCGGATGCAGCAGGAACTTCTCGATATAGACCTCCGGATTGCCGAAGGCGCGCCGTGCCTCCTCCCGTGTGAGCGCGAGCGCCTCCAGCAGCTCGCCCTCCTCCCGCACCACGCGCATGCCCCGACCGCCTCCCCCGCCGGCCGCCTTGACGATCACCGGGTAGCCGACTTCGAGTGCAAGTGCTCGGACGGCCTGAGGATCGTCGGGCAGTCCATCATCGGGCCCCGGAACGCAGGGCACGCCGGCGCGTCGCATTGCGCGCTTTGCCGACACCTTGTCGCCCATCACCCGAATGCAGGCGGCGCTCGGTCCGACAAACTGAAGTCCGGCCTGCTCGACTTTTTCCACGAAGCCCGCGTTCTCCGAAAGAAAGCCGTAGCCGGGATGGATCGCCTGCGCTCCGCTCACCTCCGCCGCATAGAGCAGCGCCGATTGATTGAGGTAGCTATGGCCAGGACTGGCCGGCCCGATACACAGCGCCTGGTCTGCCTGTTGCACATAAACGGCGTCGCTATCGGCCTCGGAATGCGCGACCACGGTCTTGATGCCGAGGCCGTGACAGGCGCGCAAGATACGCAATGCGATTTCGCCACGGTTTGCAATGAGAACGGTGTCAAACATGGCGACCTCAGGCCAAGCGAAACAAGCGCTGGCCGGCTTCGACCTCCTGGCCCGAATGCACGAGCACTTCGGCGATGGTCGCGTCGGTCTCTGCCCGAACTTCGTTGAAGACCTTCATCGCCTCGATCACGCACAGCGTGTGCCCCGCCAGCACCGATTGCCCCGGCTTCACGAACAAGGGCTCACCCGGCGCGGGCTGGAGATGAATTACGCCGTAAAGCGGCGCGAGGCACTCGATGGGGCTCGCGCCCGAGCCGTCGCCCGACGGGTCTGCTCGAGGCAGCCCGCGGTGATCATCGCGGCGGTCGTTCGCCTTTCCAGGCGCGTCCGCAGAATCCCCATCGACGACCGGATTGAGCGGGGTCAAAGAGTTCGAAGTCGCTTGCTTCACGAGCCGCAGCGTGCATCCGTCTTCGCTGTACTCCAGCTCCGACAGCTCCGATGCCGCCAAAGCCTCGATGAGGATTCGAATTTGTTCCTGGTTCATGCCGGACCCGCCGAATCACGGCGGGATCTCCTTGGTGGCCGACGCATTCCGCGAACACGTGACGGCAGACATGAAAGGTAGCCCGCGAACGCTGCGAAGCCAAAGACGGATTGACTGTGCCGGGATAAGGCCCGCTTATGACGCCGCGGCGATCGGCCGTCCGCCGCTCGCAACGGCGTTGCTCGACAGCTCCGTGACCAACTCCAGCAGAATGTCCTTCACTGCCTGGGCAGGCTCGGACAGCGGCAGGTGGTCCGACTGGCACAGCGCCAGAGGCGCCTCGATCACAGGGTCGACGATCTGGAACTGCCAGGCACCACACGCGGCCACCACCTCGCGGGCCATCGAGGCGGGCAGGATCGTGGCGCCCAGTCCGTCGGCCACCGCCGCGGTCAACGTGAAGGCCGATTCGATCTCTGCCGCAATGCGCGGCGCGCCGCCGATCCCGCTGAAGGCCGCATCGACCAGCTTGCGTACCACGTTGTAGGGACGCGGCAGGAACAACTCCATCTCGCGCAGATCAGCCAGCCGGACCGGCTGAGCCGGCGCCGGGATCGACGCCGGCCCGACCAGATACAGCGGCTCCTTGAGCAGCGGCAGGAAGGTCAGCCCGTGGATAGCCTTGTCACCATAGAGCACGGCCAGGTCCATGCGGCCGTTCATGATCAACTCGCTCAGCGTGGTGCCGTAGTTCTCATTGAGGTAGAGCAGGATGCCCGGGTGGCGCGCACGAACGGTGCGCAGCAGGGGCAGCGAGAGCGCCGCCGCCGCGGTGCCCGGAGCAAGACCGACCGACACCTGGCCCGAGACGCCCTGCCCCGCGGCCTCCATGTCGGTTTGCGCCTGCTCGCACTGGCGCAGGATGATCTGTGCATGGCGGTACAGCACCTTGCCCGCCTCGGTCGGGGTCACCCCTCGCTTCGTACGCACCAGCAGTTGCTGCCGCACCTCGCCCTCGAGCGTGGCCAGTTGCTGGCTCAGCGCCGGTTGGGCGATGAAAAGCACCTCGGCGGCCTGGGTCAGGCTGCCAATGTCCACGATCTTGACAAAGTACTTGAGTCGCCGCAGGTTCACGCCGGCCTCCGAAGCAAAAGTCGAGCCTAGCACTGGCGAAGCGAGGGGGTCATCAGGGGGTTCCATAAGCTCTCCCTATACGACCAGAGCGATCTCGTCTTGGCGTCGAAAGCGCGATCTGCGTACCGTAGGGTCCTGCCATCCCACTCCAGGAAGTCATGACCACCTCCCGCATTGCACAGCGCGTACGGCGCATCAAGCCCTCGCCCAGCACCTCCGCCGCCGATCGCGCCAACGAGCTGCGTCGCCAAGGTAAATCCATCGTCAACCTCGTCGTCGGCGAGCCGGACTTCGACACGCCGCTGCACATCCGCCAGGCAGCGGCCGCAGCGATGAACAAGGGCGCCACGCGCTACACGCTGATGGCGGGAACGGTCGAGCTGCGGCAGGCGATCGCAGGCAAGCTCCAGCGTGAAAACAGCTTGACCTATGCGATGAACGAGATCATCGCCACCAATGGCGCCAAGAGCGCGATCTTCAATGCCTTCGCGATCACGCTCGAGGCGGGCGACGAGGTCATCGTGCCTGCGCCCTACTGGGTCTCCTACCCGGACATGGTTCTCGCTTGCGATGGCAAGCCGGTGATCGTCGGTTGCCCCGAGGTCAACGGTTTCAAGCTCACACCCGCTCAACTTGAGGGCGCCATCACTGCGCGCACCCGCTGGCTGCTCGTCAATTCACCGAGCAATCCGACCGGCGCGGCCTACACCGCCGACGAGTACCGCGCACTGGCCGATGTGCTGGCGCGCCATCCACACGTCATGGTGATGACCGATGACATTTACGAGCACATCCGCTTCGACGGCGAGAAGACGCCACATATCCTGGCTGTGGCACCCGAGTTGCGGGATCGCACGCTGGTGGTGAACGGCGTCTCGAAAACCTATGCAATGACCGGCTGGCGTATCGGCTACGTGGCCGGTCCCGCCGACCTGATTCGCGCGATGGACACGCTGCTGTCGCAGTCGACCGGCAACTGCTGCTCGATCAGCCAGGCGGCCGCGGCCGCCGCGATGAACGGGGACCAGTCGTTCGTTGCAGAGAGCGTTGCTGTCTACAAGCAGCGCCGCGATCGAACGCTCGCGCTGATCAACGCCACCCCCGGCCTGAGTTGCGCCACGCCGCCGGGCGCGTTCTACCTGTACATCAACTGCTCGGGCTTGATTGGCAAGACCACACCCGCCGGCAAGAAGTTGAGCGAAGACGGGGACGTCGTCATGTATCTGCTCGAAAGCGCCGGGGTCGCCACGGTCGCCGGCACGGCGTACGGCCTCTCACCTTACTTCCGCCTGTCCATCGCGACGTCGGTCGAGATCCTGGAAGAAGGCTGCTCACGGATCGCCCGTGCCGTCACCGAGCTGCACTGAACACGTCGCGAGCCGTCCCGCCATTCAACCAAGAACCCGCGAAGCACCATGCCCTACAAAGCCATCCGCAAGAACCCGTCGGCCACACAGGTCAATCCCAAGATTCTCGAGGCCCTGCGTGAGATCCCCGTCGCCGCGCTGAGCGACAACATGCACCGCAACATCGGCACGACCGGTCTCAACCCCTACCACCGTCCTGTCGCGCACACCATGGCGGGCACTGCCGTCACCGCGCGCTCACGCGGTGGCGACAACCTGACCTATCTGCGTGCACTCGAGTTCTGCCGCCCCGGCGATGTGCTGGTCATCGATGCCGGGGGCATCCTCAACAACGCCGTTGTCGGCGGCATCCTGTCTTTCTACGCAGCCCACATCGGCGTCCGCGGGGTCGTCGTGGATGGCGCGATCCGTGATGTGGCCGAAATCCGCGAACGCGAGTTTCCGGTCTACGCGCGCGGCATCACCCATCGTGGCCCCTACAAGGACGGCCCCGGAGAGATCAACGTTCCCGTGTCCGTGGGCGGCATGGTGGTCAATCCGGGCGACATCGTGGTGGGCGACCAGGACGGGTTGATGGCGTTTTCGCCGGAAGAGGCCGAACTGCTCATCAAGAAAGCGCGTGCCCATCTGGACACCGAAGCAGAGACGATCCGCGCCATGAAGGAAGGCCGCTGGGACCGGTCGTTCATCGATGCGCTCGAGGCGCGCTGCCCGAACTGAGGGAAAAGACAATGCGACCCTCCATTCTTCTGACCAGGGCCACCTTTCCCGACATTGCAGACCGCCTCCGGACGCACTTCGAGGTCGAGGACAACCCCGAGGACACCATCTGGAGCGCCGATGAACTGAATCGCCGACTCCAGGGCAAACATGGCGTGATGAGCACTGGCAGCGAGCGCATCGACGCCACGTTGCTGGACGCCTGTCCCCAACTCAAGGCCGTCTGCAATGTCGGCGTGGGCTACAACAACGTGGATGTCGCCGCCTGCACGGCACGGGGCGTGCTGGTGACCAACACGCCGACGTGCTGACCGAAACCACCGCCGATTACGGGTTCGCCCTGATGATGGCGACCGCGCGCCGCATTGGAGAGTCCGAGCGCTTCCTGCGCCGCGGCGAGTGGACCAAGACCGGTATCTACGACATGTTCGTCGGTGGCGACGTGCATGGCGCCACGCTGGGCATCCTCGGGATGGGGCGGATCGGACAGGCGATTGCGCGCCGAGGCGCAGCCGGGTTCGGCATGAACGTGATCTATCACAACCGTTCGCGCCTGCCCGAAGCGCTCGAAGCCAAAAGCGCGGCCCGGTATGTCGACAGGCAGACACTGCTGAAAGAGGCGGACCACCTCGTGCTCGTGGTGCCCTACTCCTCCGCGTCCCACCACGCGATCGGCGCTGCCGAGCTGTCGCTGATGAAGCGCTCCGCGACCCTTACCAACATCGCACGCGGGGGCATCGTCGATGACGCTGCATTGGCGCAAGCACTGCGAGATGGCACGATCGCCGCAGCAGGCCTGGACGTGTTCGAGGGCGAGCCCGGCATCCATCCCGATCTCCTTGCCGTGCCAAACGTCGTACTGACCCCGCACATCGGCAGCGCCTCGGTACGCACGCGTCATGCCATGGCGGCACTCACGGCGGACAACCTGATCGCCGCGCTCGGCTTCGGCCCGGCCGCCGGGCGCCCATTGACGCCCGTCAACCCGCAAGTCCTGGAAAACTGAACGATGCCGCACAAGCTACTCGTCATGGGCGTGGCAGGTTGTGGCAAGTCGAGCGTCGCCGCGTCGCTGGCGCGCGCCCTGCAAGGCCGGCTCATCGAGGGCGACGACTACCACCTGCCGGAGAGCCAGGAGAAGATGCGGCGAGGCATTGCCCTCAACGACCGTGACAGGGACCCATGGATCGCCAAGCTCGGTTCGCTGATGTCCGCGGCTTCTGAGCACACGGTGCTCACCTGCTCCGCGCTCAAGCGCAGCTACCGCGAACGCCTGCGCAGCGCCGAGCCGGCAATGAAGATTGTCTTCCTCGAAATCAGCCGCGAAGCATCCAAGGCCCGCGTCGCTGCGCGCCCGGCGCATCTGTTCCCGGCCAGTCTCGTGGACAACCAGTTCCAAGTGCTCGAGCCGCCCGTCGGCGAGCCCGGCGTGTTCCGGACAGATGCATTGCAGCCGATTCAGGCGCAGTGCGATGCCGTGCTGGGCTGGCTCGGCGAAACCCCTTTTCCTGTTGGAGATTCGTGTGCACTCCGTCCTCAAGTCGTTTGATCTCACCGGCCGAACCGCACTCCTCACCGGCTCCAGCGCCGGCATCGGATATGCACTCGCGCGAGGCCTGGCAGGGGCGGGCGCCCGCGTGATCCTCAATGCCCGTTCCCCTGACAAGCTGGAGAAGGCCGCGGCGCAATTGCGCGGCGAAGGCGGCACGGTCTTCACCGCGGCTTTCGACGTCAGCGATGGCAATGCCGTGAACGCTGCGGTCGAACGGATCGAAGCCGATATCGGACCGATCGACATCCTGGTCAACAACGCCGGCATGCAGCGCCGCGCACCGCTGGACCAGTTCGACGAAGCGCATTGGCACGAGCTGAT
>NZ_JBFTIJ010000021.1:0-60623 GCF_056394705.1 Variovorax sp. 10N420 | reverse complement strand
ATCAGCGAAGCCCTCTATTATTACACGATTTTCAGAAGATTCGAAAAACTTTTGAAGTTTTTTTCTTCCCCCTCTCCGCTCATCTCAATACCACCCCGGAGAGCAACATCAAGATCCGTGTTTAGCGGAGCCTTCGATTATGACACGGTAAAAAGACCATATCAATTCAAAGGTCTTCGCCTGCTTGGCCTGCTTTCTCACGAGCGTTAAGGCAGCCAATCCAGCGCAGCTCTCGATTATGCCACGCTTTTAAAGCGATCCTGCACACTCGTCCCGGTCGAATGCGGTTGAACGGCGTCCTACAAAATCCTTCACCACGCTCGGCCGAGTTCTCCATCATAGGCCCGCTTTCAGTTGTGCGTGGAGGCATTCGGCCCCTTCCGCTCAGAGCGGTCATCACGGTCAAGCGTGGTGCCCAACTCAGATAATGCAGTCCATACATGGCACTCATTACTCTTCTCGACGCCCAATTGGCATTCGGACACGTCCCGCTACTGGATCACGCGGACTTTTCACTCGTGGAATCGGAACGTATCGGCCTCATCGGCCGCAACGGTGCCGGCAAGTCTTCACTTCTCAAGATCATCGGGGGATTGGAGAAGCCCGATGACGGGACCCTCCAGGTCCAACAAGGGCTAAGGACTACCTACGTTGCGCAAGAGCCATCTCTCGACATGGAGGCCAACGTCTTTGTAGCTGCGAGCGCAGGGCTGTCGGAAGTGATCGCCATTCGGGATCAATACCTGTCCGGCGCGCCGGGTGTTGATCTCGATGCGCTTCAATCGCAGATCGAAGCGTTTGATGCCTGGAACTGGGAGCAGCGGGTCGAGGAAACATTGCATCGCCTTCATCTGGACGGCGCGGCGCGGGTCGGTTCGCTTTCCGGCGGTACGCGCAAACGCGTGGCGCTCGCGCAAGCGCTCGTCGCCACACCCGACGTGCTGCTTCTCGACGAGCCTACCAATCACCTTGATCTCGACTCGATCGAGTGGCTCGAGCAGTTGTTAATCGACTTCAAGGGCAGCGTGGTGACGATCACGCACGATCGGAGCTTTCTCAACCGGGTGGCGACCCGTATCTTGGAACTGGACCGGGGGAAGCTGAACTCCTATCCGGGCAATTTCGAGCAATATCTCGTACAGAAGGACGAGCAGCTTGCACGGGAAGCAGTAATCAACGCAAAAGCCGACAAGCTGCTGGCCCAGGAGGAGATCTGGATCCGCAAGGGAGTCGAAGCGCGCAGGACGCGAAGCCAGAGCCGCATCAATCGCCTTGAGGCACTGAGGGCGAACCGGGCCGCAAGGCGGGACGTGCTCGGAAGCGTCAACATGGACGTCTCATCCGGCCAAGGCAGCGGAAAGATCGTCGCTGAACTGACTGACGCCTCCAAGACGTTCGGCGACAAGCCAGTGATCCGCGGCTTCACCAGCACGATCCTGCGCGGCGACAAGGTAGGTTTGATTGGCCCCAATGGCGCAGGCAAGACGACCCTGTTGAAGTTGATCCTCGGCGAACTGGAGCCGGACAGCGGGAAGATTCGACGCGGGACCAATCTGCGAGTGGCCTACTTCGACCAGATGCGCAATGCGCTCAACCTCGACGCAACGCTGGAAGACTTCATCAGTCCAGGAAGCGAATGGATCGAGATCGGTAGTCAGCGCAAACACGTGAAGAGCTACCTTGCAGACTTCTTGTTTTCACCCGCACGCGCCCATTCGCCTGTACGGTCGTTGAGCGGAGGAGAACGCAATCGGCTGCTGCTGGCGCGTCTGTTCGCGCGTCCCGCAAATGTGCTGGTTCTGGACGAACCGACCAACGATCTCGACATCGACACACTGGAGCTCCTTGAGGATCTACTCCAGAACTATGACGGGACCGTGTTCCTCGTGAGCCACGACCGCACCTTCCTGGACAACGTGGTCACGAGCACGATCGCGTTCGAAGGCGACGGCAAGTGGCGCGAGTATGAAGGCAGCGTGCAGGACTGGTTGACCCAATCGAAGCGTGCACGAGAGATTGCAGAGGAGCGAGCCGTGGCGGCGGCCCCTGTCGCGGCAGCACCTCCGCCAGCCCCTGCTGCACCGCAGCGCACGGGGACGAAGAAAAAACTTTCCTACAAGGAACAACGAGAGTTCGAACTGCTCCCCGCGCAGATCGCAGCTCTCGAAGACGAGCAGAAGCGCATCGCCGACGCGCTGGATCAGGATGGCAGCGCCATCTACGCGAATGATCCATCTCGAGCAGCCGAGCTTGCCGAACGCCACGCAAAGATCGAAGAAGAGTTGCTGGCGGCCCTCGAACGTTGGGAAGAACTCGGCGCGGCCGGCGAGGGATAACGGCGTTATTGTCTGACGCGAGCTGGGCTATGGCCGCGCTTAGCATGCGGCGTCCTGACTTTACAGACCCCGCATGCATTCATTCCGGATGGTCCGACGGTGCGCCGCAATGGCCCTGCGCCTTTGCGTGGCATCCGGCTTTGTCTTGTGTCTCTCCGCCTGCGCACAGCTGCCCCAGGACGTGCAGAGGCCGGTCTCAACAGCTTTAGCGACAGCCTCGGACACTCCTTTGGCCGCGATCGTCAGGCAACGCCAAGAGGCTGCAGCCACCCGCTTCGACTCCGGTTTCCTCCTGCTCGAGGGGCCCCAGGCCGCCTACGGAAGCAGACTCGCGCTGGTACAAGGCGCGCAGAAGACATTGGACCTGCAGTACTACGCGATTCACGCCGACGCGAGCACGGCGCGTCTACTCATTGGCGTACGCGAAGCGGCCCGGCGGGGCGTGCATGTGCGCGTACTCCTCGACGATTTCCACAGCACGGGCCGCGACGCGCTTGTGATGCGTCTCGCCTTGGAGCCCAACATTGAAATGCGAATGTTCAATCCCTTGGTCGGTGGGAGAGACTCGACTCTGGGGCGCCTCGTAAGCTCGCTCGACGATGCTTCTCGCATTCAGCAGCGCATGCACAACAAGCTGTTCATCGCCGACAACGTCATGGCTGTCGCGGGGGGCCGCAACCTGGGGGATGCCTACTTCGGCAACGACAAGAGCGCAAACTTCATTGACCTCGATGTGCTGGCGGCAGGACGGATTGTGCGCGACCTTTCACGGACCTTCGACGCCTATTGGAACAACGAGCGAGCCTATCCGGTGCAGTCCCTCGTCACGCGCAAAGAGCTCGACAAGTTGCGCAGCGACGCACGGGCGGCGGACGCCACAGAGCGAGAACGCGCCCCGAGTGGCGCCGCACCGCCTCAGGTGGATGGTGCACCCCCCTCCGCCGCTCAGCGTGCTCACGCATGGGACGAACAACCGATGGATCTCCGCGAGGCCGCGTTCGTATGGGCTCCCGCGGTCGTACTCGTCGATAAGCCAAACAAGATTCCCCTCGACGGATCAAAATCAGATGCGAGCGACTCCAAACTTGCACAGGCCCCGGTCGTCAGCGGCAAGTCGGCACGTCCTCCAGGCTCGCGCCCGAACAGTTCCATGGATGCGGCAGCCAACGCTGCAGAAGACGGCGACACCGTCGTCGAAGGCCTTTTGCAACTGATCGGCCTCGCCCGACACGACCTGCTGATCATCTCTCCCTACTTTGTCCCCGGTCCGGAAATCAAACATGCCTTCGCCGCCGCTCGCGCACGCGGCGTCAGTATTCGCGTACTGACGAACTCGCTTTCATCAAATGACGCTCCCATCGCTCATGTGGGCTACGCGCGGCATCGGGAGGAACTTCTCTCGATGGGCATCGAACTCTACGAGTTGCGCAGCGAACAAGCGGGCCTGAGTAGCGCCCTCGGCGCAGGGAGCAACGTTGCCGGCGAATCACGGTCGATGCTCCATTCGAAGGTGCTGGTTCTTGATGGGCGTCTTCTGGTGGTCGGTTCGATGAACCTCGATCTGCGCTCGCAACTTCAGAACACGGAAATCGCATTGCTGATTCGAAGCAATGAGCTTTCACGGATAGCGACCGACAATATCGAGAAGGCCTTTCGAGAGGGTGCATGGCACGTTGAGCAACGCGATGGCCATCTGGTTTGGCGGGCGCCGGCAGGCAGCGGGGTGGCGGACGCCATGTCCGAGCCCGACACCAGTGCCAGTCTGCGTTTGCTGCTCAAACTGCTGGGTCCACTCGCCCCCGACAAACTGCTTTGAGAGGCGCGTCTCGGCGCCTAGACCTGATCCCGCACACGGGTGAATACTCGCCAGAATGCAGCATCCTGCCCCGTTGCGAAGTTGATGCGCATCAGCGTGGTCGGAGGTCGTCTTGCATGAAATAGCGAGCCTGGCGCGATCAGATAGCCCTCGTCGAGCATGCGTTGCGTCAGTACATCCGTGTCGACGCCCGTGTCGAGCCAGCCGAAAAGTCCAGCAGGTTCGGAAGCCAGCGTGCATCCCGCACCCAGGGCCAGCTTGACTGTGCGCCCGCGCGCGCCATCGAGGCGCAGTCGAATTCGCTCTGCGTGCCGGCGCAATTGACCTTGATCGATGCACCAGGCCAATGCTCGCTCCAACAACGACGGCGTGGTCAAAGTCGCGATCAGCTTCGTCTCCAGAAGTCGCCCGACCATCTCCGGTGAAGCCGCCAGAAAACCGATGCGCCAGTTGGGCGCGAGGATCTTTGCAAATCCGCTGACATAGATGGTGCGCTGCAAGCCGTCGAGCGCGCAAAGACGGGTCGCGTACTCGGGCGCGAGGTGGCTGTATGTGTCGTCTTCGACGATGTGAAAGTCGTGCTTGTTGGCCAACTGGAGGACGCGGTGGGCGCTGCCGGGCGACAGGCTGTACCCGGTCGGGTTGTGCAGCACGCTGACACTCACGAAGAGCTTGGGACGGTGACCTTCGCCCGCGTTGCAATAGCGCTCCATCACGTCCAGGTCCGGGCCGTCGGCATGGCGCGGGACGGGCAGGATTCGCATGCCGAGCGCTTGGAGCCGCGCGAACTCGAGCGCCCACCCGGGTTCCTCGACCATCACCGGATCTCCGGGCCGCAGCAATGTCCGGCTCACGATGTCCAGCGCATGCGTAGCGCCCACCGAGGTCACGATCTGCTCGGGACCCGCCGGTACGTTGATGCGCGCAAGCTTGGTGGCCAGGCTTCGCCGGAGCCCACTGTCGCCCGCTGGCTCGCCGTACTGCAGCGAAAACTCTTGCAGCGACTTGGTGTTCGTCACGCGACGCACGGCCGCAGGCATGAAGGTCGATTCCAGCCAATCGGGCGGAAACACACCCATGCCGGGCTGTGGCTTGTCGCTGGGCCGGTAAAACATGCCGCGGATCAACATGCTGGCGTCTGCTGCGACCGTCTGCGCCTGCGGTGGCTGCGCGGCAAAGGTCATGCGGGCAGGCGCGTTTCCGGCGGGCGCAGCAGAATCACGCACATAGAAGCCTTTTTGACGCCGCGCCTCGACCAACCCCTGAGCAAGAAGCTGGTCGTAGGCTGCAACCACCGTGTGCGCACTGACGCCCTGCTGCCGCGCACATTCACGGACAGAAGGCAAGCGCGCCCCCGGGGCGAGCAGGCGGTCCCGGATACGTTCGGCAAAGCGATCGGCGAGCTGCCCTGTGAGCGACTGTGTGGACGTTCGTGTCAGCATGCGATTCGGTTCTGTGTTGATCATCAGACCAATACAGACTGCCTTCATTGTTTGAGAAACTGTATAGGAACTGTAATGGTCATGAGTTTAGACTGTGGCCTATGAACTGGCAAGAATTCACCACGCTGCTGGTACTGGCCACGGCGATGAGTTTTTCGCCAGGGCCAAACACCACTCTGTCCACGGCTCTGGCTGCCAACAGAGGCTTGCCGCATGCCATGCGATTCGTGATCGCCGTCCCTGTCGGATGGACGCTGTTGCTGCTGCTTTGCGCAGCAGGCATCGGGGCCCTTGTGGTGGCGGCCCCATCCTTGCGGCTGGTCATCAAGGCCTTCGGCATCCTCTATCTCCTGTGGCTCGCATGGAAGCTCAGTGGAAGCGCCACGCTTGCGCAGGCAAACGGAAATAGCGAGCAACTCGACGTCGGCTTCAAGCAGGGCGTTCTGCTTCAGTTCCTCAACATCAAAGCGTGGCTTCTGGCATTGACGCTGGTTGCTGGCTGGATCGCGGGCCACGCTGATGCGTTGCACCGTTTCGCAATCGTTGCGCCCGTGATGCTCATCTACGCCTTCGCCAGCAACTTCAGCTATGCAGTGGCCGGCGCGTTGCTCCGCCACTGGCTGGCGCACGGCCGCCGGCTGCTCTGGTTCAACCGCGCCATGGCGGCCGTACTTGTGCTCACAGCGTGCTGGATGGTCGGCGTATGAAGATCAAGGACGAGACGCTTGGCATGTGGCTCGGCGTGCTCGGTGTCGCCTTCTTTGCCGTGACGCTGCCCATGACACGGCTCGCCACAGGCACGCAAGCGGCGCCGCAACTCTCGCCCTGGTTCGTGACGCTGGGTCGCGCGGCCCTCGCCGGCGTTCTTTCGGCCATCTTCCTGCTCGGCACGCGCGCTCCCCTGCCGCGGCCGCATCAATGGAAAGCGCTGGTCATGGCCGTGCTGGGCAATGCGATCGGTTACCCGCTGCTTCTGGCCTATGCGCTGCGTGTGGTCACTGCGAGCCATGCCGCCGTGGTCACGGCACTATTGCCGCTCGTGACAGCCGCGTGCGCTGCCTGGGTGCTGCATCAGCGTGCGAGGCTGGGCTTCTGGCTTTGCGCCATCGCAGGCAGTGCGCTGGTGCTGGTTTTTTCGCTGCTGCGCGCGAACAGCCAAGGCGCGAGCTTCGGCTTCGAATGGGCCGACGTGCTCTTGGTTGGAGCTGTGTTTGCGGCCTCTCTCGGCTACATATACGGCGCGCAAGCCACGCCTGCACTGGGCGCTGAACGTGTCATCTGCTGGGTCTGCGTACTTGCATTGCCTGTGACGCTGCCGGGAACGCTGTTGCTTTGGCCACAGCAACCGATTGCCGGGTCCGCCTGGGTCGGCTTCGTCTACGTCGGAGTGTTCTCGATGTGGGTCGGCTTCTTCGCCTGGTACCGCGGCCTGGCAATGGGCGGCGCCTTGCGCGTGAGCCAGACGCAACTGCTGCAACCTTTTCTTTCCATCCTCGCCGCCATTCCCCTGTTGGGCGAGCCGCTCGATATCGTTACGCTCGGCTTTGCCGCCGCGGTGGTCGCCACCGTGGTTGCGGGGAAGAAGCTTTCGCAACCGCGGGCCCGTGCCGCTCTCGCCACCGCTTCGCGATAACGATTCATACATTCACGGAGTCATGACATGAACTGGAAACTCGCCGCACGCGCCGAAAAGATGAATCCTTCAGTGATTCGCGAAATCCTCAAGGTGACCGAACGCCCAGGCATCATCAGCCTTGCCGGGGGCCTGCCCTCGCCCAAGACCTTCCCCATCAGCGAATTCGCCGAAGCCTGCGCCGAAGTTCTGCACAAGGATGGCCAGGCGGCCCTCCAATACGCTGCCAGTGAAGGCTACGGTCCGTTGCGCGAAACAGTCGCGGAAATGCTTCCGTGGAACGTGGACCCTGCACAGGTGCTGATCACGACCGGCTCGCAACAAGGTCTTGATCTGATCGCCAAAGTGCTGCTGGATCCCGGCAGCCACGTGCTGGTCGAAACGCCGACCTATCTCGGCGCGCTGCAAGCTTTCTCGCCCATGGAGCCCCTCCCCATCAGCGTCGCGAGCGACAACGAGGGAGTGGTCGTCGACGACATGGTTGCCAAATCGAATGACGCGCGGTTCGTTTACCTGCTGCCCAATTTCCAGAATCCGACCGGTCGCACGATGACTGAAGAGCGGCGTGCAGCGGTATCGGCCGCGGCGGCAAAGGCAGGCCTGCCCATCGTCGAAGACAACCCCTATGGTGAACTCTGGTTCGACGAAGCGCCGCCGCTGCCGCTCACCGCTCGCAACCCCGAGGGGTGCGTCTATCTTGGCTCCTTCTCGAAAGTGCTTGCGCCCGGCCTGCGCCTGGGCTTCATGGTGGCACCCAAGTCGATCTATCCGAAGTTGCTGCAGGCCAAGCAGGCGGCCGATCTGCACACGCCGAGCTTCAACCAGCGAATGGTCTCCGAAGTGATGCGCGAGGGCTTCCTGAGCCGCCACGTGCCGACCATCCGCGCGCTGTACAAGCGCCAGCGCGATGCGATGCTCGCAGCGCTCACTCGCGAAATGAAGGGCCTGCAGGTCGAATTCAACAAGCCTGCGGGCGGCATGTTCCTGTGGCTGCGCCTGCCCCAAGGCATGAACAGCGTCGAGCTCCTGCCCAGAGCGGTCGAACGCGGCGTCGCGTTTGTTCCAGGCCTCCCCTTCTACGCTGGCGAAGGCGATCCGCGCACGATGCGTCTCTCCTTCGTCACTGCAAGCGTCGACGAAATCGACACGGCCATTGCCGCCTTGGCAGATGCGGTTCGCGAGCAGCTTGCGCACAGTGCCGCGGCCGAAGTTCAGCGCCAGTTAGCCGCCAGCCCCACCTGAGATCGCACCAAGGTAGTCCGACATGCTCAACATCTGGGGGCGCATCAGCTCCATCAACGTACGCAAGGTAGTTTGGTGCGCACAGGAACTCGGGCTCGACTTCCAGCGCACCGAGGCAGGTGGAAAATTCGGTGTCGTCCAAACGCCGGAATACCTGCAGCTGAATCCGAATGCCATGGTGCCGGCGATCGACGACGGCGAAGGCGAGGACCGGGTCGTACTCTGGGAGTCGAACGTGATCGTGCGCTATCTCTGCGCCAAGCATTCGACAGGAAAGCTCTACCCGGAAGCCCTCGCTCAACGTTTCGATGCCGAACGGTGGATGGATTGGCAGCAAACCACCTTGAATGCGGTCAGCGGCGGCGCGTTCAAGCAATGGATACGCACCCCGGCATCGCAGCGACAGCCCGAAGTGATCGAATATTCAGTTCGCGCGACGGAGCCGTTATTCGCTTTGCTGGACGCCCATCTTTCGACGCGTGCTTTCATGCTTGGAGACCAGTTCTCGATGGCCGACATCCCGGTCGGTTGCGAAGCGCATCGCTGGTTAGGGCTGCCGCAAACCGAATATGCGCACCCCTCGTGGCCGAATGTGGAGCGCTGGTTTGCAGACCTGCGCAGTCGGACGGGTGCGCGCGGCGTGCTCGACCTTCCACTTGAATGACACAGATGAAAACTCGCCCGTTCAAACAAGTCGACGTCTTCACCTCGACGCCCTACTTCGGCAACCCCCTGGCGGTGGTGCTCGACGGGACCGGGCTCGACGACGTGACGATGCAACGCTTTGCGGCCTGGACACACCTGTCCGAGACCACATTCCTGCTGCCCCCCACCGATCCGGCGGCCGACTACCGCGTGCGCATCTTCACTCCTGGTGGCGAACTGCTCTTCGCGGGCCATCCGACGCTCGGCAGTTGCCACGCGTGGCTGCAGGCCGGCGGAAAGCCCAAGGCGGGCAACCGCATCGTCCAGCAATGCGAAAGCGGCCTGGTGCCGATGCACAGGGAGGGCGATCGCCTGACCTTCGCCGCACCGCCTTTGCGGCGCAGCGCACCCAGTCCGACGATGCTGGCGAAAGTGGCGGCAGCGCTGGGCATCCGCGCTCCACAGATCGTCTCGGCGCAGTTGCTGGACAACGGCACTGTCTGGCTGGGCCTGCTGCTGGCCGACGCTGACACGGTGCTTGCGCTCAAGCCCGACCATCGCGCCTTGTTCGAACTCGGCTACAAGGTCGGTGTCGCCGGATTGTCTGCAGCTGAATCACCCCAGCTAATCACGCGCTCGAATCGCGAAGCGCGAGCATTCGTGCGCTCGGACGAATCGGCCCCGGGCATCGAAGTACGAGGATTTGCAGCGCCGGTCGGCGTCGAAGAAGACCCGGTCACCGGAAGCTTCAACGCCAGCCTCGCGCAATGGCTGATCGCCGACGGCCATCTCCCGGAACGCTACGTGGCGACCCAAGGGCAAGTGCTGGGCCGCGATGGACGCGTCCACGTCATGCGCGACAGTGACGGCCAGGTCTGGGTGGGCGGCGACTCGGTCACCTGCATCGACGGAATCGTCACGCTCTAGGCTAGCGCGATGAAAGCGCGACTGGACCATCTGGTGATTGCCGCGGCGACCCTGGACCAGGGGGTGCAGTGGTGCGAGGCCACATTCGGTGTGCTACCCGGTCCTGGCGGCGCGCACTCTCTGATGGGCACGCACAACCGTCTGATGAAGATCGGCGCGGCAGATTCGCCGCGCCTGTATCTTGAAGTCATTGCGATCGATCCCGCCGCAGCATCGCAGCGGAACCCAATGAGACAGCGGTGGTTCGACTTGGACGATGCCGCACTGCAAGCGACGCTAGAGCGCGAAGGCCCACGACTGGTGCACTTCGTCGCAGAAGTCGCGGACGTTCATGCCGCAGTCCAGATGCTGAGCCAAGAGCGGCTCGATCGTGGCCGCGTGATCGAGGCATCGCGCGATACGCCAGCCGGTCGCCTGTCGTGGCAAATCACGGTACGCGATGACGGTCAGCGACTGTTCTACGGTGCATTGCCGACATTGATTCAGTGGGGCCCCGTGCATCCGAGCGACAGCATGAGCGATTCGCGAGTTGCCCTGCGTTCGCTGAGCATTGCACATCCGCGTTCGACGGACCTCGCCTCTGCGCTCCGCGCGATCGGCCTGACGGGCGTATCTCTGGCGAACGGCGCACCCGATCTTCACGCTGTGTTCGACACGCCGCGCGGCACCGTCGCGCTCCACTCCCGAGGAATCTGATCATGTTGACCGCCTCCGAATTCGCCTGGTTCAGCCTCGCCGCGCTCATACTGGTGCTGACGCCCGGGCCCAACATGATCTATTGCGTCTCGCGCGCGCTGTGCCAGGGCCGTGCCGCCGGCTTGATTTCGCTCGCCGGCGTGCTGCTCGGATTCGTCATGCACCTGATGGCAGCAGCGCTCGGCCTCACGGCGCTGTTGATCGCCGTTCCCTTCGCATTCGACGCCATCCGTCTCGCCGGCGCCGCCTATCTCCTATGGCTGGCCTGGCAAACCGTGAAGCCCAATGGCACCGCGCCGTTCGAAGCACGACTGCTGCCGCACGACAGGCCGGCCAAGCTTTTCAGCATGGGCTTCCTGACCAACCTGCTCAACCCCAAGGTGGCCATGTTCTATCTCTCCTTTTTCCCGCAGTTCCTGCATCCCGACCGCGGCTCGGTACTGTTGCAGAGCCTGGCGCTCGGCGCGGTTCAAATCCTCGTCAGCGGCGGGATCAATATGCTGCTGGTCTTGGGCGCGGCAAGCATCACGGGCTTTCTGTCGAGGAGCAAAGCTTGGCTCCTCGCGCAGCGGTACGTCATGGGCAGCGTGCTCGGCGCGCTCGCCGTTCGCATCGCCCTAATGGATCGCAAGTGATGAGATTCAGCCGCGAAGAGATCGAATCCGCGTTGAGCACCGTCCACTCGGCGATGCCGCCCACGCCGCAGTACGCATGGCCGTTGCTCGCGCAACGCCTGGGATGCACGGTTTGGACCAAGCACGAGAACCACACGCCGATCGGCGCTTTCAAGCTCCGCGGCGGACTCACCTATTTCGAGACGCTGGCACGCGATCAACCTCGGATTCGGCATGTCGTCAGTGCCACGCGTGGCAACCACGGCCAATCGGTCGGCTTTGGCGCTCGACGCCACGGTATCGCCGCCACCATCGTGGTGCCCCATGGCAACTCGCTCGAAAAAAATGCAGCCATGCGGGCGCTGGGCGTGACCCTGGTCGAGCATGGCGACGAGTTCCAGACGGCAAGCGAGCACGCCGCCGTGTTGGCCGAACGCGACGGATTGCATCGCGTCCCTTCGTTTCATCGCGAATTGGTGCGCGGCGTGGCAACCGGCTGGATCGAGTTCTTCGAGGCCCTGGCGCCTGCTCCGCCGGATGTCCTGTTCGTGCCGATCGGCCTGGGTTCCGGCTTTGCGGGCGCAGCGGCTGCCCGCGCACATTGCGGCGTGTCTACTCGGCTGATCGGCGTCGTCTCGTCGCACGCCACCGCATATCTCGACTCATTTCGAGCCGGAACGGTGGTCGAGGCACCCGTCAGCACCCGCCTGGCCGATGGCATGGCTTGTCGAACACCTGTCCCCGAAGCGCTGGAGGTGCTCAGGCGCGAGGCCGACGACATCGTCTCTGTCGCCGACGGCGAAATCGCCGAGGCGATGCGAATTCTTTTTACTGACACACACAATGTGGCCGAGGGCGCGGGTGCCGCCGCGCTTGCGGCCGCAATCCAACAGCGCTCCCGTTGGCAGGGAAAGACGGTCGGCATTGCGCTGTCCGGCGGCAATGTCGACGCCGATATGTTCGCGGGTGTGATCACCGGATCCTGATCCCAAAAGCACACGCAACCCCGCTGTTCGTTTGTCGTATGTAAGTGGTAGACGAAGACTACAATCCCGCTCCCTTCAGCAACCGACATGGGATTGCCATGAACAAGCGCGTCATCGTCGCTGACGATCATCCAATCATCAGAGCCGGCGTGCGTATGGTGTTGAAAGACGCCTTGGACATCTCCGTCGTCGCCGAAGCCGATTCGCCGCAAGCGCTGATCGCCGTGCTGGCCGAGACACCCGCTGACTTGCTGATCACCGATTTTTCGATGCCGGGCGGAGAAGAAGCAGACGGCCTCGCCCTCGTCCAGCGCATCCGCCGCCTGTACCCCGACATGCCGGTCATCGTGCTCACCATGATGAGCAACGTCGGCGTGCTCGGCGCCATCCTCGCCAGCGGTGTGCGCGGCCTGATCGACAAGGCCTCGGGCATGAACGAGATCGCGATCGCGATTCAGGCGGTGGGTCAAGGTCGCGACTACATCAGCACCACTTTCAAGCACAACCTTCAGCAAAGCCAGTTCGACACCGAAGTCGGCGCCTTCGCGCGCCTGTCGCCGCGCGAAGGCGAAGTCCTTCGACTTTTCGCTTCGGGATTGACCGTGTCCGCGATTGCGGAACGTCTTTCGCGCAGCATCAAGACCGTCAGCCGCCAAAAGTCCGATGCGATGGCAAAGCTGGGTCTCAAGAGCGATCTGGAGATCTACGTCTTTGCGCGCGAACACAACCTGATCTCCTGAGTATTCAGCTTTCCCGTCGCCGCCGCGACCTGAAGTTTCCGAACCACTGGTCAAAATCGAGCCATGGGAACTCTCTATCTCGTGCGCCACGGACAGGCCAGCTTCGGCGCAGCGGACTACGACAATCTCAGCGCGCTCGGCAAGAAGCAGTCGGTGCGCCTCGGCGAATACTGGCGCGAGCGCGGCATGCAGTTCGATGCCGTCATCACGGGCACCTTGAAGCGCCATCGGCAGACCTGGGAAGGCATCGCCGAAGGTTTGGGGTTGAAGCGCGACGACGTCCTTCCCTGGCCGGGACTGAATGAATACGACAGCGAAGCGCTGATTGCGACCATTCACCCGGACAAGCTGGAGCGAGCCGACACGCCGGAGATGTACCGGCACCATTTCCGCCTGCTGCGCCAAGGGCTAGACAGCTGGATGCAGGGTAGGACAGAGCCAACCGGCATGCCGACCTACGTCGATTTCCTCGCGGGCGTGACGAGCGCTCTGGACCATGTTCGAGACAAGCACCACGGCGCGAAGGTGCTGGTGGTGTCGAGCGGCGGCCCCATCAGCACCGCGGTGGGCCATGTGCTGGCTACCAGCCCCGCCACGACGATCGAGCTGAACCTGCGCATGCGAAACACGGCGGTGACGGAGTTTGCCTTTACGCCGAAGCGTCACATGCTCGTGACCTACAACACGCTGCCGCACCTTGATGGCCCGGCGTACGAAGACTGGGTGACCTACTCCTGAACGGGTGGGACACAGCCCCCTTCAACCCAGCTGAGATAGCCTGCCGATCCGCCGGCAACCGGCATGCGAATGATCTCGGGCGTCTCATAGCTGTGGCGCTCGAGGATGAAGGACTCCAGCGCCGCATAACGTGCCTCGAGCGTCTTGATGTGCAGCACCCACTCGGGCTCGCGATGCAACGTGTCCTGCCATCTGTACAGGCTTCGCACCCGCTGCACCTGCACGCAGGCGGCCAGCCGCTGCTCGACGATCTCGGCCGCGAGCGTTTCAGCCTCGTCTTCGGTGCCGAGGCTGGTGGTCACAATGCAAAAGGCGGAGTTCATGTCCTTCTCACTTCTCCATTCGGAACCTGTCCAGAACCTACCCTTGCCAGACGCCGTAGCCGGCCTGGCGCAGCGCGATGCCGAGTTCCACTTCCATGTCCCTGGCCGCCTCGTAGGGCATCGGGTTGTACATCGCATAGAGCGCCGGCAAAAGCCGAAGGCCATGATCACGGACAAAGCCATTGGCCTGGATGCCGGCCTTGTGCTTGTCAAAGCGCACGTCCGGATCAAGACCGGTCATCCCGACATAGACAAAGGGCATGCCCAGCTTGTAGTCGGGATTCACGCGGCGAAAGCGCGCGGCATTCCACACCTGATCGCCGAGTTCCACCACGTACACATGGTGGTGATGGCGACTTCGTGTTTTCCGAACCGGCATGTCCTGCACCCAGAGGCGGTGTCGCCGCCGCGCGAACTCACTTCCGCTTGATCAGGCCGTAAAGGACCAACAGCACGATCGCGCCGACCACCGAAGCGATGAATCCCGCGCCCTGACCCGCCGTGTACCAGCCCATGGCCTGACCCACGTAGGTCGCTATCAGCGAACCCGCAATACCGATCAGCGTGGTAACGATAAAGCCTGCGGAGTCATCTCCGGGTTTGATGGCGCGTGCCACAAGGCCCGCGACGAAGCCAATCAGAATGGTCCAAACGATGCTCATAGGGTTCCTTCGGCGAAGAGTCGCGGTGGGGTTTTCATGATAGCGCCCGAGCCCCCTGGCGTCCTACACACGCATGGGTCGGACCGCGCTATACAGGCAGCATGCTCGAAAAACTCCCCGATGTGATCGGCCACGCGCTGCACGACGTCCGGGCCGGTCTCGACCAGATAGCGTTTAACACGCTCGGTTTGCGCCAAGGGATGGCTTCGATCAAGGTCGCCAGCTTGGCCTTTGCCGACCACGCCCCCCTGCCTTCGCGCTATACGGCCGATGGCGAGGGCGAGTCGCCACCGCTGCACTGGACCGACGTGCCGACCGGCTCGACCTCGCTGGTCCTGCTGGTGGAAGACGCGGACTCTCCGACGCCGCACCCGCTGGTTCATGCGATCGCAGTCAATTTCCCGCCGGGCGATGGTAATTTGCCCGAGGGTGCGCTTTCGCGCGACGACGAAGAAGGAAAGGTGTTTCGTGCGGGCCTCAATTCGTATCTTCAGGCGAGTTGGCTTCCGCCCGATCCGCCGCCCGGTCACGGCGTGCATCGCTACGCTTTCCAGATCTTCGCGCTGGGCGCCCCGCATGACTTTTCGGCGACCCCTGGCCGCGATGAAGTTTTCGACGCGCTGAAAGAGCATGCCATCGCGAGCGGTCTCCTGATCGGCACCTGCGAGCGGCCCGACGGTTCGATCAAGATCAAGGATCTCGCGCCGACGGGGCCCTTGCCGGCCGGCTGAAGATCCGTGGGACCGCGGATCCGCTTTTCGAACGCTTCAGGGCAATGGCCCGGTGTTTGCTGTGGTCAGCGGCAAACGCGCCACTTCCGCCAGCAGGGCGGCCAGTTGCGCAGCGCTCGCTTCGACCAGCGCGCGGCCTTTTTCGGCGGTCGCCGCCGCGGCATTGCCAGCGGCGCCTTCTGGGTTGTAGTCTTCCATCGCCCAGCCGAGTTTGGCGCTCCGCCCGTTGCCAAGGACCGAATAGTCGACGGCCCGCTGTCGCGAAGTCGAGCCGAAATCGCGAGCGGCCTCCATGTCGACCTGACCGGGAGACAGGGCCAGCATCATCGAGGTCTCCATCTCGCCGGCATGGACGCCGAACCGATGCTCATCGTCGCTGAACTGAGTGGCAGCCTCTCCGAGCGGGAGGTTGAACCAGCTCGCGCTGTAGACGATAAGACCGTGCGCCGCACGAAGTTCGCGCGCCACGATGTCCATCGCACCGACGTGCCCGCCATGGGCGTTGAAGAGCACCAGCTTTCTGACGCCGGCACGCGCAACGCAGGCGCCAATCTCGCTCCATAAACGGATCAGCGTTTCCGAAGACAAAGTGAGGGTGCCCGGGAAGCGTGCGTGCTCGGGGCTCAGGCCAACATGCTGGGTCGGCAGGAACAGCACCGGCAGATCGGGCGGCAGCAGCGGAAGGGCAGCCTCGACGATGCCATCCACAAGCGTCGAATCCACGCTGAGCGGCAAATGCGGACCGTGCTGCTCCGTGGCGCCCAACGGGAGCACTGCAACGGTGGTCGCCGGATCGAGCGCGCGAAAGTCGCGCGTCGTGAATCGAGACCAGTAGCGGCTGGGGGGAGCTTTCATCCGGGCAATCTTAGTGCCCTGCGAGGGGTTCCACTTCTGCTTCTGCTTCTGCTTCTACTTCTTCTTCGCCACCCGCCAAACCGTATTGCCCACGTCATCGGCGACCAGAAGCGCGCCGCTCTTGTCCAGTGCAACGCCGACGGGCCGACCCTGCGCCTTTTGGTCGGCATTCAAGAAGCCGGTGAGAAAGTCGACCGGGGGACCGCTCGGGCGACCGCCGACGAAGGGCACGAACACCACCTTGTAGCCCGCGAGCGGCTTGCGGTTCCATGAACCGTGTTCGCCGATGAATACGCCATTGGCGAACTGCGCCGGCATCCCTCGCGGGCTCGAAAAGACGACGCCGAGCGGCGCCCGGTGCGAGCCAAGGGCGTAGTCAGGTGCGATCGCCTTGGCGACCATGTCCGGTCGCTGCGGGACGACGCGATTGTCGACATGCCCACCGTAGTAGCTCCACGGCCAGCCATAGAACGCGCCCTCCTTCACCGAAGTGAGATAGTCGGGCACGAGATCGCTGCCAAGCTCATCACGCTCGTTGACGACCACCCAGAGACTCTTCGATTCGGGCTCCCAGGCCGCCGCGGCGGGATTGCGCAGGCCGCCGGCAAAGAGGCGCTTCTGCCCGGTCTTCGGATCGACCTCCCACACCGCGGCTCGTCCTTCTTCGGCCGCAAGACCGTTTTCACCGGCATTGCTGTTCGAGCCGACCGTCACGTAGAGCTTGGACCCGTCACTGTTCGCGACAACGTCCTTGGTCCAGTGATGATTGATGCCCGCGGGCAGATCGGTCACCAGCGTCGGAGTCGCCGTGACGGTCGTCTGGCCTTCGGCGTACGGAACCTTCACCAGCGCATCGGCGTTCGCGATGAACAACTCGTTGCCGACCAGGACCACGCCAAAAGGCGAGTTGAGGTTCTCCATGAACACCTGCCGCACATCGGCCACCCCGTCGCCGTTGGAATCCCGCAGGAGCGTGATGCGGTTGGCACTCGGCACGCCCGCCCCGGCGCGGTTCTGGACGATCTCCTGGACCTTTGCCCTGATGCGCGCCATCAGGCCGTCGCCGCCGTCATGGCTGCCTTCCGGCGGGGGCGGCTTGTTGCTTTCGACGACGAGGACATCGCCGTTTGGCAATGTGTAGACCATCCGCGGATGGTCGAGCCCCCGGGCAAGCGGTGTCACCGCAAACCCTTCGGGAGCCGTCGGGCCGGCAGTGTCCGTCCAGCCGATGGCAGGCGCGATGTTGAGCGTGGGGATCAGCGTGCTCGTGGGCGGAGGCAATTCGGGCGTTGCGCCGATGCCGGCGTCCGGCGGCAGTTTCGCGGCCTCGCCACAAGCGCTCAACGAGATCGCAATAACCAGCGGCAGGGCCAGCGGGGCGATCGCGGAGCGGGCATGAATGCGGAGCATGGTCTTCATGGGTCGAGGTCCGTCCAATCTCAATCTGTAACCATGCATCTTGAGGCATTCGCCGCGTCCGACTGTCGGCGACGGGCGCTTTCGAGCGTGGGCACACCCCGCCGCGCCCGCACCGCTACCATCGCGCAATGACCGACGATCTTTTTCGCGCCGACGCGTATCTGCGCGATTGTGAAGCCCGCATCCTGAGGATCGAGGAAGGTGGCGTCGTGCTCGACCGTACCGTGTTCTATCCGCAGGGTGGCGGCCAGGCGGGCGACAGCGGATGGCTCGAACTCAGCAGTGGCCGCCGGTTGGCCATTGCCGATACACGCAAGGCCAAGGATGTCGAGGGCAGGCCCACCACGGACATCCTGCACGTGCCGGCGCCCGAACAGTCCGCGATTCTCGATACCCTGAAGCCCGGCGAACCCGTAGCCGCGCACATTGACTGGGAGCGCCGCCACAAGCTGATGCGCTTTCACACCGCCACGCATCTGCTTTGCCATTTGGTTCCTCAGCCGGTCAACGGCTGCTCCATCACCCCCGAGTACGCTCGCCTCGATTTCCACATGACGGAGCCGCTTGACAAGGAGACGCTCACCGCCGGTCTCGCAAGGCTTGTTGCTGCCGGCCATCCTCTCGCAGTGGGCGCCATCACGGATGACGAACTGGACGCCAACCCGGCGCTGGTCAAGAGCATGAGCGTTCAGCCGCCGCGCGGTTCCGGAACCGTTCGCACCATCCGCATCGGCGAATCCGAGCAGATCGACTTTCAGCCCTGTGGCGGAACGCACGTGGCGAACACGCGCGAGATCGGCTCGGTCGTCGTGACGAAGATCGAGAAGAAGAGCGCCAACAGCCGGCGCGTGGTGCTTGGATGGGCATCCTGATTTCGCACTGGAACTTCGCCCTGAACACCCGCTCGGACTGACGGCATGGAATTTTTATCCTCTCTACGCATCGCGGGTTTCGCTTTTGCGGCGCTTTCCGCGCTCACAACCTGCATGCCGGCGGCCGCGCAGTTGAGCTCCAAGGTGGGCTCGGTGGTCACGACACCGCACGTGCGCGCCGAACTGATTGCGAATGCGCCGGTCGGCGTTTCGCCGGGGGCGCCCGTCTGGGTCGGGTTGCAGATCACGCATCAGCCTGAATGGCATACGTACTGGAAAAACGCTGGTGATTCCGGCCTTCCGACCGAGCTCACGTGGTCACTGCCACCTGGCGTGTCGAGCGGCGACATCGCTTGGCCAGTGCCAAGAAAGATCCCCATCGGCAATCTCGCCAACTACGGCTACGAGGGGACAGTGTTGCTCCCCGTGCAACTCACGGTAGCGCCCGACTTCAAACCGGCCACGGCGCTCACCGGCGCCGGCGAACTCGATGTGCGGCTCAAGGCATCCTGGCTCGTATGCCGCAAGGAATGCATCCCCGAAGAGGGCGAGTTCCGGCTCAAGCTGCCGCTGCAAAGCTCGACAGCACTTCATGCAGGCGAATTCGAATCGGCATGGGCTGCGCAGCCCGTGCCTCTCGCGAAAGCCGGCCAAATTTCCATCGCTGGCGACAAGCTCGAGGTTCGCGTCGAAGGCCTGCCTGATCCGGCGCACGGAAAGACGCTCGAGTTTTTCCCCGAAACGGGCGAGGTGATTCACACCGCCGCGATACTCGGAAAGGACTGGAATCAATCGTGGGACGGCGCGACCTGGACTGCGACCGTGCCGCTCGCCGAGCAACGCAGCGCCAGCCCCGCGGTGATGCCCGTCGTGGTCGCACTCTCCGAAGGCGATCGGCAGCCCGGCAAGCCATTTGCGTGGAGAACCGAAGCTCCCGTCAGCGGCAATTGGCCTACCGTCGCGGCCAAAGCACAGGTGACACCAGCGCTTCAGGCAGCGCTCGACGCCAACAGCAGCGGAAGTGGCAACGCCCCAGTGAGCCGCCCTTCCGGCACGCTCTGGGTCGCGCTGCTTGGCGCCCTTTTAGGAGGCTTGCTCCTGAATCTCATGCCCTGCGTGTTTCCGGTGCTGGCCATCAAAGTGCTCAGTTTTACCCGGCGAGCGGAAGACCAGCGCGGCCACCGCGTGGCTGCGCTCGCCTATGCAGGCGGCGTCATCCTGTCCTGCCTCGCGCTCGGCGGCGCGATGCTGGCCTTGCGGGCTGCGGGAACCCAGCTGGGTTGGGGATTCCAGTTGCAGTCGCCTGCGGTCGTCGCGGCACTGGCGGCGCTGTTCACGCTCATCGGGCTCAATCTCGCCGGACTGTTCGAATTCGGAAACTTTGCATCGCCCTCCCTGGGCGCTGTGCAGGCGCGGCATCCAGTGGCCAACGACTTTCTTTCGGGGGTGCTCGCAGTCGTGATCGCCTCGCCTTGCACTGCACCTTTCATGGGCGCGTCGCTGGGCTTCGCGATCGGATTGCCGGCCGTCGAGGCCTTGCTGATGTTCGGGGTGCTCGGCTTTGGGCTGGCGCTGCCCTATCTCGTCGCTGGATTCGTGCCTGCAATCGCCCGCCTGTTGCCGAAGCCGGGGCCCTGGATGGACACGCTGCGCCGCCTGCTCGCCTTCCCGATGTTCGCCACGGTGGCGTGGCTGGTCTGGGTCCTGGGCCAGCAAAGCGGCATCGACGGCGCGGGCGCGCTGCTCGGCCTGCTGATCTGCCTGGCCGCGATTGCGTGGGCACTGACGCTGGGTGGCCGCACGCGCGTCGCCATGACAGGGCTCGCCCTTGCGGTGACAGCGGTACTGGCGGTCGCGATCGGCGGGAACGTCGTCAAGACGACGGAGCCGCTCCAGAGCGAAGCTGCTGCCGTCGAACGCTGGCAGCCTTGGTCCGCTCAGCGGGTTGCGGCGTTGAACGCGGGCGGACAGCCGGTGTTTGTGGACTTCACCGCCGCCTGGTGCGTGACCTGCCAATACAACAAGAGAAGCACTCTTTCGGATGATGCCGTGCTGGCGGACTTCGCCGCCAGGAACGTCGCGTTGCTCCGCGCCGACTGGACGCGCCGCGATCCGTCCATTACCGCCGCCCTGACGGCATTGGGGCGCAGTGGCGTGCCCGTCTATGTGCTTCAGGCGCCGGGCAAGGCGCCCATCGTGCTGACCGAAATCCTGAGCAAGAATGAGGTGCGCGCGGCGCTGGCGGCGCTTTGACCCTGCAGCAATACGGGTTGTCACATGCGCTTGAAGAATCCGTTCTAAGCTGTGGTGGTTGTTGCGTATTTCTCATTGGAGGTCAAAGCTGACCATGTCACCGTCGTCATCTTCCGAATCCCGTTCCTTTCGCGCCGCACGCCAAGCCAGGGCGGCCCTGACCCGGGCTTCACGGCGCGCCGTCATGACGGCTGCCGTCGCGCTCGGCGCCACTTTCCTCATGAACGCCCAAGCCATGGCTGTCCCCGCTGTCGGCCAGCCGGCTCCCGATTTCATTGCCGTCGACACTGCCGGCAACCAGCATCGCCTCTCAGACTTCACCGGCAAGTACGTGGTGCTCGAATGGACCAACCCCGGCTGCCCGTTCGTGCGCAAGCACTACGGCAGCGGCAACATGCCAGCCACCCAGAAATCGGCAACGGGCAAGGGTGTCGTCTGGCTGGCCATCAACTCGACCGAACGCGCTGCCAGCGACTACCTGAAGGCCCCCGAACTGGAAGCCTGGATGCACGAACAGTCGGGTGCGCCGACCGCCGTGCTGATGGACGAAGACGGTGTGATCGGTCGAGCCTACGGTGCACGGACGACGCCGCACATCTTCATCATCGACCCGAAAGGCACGCTCGTATATGCCGGCGGCATCGACAGCATCGCTTCGGCGCGCCCCGAAGACATCAAGACAGCTGCCAACTACGTGAACCAGGCGCTCGGCGAGGCTTTCGACGGCAAGGCGATCAGTGCCGCGACGACGCGGCCCTACGGCTGTTCGATCAAGTACAAGACCTGAGTCACAAGACCCGGGTCGCCGAAGGCTGCGGCCAAGCCCCTGCGACAATCGCGGGATGCCTTTTGCCCCCTTGAAGAACGACACTTTCCTGCGCGCCTGCTGGCGCCAGGCCACTGACCACACGCCTGTCTGGCTGATGCGCCAAGCTGGGCGCTACCTGCCAGAGTACGTTGCCACCCGTGCAAAGGCCGGCAGCTTCATGGGCCTGGCGACCAATGTCGACCACGCGACGGAAGTCACACTCCAGCCGCTCGAGCGCTACCCGCTCGACGCTGCCATCCTGTTTTCCGACATCCTCACTGTTCCCGACGCCATGGGACTCGGGCTTTCGTTCGAAGTGGGCGAAGGGCCGCGCTTCGCACGACCCGTGCGAGACGAGGCGGCAATTTCGGCCCTCGAAGTGCCGGACATGGCCAAGCTGCGCTATGTGTTCGACGCGGTCGCATCGATTCGAAAGGCCCTTGACGGCCGCGTACCGCTGATCGGGTTTTCAGGCAGTCCCTGGACCCTGGCCTGCTACATGATTGAAGGCGCGGGTTCGAGCGACTATAGGCAGGCCAAGACGCTGCTCTACAGCCGCCCCGACCTCATGCACAAGCTGCTCTCCGTGAACGCGGATGCGGTGGCCGCTTATCTGAATGCCCAAATTGCGGCCGGTGCCCAGGCCGTGATGGTGTTCGACAGTTGGGGTGGCGTGTTGGCTGACGGCGCATTCCAGGAATTCAGCCTCGCGTATACGGCGCGCGTTCTATCGCAGGTTCAACGCAATGGCCCTGACGGCGAACCCGTGCCGCGGATCGTATTCACCAAAGGCGGCGGCCCGTGGCTGACAGACATGCGCGCGCTGGATTGCGAAGTATTGGGCCTCGACTGGACGACCAATCTAGGCAAGGCACGAGCGCTGGTCGGCGAAGGCACCGGTGGCAAGGTGCTGCAAGGAAACATCGATCCCAACGTGTTGTTCGCGCCGCCCCGGCAGATCGAGGCTGAAGTGGCGAAGGTCCTGCAAAGCTTTGGGCGGCCGCACACTGACATCCAAAGCACAGGTCCGACCCACATCTTCAACCTTGGCCACGGTATTAGCCAGTTCACCCCGCCGGACCAGGTCGCGGTGCTCGTCGATGCTGTTCACGCGCAGTCGCGGGCACTTCGCGCCTGAGACGATTGTTATCAGTTGTAAACACAAGACGAGCGATCAGCGCTTTGTCAAGGGGGCAAAAAGCGTAAGGGCCGACTGACTTATGCACAAAACACCTGTTGCGGTGCGCAAAAAATATCTGAGGTCCGATGCCGATGCTCCTAAAGGGATAGCGCAGCTAAGTCATTGATTCATAAGGGGATTGAACTTTGCGGTTTTTGCGAGCATTCCAACGGAAGCCTTGATTTTCAAGGGCTGCCGTTGAATCCAGACCCGATATCAACAAAGTTATCCACAGAAAATCTGGATGAACCGCAAAGCGCATCAAAATCAACAACTTAGGTCGTTTTGTTCAAGGTACCTTTAACAAACAAGCGCAGCGGAGATCGCGGTTGAACTGGCGCGTCGACGTCGCAGTTCAGACTCCTGCCCATAGCGCACTAGGGGATGTCCTTAGTTACGCAAGTGGCGCGCCGGTGACGCCGGGCGCTTTGGTGCGGGTGCCATTGGGACGCCGTGAGGTGCTTGGCGTGGCTTGGGCGACGCATGCGGAGGCTGCCGAGGCTGCCGAATCCGGAGCACCGGGCGTGGAATTGAAGTCCATCGGCGCGGTCCTTGATGCGCTCGCGCCGCTCGGCGATGCCTGGCGAGATCTGGTGGCCTTTGCGGCTCGCTATTACCAGCGTTCCCTGGGTGAAATCGCGCTGGCCGCCTTGCCACCGCAGCTTCGCGACTTGTCGAGCGTGCAATTGGCTCGGCGCCTGAAGCGAAAGAGCACGTCAGCGCCCTCGAATGCCGACGCTTTCGCTCCTGTTTCCGTGATCCTCAGTGACGAGCAAACCGCGGCCTTGGCGCGCTTCGAGGCCGAACCCGGGCCGTTCTTGCTTTTCGGTAGCACTGGAAGCGGAAAGACCGAGGTCTATCTTCGCGCCGTAGCGGCGCTCCTCGACCGCGAACCCGAAGCACAGGCGCTGGTGATGGTGCCCGAGATCAACCTGACCCCACAGTTGGAGGCCCGCTTCAAGGAGCGGTTCGCAAGCCGCTTCGGCGCGGATGCGGTCGTCTCGCTGCACAGCGGCATGACGAATCCGCAGCGTCTTGCGAGTTGGCTCGCCGCTCACAGCGGCGCGGCTCGTATCGTGCTCGGGACCCGGATGGCGGTGTTCGCCTCCATGCCCACGCTGCGACTCATCGTCGTCGACGAAGAGCACGACCCCAGCTACAAGCAGCAGGAGGGCGCTCGCTATTCCGCACGCGATCTGGGGGTGTGGCGCGGTCATCGCGAAAACGCGAAGGTGATCCTCGGCTCCGCCACCCCCTCACTCGAAACCTGGCACCAAAGCCGGCCGCCGTCAGGAGAAGATGCAGGCGGCCGCTATGCGCGGCTGGCAATGCCTTCGCGCATCGGCACCAGCTTGCTCCCCACAGTGCGACTGGTCGATATGAACCTTCAGCCGCCCAGGACGGTCTTGTCGGTCGCCCTGCTCGATGCCATCGGCCAGCGCATTGCGCGAGGCGAGCAAAGCATGGTGTTCCTCAACCGGCGCGGCTACGCACCCGTACTGGCATGCGGCGACTGCGGTTGGAAAAGCGAATGTCCACACTGCAGCGCTTATCGGGTGTTCCACAAGATCGATCGCACGCTGCGCTGCCACCACTGCGGTTTTGCCGAACGCGTGCCGCGCACGTGTCCAGCCTGCGGCAATCCCGATATCGCGCCAGTCGGCCGCGGCACCGAACGGCTTGAAGAACACTTGGGCGAGCTTTTCGCGCCCGTCCAGCGACCGGATGGAAGCGCAGTGCGAATCGCCCGCATCGATGCCGACAGCACTCGCAAGCAGGGCGCCCTCGAATCGCAGCTGGCGGCAGTGCATGCAGGCGAAGTCGATGTGCTCGTGGGCACGCAGATGATCGCCAAGGGGCACGACTTCAGGCGAATCACGCTGGTGGCGGCCGTCAATCCGGATGGGGCGCTGTTTTCGAGCGACTTTCGAGCGCCGGAGAGGTTGTTCAGTCTGCTCATGCAATCTGCGGGACGGGCGGGCCGTGACGCGGCGTACTTGATGTCGCAAGGTGCGACCGCCGAAATGTGGATTCAGACGCACCATCCGCAGCATCCGCTTTTTGCGGCCTTGCGGCGCCATGACTACCCCGCCTTTGCTCAGCGCGAACTCGAAGACCGCGCCGCCGCCGGCATGCCGCCGTTCGCGTTCCAGGCGCTTTTGCGCGCGGACGCTCGATCGCAAGAGGTTGCGCAGGCGTTTCTCGCTTCAGCGAGTTCCGCGGCTGAAAGCCTCGCTGGGTCGGAATGGGTCACGCGCTACCCGCCGGTTCCGCTCGCGATTCAGCGCGTTGCCAATGTGGAGAGAGCGCAGATGCTGGTCGAAAGCCAATCCCGGGCAGCCTTGCAACGATTGCTCGCAGCCTGGCAACCGCTGTTGCATGAGCTGCGGCGGACGCCCGAAGGCAAGGGGGTGATCCGCTGGCTGGTCGACGTCGACCCGCACAGCATCTGATCGCCCCCGCAAAATCGCTCGGGCCTACAGCAAGCCGACCGGCTCCTTGCCCATTTCCACGTACTGCAAACTGGAACGCCGTCTTCGATTTGCCGCCCCTGGCCACGCCAACAACACCGCAGCGAGCAGGTAAATGGCGAGCGCCACACCCGTACCGAGGGCACCCACGTGCCACAGCCAGGTGACGACGGCCAGGCAAACCAAGGAAAGCACCCCTCTCATCAAAGTTGTCATGTCAACTCTCCCGATCAGGAACTCACTTTAGCAGCGACTTTGAGAACCTAAGAACTATCCACAGGCAATATTTCGCACTACCTCTGGCTGCCTCCAATGTGCGGTCAAAGAAATACTCCCAACGGGGCTTGACGATGCGCAGGGGCGATGTCAAATCTATGTAGATGGCGGACTTATTTCGAGTCCTGCAAGGGGTGGAATCGTGAAATCGCCGTTCGGAGTACTGTGGGGACTGTCGCTCGCATGTCTGGTCTGGGGGGCGCAAGCGGCCGATCTGGAATTGGAAGGCGACCGGCTGCTGGTCAGCGGAATGCTCGACGGCAGCGCGATCAAGTTGTTCGAGGAGCATCTCGCCAGCGGCAAGGTGCGAACCGTCGTCTTCGAGAACTCCCTGGGCGGCACCCCCGAAATCGCCAGCGACTATGCGCGCACTATCCGGGCCAAAGGCGTCAATACGGAGGTCCGCGGCCAGTGTCAGGCGGCGTGCGCTTATGCCTTCCTGGCCGGCCGGGAGCATCGCTTCGGGCGCGGGTTCCAGGTCAATGGCTTGCTCATACCGGTTTCCGCTCGCCCGCGCCCGGCGGACCTCACAGGCCGCTGGGATGGAGAAGACAGTTACCGAACTCTTGCCGAATTCATCGGCCCCGCGCCCGGCGCTCCTGCAGCGGGGCAGGACCCGGCCGGTGCGAGCACAGCAAGCGTTGCCACTGGCACCGCCACGGCCATCTCAGCGTCCGCGTCCAGCCCGGCCGTCGCGCCAAGGGAGCGCTGGCAACCGAATCAGGGCGTGCTCTTCGTCTCCACGCCCACATTGTTCGGCCGCGTATACAACAGCTTCTATTGCGACGGCACGCAGGGGCGTGACATGTCCCGATGCGAGTTGCTCCCCGATGCCGACCCGTACAAGCTGGGCGTCCTGACGCCGTGAGTCGAACCCGCCTCAGTGGATCAAGCCCGCCGCAAGAGGGAAGGTAAAGAAGGCTGCAACCGTCGTCCAGAGAATGATCCGGGCGATGCGGTCGTTGTCGGCGCCGAATCGCTCGGCGAGCATCGAAACATTGCTGGCGCTTGGGAGCGCCGCCACGAGCACGATCGCGACCAGTGCCGGCCGCTCCAAAGGCACGCCTAGCGCCATGGCGCCGCGCGCGATGCCGTAGACCAGGAGCGGATGCGCGACGAGCTTGATCGCGATGATTGGCAAGACGTCGCGCAATGGCGCGGGGCGCGGCGATGCCCGTGCGCTGCCCATGGCCCGCGCAACTGCGGCGCTGGCCTGGTGTTCGCGCGCCAGCAGCGAAGCACGCGCGAGCACCGCGCCAATGGTGAACAAGGCCACGGGCGATGCGGCGTCGGCCAGCATTGCGATGGTGCGGTCCAACGGGCCCGGCAGGATGGCGTGCGTCGCCGACGCCAGCACGCCGAGCAGAATCGCCCACGGCAGCGGATTCTGCAGAACGCCACGCAGTGCCTGCCGCAAGGCCTTGCCGCCGCCGTGCTCATCGGCCGCCTCGAGGCGCGACAGGGCGATGCACAGCGACGAGGTCACGATCATGTCGAACGCAATGCTGATGATCGTTGGCGTCGCGGCCTCCGCACCCAGGAGCGCCACCAGCAGCGGAACCCCCATGAAGCCCGTGTTCGGAAAAGCGGCCACCAGCGCGCCAAAAGCCGCATCGTTCCATCCAATGCGCTCATTGCGGCTCACGGCAACGGCGGCGCCCACGACCAGCAGTGCGCTGAGACCCCACACCAGCGCGACGCCCGCATCGAGCAGCTGCCCGACGGGTGCGCTCGCGCCGAAGCGAAACAACATGCACGGCAGCGCAAAGTAAAGAACGAAGACGTTCAGGCCTGGAATGGCTGCCAGCGGCAGGGCTCCGCCGCGGGTGGCGGCATAGCCGGCGGCTATCAAGGCAAAGAAGGGAACGGTGACGAGGAAGATCTGGAGCACCGGGCAATTGTCCCTGGCACGACTTAACGCAAAAAGCTGCGTCGGTCTACCACATCTGCTCGCCGCGAGCGAAACGGGCCGCCCGTATCATTGCGCGCTTTGCGCTTCCCGATCTCTCGCCTCCATGTCTTCCGGTCTCAATCTCGCGCAGCAAGAAGCGGTCAACTATATGCACGGGCCTTGTCTGGTCCTCGCGGGTGCGGGTTCCGGCAAGACGCGCGTCATTACCCACAAGATTGCGCGGCTGATCCAGGCGGGACTGGAGCCCAAGCGCATCGCGGCCATCACCTTCACCAACAAGGCCGCCGCGGAGATGCGCGAACGTGCAAAGAGCCTGATCGGACGCGAAGCGAAACACGTGATGGTCTGCACCTTCCACGCGCTCGGCGTACGCATGATGCGCGAGGACGGCGCGGTGCTGGGCCTGAAGCCGGCCTTCAGCATCCTCGACAGCGACGACGTGACGAAGATCCTCAAGGATGCGGGCGGCACCACCGATGCGGCCACGGCACGCATCTGGCAGTGGACCATCAGCAAATGGAAGAACATGGGCTTGAACGCCGCGCAGGCCGAAGCGCAAGCAACCGACGACAACGAGCGCATCACGGCCCGCATCATGGCGCGCTACGAAGAGCGGCTCGTCGCCTACCAGAGCGTCGATTTCGATGACTTGATTGGCATGCCGCTCAAGTTGCTGCAGCAGTTCGATGAGGTGCGCGCAAAGTGGCAAGCTGCGCTCGGCCACATTCTGGTCGACGAATACCAGGACACCAACGCCACGCAGTACGAAGTCCTCAAGGCGCTGGCGGGCGAGCGCGGGCGCTTCACCGCCGTGGGCGACGATGACCAGTCGATCTACGGCTGGCGAGGCGCCACGCTCGACAACCTGAAGAAGCTGCCGATCGACTATCCCAAGCTCAAGGTGATCAAGCTCGAGCAGAACTACCGCAGCACGAGCGCGATCCTGCGAGCGGCCAACAATGTCATCGGCCCGAATCCCAAACTCTTTCCCAAGACGCTGTTCAGCGAACTCGGCGAAGGCGAGCCGGTTCGTGTCGTCGATGCGGACAGCGAGGCGCACGAAGCCGAGCGCGCCGTCGCACGCATCCAGAGCCTGCGAGCCGGCGACGCCATCACGCAGGGGCAGCAGCACAAGGAGTTTCGCGACTTCGCGATCCTCTATCGTGCAAACCATCAGGCCAGGGTGATCGAGCAGGCGCTGCGCAAGGCGCAGATTCCTTACAAGGTCTCAGGCGGGCAAAGCTTTTTCGATCGAGCCGAAATCAAGGATCTGTGCGGCTGGTTTCGCCTATGGGTCAACAACGACGATGATCCGGCCTTCCTGCGCGCCGTGACCACGCCCAAGCGCGGCATCGGACACACGACGCTCGCGAGTCTCGGCACCTTCGCCAGCCAGTACAAGCTGAGCCTTTTCGAGGCGTTGTTCAGCCCTTCGCTGCCGAGCGTCATGCCCAAGCGCGCGCTGGAAGGTCTTCACGAGTTCGGCCGCTACATCAATGACCTGGAGTACAAGGCGCGTCGCACGATGGGCGCCGAGGACTCGCGTGCATTCCTTGCCGAGTGGCTCAAGGAAATCGACTACGAGAAGCACCTCTACGACGGCGAGGAAAGTGAACAAGCCGCTGCGAGCCGTTGGACCAACGTGCTGGAGTTCTGCGACTGGATGTCCCAGCGCTGCGGCGGGCAGATCGACGACGCTTCCGGAGCGACCGTCGAGAGCGAGCGCAAGAGCCTGCTCGAAGTCGCGCAGACGATCTCGCTGCTGTCGACGATCAGCGAACGCGAGAAGGACCAGAACGTGGTCACCCTCTCGACGCTGCACGCATCCAAGGGATTGGAATGGCCCCATGTGATGCTGATCGGCGTCACGGAAGGGTTGCTGCCCTTCAAGCTCGACGACGATGGCGGCCGTCAGGAAAAGATCAGCGAAAGCACGCTGGAGCGCCTGCAGGAAGAACGGCGCCTCATGTATGTGGGCATCACGCGCGCACAGCGCAGTCTCGCAGTGAGCTGGACCAAGCGACGCAAGCAGGGCCGCGAGATGGTCGCCGCGCAGCCGAGCCGCTTCATTGCCGAGATGGCGCTCGACAAGACGACGGCCAAGGAAGACCCGCGGGAAAAGCTCAAGGCATTGCGCGCGGAATTCGCGAGGAAAGTTCAGGACAACGCAGCAGCCGCCGCGGCTGCCGCATCCGCGCCATGAAGCGAACGATCTGGGTCTGGATGGCAGTTTGCTGCCTCTTTTCGGGGTGCGTTGCTGTTCAGGACCCCGCCAGGTCGGCAGGGCCGGCGCCGGCGCGTTCGGCTGAACAGATCGCGAACTGCCCCGCCAGCGGATCGGAGATGCCGCTCGACGCGCTCTTTGGTGAATGGGAAGCGCGCTTCGAAGGCATCGCTGGCATTGCCAAGGTGCAGCTTGCCAAGCATCCCGACTATGCAGGTGTGCGGGGCACCATCACGCGCGGCGAAGGAACTGCCGCCACCGTGGCCCAACTCGCGGGCGACATCGACGACCAAGGCATGCTAAGCCTCGACGAGTCGCAGGACGGCAAGGCCATCAGCGGAGTCTGGCTCGGTGAACTGGGACCCGGCTCTTGCGGCAGCCAATGGCGGGGCATCTGGCGCAACGCCGCCGACGACAGCAATCACCCTTTCACGTTGACCAAGATCGGCAACGCCGGGACTGAACGATGAATTCACGTTTTCTCTATATCGGTGCACTCTTCTGCGGGTTCGGTGCGACGGGCGCCATGGCAGAGGCCGTGGACAAGCCACCGAGCCCGTTGGCTCAATCCGAACTGACATGGCAGGCCTGCCAAGGGCTCTCGGGGCCGGCCAACAGCGAAGCTCGACTCGCCTGTTTCGATCGATGGGCGCAGCAGCAGACGTTGCCGGCCGCTGCAGTGCCACCCGCACCTCCGGTGCTCGCGGAAACGCTGCCGCCCGTGGATGCCACCGTGCCCGCCACGCGCGTGATCACCCTCACCAGCGAGGATGGCTGCCGCGATCGCCAGTACTCTCCCCTGTCGCGATTCTGGGAACTGGAGGCAGGCAGCAATTGCGGCACCTTCGGCTTCCGCGGCTACAGACCTCTCAGCGTGGGCATCGGCGCGGCGGCCCAGGCTCCGGAAACCGCGACTTCGCCGGCACCGAACCACACGGGCGTCGACAGGCCTTACCAAGCACAGGACATGCGCATCGGCCTGTCCTTGCGCACCAAGCTCGCGCAAGGCTTGCTCACGGGGGATGATCCGGTCAAGAAGGACGCTCTCTGGTTTGCTTATTCGCAGGCATCGACCTGGCAGGTGTTCAACGAAGAGCTTTCGCGCCCCTTCCGCACCACCGATCATGAACCGGAGGTGATGTACACCTACCCGTCCGATTACCAACTCCCCGGCGGCTGGCGCCTGCGCTATACAGGCCTGGGACTGGTGCACCAATCGAACGGCCAGGACCTGCCGTACTCAAGAAGCTGGAACCGCGTCTACCTGATGGCGGGTGCGGAGTTGGGAGACCAATTCGTGATCACGGGACGCGTGTGGAAGCGAATCAAGGAAAACGCAGCCGACGACGACAACCCCGACATCACCAAGTACCTTGGCAACGCCGACCTCAGGGTCGGCTGGCAGGTCGACCGCCTCAACCAACTCGGGGTGTCGGTTCATGGCGGCAAGGGCGGCATCAAGCTCGAATGGTTGAAGGCGATCGGCGATCCGGTGAAGAGCAACCTGCGCTTTCAGACGCAGCTCTTCTATGGCTATGGCGACACGCTGGTCGACTACAACCGCAAGCGCACGGTGTTCAGCGTCGGATTGGCGCTGGTCGATTTCTGAGGCTAGTGCGGCACTTCGACTGCCGCAGCGCTTGCGGCCGCGCGACGCGGACTGCGAATAAGCAGCAGCAGTGGAATCGCCGCCAGGGTGACGACCATCATGATCCCGAAGTCGTCCAGGTAGCCGATCAGCACACCTTGCCGCGTGACCTCGCTGTTCAGCATGGCCAATCCGGTGGAAGTGGCAGGATTCAACATCTGCGGCAGGTTTGCCAAAGCGTGATTGCCGGGCCCGACCGTCGCCGCCAAGGTCGCGTGAGCCTTGCTGGAGCCTTCCGTCAGTAGCGCCTGGACGATCGAGATACCGACGCTGCTGCCGATGTTGCGCAGCAGGCTGAAGATGGGCGTGCCCTGGTTGCGCAACCGCGGCGCCAACGTCGCGAAGGTCGCCGTGGACAGCGGCACGAACGTGAATCCGATTCCCAGGCCCTGGATGAACCCTGAAGTAATGATCAGCGTGCTGTCCATCTGAAGGGTCATGCTGGTCATCTGCCAGAGCGAGAACGCTGTCAGGCTGAAGCCCACCGCCATGATCGCCCGCACGTCGACGCGCTGCACCAGCCGACCCACGGCAATCATCGCGATCATGGTTCCGATGCCCCGCGGCGCGGTGACTTGGCCGGTGTAGATCACCGGGTAGTCCATCAGCCCCTGCAGAAAGCTCGGCAGCAGCGCCATCGTGCCGTACAGGATCATCCCCACGATGAAGGCGAACAGCAGGCCCGTCACGAAGTTGCGGTCCTTGAGCAGGTCGCGATCGAAGAAGGAAACTCCCTGGACGGTCCACGTGTGGACCACGAAGAACGCAAAAGCAACCAGCGCAGTCACGGCTTCGAGCCGGATCTCCCAGGAATCGAACCAGTCCATCTGCTCTCCGCGGTCAAGAAAGAGCTGCAGCATGCCGATCGCGATGCTCAGCGTGATGAAGCCGAACAGGTCGAGGCGCTCGCCCTGTGGACGGCTTTCCGGCAGATAGCGCACGATGCCCCACAGCGCGAAGATGCCGACCGGCAAGTTGATGAAGAAAACCCAGCGCCAATCGATGTTCTCGGTCAGCCAACCGCCCAGGAGCGGGCCGAGAATCGGCCCGACCATGATGCCGGCGCCCCAGATCGCCATCGCCTGGCCGACCTTCTCGCGAGGGTTGATGTCCAGCAAGACGGCTTGCGACAGCGGCACCAGCGCCGCGCCGAACACGCCTTGCAGCAGTCGCGCGGCAACGATCTCGACCAGCGAGGTCGCAATTCCGCACATGGCGGAGGCGATCGTGAAGCCCACGATCGAGACGATGAAAACCTTGCGCCGGCCCCAGTGGCCGCAGAGCCAACCCGTGAGCGGCAAAGCAATGGCCGCTGCCACGATGTATGACGTGAGCACCCAGGTGATCTGATCCTGCGACGCTTGCAGGCTCCCCTGCATATGAGGCAGCGCGACATTGGCAATGGTCGTGTCGAGCGCCTGCATGATGGTGGCAAGCATGATCGAGACCGTGATCAGCCCCCGGTGCGCGACAGCATTCTGAAGACTCGGTGCGGTCATTTGCCGGTCCCTGCGGCCGCGTCGAGCGCGATCAGCCCATCGCGCGCCTTCCCGAGCAGGATGAGAAGCTGAGCACGCTCTGCCGGCGTCATGTGCGCGAGCGCCCGCGCATGCAAGCCGTCGCCGATGGTCAGCGCTGCGTCGAGCGCCTTCTCCGCGCTGGGGGCCAGGCGAACTTCATTCATGCGTCGGTCATTGGCGCTTGCCTGCCGATAGACCCACCCCGCCGCTTCCAGCCTGTCGCACAGCCCGCCGACGGCCATGGCGCTCAGATCCAGGCGCTGCGCCAGTTCGACCTGCGAAAGCGGTCGCTCATCGTCATGCATGGCCAGCACCCCAAGCAGACGGCATTGCGCACGAGAGAGGCCGATGCGCTCACGCGACAGCCGGTCGAATTGTTCACCATAGCGCTTGGCGACATCGTTGACCAGGAAGCCGAAGCGCTGGGAGAAGTCTCTTTTCATAAGCGCCGTGATTATAAATATGCTTATGAATTCTGGCCTGCGACCGACAGGGCCGGGCGTGCGACCGCGCCTACCAGGTCGGTTCGCGTTCGGGAGTCGCCGTGATGTGATGGATCGACAGATCCGCGCCGTCGTATTCCTCTTCCTGCGACAACCGCAAGCCCAAGGTCGCCTTGAGCGTGCCGTACACCGCCGCGCCTGCCAGCGCAGCCCAAGCCACACCGATCGCGACGCCGATCAACTGGGCCATCAGGCTCACACCGCCGATACCGCCGAGCGCCTTGCTGCCGAAGATGCCTGCCGCGAGACCGCCCCAGGTTCCGCAAAGGCCATGAAGGGGCCAGACGCCAAGGACATCGTCGATACGCCACTTGTTTTGCGTGAGCGTGAACATCACCACGAAGATTGCGCCCGCCACGCCGCCGACGACCAATGCCCCCAAAGGGTGCATGAGGTCGGAGCCCGCACAAACGGCCACCAGGCCGGCCAAAGGGCCGTTGTAGACGAACCCTGGGTCGTTCTTGCCCAGTGCCAGCGCCACCAGCGTGCCTCCGACCATGGCCATCAACGAATTCACCGCCACGAGTCCTGAAATCCTGTCGAGCGTCTGCGCGCTCATCACGTTGAAGCCGAACCAGCCGATGCAAAGGACCCACGCGCCCAAGGCCAGGAAAGGAATGCTCGACGGCGGATGAGCGCTCAGCGAGCCGTCGCCGCGATACCGGTTGCGGCGTGCCCCAAGCAGGAGTACCGCGGGCAGCGCCAGCCACCCCCCGACCGCATGGACGACCACGGATCCGGCGAAATCGTGGAACTCGCTCCCGGTCACCGAAGCGATCCAGGCCTGGATGCCGAACGCCTTGTTCCAGGCAATGCCCTCGTACAGAGGGTAGACAAATCCGACGATCACCGCCGTGGCGATCAACTGCGGCCAGAACTTGGCACGCTCCGCAATGCCTCCCGAAATGATCGCGGGGATCGCAGCAGCGAAGGTCAGGAGGAAGAAGAATCGCACCAACTCGAAGCCGCTCTTCGCGGCGAGTTCCTCGGCGCCCACAAAGAAATGCGTGCCGTATGCCACCCCATATCCGACCAGGAAATAGACAACCGTGGAGACGGAGAAGTCCACGAGGATCTTCACGAGCGCGTTGACCTGATTCTTCTTGCGGACTGTGCCGAGTTCAAGAAATGCGAATCCGGCATGCATGGCGAGGACCATGACTGCGCCCAAGAGGAGGAACAGCGCGTTCGCGCCCTGTGTTAGTGCGTCCATGAAAGCTTGCGGGAGTTTTGGCGTTGAAGTGGTGCGCTTTGCCTCTATTGGCAAATGCGCCGCTTCCGCAAGCAAAAGTGGTGCCTACAGCGCGCAAAGATGGTGCCGAATGGTCCAAATCACTGCACGTCGCACCGAATCGGCCCGATCTATCGGGGCGAACGTTCAGACCGCTGTACGTTCGATCGCGTCCCTGATCCGCTGGAACACCCTCGGGCTGCTGAAGTTCTGCACTGAGTCGCGAACCGCATCGGCAGTAGGGAGCAAGGAGCGGTCGCTGGCGACCCGCTGTATGAGATCGCTCAATGCCTCCACATCGCCCACGGCAAACAGCCATCCGTTCTCGCCGGGACGGATGATGTCGCTCGGCCCGGACGGGCAATCGCTGCTGATGCACGGAATGCCGCGCGCCATCGCCTCGATCAAGACCAACGGAAAGCCTTCATAGGACGAGCAGAGGACGAGGGCATCCGCCTCTTGGATGGAATGCCAGGGCTCCTCTTGGCGGCCGAGCCAATTCAGTCGATCCGCGATGCCCAACTCCTCAGCCAGGGATTGAAGCTCCGCCAACTCCGTTTCCGGACTGCCCGAGCCGATCAGGTCCAGTCGCCAGTCCGCTTGCACCCGAGCGAGCGCGCGCAAGAGGTCGTCAGTGCACTTTTGGTCGCCGCGCATGAGCCGCCCGACGTGCAGCAGGCGCAACGGACCCTGCTCTGACCGGGGAATCGGCACAACCGATTCCATACGCGTGCCGTTGTAGACGAGGTGCACAGCTTCGGGTCGAACACCTGGCACAAGCTTGGTTGCATCGGCGATTTGCGGACTGATGCAGAGGTGCCCGTCTGCAAACCTGAGAAGGTCGGTTCGCTGCCGATGGACCGTTGAAAAATGCAGCCACGCCAAAACCGGACGTTTGAGGCGCGCAAGCCACAGCCCCAATTTGACGAGCAGAAGCGTGGAGCTGTAGATGACGACGACAGCGTCCGGCAGCTGCGTCTTGCAGGTACGAACAAAGGCCGGCAGGCCCCGCAGCATCTGGGTCTTCAACGAGGTCGAACCGTTTTCGACTTCCGTATAGGCGATCCCTTCATGCCATTTGGGATCTCGAACACTGGGACACAACGCGAGCACGCGAACGCGGTCGCCGTGCGCCTGCGCTTCCTCCGCCAGGGACCGGACACACACTTCGATGCCCCCCAAGCCTGACAGGGTACCGACGACAACGAGAATTTCCATAGATGTAGGTGACCCGCATGCGGTTCATCGCCCGCTAACCTAGGGTGCGGGACGTAAGGCAAACGTCGGACACCAAGGCGGTGCCGTGTCAGCCAATTCATCGGCGAGCCATGATTCGATACATGTAGAAACGGCCTGGAACACCGGGCGCGGCCTGGACCCAGGCGATTCCCTCAGGTCTTTCAATGCCAAAGGCTGGGGTATCCGGCCTTGCGAAGTTCGGGCGTGACGCGCTCCCAGCGCCAGGCACCCTGATACGCGCCATGCACGAGGCTCCGCATCAATGAATCCACCGATGCTTTGCGAATCATCGATGATAGTGATAGCATCGATTAATTATGGCGAATCAACAGAATCACCATGAGGTCTGCCCTGTCGACGCACAGACCCAGTTCGTATGGATCGTCGGGCACCCCATCGATCAGGTGAAGGCGCCTCAACTTATGAATCCGCACTACATGGCAGCGGGCGACAACGTCCTCGTTTTGCCAGCTCGAGTCAGGCCCGATGACCTCCGGAAAGTCTTCGAAGGCGCCCAACAGCTCGGCAATCTGCGCGGATGGATCGTCACGGTTCCGCACAAGATTGCGCTGGCGTCCTGGATGGACGAGCTTTCGGTGGCCGCGCGCGTCGCCGGCGCCGTGAACGCCATTCGCTTTCGCAACGGCAAGGCCTGTGGCGATCTCTTCGATGGCTACGGCTTCGTGTCCGGTCTCGGTGCGCGGGGCTTCGAGATTGCCGGTTGCTCGGCACTGGTACTGGGCGCAGGTGGCGTCGGCTCTGCCATTGCGCTCGCGCTCTCGGAAGCGGGCGCCGCACGCGTGTCCGTCTCCGACATCGATGTCTCGCGCGCGCAACGGCTTGCATCGCGTCTCTGCGAACTCGGCCCAGCGGGCACGCGCTTCGATGCCGGAAGGGCTACATCGACCTCTGGGTTTCAGCTGGTCGTCAACGCCAGCCCTGTCGGAATGGCCGGCGACCCGCGTCTTCCTATCGACCCCGGGTTGCTGCGTAGCTCGCATGTTGTCGCCGAGGTCGTCATGACCCCGGAACTCACGCCGCTCCTGCTTGCCGCGCGCAGCTTGGGCTGCGAAATCCATCCGGGCAAGCAGGTGCTGGAGGGCCAGCTTCAGAAGCTGCTCGATTTCTTTCGCTGATGCGGAACCGCCCCATCTCAAGCATATTGGAGACATCGCATGACAACCATCGCCCCTGAACTTTCCAACACGTCCGAGCGCGAATGGTTTCCGCGAAGGCGGGCGTTCCTGGCTGCCGCGGGCCTTGCCGGCCTCGCCCCGCTCGCCGGCGCCGAACAGGCCTATCCTTCGCGACCCGTCACGATCGTCGTGGGATTCGCGGCCGGCGGCATCGCCGATTCGCTCGCCCGGATCTCGGCCCCGCTGCTTGCGGCGCAGCTCAAGCAGAGCGTCATCATCGACAACCGGGCAGGTGCCGGCGGCACCATCGCCGCAGCGTTGGTCGCGAGGGCGCCCAAAGACGGGTACACATTGCTCATGGCCTCCAACGGGCACGCCATCAACGCCACGATGATGAAGCCCTTGCCCTTTGACGCGATCGCGGATTTCGCCGCAGTCGGCGGCGTCGCGGCGACGCCGCTTGTCGCGGTCGTGCGCTCGGATTCCCCCTATAAGACGTTCGCCGACGTCATCGCCGCAGCCAAGTCCAAACCCATCCCGTACGGATCGGGCGGCGCAGGCACGTTGACGCATCTGTTGCCGGAGCTCGTCGCATCGAACACCGGCGCAAACTTCACCCATGTGCCCTATCGCGGCACGGGTCCCGCCATCATCGACCTGATGGGGGGTCAGATCGAGTTCGTCATGGACCTGGTGCAGACGGCGCTCCCGCAAGTCCAGAGCGGGAAGCTGCGCGCCCTCGCGGTCAGCAGCCGGCAGCGCTCGCCGCAATTGCCCGACGTGCCCACCTTGGCAGAGACGGCGATGCCCGGCCTCGACGCCCAGGGATGGTATGGGCTGCTCGCCCCGGCGGGCACGCCCGTAGCGATACTGGACAAGCTCAACGCCGCGCTCAACAAGGCGCTCGGCGATCCGGCCGTCGTCGCGCGCATGACCGGCCTGGGCTCAACACCCATTGCGGGCTCGCGAGATGCATTCATGACGCTGCTGCGCTCCGAGGTCAAGCGATGGGGCGACATCGTCATCGCCAAGAAGATTACCGTCTGAGATGCCCATGCTTGATATCACCCGTGAAATCGAATGCGACGTTCTGGTCATCGGCGGCGGCAGCGCGGGCATCGCGGCGGCGATCAGCGCCGCACGCAATGGCGCGAAGACACTGCTCGTCGAGGCATCGCCCATGGTCGGTGGAGAACTCGTCAGCGGCATTTCCATGCTGGGGATGATTTCCACGCGCGGTGAGTGGATCGTGGGCGGCATTGCGCGCGATCTGCTGCGCGAAGTCGAGGAGCTTGGCGGCTACATCGGCCCGGTGTTCGACTACCGCTCGCTGCATCTGGTGTGCTTCGACCCGGAACTGATGAAGTTCGCGGTGGTCGGCCTCTTGGGCAAGGCTGGTGTCGAAGTCATGCTCTACACGCTGGCGACAGGCGTTCTATCGGCCGGCGGGGATGTGCGTGGTGTCTTCGTCCAGAACAAATCCGGTCGCCACCTGGTGCGTGCCAAGGTCATCATCGACGCCAGTGGCGACGCGGATCTGGTGGACGCCGCCGGCGGCAAGACCGAACTCGGCAAGGATGGCCGCTTCTTTCAGCCGCCCTCCCTGATCTTTCGCATGACCGGCGTGGACACGCCTCGCCTGCTGGAGAATGTCCGGACCCATCCCGAAGAATACGGACTCGCGGAGTTTCCCGGCATGGGGATGTCGCGCGAACAATGCGCCGAAGGACTCTGGAAGCAGGGCCAGCCGAAAGTGGTCCTTCTCGGGGAGCGCGGCATTCTCAAGCGCGCAGTGGAAGCCGGAGAGATGTTTCCCACATCGATCGTCGCCGTCGTGCCGGTCTCCACGGCGCGCCGGGAAGTCAGCATCAACTGCACGCAGATCGGCAATGTGGACGCCACCGACACGCGCCACCTGAGTGCAGCAGTGCCCACCTTCTTCGGCCAGATCCAGCAATCGATGCGCTTCCTCAAGGAGCGCGTGCCCGGCTTCGAGGACGCGCACTTCTCGGGCGTCGCTGGCAAGATCGGTGTGCGCGAGACGCGTCGCATTGTGGGGGACTACATCCTCGACGAGGAAGACGTGCTGGGCGCACGCAAGCGCGATGACGTGGTGGCCAAGGGCGGCCATGAGATCGACCTGTTCGCGGTGTCGTCTCATCGCCGCCAGACCATCAAGGACGGCGGCTCCTACGACCTGCCCCTGTCCGTCGCCATTGCGAAGGGTGTGCGCAACCTCTTCGTGGTCGGCCGCTGCCTGTCCGCCACGCGCGAGGCGCAAAGCTCGGCGCGTGTGATGGGGACCTGCATGGCGATGGGCCAGGCGGCAGGGGCTGCTGCCGCGATGTGTTCGGCCGATGGGCACTGGGGCGGCGACGTCCGCGAGGTCTCCATTCCCGAGTTGCAACGCCGCCTGCGCGAGCAAGGCGCCATCCTCCAGAGCGAAGCCTGATGGCTCAGGCGCCAGACTTCGACGTCCTGGTTGTCGGCGCAGGCGCAGCCGGCATGACGGCCGCGCTGTCTGCCTCGTCCCGCGGCCTCAGCGTGCTGCTGGTCGAATCGACCAACCAGGTGGGCGGCACGAGCGCGACCTCGGCGGGCACGCTGTGGATTCCCTGCGCCTCGCCCCAAGACGCCGATGACAATTGCCGCGGAACGGCGCGTGCCTACCTGGAGGCCAGCATCGGGCCGGGGGCCGACAGCGCGAAGATCGAAGCGTTGCTCGAGTCGGCGCCCGAGCTTCTGCGGTTCCTGCGCGAAGAGACAGCGGTGCGCCTTGATCCCGTGGCACGGCATCCAGACTATCTTCAGGCTTTGCCCGGCGCCACGCTCGGCGGTCGGGCGTTCGCGCCGTCCACGTTCGACGGGCGGCGTCTCGGTCGCGACTTTGCACGTGTGCGCCCGCCCCTGCCGGAGTTCATGGTGCTGGGTGGAATGATGGTCGCCAAGGCCGACATCCCGATCCTTCTGAACGCCATGCGAGAGCCGCGCGCTTTTCTCGGCGCCGCGCAACTGGTCGCGCGCCATGCGAGGGACCGGCTCACGCGGCCTCGCGGCACCCGGCTGGTCATGGGCAATGCGCTTGTCGCCCAACTCTTCAGCAGCCTGCTGCACTCCAACGTCAAGATCGCATTCGACACTCGGGTCGCGCGCATGGCGCGGACAGCATCGGGATTCGACTGCGTAATGGCCGGCCCGCAGGGTGAACAGCGGGTTCGGATCGGAAAAGCCGTGGTGCTGGCGACCGGAGGCTTCTCGGGCAACGTAGCGATGCGGCAGCGCTGGTTGCCCGCCCTTGCCCGCGACCACAGCGTCGCACACGCAGGCGACGCCGGCGGGGGCATCGACCTGGGACTTTCACTCGGCGGCGCGGTGGAGGACGATCATGTACCGCCCGCGTTCTGGATGCCCGTCTCGACGATGAAGCGCGCGGATGGCAGCGTGGCGACGTTCCCGCACATCATGCTGGACCGGGCCAAGCCCGGGCTTCTCGCAGTGGACGCGACCGGCAACCGCTTCGCCAATGAAGCCGACGCCTACCACCACTTCTGCGAAGGGATGCTCGAATCGAATCGCCGCACGGGCAGCAAGCGATTTTTCCTGATTGCTGACGCCGCATTTGTCAGCAGCTATGGCATCGGCATGGCTCGCCCAGGCCTGAAGTCGCTGCGGCGGTTTGTGCAGGCCGGCTACCTTACGCAGGCCGATTCGCCAGCCCAACTCGCAGAGCGCCTCCATCTCGAAGCCGGCGCCCTCGAGCGCACGCTGACCAGATACAACGAACTCGCCGCGCGCGGCGTGGATCTTGACTTTCATCGTGGCGAGTCGGCGCTCAACCGGCACAACGGCGATCCGCTCCACGGGCCGAATCCGTGCATGCGCGTGCTCGACACGCGCTCGTTGCATGCGGTCGAGATTCATGTCGCCGATTTGGGCACGAGCGTGGGCCTCCGAGCAGACGAAGACGCACGCGTCCTGGACGCTGGAGGGCAACCGGTGCCGGGCCTCTATGCCTGCGGCAACGACATGGCGTCCATGATGCGAGGAGCCTATCCAGGTCCGGGAGCGACGCTGGGTCCCGGAATGACCTTCGCGTGGCGCGCCGCGCGCCACATGGCGAACCGCTAGGGCCTCGCCCGGGTCCGCGTCTTTGCCGCCGGCGCAGGCGCGCCGCCCATCACGGCGATCAGTTGCTGATGCGTGCGGTCGATGTGTTCGAGCGCAAGCTTCTCCGCCAGCTTGGCGTTGCGACCCAGGCACGCGTCCAGCAGGGCCAGATGCTCGCCCTCGGCACGGCGCGAATAGGCCCCATCCTTCGTGAGCTGCAGGCGATAGCGGTCTTGCAAGTCCATGAGCGTGCTGCAAAAGTGCATGAGCATGGGCATGCCGCAGCCGGAGAGCACAGCCAGATGGAATTTGCGATGGGCGCTTTCCCATTCGGCCGCCGAAGTCGGCCCAGGTTTTGCCGCAACGCGCTTGCCGAGCATGTGCGCAGCCGCCGCCACGCGCTCTTCCCAGTCGTCGTCGCCATGCAAGACCGATTCCCGAATCGCGACAGGCTCGCAGAGCTTTCTGATGGTGACTATCTCCCCGAGGTTGGCGCGCGACATTTCGCTGACGCGGAACCCACGCTTGGCCTCGAAGCGCACGAAGCCTTCCGCCGTGAGCCGGGAGAGCGCCTCCCGCAGGGGGCTCAAGCTCACGTCGTATCTGCCTTTCATCTCATCGAGGTTCAGACGCGAGCCAGCGGGGTTGTCTCCTCGAAGGATGCCGATACGGATCTGTCGGGCCAACCGATCGGACAACAAGTCTTCCGATTCCCCTTCCACGATCGTCCGCACGGGCGGATCCACGAGCGAGGGTTGGCCCGCTGCCTGGGCCGATGTGTTGGTAGAACGCTTCTCGATGGATGCCATGGTGGCGATCATAGGCCGGCAGTCATGGATGCCGGATCAGGACTTCGCGCTCCGGCTGACGGCCCCGTCCGCTACGGCAGACGCGAGGAAGTCCCGCGCCGCGACGCAACCGGCGGGTAGCAGTTTCTCCTGCCTCACCGAGGCGCGATGGACTTAGCGTTAGCCATACAGTCCTGTTCGATAGCCTGTGCTGCCTTTGGCAGGTGCTTTGTTGGCAATTGAAAAAAAAATTGCCAAAAAAAAGCGGCCTCTTTTGGGAGGCCGTTTTCTGTGTGCCTCTTGCTAACCTGTTGAGTTGCAAGGGACGATGACTGGTGGCCTGGGGCGGAATCGAACCACCGACACGCGGATTTTCAATCCGCTGCTCTACCAACTGAGCTACCGGGCCATGGTGTGCAGCCGGCGATTATACAGTGCTGCGGCGGCCTCTCGACAGGTCGACACCGAGTTGCTTCAGCTTTCTGTATAGATGGGTTCGCTCAAGACCTGTCTTTTCTGCCACGCGAGTCATAGAGCCGTTCTCCATCGCGAGATGGAACTCGAAGTAGGCCTTTTCGAAACCGTCACGTGCGTCGCGCAGCGGTCGATCGAGATCGAAGCTCTGCGTGGCTTGCGGGCCCAATTCGGCCGGTGACAACTGAGGTGCGGCGGGTACCAGAGCGCTGTCACCTATGGTTGTGACGACGGCAGAGAAACTGCTCGCCGGCGGCACGACGCTGGCAGCCGCGCGGCGGGCGTTTTCACGGGCCAAGCCCTGCTCCACTGCCTTGAGCAGTTTCTGCAGAGTGATGGGCTTCTCGAGGAACGCGAATGCGCCGATCCGAGTGGCATCGACTGCCGTATCGATCGTGGCGTGCCCGCTCATCATGACGACAGGCATGCTCAGAAGGCCGGCGGCGGACCACTCCTTCAACAGCGTCACGCCGTCGGTGTCAGGCATCCAGATGTCGAGGAGAACGAGATCGGGACGCGCGCGCTGACGCGCTGCACGCGCCTCGGCTGCGTTCTCCGCGAGTTCCACGTTGTGGCCTTCGTCATTGAGAATTTCGAAGAGCAGGTCTCGGATACCCAGCTCGTCGTCGACCACGAGGATGTTTGCCATGTGTGCTTGAGATGTGCGCCGATGTTTGTGTAGTTAGGGGAGTCGTCTCGCTGCCCTTCCGACCGAGCCGTCATGTGCGCTCAGGTGACGGATGACTTCAAGTCCTCGGTGTGAGCAACCGCTCCCTGCGGTCCTCCCGCAAGCGCGAATGATAACGAGACTTGCGCGCCAACCACAGCCCCATCGACCATACGATTGGAAAGTTCGATGCGCGCTCCGTGTTCGTCGGCGATTTTCTTGACGACTGCCAGACCGAGGCCCGTGCCCTTGGACTTGGTCGTGACGTAGGGCTCGAAGGCGCGCTTGAGGATGTGCTCGGCAAAACCCGCGCCGTTGTCCTGTACGGTCAAGCGTACTCTCTGGCCGGATTCGCTAAGCCGAGTGCGGACGACGACCTCGCCCTTGTGCCCCGTCCGCGCGGCGTTGACCTCGGCAGCATCCTGGGCGTTTTGCAACAGGTTGTGAATGACCTGCCGGATCTGCTGTGCGTCCGCACGAATGGGCGGACAACGATCATCCAGTTCAGGGTGCAGGGGGACCGAAGAGCTCTCGGACGGATAGAGATGCAGTACGTCCGCCACCAGTGCATTGAGGTCGACTGCCTTCAGGTCGGCTGCCGGAAGGCGCGCGTAGTCCCGGAACTCGTTGACCAGCCGCTTCATCGCATCGACCTGGTCGACGATGGTCTTGACCGACTTTGTGAGAATCGCCTGCTCAGGAGCCGCGACCTTGCCGGAGAGCTTCATCTCGAGGCGCTCCGCCGAAAGTTGGATGGGGGTGAGCGGATTCTTGATCTCGTGCGCCAGTCGTCGCGCCACCTCGCCCCAGGCTTGCGCACGTTGTGCCGACACGATTTCCGAGATGTCGTCGAACACCAGCAACCTCGTTGCCTCTGGCAATTCCGCTCCGCGCGCCACAATGTTGATGGCGTCTTCCGACATCGCATCGCCTTGCGCGTGAAGCTCGAACGCGTGCTGCCAATGATCGAGACCATGCTGAAGCCGTTCCACGTCGAAGTCGTCGAACTGCTGCTGCACGCTTTGAGCGAATTCGGACAAGCCCGGCACTTCGGACAAGTGCTGGCCTTCGTAAGCTGCCAGTGGCACCCGCAGCACGCGCGTGGCGCCCGGATTGGTGGAGACGATGACTCCGTCGGCATGAAGCACGATCACACCCGACGTCAGGTTATCCAGAATTGTTTGCAGATTCGAGCGGGCGGCATCCAGTTCGCCCATCGTTTTTTCGACCGCCCCCCTCGCATCGGCCAGTTGCTGGGTCATGACGGCGAACGAACGAGTCAGCCCCCCGAGTTCATCCTTGCCCTGCAGTACGGCAGTGGGACGAAGATCCCCCCCGGCCACTTGGCGCACGCCGTCGGCCAAGACGAGAAGGGGCCGCGCAAGCTGATTGCCAAAGAGCACGGCCAACAGCACCGCGCCGAACACCGCGAGAAAGAGCGTGAGCGTGAGCGTGCCGATGTACATCCGGCGCAGGCCTTCACGGGCGAGCGCCCGTTCCTGGTACTCACGGTTGGCCTCTTGCACCGCCAAAGCGTTCGCGACGACTGCCGGGGGAAGAGGCTGCGTGACCTGCAGGAAGCGTGGCTCCGTGTTGAATTCGAAGCCCTGTCTTTGCACCAGAGCAATGGCCCGCACGCTCGCAGGCGGTGGCGCTGCCGCGCCTGGCGCCGGTGCTTCGTCAAGCCCTTCGATGTGCGCGACGGCGCGATCGGCGCGCACCTGCCGCAATTGCTGCTGCGTAGGCCGCTCGGGATTCAGCTGAAAGCGCGACGCGCCTGCACCAGCGACCAATTGGCCATTGCCGGTCCAGAGCACAACGTCGGTGGCTCCCAGCTGGTCGCGGATGCGTTCGAGCACCAGCCCGGCGCCTGCGTCCGAGACGTTGGCGAGCTGCGCGCTGGCCGTCTTTGTCTTGCTCATCAGGTCGTCTGACAGCGAGTCCAGGGTGGCGCGGCCGAGGTTCAGGCCTGCATCAAGAGCGCCCTCCACCTTGACGTCGAACCAGCTCTCGATCGAGCGCGCGACGAACTGATAGGACACCACGTAGACGAGCATGCCCGGCACGACGCCGACCAGCGCAAAGATGGCGGCGAGCTTGATCAGCAGCCGACTGCCGAACTTGCCCTGCCGCAAACGGCTGAGAAGCCTGAACGCCACCCAGCCGATGACGAGGATCAACACCACCGCCACAACCACGTTGATGTAGAAAAGCCGCGCGTAATTGCGCTCGTAGAACGCGCGGTTGTTGGTGGCTTGCGCCAGCAGGAACATCAACACGAGGCCGATGGCGGTCACCATCGCGGCACCGACGCCGATGGCCCATCGGACAGCGCGAGAGCGACGTGCCGCCGGAGACCGGGAGCCGCTGCGCGGTTCGGTGCTCACCGGGCCTTCTCCAGCGGGAGCCGCGTGGTCTTTTCAACGGAGATATCCCAGTCCGACTGGCCGAAAGCGCCAATCTGGAATGGACGCGGCAGCTGCGAAGTGTCCAGGCGAAATCGGAACATGACCGGATGACTCGGCCCGTCACCGATCTCGGAAATGTCGCCCAAGCGCATGCGGCCGACTCGGCGCACGCCCTCGAGGGCTTCCGCGAGAGTCTCGAAGTTCTGGTTCAACGAAACGCCGAAACCTGCGTTGGTGATAGGTACGGGTGACACGTTGAGGCGCCATCGACGGCTGAGCGGCTGATAGGCCAGCCGCATGTATCGGGAAGCTTGTGCCACTTTGAGATCCGTCCAGTACCAGCGTTCCCGGTAGAGTTCCGCCTCTGCCACGAAATAGATCGCGATACCCTTGTCCAGGACCTCTTCGACCAGAGGTGACAGTTCAAACTGCACTTGAGCGGTGAGATACACGCCGTCATCGGCCTCCTCGAGCCGCATCTGGGTCACGGAGGCGCCATGTGTCTCTGCTGCGACCGCTCCCGGAAACCAGGCCAACACCCAGACGAACGCCAGCAGCACGGCCAGCCAGGTCGCGGAATGTTTGTCAGCGCTGCAGCCTCTCGAGCAGGGCGTAGAAGAAACCGTCGTGATCACCCAACGGATTGTCCGGGACGCCACGCGCATTCACCCCGCTTTGGGGGAGCAAATGCCCGGGCGAAGGCAGTAAACGGGCGTCGGTGTTGTGCGCAAGGAACGCCTCAATTTGGTGCGAGCCTTCTTCGCGAAACACCGAACAGGTGCAATACAGCAATCGGCCTCCCGCCCGCACCAGCGGCCAAAGGGCGGCCAACAGCATCGCCTGCTGGAGCGCGAGCTGGCCAATATCGCTTTCCCGCCGCAGCCAGCGCACGTCAGGGTGCCGCCGGACGATGCCTGAAGCAGTGCACGGCGCATCGAGCAGAACGGCATCGAACGGTAAACCGTCCCACCATTCCGCAGGACGAGAGGCGTCAGCAATGACAACTTTCGCGCTCATTCCCAGACGCGAGAGGGTTTGGTCGATTCGGCGGCTGCGGCCCGCGTCCACCTCGAGCGCGGTGACGTCAATCCTGGCCGACGCGCCCAGCTCAAGCAGATGCGCAGTCTTGCCGCCGGGCGCGGCACACGCGTCCAGCACGCGCAATGGCGCCGACCCTTTCTCGAGGCCGTCCAGAAGAAGTGGCGCAGCGATCTGCGCTGCGGCATCCTGTACTGAGCACGCGCCGTCGAGAAAGCCGGGCAGCTGCTGGACCGGTCGGGCGCGTACCAGCTGGATACCGCTGGCACCAACAGGCATCCCGGGCAGGTCTGCTGCCTCCAGCGCGTGCAGATATGTCGCCACATCCGTCTTCAGCAAGTTGACGCGCAGTGTCATGGGCGCTTGCGCGTTGTCCGCGGCCAAGACGCGTTGCCATTCGCGGGGGTGATCTCGCTTCAGCCGCTCGATCCACCAGCGCGGATGATTCCATTGCGCCACGGGCTCGTGTTCGGTAGCCGCCACCAATTCTTCGCGCTCGCGCAAGAACCGTCGAAGACAGGCATTGATGAAGCTTGCCTGGGCCCTGGTGCCTGGATTGCGCTTGGCGGCCTCGACCGCCTGGTCAACCAGCGTGAAGGGTTCATAGGGTGACCGCTCGGGATCCCACGCCAGCGCGAGCGCGGTGCAAAGCAGCGCGTCCGCGGCCGGCGGAGGCGTTCGCTTCGCCAGGTGCCGGCGTAGCGCTTCGGCACGGCCGAGCCACCGCAGCACCTGAAATCCGAGCGCCTGCACGCCTGGCCGCAGGGCGGGCTCTACTCCTTCAAAGGCGGCAGAGCCGGAAACGCCGGCGCGGATCGAAGCCAAGGCCGACGAGGCAAGCTGGAGCTGGCGCCAGAGCGGCGGCGATGCGAAGTTGGAATCTGAAAGATCTGGCAAATGAGGTCAATGGTAATTGGGCTAATGGGCAATGCGTCAGCCGCAGCAGGTGATCAGCGCAGCGGGGCTGCGGCTTTGAGCTGCATGATCCACGCCACCAGGAGAGCTGGAAACTGGGTAATGGCGGCGTTGTACCTGCCGACCGCAAGATTGAACTGGCTGCGAGCCATTTCGGCAGCCGCCGAGGGTTCCGGCCAAGCAATGGGGACGGAGCCTTCGGAAGACTCATCTTTGCCCTCCAGTGTGGCCGGTCGCGACAACGTGCCGTCGGCTTCGAAACTGACCACGGCGTCCGGATACAAGCGCTGCCATGCGCTGACCATCACGTGCATCGCGGTGCTCATTGCGGCAACACTTGCCGGGTCCAAAGGACGAAGGCGAGTGGTCGTCATAAGGGTCGAGAGCTGATTGGCGGCAGCTTGCAGCGACGCACCCGGAGCCGCCTGCACTGCGGAGGGCTCTTCATCCTGGGCGGAGCGGGCGAGGACGAACTCGAGCTGACGAGCCAGCGCCGCGTCAAGAATCGCGTATGCATTCAATGCCGCTGAGCGTAGCCGCATGAGCCGGTTGTAGGCGCCGACGAACCAGAACAGCGCGAGGGCGCCGCCAATCCAGTACGGCAGAGAGTCGGGCAGGCCGTTCATCTAGTCAAGCATGGCGTTGAAGAAAAAGAAAAGCCCCCGATCCGCGAGCGGAAAGGGGGCGTTTGCTACCGGTCATGTCCGGCGATGCTAACCAACTATTCGGTTGCGGCGCCTTCGCTGGCGTCGGCCGTCGTGGTGGCTTCGTCCGCGGCGGCTGCCGAACCGGACAACTCGGCTGCTTCGGCCTCAGCGATCGCGCGACGTTCGGCTTCGTCCATCGCGTCCTTCACCTTGCGTGCCTGGTGGTAAGCCATGCCGGTGCCTGCGGGGATCAGGCGGCCAACGATGACGTTTTCTTTCAGACCGCGCAGTTCGTCGCGCTTGCCCATGATCGCGGCTTCCGTCAGCACGCGCGTTGTTTCCTGGAACGATGCCGCGCTGATGAAGCTGTCGGTCGAGAGCGATGCCTTCGTGATACCGAGCAGCAGGTTGGTGAACGTCGCGGGGATCTTGCCGTCGGCGCGCAGGGCGTCGTTGGTGTTGAGCATCTCGCTACGTTCGACCTGTTCACCGGCGATGTAGTTGGTATCGCCGGGGTTCTCGACCACGACGCGACGCAGCATCTGGCGAACGATCACCTCAATGTGCTTGTCGTTGATCTTCACGCCCTGCAAGCGATACACGTCCTGCACCTCGTCGACGATGTAGCGCGCCAGCTCTTCGGAGCCTAGCAGGCGCAGGATGTCCTGCGGGTCTGCCGGGCCATCGACGATGGACTCGCCCTTGTTCACGACTTGGCCTTCGTGCACGAGGATGTTCTTTTCCTTCGGCACGAGTTCTTCCCAGACCTTGCCTTCCGGGTCGGTGATCTGCAGGCGTACCTTGCCCTTGGTCTCCTTGCCGAACGACACCGTACCAGTCATCTCCGCCAGCATGCCCTTGTCCTTCGGCGAACGCGCCTCGAACAGCTCGGCCACCCGCGGCAGACCGCCGGTGATGTCACGAGTTTTCTGGCCTTCGACCGGAATACGCGCCAGCACTTCGCCGGGGCCCACGTCCTGGCCGTCGCGCACCTGCACCAGGGCGCCAATCGGGAAGCCGATGGTCACCGAGTGATCGGTGCCGGGGATCTTGACCTCGGCGCCGGACGCATCGATCAACTTCACCTGCGGGCGCACGACCTTGGCCGCACCGCGACGCTTCGGATCGATCACCACCAGTGTCGACAGGCCGGTGACTTCGTCCACCTGCTTGGCGACCGTGAGTCCTTCCTCGACGTTCTCGAACTTCGACGTACCGGCGAATTCCGTGATGATGGGGCGCGTCAGCGGATCCCAGTTGGCCAGTACGTGGCCCGCCTTGATCTGCTGATCGGCCTTCACGGCCAGCGTGGCACCGTACGGCACCTTGTGACGCTCGCGCTCACGGCCATGCTCGTCATGGATGACGATCTCGCCCGAACGCGCAATCACGACCAGCTCGCTCTTGCTGTTGGTCACGTAGCGCATGGTGGCATTGAAGCCGATCACGCCGTTGGACTTCGCTTCGACACTCGAGGCAACAGCCGCACGCGATGCCGCACCACCGATATGGAAGGTGCGCATGGTCAGCTGAGTGCCGGGCTCGCCGATCGACTGGGCAGCAATCACGCCGACCGCTTCGCCGTTGTTCACCAGGCCACCGCGGCCCAGGTCGCGGCCATAGCACTTTGCGCACAAGCCGAAGCGTGTCGCGCAGGTCAGCGCCGTGCGAACCTTGACTTCGTCAACGCCTTCGGCTTCGAGCGCCTCGATCACATCTTCGTCGAGCATGTCGCCTGCTTTCGCCAGCACTGCACGCGTTTCCGGGTGCAAGATGTCCTCGGCTGCAGTGCGACCCAGGATGCGCTCGCGCAGGGATTCGATGACCTCACCCCCTTCGACGATCGCGCGCATCACTGCGCCGTCTTGCGTGCCGCAGTCCTGTTCGATGACCACCAGATCCTGGGTGACGTCGACCAGGCGACGTGTCAGGTAGCCGGAGTTCGCGGTCTTCAGCGCAGTGTCAGCCAGGCCCTTACGGGCACCGTGAGTGGAGATGAAGTACTCCAACACGTTCAGGCCTTCACGGAAGTTGGCCGTGATTGGCGTTTCGATGATCGAGCCATCCGGCTTGGCCATCAGACCCCGCATACCTGCGACCTGGCGAATTTGCGCTGCGGAACCGCGCGCGCCCGAGTCGGCCATCATGTAGATGGAGTTGAAGGACTCCTGCTCCACTTCCTTGCCATGGCGATCGAGGACCTTCTCCTTCGACAGCTTGGCCATCATGACCTTCGACACCTCGTCGCCGGCCTTGCCCCAAATGTCGACCACCTTGTTGTAGCGTTCACCCGACGTGACGAGACCGGACACGTATTGCTGCTCGATCTCCTTCACTTCCTTGGCGGAGCGGTCGATGATGCCGTGCTTCTCGGCGGGCACCAGCATGTCGTCGATTGCAATCGAGATGCCTGCCTTGGTCGCCAAGCGGAAGCCGTTCTGCAACAGCTTGTCGGCGAACACGACGGTCTCCTTCAGGCCGCACTTCCGGAACGAAGCATTGATGAGCTTGGAGATTTCCTTCTTCTTCAGTGCCTTGTTGATGTTCGAGAACGCCAAGCCCTTCGGCAGGATCTCGGACAGCAACGCGCGGCCGACCGTCGTGTCGACGAGGGAGGTCGATGGAGTGAATTCGCCCGTGTCCTTGTCCTTCGTGTATTCCGTGATTCGCACGCTGACCTTCGCGGTGAGCTCGACCACATTGGCGTCGAGCGCGCGCTGGACTTCGCCGATGTCCGAGAACATCAGGCCTTCGCCCTTGCCGTTGATGCGATCGCGGGTGGTGTAGTACAGACCCAGCACCACGTCTTGCGATGGCACAATCGACGGTTCGCCGTTGGCGGGGAACAGCACGTTATTGGATGCCAGCATGAGCGTGCGGGCTTCCATCTGCGCTTCCACCGACAGCGGGACGTGGACGGCCATCTGGTCACCGTCGAAGTCGGCGTTGAAGGCCGCGCAAACCAGCGGATGCAGCTGGATTGCCTTGCCTTCGATCAGGATCGGTTCGAAGGCTTGAATGCCCAGGCGGTGCAGCGTCGGTGCGCGGTTCAGCATCACCGGGTGTTCCTTGATCACTTCTTCAAGGATGTCCCACACGACTGGCGTGCCGCTTTCCACTTCCTTCTTCGCCGCCTTGATGGTGGTTGCAATGCCCATGGCTTCGAGGCGCGAGAAGATGAAGGGCTTGAACAGCTCAAGCGCCATCAGCTTCGGCAAGCCGCACTGATGCAGCTTGAGCGTCGGCCCCACCACGATGACCGAACGTCCCGAGTAGTCGACGCGCTTGCCCAGCAAGTTCTGGCGGAAGCGACCGCTCTTGCCCTTGATCATGTCGGCCAGCGACTTGAGTGCACGCTTGTTGGCACCGGTCATGGCCTTGCCGCGGCGGCCGTTGTCCAGAAGCGAATCAACTGCTTCCTGGAGCATCCGCTTTTCGTTGCGCGCGATGATCTCCGGCGCCTTCAGTTCGAGAAGGCGGCGAAGGCGGCTGTTGCGATTGATGACCCGGCGATAGAGGTCATTCAGGTCGGAGGTCGCAAAACGGCCGCCGTCCAGCGGCACCAGCGGACGCAGGTCCGGAGGCAGCACTGGCAGCACGTCGAGAACCATCCACTCGGGCTTGATGCCCGACTTGCGGAAGGCTTCCAGCACCTTGAGGCGCTTGGAGTTCTTCTTGACCTTGACTTCGGAACCCGTCAGGTCGCCGCGCAGCTTCTCGATCTCGCTGTCGAGTTCGATGCCCATCAGCAGATCCTTGATGCCTTCTGCGCCCATCTTGGCGATGAATTCGTCGCCGTATTCCTTGCGCTTCGCGTCATAGTCGTCCTCGGACATGATCCCGAACTTCTTGAGCGGGGTCATGCCAGGATCGGTGATCACGTAAGCTTCGAAGTACAGCACGCGTTCGATGTCGCGCAGGGTCATGTCCAGCACCAAGCCCAGACGCGACGGCAACGACTTCAGGAACCAGATGTGAGCACAGGGAGCGGCCAGGTCGATGTGACCCATGCGCTCGCGCCGCACCTTGGTCTGGGTGACTTCAACGCCGCACTTCTCGCAGATCACGCCGCGGTGCTTCAGGCGCTTGTACTTGCCGCACAGGCACTCGTAATCCTTGATCGGACCGAAGATCTTCGCGCAAAAAAGGCCATCGCGCTCAGGCTTGAAGGTCCGGTAATTGATCGTCTCGGGCTTCTTCACTTCGCCGAAAGACCACGAGCGGATCTTCTCGGGCGAGGCCATGCCGATCTTGATGGCATCAAAATGCTCATCCGGAGTGAATTGCTTGAACAGGTCGAGTAGCGATTTCATAAGACTCTTTCCCTTTTCAATTAAGAACGCTCGAGCTCGATGTCGAGCCCCAGTGAACGGATTTCCTTGACCAGCACGTTGAAAGACTCCGGCATGCCGGCTTCGATCGAGTGCTCGCCCTTGACGATGCTTTCGTACACCTTCGTACGGCCTTGCACGTCATCGGACTTCACGGTCAGCATTTCCTGCAGGACGTAGGCAGCGCCGTAAGCTTCCAGCGCCCACACTTCCATTTCGCCGAAACGCTGGCCGCCGAACTGCGCCTTGCCGCCCAGCGGCTGTTGCGTGACGAGCGAGTACGGGCCGGTCGAGCGAGCGTGCATCTTGTCGTCCACCAAATGGTGGAGCTTCAGGAAGTGCATGTACCCAACAGTGACAGGGCGCTCGAACTGGTCGCCGGTACGCCCGTCGTACAGGTAGGCTTGGGTACGGGTCTCTGTCAGGCCCTTGAGCTTGGCGATGTCCTCGGGATAGGCAAGCTTCAACATGCCGCGGATTTCTTCTTCCGAAGCACCGTCGAACACCGGCGTCGCAAAAGGCACGCCCTGCGACAGGTTTTCTGCCATTTCGAGCACGTCGGAATCGCTCAGCTTGCCGAGGTCTTCCTTGCGACCGGAACCGTTGTAGAGCTGGTCCATGAACTTGCGCAGTTCAGCCACCTTGGCCTCAGCCTGCAGCATGTCGCCGATACGCTGTCCGATGCCCTTGCCGGCCCAACCCAGATGCACTTCCAGCACTTGACCCACGTTCATGCGCGAAGGCACGCCCAACGGGTTCAGGCAGATGTCGCATGGCGTACCGTCGGCCATGTGGGGCATGTCTTCGACCGGAACGATCTTCGAGACGACGCCCTTGTTGCCGTGACGGCCAGCCATCTTGTCGCCAGGTTGCAGCCGGCGCTTGACCGCCAAGTAGACCTTGACCATCTTCAGCACGCCCGCGGGCAATTCGTCGCCTTGCGTCAGCTTCTTGCGCTTTTCTTCGAACGCGAGGTCGAAGCTATGGCGCGTCTGCTCGAGCGAGTTCTTGATCGACTCGAGTTGCGCAGCGACTTCGTCTTCCGCCGGGCGAATGTCGAACCAGTGGAACCTTTCGATTGACGACAGATAGGCCTTGTCGAGCTTTGTGCCCTTGGCCAGCTTGTTGGGGCCACCGTTGGCGACCCTGCCCGTCAGGAGCTTCTCGATGCGGTCGAATGCGTCGGCCTCAACAATGCGCAGTTGATCGTTCAGGTCGAGGCGGAAACGCTTCAGCTCGTCGTCGATGATCTGCTGCGCGCGCTTGTCGCGGGTAATGCCTTCGCGCGTGAACACTTGCACGTCGATGACGGTGCCCTGCGAGCCTTGGTCAACGCGCAGCGAGGTGTCCTTCACGTCGGAAGCCTTCTCGCCGAAGATCGCGCGGAGCAGCTTCTCCTCAGGCGTGAGGGTGGTCTCACCCTTGGGGGTGACCTTGCCGACGAGCGTGTCACCTGGCTGCACCTCGGCGCCGACGTAAATGATCCCGGATTCGTCCAGCCGATTGAGCTGCTGCTCGGCGAGGTTCGGAATGTCACGCGTGATTTCCTCTGCACCCAATTTGGTGTCGCGGGCCATCACCACCAGTTCCTCGATATGGATTGAGGTGTAGCGGTCTTCGGCAACCACACGCTCGCTGATCAGGATCGAGTCCTCGAAGTTGTAGCCGTTCCAGGGCATGAAGGCGATCAGCATGTTCTGGCCAAGCGCCAGTTCGCCAAGATCAGTCGACGCGCCGTCAGCCACGACGTCGCCCTTGGCGATCTTGTCGCCGCGCTTGACGATGGGCCGCTGATGGATGTTGGTGTTCTGGTTGGAGCGCTGGTACTTGATCAGGTTGTAGATGTCCACCCCGACTTCGCCGGCCGCCGCTTCAGCGTCGTTCACACGCACTACGATGCGGGTCGCGTCGACGTAGTCGACGGTTCCGCCGCGGGTGGCGGTCACCACGGTGCCCGAATCGACTGCCGAGACGCGCTCGATGCCCGTACCGACGAAAGGCTTTTCGGGGCGCAGCACAGGCACAGCCTGACGCTGCATGTTGGCGCCCATTAGCGCGCGATTCGCATCATCGTGCTCGAGGAATGGCACGAGCGAAGCAGCCACCGAAACGATCTGGGCGGGCGACACGTCCATGTACTGGACGCGTTCGGCGCTCACCAGGATCGACTCGCCAGTCTCGCGAGCTGAAACCAGGTCGCCCGTCAGCTTGCCATCCTTGTCGAGCGCGGCATTGGCCTGAGCGATGACGTACTTGCCTTCTTCGATGGCGGACAGGTAGTCGATCTCGTTCGTGACCTTTCCATCCACCACGCGGCGATACGGGGTCTCGATGAAGCCGTACTCATTCAGGCGAGCGTAAAGAGCCAGCGAGTTGATCAGACCGATGTTCGGCCCCTCAGGCGTTTCGATCGGGCACACGCGGCCATAGTGCGTCACGTGCACGTCGCGCACTTCGAAGCCAGCGCGCTCACGAGTCAGACCGCCCGGGCCGAGGGCCGAGACGCGACGCTTGTGCGTGATCTCGGACAGCGGATTGGTCTGGTCCATGAATTGCGACAGCTGGGACGCACCGAAGAATTCCTTCAGCGCTGCCGAAATCGGCTTGCTGTTGATCAAGTCGTGCGGCATCAACGGTTCTTGTTCCGCTTGGCCGAGACGCTCTTTCACAGCCTTCTCGATACGGGCGAGGCCGGTACGGTACTGGTTCTCGGCCAGTTCGCCGACGCAACGAACACGGCGGTTGCCAAGGTGGTCGATGTCGTCGACTTCCCCACGGCCGTTGCGCAGGTCCACCAGGATCTTGACGACCGCGAGGATGTCCTCGTTGGTCAGGACCATCGGGCCCGTCGATTCGTCGCGGCCGACCTTGGCATTGAATTTCATGCGGCCGACGCGCGACAGGTCGTACGTGTCCGGGTTGTAGAACAGGCGCTGGAAGAGGGCTTGCACCGCATCTTCCGTCGGCGGTTCGCCGGGACGCATCATGCGATAGATGGCCACACGCGCAGCGAACTCATCGACGGTTTCGTCGATACGAAGCGTTTGCGAAATGTAGGCACCTTGGTCGAGTTCGTTCGTGTAGATCGCCTGCACGTCCTGCACGCCGGCGGCGCGCAGCTTCTTGAGCAGCGCTTCGGTCAACTCGTCGTTGGCCTTCGCCAGGATTTCGCCAGAATCGGGGTCCACAATGTTGCGGGCCACGACGCGACCGACCAGGAAGTCTTCCGGCACGCTGATGTGCGTGGTGCCCGATTGCTCGAGTTCACGCGTGTGGCGAGCAGTGACCCGCTTGTCCTTGGCGACCACGACCTTGCCCGACTTGTCAGTGATGTCGAAGCGCGCGACTTCGCCGCGGAGACGTTCGGAGACGAACTCCATCTGCGCGCCGCTGTCCATCAGACGGAAATTGTCGTTCACGAAGAAGTTCGCGAGGATCGACTCCGGGTTCAGGCCGATCGCCTTCAGGAGGATCGTGACTGGCATCTTGCGGCGACGATCGACGCGGAAGTACAGCATGTCCTTCGGATCAAACTCGAAGTCGAGCCAGGAGCCACGGTACGGAATCACCCGAGCCGAGAACAGCAGCTTGCCCGAACTGTGCGTCTTGCCTTTGTCGTGCTCGAAGAACACGCCTGGAGAGCGGTGCAACTGAGAGACGATGACGCGCTCGGTGCCGTTGATGATGAACGAGCCCTTGTCCGTCATGAGCGGCACTTCGCCCATGTAGACCTCTTGTTCCTTGACTTCCTTGACCACCTTCGACTGTGAGGTCGACGACTCACGGTCATAAATGATCAGTTGGACCTTGGCACGAACGGCCGAAGCAAACGTGAGGCCGCGGGTTTGGCATTCGCGCACATCAAACGCAGGCTTCGCGAGGTTGTACTCGAGGAACTTCATCTCGACGAAACCGTTGTGCGAGACGATTGGAAACGCTGCGTCGAACGCAGCCTGCAAACCTTCGACAGTGCGTTTCTGGGGCGGCACTCCGGCTTGCAGAAAAGCGGTGTACGCGTCTTTCTGCATCTGCAGCAAGTAGGGGATTTCGACGACGCTGTCGCGGTTACCGAAATTCTTTCGGATGCGCTTGCGTTCGGTGTAACTGTAAGTGGACGTTTGGGCCATGAGAGCTCCGGAGCTTGAGATCTTCAGCGACTTGTCAGCAATGCTTTCGCATCACTGCTTGGCGGCTGGCCACTACCAGCCGTTGGCGGACAGTGATGCGTTGCACATCACCCGAACCAAGGGGTCTTCTGCAGTCGGGGTCAGAAAACACTCAAAAACCGTGCAACCGCAGCGGCTTTTGGGTGCGCTCTGAAAGCGGCAAAGGCTGGAGGGCCTTCCGGCACACTCCAGCCCTCAAGGGAAGCTGAATTACTTCAGTTCCACCTTCGCACCAGCGTCTTCCAGCTTCTTCTTGGCGGCTTCGGCGTCAGCCTTGGACAGACCTTCCTTGACAGCCTTGGGAGCCGCCTCCACCAGGTCCTTGGCTTCCTTGAGGCCCAGGCCGGTGATTTCGCGAACTGCCTTGATCGCCGAAACCTTATTCGCGCCTGCTTCCATGAGCATGACGTTGAACTCGGTCTTTTCTTCTGCAACGGGAGCAGCGGCGCCGCCACCAGCGGCAGGAGCGGACATTGCCGCGGCGCTCACGCCGAACTTCTCTTCGATGGCCTTAACCAGGTCGTTGAGTTCCAAGACCGTCATGCCGTCGAGCGCGGTCAGAAATGCGTCTTTATCGAATGCCATTTTTGTTTCCTAACAATTGGGTTGAATTATCAAAACGCAAGGCTCAAGCGGCCTGCGCCTCCGCCGGTGCTTCGGCTTGTGCTTCGCCACCACTGCGCTTCTCTGCGAGAGCGGCCAAAACACGGGCCGTGCGCGAGATTGGGGATTGCATCAAGCCCAGCAACTGCGCCAACAACACTTCCTTCGAAGGAATGTTTGCCAGTTGCTTCACGCCGTCGACGTCCAAGGCCTTGCCGCCGAAGGCGCCGCCGCGAATGACCAACTTGTCGTTGGTCTTCGCGAAATCGGCCACCACCTTCGCGGCGGCCACAGCGTCTTCGGAGAAGCCATAGATCAGCGGACCGGTCATCTGGTCGCCGATGATCTCAAATGAGCTACCGGCGACAGCACGGCGTGCCAGAGTGTTTTTCAACACGCTGAGGCTCACGCCCTTGCTGCGCGCGTCGGTGCGCAGTTTGGTCATATCGGCAACCGTGATTCCACGGTATTCCGCCATCACGAGCGTTTGAGCTTTTGCGGCGAGGCTGGTCACATCACTGATGACCGCTTCTTTCTCACTGCGATTCAGACTCAAGGTCTACTCCTTTTAAATGCGCCCCTCGGCTGGAGCCTCAGAACGCGCTTCACGCAGCGACCAACTGTTCCGGAAATGAACTCCATTGCAGCGGGATCGCCATCTGCGCTGGCCGCCACACGAAGTGGAGCGATTAAGTACAGGCATCCCTGCACGCCAGCGGTCTTGGATGGCCCGGGGTTGCGATTGACGCGACTCCGACCCACCACATCGTCCGGCCACCGCAGATCGGCAGCCGAACAAATACATCAGCCCTGGGCGATAGTCTGCGTGTCCACCCGGACACCCACACCCATCGTCGAAGACACCGCCACCTTGCGCAGGTAAACACCCTTGCTGGTCGCCGGCTTGGCCTTGACCAGGGCGTCGATCAGCGCAGCCAAGTTGCCCTGCAGCTTGTCGTTGTCGAACGAACGGCGGCCGATCGTGCCGTGCACGATCCCAGCCTTGTCCACGCGGAACTGGACCTGGCCAGCCTTGGCGTTCTTGACGGCGGTCGCGACGTCGGGCGTCACCGTGCCGACCTTCGGGTTCGGCATCAGGCCGCGCGGGCCGAGGATCTGGCCCAGCGTGCCGACCACGCGCATCGCGTCCGGCGCGGCGATCACGACGTCGAAAGGCATGTCGCCAGCCTTCACCATCGCGGCCAGGTCGTCCATGCCGACGATGTCGGCGCCAGCGGCCTTGGCTTCTTCAGCTTTGGCGCCCTGGGCGAACACGGCCACGCGCTTGGTCTTGCCGGTACCGTTGGGCATCACCACGGCGCCACGCACAACTTGATCAGACTTCTTCGCATCGATGCCGAGCTGCACCGCAACGTCGATGGACTCGTCGAACTTCGCCGTGGCGGCTTCCTTCACGAGACCGAGCGCATCAGCGAGCGGATACAGCTTGCCGCTATCGACCTTACCCTCGAGGGCCTTTTGCTTCTTGGTGATCTTTGCCATTTACACGCCCTCCACATTCACGCCCATCGAGCGAGCCGAACCGGCGATGGTACGAACCGCGGCGTCGAGATCGGCAGCAGTCAGATCCTTCATCTTGGTCTTGGCGATTTCTTCGAGCTGTGCCCGAGTGATTTTTCCGACCTTGTCGGTATGAGGACGTGCAGAACCCTTATCAAGCTTGATCGCCTTCTTGATCAAAGTGACGGCCGGAGGCGTCTTGATGATGAAGGTGAAGCTCTTGTCCGCGAATGCCGTGATGACCACGGGCAACGGCAAGCCTGGCTCGACACTTTGGGTCTGCGCATTGAATGCTTTGCAGAACTCCATGATGTTCAAGCCGCGCTGACCCAAGGCGGGTCCGATTGGCGGCGATGGATTGGCCTTACCAGCTGGCACTTGCAGCTTGATGAAGCCGACGATTTTTTTCGCCATGCTTTTCTCCTTGCGGGTGATAACGCCTAGGCTTCTTTAGCCTTGGCTCCCCGGGGTTAACGACTCTTTGTCCAAGTTTCTTGCCGAGCCGGAGAAGCAAGAAACAAAAATCTCGCGGCCACACGGTGCGGATCGCGCTTGTTTCACTTAGGTTTTTTCGACCTGCGCAAACTCGAGCTCGACTGGCGTGGCACGGCCAAAAATCATGACCGAGACGCGTACCTTGCTCTTCTCGTAGTTGACTTCCTCGACAGTGCCATTGAAGTCAGTGAATGGGCCTTCCTTAACGCGCACGAATTCGCCCACCACGAACTCAACCTTGTGACGCGGCTTTTCAGTGCCCTGCTGCATTTGGCTGACGATGTCTTCGACTTCTTTCTGCGAAATCGGAGCAGGCCTATTCTTTGCGCCGCCAACGAATCCGGTGACCTTGTTGGTGTGCTTCACCAGATGCCAACTTTCATCGTCCATGATCATTTCGACCAAGACGTAGCCTGGAAAGAAGCGTCGTTCCGTCGTGCGCTTCTGACCGTTCTTGATTTCGACTACTTCCTCAGTCGGAACCAGGATTCGGCCGAACTTGTCCTGCATGCCGGCGCGCGCAATGCGCTCGGTGATGTTGCGCTCAACCGCCTTCTCCATGCCTGAATACGCATGAACCACATACCAGCGGAAGTCGGGATTGGCGGCTGGAGCCAGCACAGGCACACCTTCCGGCGCAGCTTCGACCACATCGTCAGTCATTTATTTTCTCCAACCCAGAATGAGATCGAAAAATACCCATTCAAGAGTCTTATCGGTGAGCCACAGGAAGATGGACATGATTGCGACAAAGGCAAACACATAGGCGGTCATCTGGATCGCTTCCTTACGCGTCGGCCAGACCACCTTCTTGACCTCTCGCCACGCATCACGACCGAAGGCCCACAGCTGGCGGCCGCTTTCGGAACTCGCAAAAGCCCCCACAGCGGCAGCAAGACCGATGAGCAAAGCCACCCACTGCACCACCGCGCCCTGTCGAGCCAGCAAGTAGAACGCCACGATGGCGCCCACGGCCAGGACAACGGCCATAGCCAGCTTGGCTTTGTCCGCATTGGTGCTAACCGTTTCGATTTGAGAAGAAGCCATCTTGGGCAATATTCCTGGGCCTTTCAGCCTTCATTCAAAGCGCCATCTGAGACGCCGAAGCCCGTCAGGGCATGACGGGCTTTTAGAGGCCACCCTCAGGTGGCAGGGGCAGTAGGAATCGAACCTACAACCTTCGGTTTTGGAGACCGACGCTCTGCCAATTGAGCTATACCCCTTCGCGATCCTTAAATCAGATGTCGAGGATCTTTGCCACGACGCCCGAGCCGACGGTGCGGCCACCTTCGCGAATTGCGAAGCGCAGGCCCTCTTCCATGGCAATCGGGTTGATCAGCTTCACTGTGATCGACACGTTGTCGCCCGGCATGACCATTTCCTTG
>NZ_JBFTIJ010000020.1:0-67047 GCF_056394705.1 Variovorax sp. 10N420 | reverse complement strand
GTGATCATGTTCTTCACATAGTCAGCGTGCCCCGGGCAGTCCACGTGCGCATAGTGACGGTTGGCCGTCTCGTACTCCACGTGCGCGGTGTTGATCGTGATCCCGCGCGCCTTCTCTTCGGGCGCCGCGTCGATCTGGTCGTAGGCCTTGGCTTCGCCGCCGAACTTCGCCGACAGCACCGTCGCGATCGCCGCCGTCAGAGTCGTCTTGCCATGGTCAACGTGACCAATCGTGCCCACGTTCACGTGCGGCTTCGTGCGGGTGAATTTTCCTTTTGCCATTTTCTCGACTCCGAAAAATAACTAGATCAACACACTGACATGGGGTTGCAGCCACCAGGCTGCAACCCCAAGAACTGGTGCCCATTGCGGGAATCGGACCCGCGACCTCTCCCTTACCAAGGGAGTGCTCTACCACTGAGCCAAATGGGCGATATCTATAAAACCAAACCACAGAAGCACCAAATGCAGACGCTGGAGCGGGAGACGGGAATCGAACCCGCGTCATTAGCTTGGAAGGCTAGGGTTCTACCATTGAACTACTCCCGCACAACGACACAGCCCCTAGACCGGACTGCGCCGCAGCTAGGACAGAGCCTTGCTTTCGCTTCGGCTCTGCACATCACATTCAAGCGCTCTGCAAAATCCAAATTCGCTGGTGGAGAGGGCTGGATTCGAACCAGCGTACTCGTAAGAGGGCAGATTTACAGTCTGCTGCCATTAACCACTCGGCCACCTCTCCGGCGAACCTCGGAATATAGCACGGTTACCTTGGCCGGTCGATCGCAGCCTTGGCAAATCATGCTCTCGCTCGCACCTTCGGCCAGGCAAACCGGAACGGGTTGGCTCGGACCGGCGTGTTTTGCGCCGAGCCCGCGATTCTCGCATGAAATCAAGTACTTACCGACCCCCTCAGGCGCAGTTCCCCTCCCTCCACGCACGCGCCTGGCCGAAGTGACCGCAGCCGATGAAGGGGACCGGCGGACGCAAGGCGGAGAGCGGCGATGGGTGGTTCGCCGTCAATACTTTGTGTCGACCTGTATCTATCAATGTGCGTTTGCTCTGCGCATGCGCGCCCCAGAGCATGAAGACCACGGACCGTTCTCCTTGCGCGACATGCCGGATCACGGCGTCCGTCAAGATTTCCCAACCGCGCCCCGAATGGCTGGCCGGGCGGCCTTCTTCCACCGTCAGACATGTGTTGAGCAAGAGGACGCCGTGAGTCGCCCATTTCACGAGGCTACCCCCGGGGTCAGGGAACTTGGGCGGCGGCGTGCCCAGATCCCGTTCGAGCTCCTTGAAGATGTTGCGCAACGACGGGGGCAATGCCACGCCGGGAGCCACTGAAAAGGCAAGCCCCTCGGCTTGGCCGCGTCCGTGATAAGGGTCCTGGCCAAGGATCACCACCCGAACATCGCTCGGCGGCGTCAACTCCAACGCCCGCAATGGCCGCGGCGGGAAGATCACGGCACCCCCTTCCAGGCGTTCACGCAGGTAAGCGAGCAGCTTTTGCCCCACTGCCGAATCGAAGAACTGGCTCACCAACGACTGCCACCCGGGCGCGACAGGCCAGTCAGCCGGGTCACAGGTCGCGAGTTGATCGGCGCTCATCGAAAAAGATCAGCGAGGGCCTCGCCTGGTTCGTCAGCACGCATGAAGGCTTCTCCAACCAGGAATGCGTGGACGCCGGCAGCTCTCAGCTTCGCGACGTCATCACGGGTCGCGATACCGGACTCCGTCACGAGCAGGCGATCGGGCGGCACCTGCGCGCGAAGGTCTATCGTCGTTTGAATCGACACCTCAAAAGTGCGCAGGTTGCGATTGTTGACACCAATCAGCGGCGTCTTGAGCCGCAGCGCGCGTTCGAGCTCAGTGCTGTCATGTACTTCGACCAATACCGCCATGCCGAGTGCGACCGCGATCGTCTCGAAATCACGCATCTGGGCATCGTCAAGACAGGCGGCAATGAGGAGGATCGCGTCGGCCCCCATCGCGCGCGATTCGTACACCTGATACGCATCGACGATGAAATCCTTGCGGATCACCGGCAGATCGCACGATGCGCGCGCCTGTTTCAGGTAGTCGACGCCGCCTTGAAAGAACTGCCGATCCGTCAGCACGGACAGGCAAGCCGCACTGACCTTACCGTCTCCCTCGGCATAGCTTTGCGCGATGTCCGCCGGGATGAAATCTGCTCGCAGGACGCCCTTGCTTGGACTGGCTTTCTTGACCTCGGCAATCACGGCGGCCGCGCCGGCGGCGATCTTCGCGCGCAGCGCACCAGTGAAGTCGCGTGTCAACACGCGGCTTTCCGCGTCGAAGCGCACTGCTTCGAGCGGGGCACGCTTCTTTGCCGCGACGAGTTCTTCGTGCTTGACGGCGATGATCTTCTCAAGAATGTCCGACATGTCCGATGCCCTCCTCAGGTTGCAGCCGCGGTGGCGGCAACGAGTTCGGCCAGCTTGGTCTTCGCTGCTCCGGATTCGAGTGCGGTGCGCGAACGCTCGATGCCGGCTGCAATCGACTCGCTGACATTCGCCGCGTAGAGTGCCGCGCCTGCATTCAACAGCACGATGTCTCGGGCTGGTCCGGGCTGGTTCTCCAGCACGCCAAGAAGCATCGCTTTGGATTGCTCCGGTGTTTCGACGCGCAGCGCGCGGTTGCTCGACATCGAGAAGCCGAAGTCCTCCGGATGGAGCTCGTATTCGCGAACTTCGCCGCCCTTGAGTTCGCCCACCATGGTTGCGGACCCGAGTGAGATTTCATCCATTCCGTCGCGACCATAAACGACCAGCGCGTGTTCGGCGCCCAGACGCTGGAGCGCCCGTACCTGGATCCCGACGAGATCGGGGTGGAACACGCCCATGAGGATGTTCGGCGCGCCCGCCGGGTTGGTCAGCGGACCGAGGATGTTGAAGATCGTCTTGATTCCGAGTTCCTTGCGCACCGGCGCGACGTTCTTCATGGCCGGATGATGGTTCGGCGCGAACATGAATCCGATGCCCACCTCGGCAATGCATTTGGCGATCTGATCGGGCTTCAGGTTGATGTTGACGCCGAGCGACTCGAGCACATCGGCGCTGCCAGACTTGCTGCTCACGCTCCGGCCGCCGTGTTTGCTGACCTTCGCGCCCGCAGCGGCCGCAATGAACATCGAGCAAGTGGAGATGTTGAAGGTGTGCGAGCCGTCGCCCCCGGTGCCGACGATATCGACAAGGCGCGTCGTGTCCGCCACGGGCACCTTCGTCGCGACTTCGCGCATGACTTGCGCCGCTGCCGTGATTTCGCCGATGGTTTCCTTCTTGACTCGCAGGCCGGTGATGAGCGCCGCCATCATCACGGGCGAACACTCGCCGCTCATGATGAGCCGCACGATGTGCAGCATCTCGTCGTGGAACACCTCCCGGTGCTCGATGGTTCGTTGCAGCGCTTCCTGGGGAGTGATGGGCATGTGGATGTCTCGTTCGGTTCAGTGGATTGGGTCGCTGCGGCAGCTCAGGCGCGAAAGAAGCTCCGGATCGCTTCAAGAGAGCGATCGATGCCCTGCGCATCGACGTCCAGGTGCGTCGCAAAGCGCAGCCGATAGAGCCCGGTCGCGAGCACGCGGTTCTTCTTCAGATGTGCCAGCAGTTCTGCGGATCGATCGCGCGCCTCCCCCTGCAAATCGGCGAAGACCAGGTTGGTCTGCGGTGGCTCGACTTTCAGCTCTGGGATTCCGGCAAGGCCATTCGCCAGGCGGATCGCCAGCGCATGATCCTGCGAAAGGCGATCGATGTGGTGTTCCAGCGCATGGGAGGCAGCCGCGGCCAGTACGCCGGCCTGACGCATGCCGCCGCCGGCCATCTTGCGAATGCGATGCGCACGCGCGATGAATTCGCGAGATCCACAGAGTGCGGACCCTACCGGCGCCCCAAGCCCCTTGCTGAAACACACCGAGACGCTGTCGAAACACCCCGCAATGCGCCGCGCTTCGTCACGCACCTGAGTTCCCTGCTGAGCAGCCTGCGCCGTTGCCGCATTGAAGAGCCGGGCGCCGTCGAGGTGACGGCTCAATCCCTTGCGTCGGGCGAGTTGCGTCGCTTGCTCCACATAGGCAAAGGGCAGCAGCTTGCCGCCGAGGGTATTTTCCAGCGCCAGCAGCCGCGTCCGCGCGAAATGCGCATCGTCGGGCTTGATGGCGGCTTCGATGTCCTCGAGCGCTAGCGTGCCGTCCGGCTGGTGATTCAACGGCTGCGGTTGCACGCTGCCGAAGACTGCCGCCCCGCCGCCTTCCCACCGGTAGCAATGCGCTTGCTGACCCACGATGTACTCGTCGCCGCGCTGGCAATGAGAAAGGATCGCGCAGAGATTGCTCTGCGTGCCTGTCGGCACAAACAGGGCCGCTTCGAAGCCAAGCATCCGGGCGATCTGCTCCTGGAGCGCATTGACGCTGGGGTCGTCGGCAAAGACGTCGTCGCCCAGGGGCGCGGCCAGCATGGCCTCTCGCATGGCGGCGGTAGGCTGCGTGACTGTGTCGCTGCGCAGGTCGACGAGAGATTCGGAGGTGGTCATGTCTCAATCCAGGAAGTTTTTGAGCATCGCATGGCCGTGCTCCGTAAGAATCGACTCAGGGTGAAACTGCACGCCCTCGATCCGGACATCATGCGCGAAGCCCGTGTGCCGCACGCCCATGATTTCGCCGTCGGATGTCCATGCGGTGACCGCCAGGTCAACAGGGCACGTCGCTCGCTCGATGGCGAGCGAGTGATAGCGGTTGACGCTGAACTTCTCAGGCAAGCCGGCAAATACGCCTTCGCCCGTGGTGCTGATCTCGCTTGTCTTGCCGTGCATCAGTTGTTGTGCGCGGATGATCTTTCCGCCAAAGGCTGCACCGACTGCCTGATGACCCAGGCACACACCGAGGATGGGCAACCGGCCGGCAAATTCGCGGATGGCTTCCACTGAGACGCCGGCTTCTGTCGGCGAACACGGCCCCGGCGAAATCACCAGTCGCCCTACGCCACCGGCCATCCGTTCACGCAACTCATCAAGCGTGATCTCGTCGTTGCGATGCACCTCGACATCGGCGCCAAGTTCACCAAAGTACTGCACCAGGTTGTAGGTGAAGCTGTCGTAGTTGTCGATCATCAGAAGCTTCATGGCTTGGCTCCGATCCGGTAGACGCCCTTGACAACCGGAAACACGTTGAAGTTGATGAGGAGCCCCAGCTTGAGCCCCGACAAGCGAACTGCCGCTTGCGCCCGCGCTCGATGCAAGTCGGTGAGCGCATCCACGGCCTTCACCTCAACCACGGTCGATTGCTCCACCACGAAGCCCGCCCGGCAGACTTCGCCGAGCGAGCGGCCCCGGTAGCTGGCCGACACCGGCACGTCACGCAAGAATCCGATTTCGCGCTCGGCGAGTTCGATGGCGAAAGCGGCTGCGTAGACCTCCTCGTCCAAACCGATGCCAAGTACCCGCTGCACTTCGACGGCGGCACCGATGATCTCGTGAGAAAAGTCGTCGGTCTGGTTTTCTGCGGCGTTCATTCCAGCCCCTCCTCGACGAGTTCCGCTGCCCGGAGCAAGGCGCGAGCCTTCGCCTCGGTCTCTTTCCATTCGAGTTCGGGCACCGAATCGGCAACCACGCCGGCCGCCGCCTGCACGTGCAGCATCTGGTCCTTCACGATGCCGGTGCGAATGGCGATCGCAACGTCCATGTCGCCGGCATAGCTGATGTATCCGCAGGCGCCGCCGTAAATGCCCCGCTTGGTGGGCTCGAGCTGGTCGATCAACTCCATCGCGTGAACCTTGGGCGCACCGGTCAGCGTGCCGGCCGGAAAGGTGGCCTTCAGGACATCGATCGCAGTCATGCCCTCTTTCAGCGTGCCTTCGACGTTGCTCACGATGTGCATCACATGGCTGTAGCGCTCGACGGCGAATGCCTCTGTGACCTTGACGCTGCCGATCTTTGCGATGCGGCCGATGTCATTGCGCGCCAGATCGATCAGCATCACGTGCTCGGCGCGCTCTTTCGGATCGTTGATGAGCTCGACCTCGGCCGCCTTGTCCAGTTCCGGCGACGCACCGCGCGGACGCGTGCCAGCAAGCGGCCGAATGGTGATCTTCTGCTCGCCGCCCCCGGTGCGCTCCTGGCGCACGAGGATCTCCGGCGAAGCGCCGACCACGTGGAAGTCACCGAGGTGGTAGTAATACATGTAGGGCGACGGATTGAGCGACCTCAAGGCGCGGTAGAGCGAAAGCGGGGACTCGGTGTAGCGCTTGCTGATGCGCTGGCCCACCTGCACCTGCATGAAATCGCCCGCGGCGATCAGTTCCTTCGCCCGCTCGACGGCTGCAAGATAGTCGGCCTTGGCAAAACTGCGCTGCGCAGGGTGTGCCTGCGTCGGTCGCACCTGTGGGGCGCTCACCGAATATTTGAGCTGCTCGCGCAGTTCGCGCAGGCGCCGCTTCGCGTTGGCGTAAGCCTCCGGCTGAGCGGGGTCGGCGTAGACGATCAAATAGAGCTTGCCCGAGAGGTTGTCGATGACCGCCAGTTCCTCGCATTGCAGCAAGAGGATGTCCGGGCAGTTCAGGGTGTCGGGCGGGCAGGTCTTTTCGAGCTTCTTCTCGATGTGCCGCACAGCGTCATAGCCAAAGTACCCCGCCAAGCCGCCGCAGAAGCGGGGCAGCCCCGGTCGCAGCGCAACCTTGAAACGCTGTTGGTAAGCCGCAACGAAGTCGAGCGGATTACCGTGGGCTTTTTCCACGACTTTGCCATCTGTGACGACCTCGGTCACGGCATCAGCACCGAAGCCGCTGGCCCGCAAGAGCGTGCGGGCTGGCAATCCGATGAAGCTGTAGCGACCGAAGCGCTCGCCGCCGACGACCGATTCGAGCAGGAAGCTGTGCTTGCCGCTGTCCTTGGTGTAGGCGAGCTTCAGATAGAGGGAAAGCGGAGTTTCGAGGTCGGCAAAGGCCTCGACCATCAGCGGTATGCGGTTGTAGCCCTGCGCGCTGAGGCTTTTGAATTCGAGTTCAGTGATCACGGTGGGGTCTCCGTCGGCCAGCGGACGCTACGTGGTCGCTGGCGGGGTCATTCAAGGCTGGCCGGTTCAGGGTGACTGAGGGCCTCGGGCGCACGGCGTGCGCCGTGCAATCAAGCAAGCAACGTCGATGGCGTGCGCCAAGGCCAGGCTCCCCGGCTGCCTTGACCTGTCTGAATGACGTGATGAATGAACATGGAATGCGGAGTTTAGCCGAGGGACAACGAAGGTACAAAAAGATACATTGCACGCTTTTCGCACCCCAGAACCTAAGGAGGAATTGATGTTTCAGCTTGCTCTTCGGCGCGCACTCGCGCTGACCGCCCTCACTCTTGCGTCGCATGCGACGTTGGCCGCCCAGATCGATGTCGGAGGCGTCAAGATCGATGAAGCCCTCGATCTGCACGGAAGCAAGCTGCAACTCAATGGCGCGGGCGTTCGCTACAAGGCTGTGTTCAAGGTCTATACGGCCGGTCTCTACCTGAGCAAGAAGGCGGCGAGCCCCGAAGAAGTGCTCGCCGCACCGGGTGCAAAGCGCATGAGCATCACCATGCTGCGCGATATCGACTCGAATGAGCTGGGCAAGCTCTTCACCCGCGGCGTGGAAGACAACTCGCCCAAGGCAGAGATGTCGCAACTGATTCCCGGCCTGCTGCGCATGAGCCAGATCTTCTCGGACCAGAAGCAGTTGAAGGCAGGCGACACCTTCACCGTCGACTGGGCGCCGGGCACCGGCACGGTAATTTCGGTGAAAGGCGTTCCGCAGGGTGAGCCCATCAAGGAGCAAGCCTTCTTCAACGCACTGATGCGGATCTGGCTCGGCCCCGCGCCTGCCGATTGGAAGCTGAAGGACGCCTTGCTCGGCAAGTAGCGCAGGCAGGCCGCCTGGGCTACGCGCCGATCTCTGCCAGCGAATCGACAAACCCGTCCGCGTCCACGCCGCGGATCGGTTCGCCATGGTTGTAGCCATAGGTGACCAGCACCACGGGGCAACCGGCGGCGCGCGCGGCCCTCGCGTCGTTGCTCGAATCGCCGATCATCAAGGTCCGCGCCGGTGGAGCGCCCAGCGCTTCGCAAGCCTTGATCAACGGCAGTGGGTCGGGCTTCTTGCGTTCGAAGGCATCGCCGCCGAACATGACGTCGAAGAATTTGTCCAGCCCCTTGGCGGCCAGCAAGGGCCGCGCGAAGGCGGTCGGCTTGTTCGTCAGGCAGGCCAGGCGCAGACCGCGCGCCTGCAGGGCCGCAAGGCCTTCCACGACGCCGGGGTACACCGCGGCATGCTGACCATTGATGGCGAGATAGTGGTGCTGGTAGCGCGGCCACGCGCGATCGAACCACGCGGTCTCATCCAAAGAAGTAGCTCGCACCTGCTGGAGCACGGAGTGGATAAGGTGCTCCGAGCCTTTGCCGACCATGGCCGTCACTGTCGGTGCATCGACGTGCGGCAGGTCGAGTTCATCGAGCATGCGGTTCAAGGCGATGAGGAAATCGCCGATGGTGTCGATCAACGTGCCGTCGAGGTCGATGATCGCCGCGTCGAAGTTTGCAAGATCCAGGGCCATCGCCCGAGGATAAAGGCGCCGACCCCTCAGGCTTCGGTCAGCGACTGCGCGGCAACGACCGCCTCTGTCCGGTTGCGCACGTTCAGCGCGCGGAAGATCGCAGCAAGGTGGATCTTGACGGTGCCTTCGCTGATGCCCAGCGCACGCCCGATCAGCTTGTTGGGCTTGCCCTGCGACAGGAGCTGCAGCACCTCGACCTGCCGCTCCGTCAGCACATTGCGAAGATGCTCCAGTGTCTGTGCGGAAGCCGCGGCCGACCCACGCTGTGCCCCCTCGGTACCCGGAATCCCTGCGATGACGCCCGGCGGCACGGCCGACAACATCATCGGCGGCACATAAATGCCACCGGCCAGCACCAGCCTCACGGCCGACAGCATCACCTCGGGTGAATAGGCCTTGGGGATGAAGCCAAGCACACCCCGCTCGAGCGCACTGCGCATGATGGCCGGATCTTCGTAGCCGGAAAGCACGATCACCGGGACCGCCGGGTGCCGGCGGCGAATCTCGTCGATGTGAGCCTGGCCCTCGGCGCCCGGCATGTTCAGGTCGATCATGGCCAGGTCGATGTCGTCGGATGCACCGGCGAGCAATTCGTCGACGCTCATTGCCAGGACGAATTCGATTTCGGACTGCAGTTCCGACAGCTTGGCCTTGACCGCCTCGATGACGAGCCGGTGGTCGTCGGCGATCAGGATTTTCATGGCTTGCCCCATCATTGATGAACTCAGCACGCCGAAGATACCGGCGAAACCCGCCCGCATCAAGGCGGATTTGCCTACGAACGACATAGCTCCCAAGCGGTATAGCGCGCGCCCGCGCGCATGAAAGAATCGTTTCCCAATCCAGAAACGACAGGGAAAAACGGCCATGTGCCATCGATGCGGGCGCAATCGCAGCGTCCACCCCGTCGCCAGCAAAGCCTAGCCGCGAGCTCCGCATGGCGCGCCTGCTCGACTGCTTTTCGCCCCTGCTCTCCTTTGGCCTCGCGCTCGATGCATCGATCGCCGCAGGCCGCGTCAATGGCTCATGCGATGCGGCCCGGCGCAAGGCACGCATGCTCCTCGAAGAGGCCCGAGCGGCCGCTCGCAAGCTGGACAAGCCGGCAGAACAGGTCGAATCCGCGCTGTTTGCGATGGTGGCCTGGATCGACGAAATCCTCGCCCGGCATCCCGATTGCGCGGACGGGACGGAGCCGCTGCAAGTCCTGCTCTTCAATTCGAACAATGCACACAGCGAGTTCTTCCACCATCTTTCCGCGCTGCCTGCTGGCGAGCAGGAAGTGCGCGAGGTGTACTGGCACGCACTGGCGCTTGGTTTCAAGGGCCAGTATTACTTTGAAGGCGACGACCGTGGCGAACTTGGCAAGCTCAAGGAGCTCCACGGCAAGCAGTTGGCAATCCAACCTGCATGCCTGGAAAAACTGGCCGAGGATCACATCACTCCGCAGCCCTATGGCATGCCCGATCCGCCGGGCCCGCGCGATCCGCAAGGCCGCAAGCGGGCGCTGTTGCGCACGGGCGCCGCGCTGGCAGCCGCCATTCCGCTGGCTTATCTGTTCTCGGTGCTGATGGCGTCGCCTCGGGAATCACCGCCCACGCTCGTCCAGCGTGTCGACCAGCAGCTGCAGACTTACGCCTGCACGGATCTTTCGGCGGCGGTCACACCGGACGGGATGGTCCAGGTCAGCGGCTTCGTGTCTCAATCCGAGCAGGTGGCGAAGGTGCAGGAGGATGTGCGCGCCCTTCCGGGAGTCAGTGCCGCAAGCTTCGACCTCCAGTTGCGGGTCTGGCCTCATTGCGAGGTGGTTGCGATCCTGAAGACCCACCAGGCCCGCAACCGTGACATGGGCTTCGGCCTGAAGGTGGAGGCTTCGACCGCGCACCATGGCAGGCTGCGCGAGGGCGATCCCGTGCTGTTCCAGGTGACGAACGCCAAGTACGAAGGCTATCTCTGGGTCGACTACTACACCGCCGACGGTGCGGTGATGCATCTCAACGCGGGCAGAGGCCAGCCGCGCGTGCGGGCCAGCGAAGTGATCGAACTGGGCAAGGACATCCCCGCGAGCTGGCTCGTGGCACCGCCGTTCGGCACCGTGCTCCTCACGGCACTGTCATCGCCGACTCCCTTCAGCGATACCGCGGACAGGCCACCGTTCGAGCTGGCCTCCGCCTACCTGCAGCGTTTGCGAGAGTCGCTGGCGACGGCTGATACCGGCGCGCAGGTGATCGCCGACTTCGTCTTTCTCGAGACGGTTCCACGCTGATGCGATGACTTCGATACCCGCTCATTTCTGGTCTTTGCTCGTGGCGTGCCTGCTCGCCTTCCTCAGCCTGTGGTGGGCGCTGCTGGGTTCTGGCCGGGCCTCGCGTCGGCGGCGCTTGCGCATGTGCATCGAAAATTCCGCGGAGGGCCACGTGTCGCCCACAGACGCCGACGTCATCAGAATCAAGGCGCCCCTCGCCAGCCAGCTGCAGTCACTCGCCAATGTGAAGCCTTCGGGTGCGGTGCGCAATCCGCTCTACGCCATCCCATGGTTCCTGTTCGTGGGCGATCCCCTGGCGAACGCGCCCGATCTGCTCGCTGCAGCGAGCGGTCGTTCGTCGGCACCACCAGACAGCGCCAGCCAGCCATTTGCCTTCTGGCATTGGCAGCGACTGACGTCGATGATCGCCATCGACATCGATCCGCACTGGACGGCCGACCCGCAGAGCCCCAGCGATCGCAGCCTCTGGTATTGCGCCCTGCTGGAACTCGCGGAGCGCCGCAAGCGATTGCCGCTCAACGGCATCGTGGTGTGCGTCAGCGTCTCGATGCTGCTGGACACTGCACGCGGCAGGGCAACGGTCGCCCAACGGCTGCGCACGCTCGTGCAGGAAACAGCGGAGCATCTGCGCATTCAATTGCCGGTCTATCTCGTGGTGACCGGCCTGGAGCGCCTCGACGGTTATCAGGTCGTGCGCGACTCGCTGCCGCAGCAAGTTCTCTCGCAGGCGCTCGGTCATCGGCTGCGCAACGACGCATCGCCTCGCGCGCCGGCCGACACCCAGCTGGACGGACTCTTCGCGGAGTTCATGCAGCGCATGTATGCACTGCGGATGGCGCTTTTCCGTTCCAGCGAACACCCGGCCGAGCGGCGGGCGATCCATGCCTTCGTGGAGCAGGTCCGGTCGCTGCAACCGGGCCTTCGCGCTACGGCGGACTGCCTCTTCGGCAATGGCCAGGGACCGCGCTCGCCGCGCTGGCGAGGGCTCTACTTCACGGCCGCACCGCCCGACGGCAGCGGCGGCGCCTTCGCGCAGGATCTCTTCACGCGCTTTCTTCCCACCGACCAGCCGCTTGCGCATTCGAGAAGACCCGGCGCCGGCAGCGACAGCGATTTCGACTCGACGCGGATCTGACGCTTGCAGGCCTCAGTCTTCGTCGCGCACGCGGTGTTGGCCCATCAAGGTCTGCTGGACGCTGGGCGGCACGGCTTCGTAATGCGACAACGCGATCGTGTAGCGCCCCTGGCCGCTGGTCATCGCGTTGAGCCGCGATTGATAGCTGGACAACTCCGACATCGGCACCTGGCCCCGAACGACGATCGTGCCGGCCGCCAGATTCGACGTGCCGGTCACGAGCCCGCGTCGCGACGACAGGTCGCCCGTGACGTCGCCGACCGCGCTATCGGGTGCGGCGATCTCGATCTGCACGATAGGCTCCAGCACGATCGCCCGCGCGTCGCGGATCGCGGCCATGAACGCCTTGCGGCCCGCCGTGGCGAAGGCGATGTCCTTGCTGTCGACGCTGTGGTGCTTTCCGTCGTAGACCACCACGCGCACGTCGACGACCGGGTAACCGGCGATCGCGCCGGTCGTCAGCACCTCGCGCACGCCCTTCTCAACGGCGGGAATGAACTGGCCGGGGATCGTTCCGCCCTTCACCTGATCGACGAACTCGAAGCCTTCGCCGCGCGCCAGCGGCTCGATGCGAAGAAACACCTCGCCGAACTGGCCCGCGCCGCCGGTCTGCTTCTTGTGGCGATGATGGCCCTCGGCCGGTGCCGTCACTGTTTCCCGGTAGGCAATCCGCGGCGGGCGCGTGTTGACCTCGAAGCGATACACCTCCCTCAGGCGGTCGAGCAATACCCGCAGATGCAACTCGCCAAGCCCGTACACCACCGATTCATTGGTCGCGGCCACGTGCTCGACACGCAGGCACGGGTCTTCCCCCACCAGCTTGCCGAGGATTTCCCACATGCGCTGCTCGTCGCCATGCCGCTTGGGCTCGATGGCGAGGCCGTGTACCGGCACCGGAAACTCCAGCGGCGCCAGATGAACATGGTCGTCCTCGGCCGCGTCGTGCAGAACGGAGTCGAAGCGGATCTCGTCGACCTTCGCCACGGCGACGATGTCACCGGGAAGGGCGCGCGACACCTCCACATGGTCCTTGCCCTGCAGCATGAAGAGATGGCCGACCTTGAAGGGCTTGCGGCCATCGCCCACGAAGAGTTGGCTGTCGCGGGTCACGGTTCCCTGGTGCACCCTGAAGATGCCCATCTTGCCCACGTAAGGATCGACCGTGACCTTGAACACGTGCGCCAGCACGTGCAATGAAGGGTCCGGCCGAGCCGCCATGGGTTCAGCCGAGGCCCCTTCTCCCACGAGGAAGTCCGGCGGATTGGCCTCGGTCGGATCCGGCAGCAGCTTGACCATCACGTCGAGCAGTTCCGCCACGCCCGCCCCTGTGCGCGCCGATACGAAGCAGACGGGGATCAGATGGCCTTCACGCAGCGCCTGCTCGAGCGGTGCATGCAGCTCGCTCGGATCGACATCCCCATCGTTCAGGTAGCGATCGACAAAGGCCGCATCGACCTCGACCACCTGTTCGACGAGGGCGCGGTGCGCAGCGTCGACAGCGCCGAAGTCGCAATGCCCGTCGCGGCTGTAGAAGCAGTCGACCACGCGGTTGCCGTTGTCGTCCGGAAGGTTCAGCGGCAGGCATTCGCGGCCGAACGCGGCCTGGATCTGCGCCAGCAGCCCCGGCAGGTCGACGCCCTGTGCATCGATCTTGTTCACGATCACCATGCGCGTGAGATGCCGGGACGCCGCGTATTCCATCATGCGTACAGCCATCTGCTCGACGCCGGTGCTGGCGTTGATGACGATCGCTGCTGTTTCGACGGCTTCCAGGGCTGGCAGGCTCTGGCCCAGGAAGTCCGAGCCGCCGGGCGTGTCGATGAAGTGGATCCGCGTGTCCGCATGCGTCATATGCATGATCGACGCGTTCAGCGAGTGCTGCATTCGCCGCTCGAGCGGATCGTGGTCGCTGACGGTGCTGCCGCGTTCGACGCTGCCCGGTGCGCCGATGGCGCCTGTTCTGTGGAGCAGCGCCTCGGCGAGCGTGGTCTTGCCGGAAGCGGACGCTCCAACGAGCGCCAGCGTCCGCACCGCTTCCATTTCGGCCGCGAGGCCGTTCGATCGGCTTGGCATGAGTGGGTCTCCTCGACACCCCGGAGACGGCCGAACGGCCCGACCGGGCCGCGCGTCGTCTGGACGGCAATCCAGCGTACGGGATTGACCGGCCGGACGCAAGCCGATGCGCGGTCAGGATCGGTTCAGGCCTCCATTGAGCCAAATGGCGACGGCGGTGTAGTTGTCCTGCCCGGGCACCGCCTGCGCGCTGACTTCATCCCCGATCTTCGCGATCCACTCGCTCGCGTCGCGCGAGGCCCGCAGCGTCTCGCACAGCCGGACGTCCCCCAGCACCTCCCAGACGCCGTCGCTGCACAGCAGCACCGCATCTCCCGCCACGAGCGGCATGCGCCTGGACACTTCGACGTCGAGCTCTTCGTCGGGAGCGCCAAGCGCCGACAGCAGCAGATTGCGTCGCGGATGTTGCCTCGCGTGTTCCTCGTCGATCAATCCGCTGCTCACCATCTGCTGGACGAAGCTGTGGTCGACGGTACGGGTCACCATGGCCCGATCCCGAAACAGATAGGCCCTGCTGTCGCCGGTATGCGCCCATGCGATCTCATGCGCATGAAGATCGATGGCGGCCATGACGACGGTGGAGCGCATCGCGGCCAGCCTGCCGCCTTCGGCTTGGCGCGCCACCACGGCGCGATTGGCCTCCTCCAGCAGGTGCCGGAGCCTGCCGCTTTCGAGCCCCGGCGCCGCTGCAAAGCCCTGGAGCACGCTGGCGCAGGCGATCTCGGCCGCGACATCGCCGCCGCCATGGCCCCCGGCACCATCGGCCACCACGCAGGCGACGAAGCGTTCGTCCCTCCATTGGCCGAAGACGTCTTCGTTGTACTGCCGGTCGCCCTGCCTCGACAGGCTGACGATCTCCAAGTCCACCGGGGCGCCTTTCACTTTCAGTGTCACTTTCAAGTCCATTTCAGCGGGCGCCGAACGCCTGCCATGCAACGAGGACGGCGATGACGATCGGGACGGCCACCGCCAGCGCCACGGCCATGATGGGTGTCAGAGCGAAGCGCCTCTTGCGTTCGACGCCCGTCGGTGCCTGCGGCGGCGAAGTCGGCGAAGTCGGCGAAGTCGGCGAAGTCGGCGAAGTCGGCGAAGTCGGCGGCGGCAAGCCTGCAGGTGCCGTGCGCCGCCCGACAACCGGAACCGGACGCATCGGCGCCGCGATCGGTTCGAGACCCATGGCCTCCCGAAATGCCGCCATCGATTGCGGACGCGACTCCGGTCTCACGCCAAGCCCCGCGTCGATCGCCGCCAGCAGCCGCTCGCTGTACCGCCGGCGCAGCGCTTCGTCCTGCGCCAGTGGCCGATGGCTGTCCGCAAGAAGGCGTGCCACCGAAGGCGGCGGCGCGCGGCCACATACCGCGACATGCATGACCGCGGCCAGCGCGTAAACGTCGGTCCACGCGCCTTGCGCCATGTCAGGCGTCTCGGCGTATTGCTCGACAGGCGCATAGCCCGGCTTGAGGATCACGGTGATGATCTGTGTCCTGTCGCTGATCACGCGCCTGGCCGCCCCGAAATCGAGCACCACCGGCCGGCCGGAGCCTTCGAGCAGGATGATGTTGTCCGGCGCGATGTCGCGGTGGTAGCACTGTGCCTGGTGCATCACCGCCAGCGCCTGGGTGACGCCGTCCATGATGCGCAGCAGCCAGCCTTCTTCGGCACCGCCGGTCAACGCGGCCAGCGCCTGCTTGAGCGTGTCGCCGCGATAGAACGGCATGACCATGTAGGTCGTGCCGCGCTCCTGCCAGAAGCGGTAGACCTTGAGCAGCGACGGGTGCCCGAACTGCGCCAGCAGGCGCGCTTCCTTGATGAAGCTGCGCATGCCCAGTTCGAAGGTTTCGCGATGCCGCTCGGACAGCGGCACGACCACGCCGTCCATCCTGCGCGCCGACAACGCCGTCGGCAGGTATTCCTTGATTGCCACGACGCGCTCGAGGATCGGGTCCCAAGCCTCATAGACGACGCCGAAGCCGCCCTGGCCGACGATGCGTGTCACCTCGAATTCAGCGAGCCGGCTGCCGACCGCCAGCAACCCCGCTCCAAGGTTGCGCGGCGGAGGTCGCAAGGTCGGCGCAATCGTCGGCGCAACGGTCGGGCCTTCGCTCAGGAGCGCGGTCTTCGCCCTGGGTGCGGCCGGTCGATTCATGCGTCCTCCGCGCCCGGTGCGGCTGCGCCGGCACCGCCGAAGAGTGCTTCGAACTGGTCGTCCTGCGGCAAGCCCTGGCTTGCCATTCCCAAGCCCCCTTCGGCTGTCGGGTCGGTGAACCACAGCGACTGCCCCACCACGGGCAACGCGAGCACGGCTCCTTTGTCGTCGGCCACAGGCGCAGCGCGGCTCTCGAAGAGCTGATGCAGCAGCACTTCAAAGCCGACCGCGTCGAGCTTGTCTTCCAGTGCCTGGCAAACGGCGCGGGTGGCCAGCACCCACCACTGGCGCACGCTCGCCAGCGCCTCGCCCGTGAGTTCGGCATGTGAAGACAGCAACTCAGTCACGAGCGTGAAGGGGAAGTGCCCCATTGCGTCATCGGACGGAACCGAAGGAATGAGAACGCCGATCCACGATGGCGTCTGGACGACACCATTTCCGAGCACGAAACACCAGCGCGGCGCATCGAGGCGGCGCTCGCTTTGGTCCTGATGACGGACCCGAATCCGTCCGAGACCCGTGCGCAACCAGTTGTCCCAGTCTTCGCTGAACCCGGCCGGCAGGCGGCGATGCGCGAAGTCGTGCATACCCGGCAGCTTGCCGAACCAGCCCGGCGCCGCATCTCCAAGGACGGTATCCGCTTCGCCGTTCACAAAACCTCCGGCCAAGGCCTCAGTCGAAACACCCAGTTTCGTCCCCGCCGCCGCGGCAACAAATCCGGCTGATGGCCTACGGTGAGATGGCGGCTTACGGCGAAGGAACTATCGTGCCTTGCGCTCGCGCGAAGTTCAACGGCTTTCGCCGCGCAACGCGCTCACTTGGTCGGCGTAAGTGGTCTCGATGCGCTGCAGGCGCGCCTGGCGTGCCGCTTCATTCACCCATTGCGAAGTCATCGCGCTCTGCCGAGCCAGTTGGTAGGCCAGTTTTGCGGCCGGCAACAATGACGTGTTGTCCGCCGCCATGAAACCTGCAAGGTCGTGGAGCGACTTCAGGACAGCACGCTCCGAATCTCCGCGCGGCCCCCTGCTGCGCGCATATTCGACAAGAAAGCCCTGCACCTGCTTCTGGAACGCGGGCTCGTATTCGCGCCGGATGACGATCTGCGCATGCGGAATGAGCTCGGATTCCCAGATGACTTGCAGCCGATCCGCCTCGGCGGGGAATTGGAACTTGAACCGTTCAAAGTCGGCCGTGTTGTTGGTCGCGACATCCGCCTCGCCATTGGCGACCGCCAGCGCTGTCGCCTGGTGCGTGCCGACCACTTCGCTGCGAAAGCGCGTTTCCATGGCGATGTGGTTGGGCAGGAAGAGTTGCAATTGCGGCACGATGAAGCCCGACACCGATCGACTCTCTCCGCGCGCGATGCGCCACTTCTCCGGCTCGGCCAGCAGGCTCTTCAGGCTCGTGTAGTCGCCGGTCTTGCGCGTCAACAGCAAGGCGCGATAGCCAGGCAGGCCGTCGTGGCGGGTCACCTGCGCCACGACGTTCATGCGACGCAGCGTCACGGCGTCGAGCGCCATCTTGCCGGAGAGGAAGGCCATGTCGACCTGATTGCGCTGGATGGCCTGCTCAAGCGCCTCGTACGAGGTCACTGAAAGCATCGTGACCGGCCGGCCGATGGCGCGGCTCATGTCACCAAGCAAGGGCTCCCAGTCGTTGCGCGACTCGAAGGCGCCGCCCAGCGGCAGGATGCCGAAGCGCAAAGGTGTGGCCGTGCCGGCCGGCGGGTAAGCCGTCTGTGCCGAAGCGACCGCCTGACAAGTCAGAAGCAGGACCAAGGCCGCTCGCGCCAGCATCACGCCGACGCTCCGCGCCGGCGACCGGAACCAGTCCGGTCGGGATGCGATGGAGGCAAGGCTGGTCAAACCCATACAGTCGAGAACACAATTAAAAACCATCTTACTCATGCACGTGTCATTTTTCGCCATTCCTCCATGACCTGGCCCCCTCGCGCCCTCCGTCGGCTGCGCCTCACGCTGGCGCAGCAACTCGTGCTTCTGGCGCTGCTGCCGGCCATGGTCGCCACCTTGGGCGCGATCGGGGTGCTGACCCGCCAGCACCTGGCCAACGTGACCGAGTTGATGCGCGCCAACGCGCAGACGGTCGCACTGCAGGTCGCCACGGTGGCCCAATCGCAGATTCAGCACATGGATCGTCGCGCGCTGCAACGCACGGCGCAGTCGGGCAGCCATCAGCCGCATGTGCAGCAAGTGCAGATCTGGTCTGAAGACGGGGAGATCGTCGCCAGTTCGGAAAGCACGACCGGCAAGCGCGGCGAAGGGCTGCGCGTGATCGCGCCCATCATCGGGGACGACGGCAGGCACGCCGGCAAGGTGATGGTCGAGACGAGCCTCTCCGCCGTCGAGAGTGCCAGGCAAGCTGTGTGGATCAACGTGCTCCTGGTGCTTCTTGCAAGCCTGGTCGGCGTCGGACTGGCGGGCTGGTGGGCGGCGCGACGCATCAGCGCGCCGATTCGCGAGCTCGGAGAAGCCGTCGATCGGCTCGGCGCGGGCGAAGAGGCTCAGGTGAAGGTCCAGGGCACGGCCGAGGTCCGTCGCCTGCAGGATGGTTTCAACCAGGCGGCACGCGCGCTGTCGGAGAGCCGCAGCCAGCTCGAGATCCGCATCACCAACGCCACGGCCGAACTCGCGAGAAAGAACCAGCAGCTCGAAGTCGCGAGCCAGGCCAAGACGCGGCTGCTCGCAGCGGCCAGCCACGACCTGCGGCAGCCTCTGCACGCGCTCACGTTGTTTTCAGATGGCTTGGCCAACGGCGAAACCGACCCGGCACGCCTGCAGCGCATCGGCCACATCCGCGAATGCGTCGAATCGCTCGACAGGCTCTTCACGGAACTGCTCAATCTGTCGCAACTCGATGCCGGCGTGCTGCAGCCGCAATGGGCGGACTTCGCGCTCGACACGCTCTTCGACGAGATCAGCCGCAACTTCCGGGCAGTGGCCGAGCAGCAGAACCTGCGGCTGGTCGTGCGCAAGACCGACGCATGGGTACGCTGCGACTATGTGATGCTGTCGCGCATCCTCAACAACCTGGTCTCGAATTCGCTTCGGCATACCGCCGAAGGCGGCGTGCTGATCGGTGCACGCCGGCGCGGCAAAGCCATCCGCATCGATGTCTGGGACACGGGCATCGGCATCGCGGCACACCATCAGGCAAGAGTGTTCGAGGAGTTCTATCAGGTCGACCCGAACGGCCGCCCCGGCAGCCGCGGCACGCGCGGCATGGGACTGGGCCTTGCCACTGTCCAGCGGCTGGCCGCCTTGCTGAACACACGGGTCACGCTCAACTCGCGCCCCGACGAGGGTACCTGCGTGCGCGTGATGGTGCGCGCGACCGAGCCGGTGATCCCGACCAGCCTGCCTGCTCCTTTGCTGGCCGGCGCGATCGCCGAGGACGAGGCGAGCCTGCAGGACATCCGCGTGCTGGTCATCGACGATGAGCGCACGATCATCGAAGGTCTGCAGGTCGTCCTCTCGAATTGGGGCGCCGAAGTGATGGCCGCCCAGACCCGCGCCGAAGCGCTGGCGCTCGCGAGCGCATGGACCGAACCGCCCGATGTGGTGATCAGCGATTTGCTCCTGCAAGGCGGCGACAACGGGCTGGACGTGCTGGCGGCGCTCGAACGGCATCCGAACGGCATCGGGCCGTCGACCGCGCGGCTGCTCGTCACCGGCGAAACCAAGCCTGACCGCTTGCGTGAAGTCGCGAGCGCCGGTGTGGCCGTGCTGTACAAGCCGGTCTCGCCCAAGCTGCTGCGCCAGGCGATCTGCGCCCAATTGGCAGCCGTGCGCGAAGTCGCCTGACGGCCTTGCTGAGTTGTGGCTGGGTTCGCCCTTACGCCGTCAGACATAGACCGCACCACGGCGAGGATGCGGCGTTGCCCTCTCACGATGCGAGCCCGCGCAGGCGACATAAGCCCTCTGCCTTATCGCGCGCAAAGAGCCGCATCCGTACATTGGGTCCCAAGACTCACTGCGAATGCAGCTTCATGCCTGCGAACCGTTTCCCCCCATTGCTCCAGAAGCGGAGCGCCATTGCGGCCATCTCCATCGCCACTGCCTTTGGCTGCGGTGCGGCGGCATGGAGCGTCGCGAGCGCGGCCGGGCTCACGGTCTTGATGGCGGACGACAACGCGGCCCACAAGGACTTCGTCGTGCAATTGCGCGAGACCCAGGAGGCGGGTAGCCCGATTGACCTCGTCCAGGTAGCAGCCGGAGCACCCGGCATGGATCAGCCCCGCGCCATGAGTCCGCCGAAGGCAGGCGGCGGAAGCGGCCCCGCGAGCGCGGACATGCCGATCACCATGGCCGTCGGAATGATTGCCGCACGTGTGGCGGTGGAGAGACCCGGACAGGATCCGCTGGTGCTCGTGATGCTGAGCCGGCTCGACTACGAGATCCTGAAGATGAGCCCGGCCCTGCGAAACCCCGATCGCCAGATCGGCGTGGTGCTTCGCGAGCCGGCCATGAGCGACCAGCTTGCATTGATCGCTGCCGTGCTGCCGAACAAGCGCCGGCTCGGCGTGGTGGCAACCGCCGAATCGGAGCCCGTGGTGCGCGAGATGGAGGCGGCCGCCCAAGGCTGGGACCTCCAGGTCGAATATGCCCCCGATGCGAAAGCGCTGGCTGCGGCGCTGCGGGTTCTGGTGCCGCACAGCGATGCCCTGCTCGTGCTGCCCGACATGATCGGCGACAACCAGGCTGCCACCCTCACGGTGCTGCGCGCCGGCGCGGGCGCGGGCCTTCCTGTCTTCGGCACGAACGACGGGCTGGTGCGTTCCGGCGGCCTGGCCGCTGCCGTGTCGACGCCGACGCAAATGGCGCGGCAGGCTCGCGCGATGGGCCAGAAACTGGCAGCGAACGGCGGTGCCGGTGTCATGGTCGAGCCGGCGGCGCCGGCAACGGTGCGCGTCAACACCACCGTGGCACGCGGGCTGGGCTTGCGGTTGCCTGATGAACGAGAACTCACGGAGCGGGTCACCGCAGTCCGATGAACGCCGCGCCTCCCCATCCATTGGTCGCCCCGGCTTCGGAAGTGCGCCCGAGCGATCCGCCCGCCGCGGAAAGCCGCGACCTGCAGGTCGAGGGTAGTCTTCAGCGCGACCTGTTCCGCCTCGGCGTGGTGCCGTGTGCGGCAGTGGCATTGGCGCTCACCGGCTGGTTCACGAACAGCCGGCTCGTCACACTCGAAGCCGCCTTCGACACCGAAGGGCAGTCGGTCGCGAAGCAGGTCGCGGCCATGTCCGACCTGAGCCTCTACGCGGGCGACGTGCCCGCGCTGCAGAACGTCGCCAATGCCGCATTGCGCGGTGGCCAGGCCACGCGCGTCGAGATCAGCAATGGCGCGGGCATCTTCGTCACCGCCGGTCCGAAGCCGGCTCCGCTGGGTCAGCTTCGCACGTTCACGGCGCCCATCAACTTGCGCGAAGCCTCACCGACCAGCGCCTTTGCACCGGCAGGCGCAACCGCCGCGGGCGACGCCCCGATCGGATTGGTCCAGACCTTCCGCGACACCACCGCCTATGCGCACGAACGCACCCGCTCGTTGATGGCGGGGATCGGCATTGCGATGATCGCGCTGCTGCTCGCCTGGGCGTGGGTGCGGCACACGGCCCGGGCCGTCGTGCAGCCGCTGCGCCGGATCTCTCGCACCGTCGCTGCGCTGGAGGCCGGCCGCTTCGACGCGCGATGCAATGTCGTGACGCTGGCGGCGGAAGACGACCGCGATGCGAGCGCCCGCACGCACCGCGCACCGCATGAATTCGTCAACCTCGCGCACGACATCAACCGACTGGCTGAACGCCTTCAGCGCAACCGGCAACTGAGCGACGAGCAGGTGCGCGAAGCCACTGCGGTCGCATTGCAACGCATGGCCGAGGCGGAGCAGGCGGCGCTGTCGCGGGCGCGCTTTCTTGCTGCGGCAAGCCATGACCTGCGCCAGCCGCTGCATGCGATGGGCCTGTTCATCGATGGGCTGCTGCCCACGGCCAGCCCTGCCCAGCGGCCGGCCGTGCTTCGCCTGCAGGAGGCCACCGACTTCATGGGCGTGCTGCTGGACGATCTTCTGGAGATCTCGCGGCTCGATGCACAGGTGCTGACGCCGACAAGCGCCAACGTCTCGTTGGCCGCCGTGTTCGATCAGCTCGACGCACAGCATGCCGCTCCCGCCAAGGCGGCGCGCGTGCGGCTGATGTGGAAGGACCGCGGCCTTGCCGTCCATACCGACCCTGCCTTGCTGCTGCGCATCGTGGGCAATCTGGTCAGCAACGCGGTTCGCCACACGCCGGCGGACGGCACGGTGCTCGTGGTCGCGCGGCGCAGGGGTCGCAGCGTGCGCATCGAGGTCCGCGACAACGGCGTCGGCATCGCACCCATCCATCAGGCCCGCATCTTCGAAGAGTTCTACCAGGTGGCGAACACCGAACGCGACCGCCGCCAGGGCTTCGGCCTGGGCTTGTCGATCTGCGCTCGGATTGCGCTGCTGCTCGGCACGCGCATCAGCGTGCGGTCGGCGCTTCAGGCCGGCAGCACCTTCGCGCTCGATCTCCCGATTGCCGATCCCCGGCGGGTGGCGCTGCCCAGACCAGAACCCGCCATTCCGGCGCCGCTGGCGGGCCTGCATTGCCTGGTGGTGGACGACGATCCCGCCATCCTCGACGCCAGCCGGACCCTGCTCGAACTCTGGGGCTGCCGTGTCGACTGCGCATCCACGCACAAGGAAGCACTCGCGCGGCTCGACCGATCGGATGCGCATTTCGACGTCGTGCTTTGCGACCTGCAACTGGCCGGCGATGAAGACGGCATGGAAGTGATCGAGGACACGCGCCGGCTTCAGCCCGATGCGCTGACGGTGCTGGTGTCGGGCGCGACCGGGCCCGAATCACTCCAGCGTTTGCGCCAGGACGGCGTGATGCTCCTGACCAAGCCGGTCGCGCCAGCGAAACTTCGGGCATTGCTGTCGACCCGCCGCACCGGCGCCCTGGCGTGCTGTTGACGCCACCATTCAGCGGCTCCATGGCTGCCTTGCGACTGCTCTACCATTGCCATTTTTGGCCGAGCGGACAGAGATGGAACCGATGCATTGGGAGTACATGGGTGCCTTGGGCGGCGTCATCGGTGTGGGCTGGCTGGTCGTGGTGCCGATGTATCGCGGATGGACGCACCTGAACGAGAAGATGACCGGCCGCGTCAAGCGCAGCATCCGGATGATGGCGGAGGTCGATGACGCATCCACCCCGGGAGCCTCGGCCACCCCGGCCACCCGCGGCGTTCAGGCCGGCGCCAGCGCAGTGCCAAGTGCGAAGCACACGGTGTCGGCTTCGACAGACAACGCATAACCCAGCCCTTCGGCCAGCGATTGCAGCGCAATGGCGTCGATGGCCAGCGCGCGGGGCGCGCGATGCGCATGAGCCAACGGATCGGCGGGCGCGGATTCACCGGGTCGGGCCGAGAGACGCAGTGCATCCTCTCCGTCGGGCTCGACCTGGATCTCTCCGATATTGGGCACGCTGTCGTGCAAATAGCCCAATGCCCCGAGAAACATGTAGCGCAGCGCCGCCCCGCACGGAAAGCGCCTTTCGCCTTCCACCGGCGAAAGCCCGTCGGCGACCTGGATACGAATGCCGCGCAGCTCGAAAGCCACCCGCATGAGCGCCGTGCAACGCGCCACGAGATCGCCTCGGGTGATGCCCTCGTCATCGGTCGACAGCTCCCAGTCGCGCAAGGCGTGAACGCCGAGCGCGAGTGCCGCGACCTGTTCTTCGATCAAGCCCACCCGCTCGGTCCAGGCGGGGATGTCCGCTTCGCTCGGGGCCGACATCTGGCGTTTCAGCAGAAGCGCGCTCATGCGAATCACGGATACCGGCGCGGCCATTTCGTGGCGAAGCGCGGGAAGCGCCCGCGTGAGCAATTCATGGCGCACTCCGGCGGCCATCCAGCTGCGAGCGCCTGGCGATGCCTTCATCCGCTGGCAGCGCCCGACTGGCGGCGCCCATGGGCCCGCCGGCCGTCAACGATCAGAGTGTTCATTCGAAATCTCCCCCGGAGCGAAAGCAGGCGAGTATGGGCCGGCAGGCGAGTTTCGGAATGTAGGACACGGTCTCTCGTGGGGCGTCGCTGGGTGCCCGGCCGACTCAGGCAGTCTGACCCGAAACGCCCGCTTCGATCCGGCCCAGTGCCCGGACAAGGTCAGGCAATGACCGGGCGCCCATTTTTTCCATTGCATTGGCACGGTGCAGCTTGACCGTGCGCTCCGCCGCGCCGAGCGCCATCCCGATGTCCTTGTTGGGAACACCCGTCACGACCATGGCAGCCACCTGCCGCTCCCGTGGTGTGAGCGTGGCAAAGCGTGCCTTCAATGCGTCGACCTGCTTCAAGGCCTCGCGGCGCGAGATGTGATGGGCCACGGCGTTTCGCACTGCACCCACGAGCGCCTCGCCGTCCACCGGCTTGAGAAAGAAATCCCGCGCTCCGGCCTTCATGGCCTGAAGGGTGTCACGCGCGCTGGCCCTTGCTGTCACCACGACGACGGGAAGAGGCTCTGCGCTGCGCGTGATCACGTCCTGCAGGTCGAGCCAATCGGGTGCGGCCATGTGGAGGTCCAGGACAAGGCATGCCGCCTCGTCCCCAGTGTCCATCTCCGTCTCGAGCAGTTCGCCGATCGAGCCATAGGCGCGAACGCGGTAGCCGGCGACCTTCAGTTGATGGGATGCCGCATTCCGGAAAGCTTCGTCGGTGTCGACCACGCAGACGAGCGGCGTTTGCGTCTGCGTGGAAAGTTGATGGAAGGCGTCGTCCTTGGATGGCGTCATGAATGAATAAGCAGATGGCAGATGAATGCGGGAGCAATGCCGGATGTTCATCATACGAACGCGAATTACAGCGGGCTTTCAAAAGCGATGTAGCCGCAGACGCACAGTGTTTGTGGGATTCGGGCGCATTGACAGCCGCCCTGCGCCGGCGATGCTGTTTATTGATCCGGTGCCTTCGCACCATGACAGGAAGGATTTCATGCAACCGCAAACGCAACCGCAACCGTCGCAACCGTCCAAGGCGCTTTGGGTGGCGATCTGCGTATTGGCGATCGCCGTGGCGGCGCTCGGCGGCGCGCTGGTTCACAAGGAAGTGACGGGCAGTGCAACGGCGACAGCACCCACACCGGCCTCGACGGCCGTCGCAGCCGCGCCGCCCGCCAAGACGCCGGACGATTTCCCCGGGCCGCCTCCGGTGCAGGCAGTCACCCCTCCGCCACCTGCGGCCCCGGCACAGGCACCGGCACCCGTCAGGGCCCCCGAGGTCATTCCGCCCAAGGTGGTGCAGGCCAATCCTGCGGGTGCCGCCTCTGGCCCCGAACCGGCGCCCGCACCGGTCAAGCCGTGTTCGGTTTGCGGCCATGTCGAGTCGGTTCGCAAGGTGGAACGCCAGCAACCCACATCGGGCGTCGGCGCCGTGGCCGGGGGCGTGGTGGGCGGCCTGGTCGGCAATCAGATCGGCAGCGGCAACGGCCGCACGGCGGCCACAGTGCTCGGCGCGGTCGGCGGGGGATTCGCGGGCAACTCGATCGAAAAGCACACGCACACGAAGACCGTCTATGACGTCAGCGTCCGCATGCAGGACGGATCGGTGCGCAGGGTGGAAACGAGCACGGCGCCGCCCATCGGCAAGGCCGTCACCCTGAAGGGAAACGTGCTGCGCCCGGCTGACGGCCGCAAGTGAACGACAGGCTCGCCCACTGGGCGATTTGGCGAGCCAGCCATGGCCCATCGTCCAACGGGAGATCGTGGCCGGCAGTGGGATGCAGGACGATGGCGAGTCTCCATGCCCGCGCGAGTGCTCGCGAGCATTGCACGTTCACTAGCGCGTCGCATTGGCTCGCCAGCACCAGCAGCGGCACAGCCGGCGCCTCGGCAGGCGCACGATAGCGCGCAGCGGCAATCAACTGCCGCAATGCATTGGCAGCGTGCACGCGGCGGGTTTGGCGCAAGTCCGTCCATTCGTCGATGACCGCCGCCGGCTGCCGGGGGTGGCGCGTGGTCATGCGCAGGATCGTCTGCTCGCGCTGGCGATCGCCTCGCCCTGGCATCAACAGGCTTGCCAGCGCCCCATAGTTCGATGGCCGGAGGCGCTGGTACCAAGGGCTGAAAGGACGCACGCTGGTGTTGACGATCGCGCAAGCGGCCAGTTCGTCGGGGTACCGGCGCGCCCACTCGATCGCCACCATCGCTCCGAGCGACATGGCGAGCAGGCAGACGGGCTCCTCGATTGCCAGCTTTCGCAACTCGCGGCGGCAGCTTTCCACCGTGTCCTCGATGCGGGCGGGGCTTCGTTCCCCATTCAGTCCGCCGTTGCCCGGCAGATCGATCGCGATGACGCGCGCCCCGGGCAAGGCATCGCGCAGCATCGCCGGAAAGGCTCCCCAGTGCGCCGCTTCGCGTGTCAGTCCGCGCAGCAGCAGCCACGTGCTCATGTCGCGCCTTCCTTGCCGTACCACCGCGCCATCGCACGGCGCGTGTGTTCGATCCTGCGGGCGCCGGTGGGCACCCAGCGCTCGTGACTGCATGCCGCACGCACGAGGAATTCCAGCCATGCGACGTGACGGCGCAGCACGCGCTGCTGACGATGCGCGATCACCGGATTGAAGATGCCGTGGCGCGAAAAAATCTGCCTCGGATTCTTCTTGACCCACAGCCACGAGCCCATCTCCAGTGTCAGCGGCAGGAAGATTTCGGCTCTGTCGCAGGCGCGCAGGTAGAGGTGATCCCACAGGTCGCCATGCGTCAGGTATTGCCGGCTCTGCGGTTCCAGCACGTAGCGGTGATGCAGCAGTGAATCGTCAAGGATCTCGCAGAGCGCATGCATCTCCGCGAGATGCGCAATCGGCCGCGACGTGTGCGCGAAAGGAAACCAGATGCGGTCAGCCAGGCCGAAGCCCGAATGGCAATCCACCGCGATGCTGAACGGCCGGCCCAGCAGTTCGGCCTCGACCAGTTCGCACAGCGCGGCGCTCTCGCGCTCCATCGGCGCGCCCTCCGCGCCGCGATACCACGGCAAGGCGGCACTGACGCGCTGGCCGCCGATGAGGAAGGGCACGCGCTCGCGGGATTCCACCGGCGCGTTGCGCATCAGGTCGACGCCATTCGGATTCGCGCGCGTGCCAAGCCACAGCCCTCCCGGATTGACCAGGGGCACGAAGACCAGGCGCACCGACTCCAGCTGGCGGTGAAGGGTGTCGTCCCATTGCAGGCGCATCACGAGACTGCGCAGACAGGCAATGGCGACTTCGGCGCCGATGCGCTCCAGGCCGTGCACGCCGCCGAAGAAGCCGACTGCCGGCGCGTCCGCGCGCGCACTGCCGAGCATGAAAGCCTCGACGGAGAATTGCCGTTGGCCCGCATCGACCTCGCAGAGCACGCGCCGGGTGATGTGCGCACCGGCGAGTTCAGCAAGCCTTTGCAGCTCCAGCAGTTCGGGCAGGTCTGTTGGCAGGTCTGTTGAAGTCACGCGCAGCGGGATGAGTGGTGCGCGCAGGATAGCGGCCTGTCGCGACATCAATCCGTCACACGCACAGGCTAGGCTGGCGTGATCATGAGCCGTCTCTTCCAGCATTCATCCGGCCGCCAGGTGCGCGGCGTGGCTGTCGCGATCCTGTGGGGCACTGTCGAATGCTTCGCGCTGGCGCGGTCGCGCTGGTCGACCCGCTGGCGCACGCCGGCCGGCTAGGCCGGCACGCTGTCCACGTTGGCGCGGTCCCAGTGCCGGTGCTTCGCAATGGCGGCGACGAAGTCCTGCGCAATCTGCGTTGCGGCCGCGATGTCGCCGAGATTGGTCACCGGTGTTTCGGCGACGATCACGCCGGCGGGAACGCTCTTCGCGCCGGGCTGCACGCCGAGCATCGACAGCAGCTTGACGCCGTCGCCTACCGTGCATATCGCTTTGCAGTGCTTGTAGGCCTCCAGCACGAAGTGCACCGCATCGCCGTTGCGCGACAACGCCTCGGCACCTTGGGCGCCGGCGGGCACGAGCACCGCGTCGAACATCACCGACGGCATGTTGACGAAGGTGGCGTCGACGTCCAGTTGCCGCTTGGACATGCTCGCGACCGTGCCAAGCTGCGGGCCGATCACCTTGCATTGGGCGCCCGCCTTCTCGATTGCTTCCCGGATGGGCTTGAGAGAGGCTGAATCGATGCCGTCCGCGACGAGGATCGCCACCTTGCGCGTCTTGACCGAGCCGTCGCCGGTGTCGACCATGCGAAGCGCGGGCGATTCGTCAATCGGCATCGAGATGCGGTGTTCGCGAAAGCCCGCGCGACCGGCAGCCGCTTTTGCGTCCGGCGCGGCAATGCCCAAAGGTTCGGCCACCCGGCGCGCCAGCTTCTCGTCGACGTGCGCGAGGTTGTCGACCATGCGTTGGCGAATGGCGGGCACGTCGACCTTCGACAACTCGAAACGAAAGCCGCCGATGATGTGCTCCTTCTCGGCCGCGCTCTGGCTGTTGAAGAAGAGGCGGGCCTGCGTGAAGTGGTCGTCGAACGAAGGGCTGCGCCTTCGAACCTTGGGCGACTCCAGCGCCTCGGGATACGACTGGAAGCCGGCGCTCCCGCCATCGACGCGGTACTCCTTGCCATCGCCCAGCGAGTTCGGCTCGTAGGCCACCTGTCCCCGCGCGATGGTCTGGCGATGCATGCCGTCGCGCTGAAAGTTGTGGAAGGGACACACGGCCTTGTTGATCGGCAGCTCATGAAAGTTCGCGCCGCCCAGCCGCGAGATCTGCGTGTCCGTGTACGAGAAAAGCCGCCCCTGCAACAGCGGGTCGCTCGTGAAGTCGATGCCCGGCACCACATGGCCGGGGTGGAAGGCGACCTGCTCGGTCTCGGCGAAGAAGTTGTCAGGGTTGCGATTGAGCACCATGCGCCCGATTCGCTGCACCGGCACCATCTCTTCGGGAATGAGCTTCGTCGGATCGAGCAGATCGAAACCGAAGGCATGCTCCTTGTCCTGCGGAATCATCTGCACGCCGAGTTCCCATTCAGGAAAGTCGCCGTTCTCGATCGCCTCCCAGAGGTCGCGGCGATGAAAGTCGGCGTCCTTGCCGGCGATCTTCTGCGCTTCGTCCCACGCCAAGCCATGAATGCCGAGCTTGGGTTTCCAGTGAAACTTCACGAAGTGGCTGTCGCCCCGCGCATTGACGAAGCGGAAGGTGTGCACGCCAAAGCCTTCCATCATGCGCAGGCTCCGCGGGATGGCGCGGTCCGACATCGCCCACATCAGCATGTGCGTGGTCTCGGGCATGAGCGAGGCGAAATCCCAGAAGGTGTCGTGCGCGCTCGCCGCCTGCGGAATCTCGTTGTGCGGCTCGGGCTTGAGCGCATGGACGAGGTCGGGGAACTTGATCGCGTCCTGGACAAAGAACACGGGGATGTTGTTGCCCACGAGGTCGTAGTTTCCTTGCCGCGTGTAGAACTTGACGGCGAATCCACGCACGTCGCGCACCGTGTCGGCCGATCCACGAGAGCCTGCGACGGTCGAGAAGCGCGCGAAGACGGGCGTCTTCACCGACGGGTCCTGCAGGAAGTCGGCGCTGGTGAATTGCGACATCGACTTGTAGACCTCGAAGTAGCCATGCGCCGCGGAGCCCCTGGCGTGCACCGCGCGTTCCGGAATGCGCTCGTGGTCGAAATGCGTGATCTTCTCGCGCAGGATGAAGTCTTCGAGCAGCGTCGGGCCGCGCGCACCGGCACGCAGCGAGTTGTGGTTGTCCGGAATCTGAACGCCCTGGTTCGTCGTGAGCGGCGTGGCGCTGCTGTCGACGGTGAAGGCTTCGAGTTGCTCCTGCTTCGCGCTATAGCCGTCGCTCTGCTTGAGGCGCCGGGCGGCGGCCTTGTTCTGTTGCGTCATCGGGAGATTCCTTCGGGGGTAGCTGGCGGTGCTGACAGGGCAAGGGCAGTGCGTGCCAATTCGCAAGCGTATGTGGCCCCCGTGCCGCAACCCGTAGTGGCCGCGCGCCGCAGCGTGTGGGAGTCTCCAGTGATTCACAGTAGGAGCGCACCGACGAAAGGGCGGGGCTGATGAGGCCGGTTGACGTTTGCCTACGCGTCTTGAGGCGCTCATTCCCTCACCGGCACCGGCGCGAAGAGCATAGGATGAGTTGCTCGCCACCCCATCCGGCCCAACCCGACCCAATCCACTCGATTGCAGCGCATCATGCTCATCAAAATCGGCTTCGACATCGAACTGGGCGTCACTCCGCCCACGGCATTGATCTACATGCTGCGCGTGCACTCGTCACGTGCGCAGGATATCCAGCCCGGCGAAAGCACGACGATCAGCCCGCCGCTGCGAACAGACTTCTACACGGACACGTTTGGCAACGAGTGCGCGCGCGTGGCCATACCCTCCGGCGTGAGCAAGGTGCGCCTGCAGAGCCAGGGCGTGGTGTACGACACCGGCCTGCCTGACCCGGCGACATTCGATGCGATCGAGCATGCGCCTGCCGACCTCCCGACGTCGACACTGCAGTTCGTGCTGCCCAGCCGCTATTGCGAGGTCGACAGCGAACTGCTGCAGCTTGCGTGGGGGCTCTTCGGCGGCGTGCCGGCCGGATGGCAGCGCGTGCAGGCCATCTGCGATTTCGTTCACCAGCACCTGCGCTTCGACTATCAGAGCGCGCGAGCCACCCGTACCGCTTTGGAGGCTTACCGCGAACGCGTCGGCGTGTGCCGCGACTTCACCCACCTGGCCATCACGCTGTGCCGCTGCATGAACATCCCCGCACGCTATGTGACCGGGTACCTCGGCGACATCGGCGTGCCGCCGATACCCTCGCCGATGGACTTCAGCGCCTGGTTCGAGGTCTACCTGGGCGACCGCTGGCACACCTTCGACGCGCGCCACAACGTGCCGCGCATCGGTCGCATCCTGATCGCACGCGGCCGGGACGCGGCCGACGTGCCGATCACGATGGTGTTCGGTGCCAGCACGCTGGAGCGCTTCGAGGTGACGACGGATGAGGTGCTGCCGCAGCCGACCTTTGCGTGAGCCTGGTCAGTGGGTCAGGCCGACATGGAGGTAGCCGTTGTGGATGCTGGGACTGCCCATGAGGACGTAGAGGCCCTTGCCTTGCATCGCAAAGGCGACTCCGGTCGTCTGGCCGACGGTGAAGCTCGCCTTCTTCCATCCCTGTGGCTCGGTGGTCGACGGAACGGAGAGCGGGTAGCTTTCGGAACTGCTGCTGCCGTCTAGCGCCTTGCTGGTCACGTCGATCGACGTCGGACCGATGCTGTACTTGCTCCAGTCGCCCATTTCGCTGCCGCCATACGCAGTCGAAGTCGGCCACGAAGCGCCGCTCGGCAAGCCGACGCGGAAGACGCGATTCGCTGGCATGCGTGCGTCCGCATCCGATTCGAGCAGCACGTTCTCCCCGCCGATGCGCGCCACCGCAAAGACGAGCTTGTCGCTCGCATCGGAGTCGTTCGTGAAGGTCCAGTGCCCTTGCGCGTCCGCAGTGGCAGCGGCTGTGTAGTGGACCAGGGTCTTGCCGGTCCCCGTGCAATTGGCGAGATTCGACAAGGTGTTGGTTTCGTTGCACTGGTCGAGGCCGGTGCCCTGGCCCGAAATCTTCACTTCATGCAACCGCGAACTGAGTTGAGGCAACGAATTTCCCGATCCGGCAGTCAAGGTCAGGTCCAGGCGGTTGTACAGACCGTCGAGCTGGGTCTTGTCGGTCACGAGTGAACGCGTGGCGACAAACGGAAGCGACTCGCTGATGTTGGTGGTATTGGCGAACGGGAGAGGCAACGGCGCAACGCCGACGAGCGTATCCGCCGAGACGCGAAAACGCGCGTTATTAGAGGTCGCCAGCTTGGTGACCGCGTCGACCATGACGTAGGTGCCGGCCGTTTCAGGGTCGGTCATCAACGTGCCTGAACGAATGAGGGCGCCTGCGCTGTCGAGGAGCGCGTACTGCTTGAGGTCGAAGTCGACCTTGAACTTGAATTCCGTGCCGGCACCGCTGAACACCTGGTAGGTGCCGTTGCGGGCGTCGGCGGCGGGCACCTCCGGCGTCGTCTGCGGCGCCTGGGTGTTTCCGGTGGCTCCGGTGGCCGAGCCGCCCGGCGCCTGAAGCGAAAAGCCGGCGCTGCCGCCGCTGCTACCGCCGCCGCAAGCGGCGAGACTCAAGATCAACATCGTCGCGCTCGCGACGGAAAACGGTGCCCTCATCTCGGTTTCTCTTTCGTTTTTATTGCGTCGGTGCGTCGAACTGACGATCACCTGACCAATAAATCGTAGGTTGTGAAACAACCTGTCACATGAAAAACCGATGAGTCACCCTCAAAGATGAGGAGGGAAAGTTGCATCCATGCAACAACGATCTATGCGGCAGCGCGCTGGCGACGGTCGCCCTAACCCGCCACGTAGCCCAGCCGCTTCATCGCGGCGCCCAAGGCGGTCCGGCTTTTCTCATAGTCCGCCCACGGTGAATTGCCGGTGGGCAGTCGGGCGCCGACGTTCTTTACGGTCCACTGCGAAGCGCTTTCAAGCAGGGGCAGTTCGTCCCATGCCACGGGTACCGAGACGGCCAAGCCCGGCCGCGAACGGGCCGACCAGGCGCACGCCGTCGTCGCGCCGAATCCGTTGCGCAGATAGTCGACAAAGACCTTGCCCACACGATTGCGCGGCCCGCTCTTGGCAACAAAGCGATCGGGGATGGTCTCCGCCAAATGCTGCACGATCCCTTGCGAGAAGCCCTTCACGGCATCCCAGTCGTAGCTGCGACGCAGCGGCACGACCACGTGCAGGCCCTTGCCGCCGCTGGTCTTGAGAAATGCCGGCAGCCCCAGTTCGTCGAGCAGGGTCCGCACCAGCATGGCGGCTTCCTGGATACGCGACCATTCGACGCCTTCGCCAGGGTCGAGGTCGAAGGTCATCCGGTCGGGCTTGCCGATGTTGTTCGAGGTCGCGTTCCATGTGTGGAACTCCACGACATTCATCTGCGCCGCCGCCAGGATGCCTTGCGCGTTGTCGATCTGCAGCAGCGGATCGTGGCCTGGATCGAGCGCCGGATCGAGCAGCTTCACGCCCGGCAGCTCGCTCTGCTTCATGTGCTTCTGAAAGAAGAGCTCGCCACCCACGCCCTCCGGCGCGCGCACCAGCGCCACCGGCCGGCCCTTGAGGTGCGGAAGAATGAGCTCGGCGACCTCGGCGTAATAAGCGACTAGCTCGCCCTTCGTGGTGCCGCTCTGCTCGTCGATCACGCGTTCGGCATGGGTGATGCGCTGCGGCATGGCTTTCGAAGCTCCTTGAGGTTTCGGTTCCTTGGTCGACTTCTTTGACTTTGCCTCGGTCGGGGTCGCCTGCTGAGGGGGCGCCGCGGTCTCGCGACGGATCTGCCCGGCGGGCTTGTCCGTGCGAAGCCCCTGGAATGCGGAGTGGCGGATGCGCCCGTCCTGCGTCCATTCGCCAAAGGCCACTTCGCACACCAGCACCGGCTCGACCCATTGCGCCTTGACGCCCGCAGGCCGCGTCTGAAAGGGGCACTCTCTCGTCTGCACCTCGTCGAGCTTCGCCTTGATGTCCGTCAGGCGACCGACGTCGAATCCTGCGCCGACGTTGCCGCAATACTGGAGCGCGCCTTTGTCGTCGTACACACCCAGCAGCAGCGAGCCGAAGCCCGTGCGCGAGCCCTTCGGCGCGGTGTAGCCGCCGATGACGAACTCCTGCCGCCGCTGGTTCTTGAGCTTGATCCAATCCGGCGAGCGGCGCGACACGTAGCTCGATCCCTTGCGCTTGCCGACGATGCCCTCGAAGCCGACCTTCGCCGACGAAGCCAGCAAATCGCGCGGCGCGACGTCGAAGGCTTCGCTGAAGCGCAGGAGATCGGGCGGCTTGTCTCCCGTCAGCCGGGCCAGTGCTGCGCGTCGCTCTTCCAGCGGAACATCCCGCAGATCGCGCCCATCCAGAAAAGGCGCATCGAACAGCCAATAGACGATCGATGAAGTGGATCCACTGTCGAAGGCGTTCTGCAGCGCCTGGAAGTCGGGCGCCCCGTGCTCGTTATGGACGACGATCTCGCCATCGAGCCACGCCGATCGAGTGGGGAGCTTCGCCAATGCCCTGGCCACGCCTGGCAGCCTGGATGTCCAGTCATTGCCGTTGCGCGTGATGCACTGCACCTTGTCGCCGTCGATGCGAGCGAGGATGCGATAGCCATCGAACTTGAGCTCATACAGCCAATCGGCCGGCCGGAGCGGTGGCGCGGAGACCAACGTGGCGAGCTCGGGTGAAAGCATTGCAGGCAATGGAGCCTTGCGACCGATGGCGCCCACGGCGGGTGTCTCGCTGGGCCTTGCGCTCACCTTTGTCTTCTTCGCGGCGGGCTCGGGCTTGCTCCCATAGGTGACCGGCGGCGGGCTGTCGACGTCTCGTCCGGTCAAGACGCTGTCGGGTTCGGCCTCGACGACGTCATAGTCCGCGAGATCACGCGCCTCGTCGTCGCGCTCCTTGATCAGCAGCCAGGGCTCCTTCTTTTCGCCCCTGCCGCGCATGCGCACCAGCGTCCAATGCCCCCGCAGCTTCTTGCCGCGCAGTTCGAACTTGAGCTTGCCTTCGGCCAGGGACTTGCGCGCGTCGCCCAGCGCGGACCATTCGCCGCGGTCCCACACGATCACCGTGCCGGCGCCATACTGCTTCGGCGGAATGGTTCCTTCGAAGTCGGCGTACGAGATCGGATGGTCTTCCACCTGCACGGCCATCCGCTTGACGCTCGGATCGAGACATGGCCCTTTCGGCACCGCCCAGCTCCTCAGAGTGCCGTCGAGTTCGAGCCGGAAGTCGTAGTGCAGATGGCTCGCGTGGTGCTTCTGCACGACGAAGGACAGCGTCCCCTTGCCGGCCTTGCCGCCCGTCTTCGGTTCCGGTGTCTTCTTGAAGTCGCGCTTGCGGTGGTAGGGCGCCAGCGCTTCGAGTGCGGATGCGGGCATGTCGGGTCTCCAGGCTGGGACCCTAGGATGCGCCGACACGAACCGCTGTAGGAAAGCAACGGCGGCGAGCGTCGGGAGGATTGCACCTTGGGCGCGGAACGCCCGCGCCGATCAACTCCGCTTGGCGACGAGGGTCAGGATGTCGTAGCTCGCGACCAGATCGCCATCCTGATTGGTCACCTCGACGTCCCAGGCCACGACACCTTGTCCGACGCCGTTGGCATCCTTCTTCTGCCGATCGATCTTGCGCTTGCATGTCAGGCGCGCGCGGATCGTGTCGCCGATGCCCACCGGCTTGATGAAGCGCAGCGTGTCGAGCCCATAGTTGGCAAGCACCGGCCCCGGCGCTGGCGAGACGAAGAGCCCCGCGGCGGCCGACAGCACGAAGTAGCCGTGCGCAATGCGCTTGCCGAAGGGGCTCTCCTTCGCGGCCACTTCGTCGAAGTGCATGTAGAAGTAATCGCCGGAGATGCCACCGAAGGCAACGATGTCGGCCTCGCCCACCGTGCGCCGGTGCGTGAGCAGCGAGTCGCCGATCTGCAGGTCTTCGAAGTGCTTGCGGAAGGGATGCACTTCGGATTCGTTCAGCTTGGCACCGCGCACGTATTCGCCGGTGACTGCCGCCAGCATGCTCGGCGAGCCTTGCACGGCCGCTCGTTGCAGGTAGTGCTTGACGGCGCGCAAGCCGCCCAGCTCTTCGCCGCCGCCTGCGCGGCCCGGGCCACCATGCTTGAGGAAGGGCAAAGGCGAACCATGGCCGGTCGATTCGGCTGCGGCTTCGCGGTCGAGCACGAGCAGGCGTCCGTGGTGTGCGGCCGCAAAGGGGATGGCCTTGGCGGCGGTGGCCGGGTCCTTGGTGACCAGTGTGGCGACAAGGCTGCCGCGTCCGCGCGCGGCCAGTGCGAGCGCTTCATCGAGCCCCTCATAAGGCATGAGTGTGCTCACCGGGCCGAACGCTTCGACATCGTGCGCGGCATCGTGGCGCATCGGTTCGCGTGAAAGCAGAAGCGTCGGCGAGAAGAACGCGCCCTCCGCTGCGCCTTCGCCGCGCGGCGCAAATCCATCGCGCTCGCCGAAGACCAGTTCCGCGCCTTGCATCAGCATGCGCACGCGCTCGGCGACGTCGGCCTGCTGCGCGTGCGATGCGAGCGCGCCCATGCGCACGTCTTCGAGCGAGGGGTCGCCGACGACCATCTTCGCGAGCCGCGCACGCAGCTTGTCGGCCACGGCGTCGAGATGTTGACGCGGGACGATCGCGCGGCGGATGGCGGTGCACTTCTGGCCCGACTTGACGGTCATCTCGCGCGCCACTTCCTTGACGAAAAGATCGAACTCTTCATCGTCGGGCGAGACATCCGGCGCGAGGATGGCGCAGTTCAGCGAGTCGGCCTCGGCGTTGAAAGGGATCGATTGGCGCACGACATTGGGATGCACGCGCAGCTTCGCGGCAGTGTCCGCCGAGCCGGTGAAGCTCACGACATCGGAGCCATTGAGCCGGTCGAGCAGGTCGCCCGTGCTGCCGATCACCAGTTGCAGACTGCCCTCCGGCAACAGACCCGAGCGGTGCATCATCCGCACCAGCGCTTCGGTCAGGTAGCTGGTCGAAGTGGCCGGCTTGCCGATGCAGGGCATGCCCGCAAGAAAGCTCGGCGCCCATTTTTCGAGCAGGCCCCACACGGGGAAATTGAACGCGTTGATGTGTACCGCGACACCTCGGCGAGGCACCAGGATGTGCGTTCCCGCAAAGCCGCCCTTCTTGCCGAGCGGCATCGCCGGGCCTTCATGCACGAGGTTGCCCGACGGCAGTTCGTTGCCGCCGATGCCCGCATAAGCGGCCAGCGTACCGGCACCGCCTTCGATGTCGATCCAGCTGTCCGCGCGCGTGGCGCCCGTGTGCGCAGAAATCGCGTACAGCTCTTCCTTGTGCTCGGCGATGTACTTCGACAGCGCTCGCAGGCGTTGCGCGCGCTGCTGGAAATCCATCGCCAGAAGATTGGGCAAGCCGATGTTGCGTGCGTGATCGAGCGCCTCGCCGAAGTCGATGCTTTCGGCATGCGTGCTCGCCACGGCTCGGCCGTTGATTGCACTGCGAAGCTCTTGCGCGCCCTGCTGGCCGAGCCAGCGGCCACCGATGAAGCTTTGAAGGGTCTGGGTCATGAATTTCTCCGTTCTGCGGACAGTCAGGCAGCGACGGCGTTCTTGTTGCCGAGGCCAAGGTAGGTGTCGATGATTCGGCGGTCGTGCAGCAGTGCCTGCGCAGGGCCGGTCAATGCGACCGCGCCGGTTTCAAGCACGTAGCCGCGATCGGCGACCTGCAAGGCGGCACGCGCGTTCTGCTCGACCAGCAGCACCGAGACGCCATGCGAGCGCAATGAAGAGACGACATGCAGCACTTCGCGCACGATCAACGGTGCGAGGCCGAGCGACGGCTCATCGAGCATCAGCAGACGCGGACGCGCCATCAGCGCGCGACCGATAGCAAGCATCTGCCGCTCGCCACCCGACAGCGTGCTGGCGAGCTGCGCGCGGCGCTCTTTCAGGCGCGGGAAGATCGCGAACACTTCGTCCATGCGCTCGCGCTGATCGCGCTTGCCCGTGCGCCAGCGATAGAAGCCGCCGAGCAGCAGGTTGTCTTCGACCGACATTTCGCCGAAGAGCTCGCGCCGCTCGGGCACCAGCGCCACGCCGCGCGCCACCATCGCTTCGACGCTTGGCCGTGCGATGCGCTCGCCGGCCAGCGTGAGGCTGCCGGTGGAGCGCAGCAAGCCCATCGCCGCACACAGCAACGTGGTCTTGCCCGCGCCGTTGGGGCCGATGACGGTGACGATCTCGCCCTCGTCGACGCGCAATGCGACGCCATGCACCGCCTCGACCGCGCCGTAGGCGACGCTGAAGTCCTGGAGTTCGAAGAGCGGGTTCATGTCATGCAGCCATCGGGATCGGTTCGTCGCTGCCGCCGAGGTAGGCGTCCAGCACGCGGGGATTGGATTGCACTTCGGCCGGCGTGCCTTCGGCGATGACGGTGCCGAACTCCAGCACGGTGATGCGGTCGGCGAGGTTCATGACGAATTCCATGTCGTGCTCGACGACGAGGATGCCCAGCCCTTCGGCGCGCAGTTGCGAAAGCAGTGTTGCAAGCGCCTGCTTTTCGAGGTGGCGCAGGCCCGCCGCCGGTTCGTCGAGCAGCAGTGCGGCGGGCTGGCCCGCGAGCGCGCGTGCGATCTCGACCACGCGCTGCTGGCCCAGCGCCAGCGAGGCGGCCGGCGCGTCGGCGTATTCGCCGAGCCCGCAGCGCTCGATCTGGCGGCGGGCTTCGGCCAGAAGTGCGGCTTCTTCCGCACGGTCCATCCGCAACATCGAACTCAACCAGCCATGTCGCCCGCGCCGGTGGGCACCCAGCGCCACGTTCTCCAGCACGCTGCGCATGCCGAGCAGACGCACATGCTGAAAGGTGCGACCGAGCCCGCGTGCCGCGAACTCGCGCGATGGCCTGCCACGCATCGGCTCGCCCATCAGGCGCACTTCGCCTTCACTCGGATCGTCGACGCCGGAAATCATGTTGAAGAAGGTGCTCTTGCCGGCGCCGTTCGGGCCGATCAGCGCATGCACTTCGCCGGCCTTGAGCGTCATCGCCACCGCGTTGTTGGCGACGAGCCCGCCGAAGCGCTTCGTGACCTTGTCCGCCTCCAGCAGCAGTTGGCCCGCAGGAGGTAGTTTGCGAGTGGCAAGCGTGGTGGTCGTCTTCGGCACAGGCACGGGGTCCGGCTTGAGGAATCGACCGGACACGCGCGCCAGCGTGGGCCACATCCCTTCGGCGAAGCGTTGCAGCACGAAGAGCATCAGCAGCCCGAACACGATCACTTCGAAGTTGCCGCTTGCGCCAAGCAGCTTGGGCAGGATGTCCTGCAACTGCTCCTTGACCAGCGTGATCAGCGTTGCGCCAAGCACTGCGCCCCAAAGATGTCCGGCGCCTCCGACCACGGCCATGAACAGGTATTCGATGCCGATGTTGAGGTTGAAGGGCGTCGGATTGACGAAGCGCTGCATGTGCGCATAGAGCCAGCCCGACAGCGCCGCGAGCAGCGCCGCAAGAACGAACACCTTGACCCGATAGCGCGCCGTATCGACACCCATCGACTCGGCCATCACGCGGCCCGACTTGAGCGCGCGGATGGCGCGGCCCTCGCGCGAATCGAGCAGGTTGTGCAGCGCCCAGAGCGCCAGCAACAGGACCGCCCAGATCAACGGGCCCAATGCGCGCGGCGATGCGAGCGAGAAACCCGCCACCGTGAGCGCCGGAACGCCGGTGATCCCGGTCTGCCCACCGAGGAACTCCAGGTTGCCGAAGAGGAAATAGAGGCTCAGCCCCCATGCAATCGTGCACAGCGGCAAGTAGTGGCCCGACAGCTTGAGCGTGATGGCGCCCAATCCCCACGCGATCGCAAAGGTGAGCACAAGCCCGAGCACCAGCCCGACCCACGGCAGCACGCCCGGCGAAACCACCCCGCCCAACGCTGAAGCCGCAACCGGCGACGTGCAGACCCAAGCAGTCGCATACGCGCCGACGGCAACGAAAGCCGCTTGCCCGAAAGACGTCATGCCGCCGATGCCGGTGAGCATGACAAGGCCCGCCGCGACCATCGAATAGAGACCGATGTAGCTGAAGAGCGTGACGGTGAATTCCGGAAGCCAGGCCCAACTGAGCGCCAGCGCCGCAATGCACAGCAACGTGAGATAGCGCCGCGTCATTCTTCATCCTCCACATGACGGCTGCGCAGCGAGCGCCACCACAGGACGGGAATGATCAGCGTGAACACGAGAACCTCTTTGAATGCACTGGCCCAGAACGAAGAGAAGGCTTCGAGTTGGCCCACCAGCAGCGCACCGAGCAGCGCAATCGGATAGCTACCGAGCCCGCCCACGATCGCCGCGACGAAGCCTTTGAGCCCGATGAGAAAGCCGGTGTCGTAATAGACAGTCGTCAGCGGTGCGATGAGCAGGCCGGAGACGGCGCCGATCAAGGCTGCGAGGGCAAAGCTCAGGTCGCCCGAAAGATCGGTTGGGATGCCCATGAGCCGCGCGCCGACGCGATTCATTGCCGTGGCGCGCAGCGCCTTGCCGACGATGGAGCGTTCGAAGAAGACGAACATCAGCACCACCAGCACGAAGGCGACGCCCACCACCACCATCGACTGGCCGCTGATCGGAACACCGCCGATGTCGAATTGCGCCTCGGAGAAAGCAGGCGTGCGCGATCCTTCGGCGCCGAAGAACAACAAGCCGAGGCCGACCAGCACTCCGTGCAACGCGACCGAAACGATCAACAGAATCAGCACGGTCGCATCAGCCAACGGCCGATACGCGAGCCGGTACAGCAGCGGCCCGAGCGGCGTGATGAGCACCAGCGCCGTGACTGCCTGCATGGCGAGCGACGATGGATGAACAGCGAGCACGAGCAGGGAAGCCAGCGCCGGAAAGGCGATCGTCCACACAGCCGTGGCCTTCCAATCCACCGTGGCGCCCCGCTTCCAGCGCCAGGCTTCAACTCCAAGCGTTGCGACCGCAAGCGCCAGCAGTAGCCAGAGCGTGGCCGGCGTACGTCCGCCGTTGAGCGCCGCCATCGACAGCGCACCAAAAGCCACGAGTTCGCCCTGCGGAATGAAGATCACCCGCGTGACCGAAAAAACCAGCACCAGCGCCAAGGCCATCAGTCCGTAGACCGCCCCGTTGACGATGCCGTCCTGCCCCAGCAAAAGGGCGATCTGAGTGTCCATCACACCCCCAGGCTTGCCCACTGCGTGTGGCCGCCACCCCCCTCAAGGGGGCGCTGCCAGCGGCCCGGCGAAGCCGGCTCCGCGGCAGCTCCCGCAAAGAGGATCCGGAGCGCCGGGCACGTTTTAGAAATAGCGCGGAACCAGCTCACGTCGTTCACTGTGCGGGTGGGATGTATTTCCAGGCGCCGTTTTCGATCTTGACCATCACGCGTGCGCGCTGGTCCAGGCCGAGGTGATCGTTCGGTGTCATGTTGAACACGCCGTGGGCACCAGGCAGCTCCTTGATCTGTTCGAGCGCGTCGCGCAATGCAGCGCGGAATTCAGGCGTACCCGGCTGTGCCTTCTTGAGCGCTACCGGAACCGCGGCAGTCATCAGCAGACCGGTATCCCAGGCGTGCGCGCCGAAGGTCGACACCGAACCCTTGCCGTAAGCGCCCTCGTAAGCCGACACGTACGCCAGCGCCGACTTCTTCACCGGATTGGAAGCAGGCAACTGCTCCGCGACCAGCACCGGACCTGCCGGCAGGAAGGTGCCTTCGACATCCTTGCCGCCCACGCGCAGGAAGTCGGCGTTTGCCACGCCGTGCGTCTGGTAGAGCTTGCCGCCATAGCCGCGCTCCTTCAGGCTCTTCTGCGGCAGTGCGGCCGGCGTGCCGGACCCCGCGACGAGCACCGCATCGGGCTTGGCAGACATGATCTTCAGCGTCTGGCCGGTGACCGACGTGTCGGTGCGCGAATAGCGCTCGTTGGCAACGATCTTTATCTTCTTCAGATCGGCCGCCTTGGAGAACTCCTGGAACCAGCCTTCGCCATAAGCGTCGGAGAAGCCGATGAAGCCCACCGTCTTCACACCATTGGCCGCCATGTGCTCGGCAATGGCGAGCGACATCATGATGTCGTTCTGCGGCGTCTTGAACACCCAGCGCCGCTTGGCGTCCATCGGCTCGATGATGCGGGCGGAAGCAGCCATCGAGATCATCGGCGTCTGGCTCTCGGCCGCGACGTCGATCATGGCGAGCGAATTGGGCGTGGTGGTCGAGCCGAGGATGACGTCGACCTTGTTCTCGGAGATCAGCTTGCGCGTGTTGTTCACCGCCGCCGTGGTGTCGCTCGCATCGTCGAGAACGATGTAGTTGACCTTCTGGCCGCCGATGGTCTTGGGCATCAGCGCGATGGTGTTCTTCTCGGGAATACCGAGCGATGCGGCAGGCCCCGTCGCCGACACGGTGACGCCGACGTTGATGTCGGCGTGCGCGAACGCCGATGCAATCAGCGCCGCGATCACGGCGAAGGGTTTGAGGTGTTTCATGCTCATGCGGTTGTCTCCGTTTTGCTGGTTTGGAAAAAATGAAAAGGTATTGATGTCCGGCTGTCTCAGGCGTCCGCCTGGACAACGGGCCGCGGAAGTCTGACACCTGGAAGCCCGCCGAGGAAGAGGTCTGCTACTACTGGCGCCATCGCGTCGTAGTCGAGCTCGCCGTCGGGCCGCATCCAGATGAACATCCAGTTGATCATTCCGAACAGCAGCATTGTCAGTGGCTTGGCGAGCGTGGTCTTGCGCAAGTCGGGGCGCAACGCCATCACCGCGTGCGCGAAGCCGGCGACGACTTTGCGCTGGGTGCCCAGCACGCGCTCGCGGTCCGTGGGCTCCATGAACTTCACGTCTTCAGTCAGCACGCGGTGTGCATGCCGCGCGCCCGCGTATTCCTGGACGAAGCGCCGGATCAACTCTCGCAGGTGCGCTTCGGGCGACAGGGCCTGCTGGTCGACATCGGCCACCAGATCCTCGAGGCGTGACACGTGGTTTTCCGCGATGCTGATCAGCAGGCTGTATTTGTCGCGGTAGTAGTGATAGAGCAGCGCTTTCGAGAAGCCGCAGGCTTCGGCCACCTGGTTCATCGACGTCGCGGAATAGCCCCGGTTGGCAAAGAGCTGCGCGGCACGATCCAGGATCATTTCGCGCTGGTCTTCATATCCGGGTGAGCGTCCGCGTGCCATGGAATTTTTTCTTTCCGGGTTGGATGTTCTAGCGTTCGTCGAACGACAGGACCACGCGCTCGCTCAGCGGATGGGCCTGGCAGGTCAGGACGAAGCCGGCAGCGATCTCGTTCTTGTCGAGCGCGAAGTTTCGCTCCATCCGCACCTGCCCTTCGACCAGCTTGGCGCGGCAGGTGCCGCACACGCCCGAGGTGCATGAGAACGGCACTTCGAGGCCCGCGGCCGAGGCGCAATCCAGAATGCTCGGCTGGTCCTTGTGGAACTCGATCTCGCGCTGAAAGCCGTCGCGAATGATGACGATCTTCGCGAGTTCGGCATCGCCGGGCCGTGCTTCGTGGATGACGGCGCCCACCGGCGCGCCTTCGGGCGCCGCGACGCCGAATCGCTCGATGTGGATGCGCTCTTCGGGCACCCCCGCCGCGAGCAGCGCCGCCTCGGCCTCGTCGTTCATCTGGAAAGGTCCGCAGATGTACGCATGGTCGATGCTGCCGGCCGGAACCACCGTGCGAAGGAACTCGCCGATCTTGTCGCGGTTCATGCGGCCCATGTTCAGCGGCGCATCGGTCGGCTCGCCCGAGAACACGTGATGCAGCACCAGCCGCGTCATGTAGCGGTTCTTGAGGTCTTCCAGCTCCTCCTTGAACATCGTCGACTGCAGCTTGCGATTGCCGTAGATCAGCGTGAAGCGCGAATGCGGCTCGCGCGCAAGGACGGTCTTCATGATCGAGAGAATCGGCGTGATGCCGCTGCCGCCGACGATGCCCACGTGCTGGCGCCGCGACTGCGGCTCGATCGGCACGAAGAAGCGGCCTTGCGGTGCCATCACGTTGATGGTGTCGCCCGGCTGGAGCTGCTCGTTGATCCAGTTCGAGAAGGTGCCGCCCTTGACCTTGCGCACGCCCACGCGCAGCTCGCCGTCGTCCACACCCGCGCAGATCGAATACGAGCGGCGCAGGTCCTGGCCATCGATGTCCTTGCGCAAGGTGAGGTACTGGCCCTGGGTGAAACCGAAGACGTCGCGCAGATCGGTCGGCACGTCGAACGAAACAATCACCGCTTCTTCGGTGTCCGGCTCGACTGCGCGCACGCGCAGTGGGTGAAACATGACGCTCATGGCATTTGCCGCTTCAGATGGGTTTGAAGTGTTCGAAAGGCTCGCGGCAGGCGATGCAGCGATACATCGACTTGCACGCGGTCGAACCGAATGCCGACAAGCGCTCGGTGTTCTTGCTGCCGCAGCGCGGGCAAGCGACCGCATCCGCCTTGCGGCCGAAGATGCGGATCGGCACGGCGCCGTCCGGCGATACCGGCCCTGGCGGCGCAATGCCGTACTCGAAGAGCTTGCGACGGCCTTCGGCGCTGATCCAGTCCGTGGTCCACGCCGGCGCGCGTTGCAGCGTGACGTAGGCGGGGCCGAGCCCGGCCTTGTCGATCGCCGCGAGGACGTCGTGCTCGATGACCTCCGTGGCAGGGCAGCCTGAATAGGTCGGCGTCAACACCACTTCCAGCTTGTCGTCATGTTCGATCACGTCGCGCACGATGCCCAGGTCGCGCACCGACAGCGCAGGCACTTCGGGGTCGAGCACTGTGGCGAGCACGTCCCACGCTTGATCGCACCGCCCGGCGACGGAGGCGGGCGACGCGGTCACCAGACGCCTCCTGGGAAGGCGCGCTGCAGGTGCTGCATCTCGGCGAGGATGTAGCCCATGTGTTCGCTGTGTACGCCGCGCTTGCCGGTGCTGCGGAATGCGGCTTCTTCGGGCTGTGACAGCTTCGCTTCTTCGAGGATGGCTTTCATGTCGGCGAGCCATCCTTCCTTCAGGTCAACCCAGCGCGGGCCGATGCCAGCGGTGTGCGCGGCGGCGTCGACCGCATCCGATTCGAAGAACTCCGGCACATAGAGCCACAGGTCCTTCAGCGCCTTCTCGATGCGTTGCCGCGATTCATCCGTGCCATCGCCCAGGCGCACGACCCAGTCGGCCGCATGCTGCTGGTGGTAGCGCGCTTCCTTGACGGCCTTGCCGGCGATGCCTGAGAGTTCGGCGTTCCTGGAGCTGTGCAAGCGTTCCCACAGCAGCTTCATCAGCGTGGCGACCATCGCGTTGCGCATCACCGTGAAGGCGAAGTCGCCGCGCGGCAGTTCGACCATCGTGAGATTGCGGTAGTCCTTCTCGTCGCGCAGGAACGCGAGCTGGTCTTCGTCGTGCCCTTGCCCTTCGATCTGGCCGGCAAGCGTCAGCACGGCGCGCGCCTGGCCAATAAGGTCCAGCGCCATGTTCGACATCGCGATGTCCTCTTCGAGGATCGGAGCGTGGCCCGACCACTCGGAGATGCGCTGCGCATGGATCAGGCAGGTGTCGCCGATGCGCAGCAAGTACTGCACGGCAGGCGTCGATTCGATGGCGATAGAGGCCGTCATTTCAATGATCCTCGAGGCTGGGGGCGAGTGTTCATCACATGTGGTCTACCGAGCCGGGCAGCTGGTAGAACGTGGGATGGCGGTAGACCTTGTCTTCCATTGGATCGAAGTACATGTCCTTGTCACCCGGGTCGCTCGCGACGATCTGGTCTGAACGCACCACCCACACGCTGGTGCCTTCCTGGCGGCGCGTGTAGACGTCGCGGGCCATCTGGATCGCCATCTTCGGATCGGCGGCATGCAGGCTGCCGCAGTGCTTGTGGTCGAGGCCCGACTTGCTGCGTACGAAGACTTCCCACAGGGGCCACTCTGTCGCGACGCCAGGTGCTTCAGTTGTTGTCGGATTGGTGCTGCTGCTCATGATCGTGTTCCTTGCTCTGTGCCTGCGAGCTATGCCGCGAGCGGTTCGGGGGCTGCGCGGCGCGCGGCGTGGGCCAGTGCGGCTTCGCGCACCCAGGCGCCGTCTTCCCACGCCTTCACGCGAGCACCGAGGCGCTCGCGGTTGCAGGGGCCGTCGCCGGCAATGACGCGCCAGAACTCGCTCCAGTCGATGGGGCCGTGGTCGTGGTGCTGGCGCTCTTCGTTCCACTTCAGGTCAGGGTCGGGCAGCGTCACGCCCAACACCTTGGCCTGCTCCACGGCGGCATCGATGAACTTGGCGCGCAGATCGTCGTTCGAAAACCGCTTGATGCCCCAGCGCATCGATTGCGCCGAATTGGGCGACTGATCATCCGGCGGACCGAACATCATGATCGAAGGCCACCACCAGCGGTCGACTGCGTCCTGCACCATCGCCTTCTGCGCGTCGGTGCCCTTCTGCATCATCGTGAGCAGCGCTTCGAAGCCCTGGCGCTGATGGAAGCTCTCTTCGCGGCAGATGCGGACCATGGCGCGCGCGTACGGCGCATAAGAGCAGCGGCAGATCGGCACCTGGTTCATGATCGCGGCGCCGTCGACCAGCCAGCCGATCGTGCCCATGTCGGCCCAAGTCAGCGTGGGGTAGTTGAAGATCGAGCTGTATTTGGCGCGACCCGTGTGCAGCGCATCGACCATCTGGTCGCGCGAAGTACCGAGCGTCTCCGCGGCCGAATACAGATAGAGGCCGTGGCCCGCCTCGTCCTGCACCTTTGCCAGCAGGATGGCCTTGCGCTTGAGCGTCGGCGCGCGCGTGATCCAGTTGCCCTCGGGCAGCATGCCGACGATTTCGGAATGCGCGTGCTGGCTGATCTGGCGCACCAGCGTCTTGCGGTAGTGCTCGGGCATCCAGTCCTTCGCTTCGATGAAGTCGCCAGCGTCGATGCGGGCGTCGAAGCGTTGTTCGAGCTGCATCTCGTCAGCGGAGCGTACGGCCTTCTTGCCGTCGCCGGGCTCTTTGCCCATCGTGTCCATGGCTTGCGTGTACATCGTGATCTCCTATCGAAGGGTCAATGCGGCTTCTGCCGTCAATACGTCAGTTGCCGGGTGGATTCGAGATGGCGATCCACATCGGCCGGTGTCAGTGCTTCGCTCTTGCAGCCGAAGTCCTTGAAGAGCGCCATCTGGTCGCTGTAGTGCGCGGCCTTGCGGCCATCGGGCGCAACGAAGCCGCTCTGTCCGGGAGGCGCCGCCGTGCACATCGAAACGCTGCCGGGCGAGAACACGATCTTGTCGTTCTGCGTACCGCGATTCATGAAGCTCGGCAGCGTCAGCAGTTCGTCCGCACTCGCTTGCGGCGCGCCGATGAAGTTGCTGGTGAGGAACACATGCTTGGTGACCGGGGTGCGCCAGCGAACGGGATCGCTGCCGTAACGCGCCGTCAGTTCAGACACCGCTTGCGCCAGCGTGCTCCGGATCATCGCGTTCTTGTCTGCGCCATTGAAGAAGTCGTAGCGCTGGGGCACCCCGGCCTTGGTGCCGAGCAGTGCGTTGTAGAGCAACTTCGAACCGTTGCCCGGCCGAATGCTGGCGACCTGCGTCGCGCCCGCATAGCCTGCGCTCGCGTAGCCGGCAAACACCTCGGGGGGCAGATCGTCGGCCAGCAGTTGCTTGTAGATGATCGGCAGCCAGGTCATCATGATCGCCGTGGCCGGGCTCTGGTAGACGCCCTGCTCGGTCGGGTCGTCGTTCTCCATGTTCCATGCGCCGAGGATCTGCGCCGCGCGCTTTGCGGGATCGCTGGCCGGCAAGCTGCGCGTCGCCTCGATGATGAACGGCACAAAGTAGCGCGCGTTCGTGTCTGCGTAGGCCGTGCTGCGATTGATGGCCCAGAGCTCGTCGCCTGTCAGTCGCGGCTTGGCTTGCAGTCGCGCAATGAATTCGTTGACCCGGTCGGCCGCGCCATAGTTGCCGCCGTCGCTCACCGCTCCAGGCGCTGACTGGTTGTTCCAGTTCGCGATGAAGCCCTGCGCCGGGTTCAGCACCTGCGGATCTTCCTTGAAAGGGCGAATGCCAAGCCACTCCATCGAGCCATCGCCGATCGCGGGCAGCCGCAGATCCTGCGAAGCCGGACGCATCGGCAGCCGGCCGGGCGAAACATAGCCGATGTTGCCGTCGGCGTCCGCGTAGTACCAGTTGATGGTGATGGCAACGCGCGAAGCCTGCGCCAGCCACTGGTCCCAGTTCCTGGCCTGCATTGAATGGATCCAGCCGAGCAGCGATTCGAGTTCATAGCCGTCCCAACTGCGCTTCATCGAGAAAGCGGTGTTGTTCGGCAGGTCGAAGTCCGTGACGATGCCATGCACGGTCGAATAGACGTCGAGGCTCTGGTCCGGCTCGCCCTTGACCTTGATGATCTCCGTGCGCTTGCCCATCGGTCGCATGGCGCCGTTGAAGAGGTACTCGTAGCGATTCGACGGGTTGAGCTTCTCCTGGTACATGTCGTTGACGTCCAGCGGACCCGCGGTCGCGCCCCAGGCGATCTTTCCGTTGGTGCCGAACAGGACGACGGGATGCGCGAAGGGCGTGTTGCCCGTCACGTCATAGCCGGCGCCATGCAGCCCGATCGCGAACACATACGACGGATTGAACCAGTTGAACTGCGGCCCGTTGATCAGCACGGTGCTGCCGTCGGTGGTCTTCTTCGGGCCTGCGATCCAGAGATTGCTCGCGATCGGCCGCTGCCACGGCTGGGCAACACCGCGCCGCGCTGCATCGACGTCGCTGCTGGACGCCAGCAACTCGGGCGAAACCGGCGCCAGATGCGCCAGTTGCGTAATCTGCGCCGAAGCTTCGTTCGCCCTTGTGGCGTCGCTCGCTGGTGCCAATGCGGCCTGCGCCCGTCCGCCGACGCGCGGAACCGTGGTCGGCGCAAGTGGGTCCTCGATCCAGCGGATCTGATCGAAGAGTTCGCGGCCGACGGCATCTCCGCGCGCCTTCTGCAATTGATTCAACAGGCGGAGATTGGCGATTTCGCTGCTCGCATTGGAGTAGCGGTTGGCCATCGTTCCGACCCAGATCATCGCGACGTCGTAGCCCGTCCAGTCGGCCTTGGGCTCGAAGCCGGCGTCGATGAACTGCTTCGGCATCAATTGGGCCCTGTCAGCCAGGACCTCCTTGACGCGCGCATTGAAGCCTGCGGCATATCCGTCGAAGATGGCCCGGTCCTCCGGCGAGAGCTTGGCCATCTGTGCCTGGATCGAAGCCGGCGTGAAAGCCGAGCGGCTGCCCTTGTCGAGCGCCACGTACTTGGGCCCCATGACCTCCGAGACTGTGCCGAGCACCGCACGACGCGCCATCTCCATCTGGAACAGCCGGTCTTCGGCAACCACGTAGCCGTAGCCATGGAACAGGCCGCGCGCGTCGTTGGCATACACATGCGGCACGCCGTAGCTGTCGCGCTTGATCGTGACCGATCCCGTCGAGGTGGCCGTGGTGGCGGCGCATCCGGCAAGCGCAAGGGCTGCGCAAAGGAGAGAGAGTTTCTTCAGCATGAAGTTGTTGGCGTTTCAGCGCGAGCGCTTGTCGATGACGCGCCGCGCCTTGCCGGTCAGCGTGCGTTCAATGCTGTCGGGCTTGAGCACATTCACGGTGGTCGAGATGCCCACGAGCGTCTTGATGCGCTGCTGGAGCCATCCCGCGATCTCGCGTACTTCCTGGTCGCCGGTCGTCGGCGCGGCGAGCGGCTGCAACTCGCACTGCACTTCCACCGTGTCGAGCAACCCATCGCGGCTGACGTTGATCTGGTATTGGCCTGAGAGCTTGGCGTGCTGCAACACGATCTCCTCGATCTGTGTCGGGAAGACGTTCACGCCGCGAATGATCAGCATGTCGTCGGAGCGCCCGACGATCTTGCCCATGCGGCGGAACGAACGTGCAGTGGGCGGCAAGAGACGCGTGAGGTCGCGCGTGCGGTAGCGAATGATGGGCAGCGCTTCTTTCGTCAGCGACGTGAAGACAAGCTCGCCCTCCGAGCCTTCGGGCAGCACTTCGCCGGTTTCGGGATCGATGATCTCCGGATAGAAGTGGTCTTCCCAAAGCACCGGGCCGTCCTTGGTCTCGATGCATTCGCTGGCGACGCCGGGGCCCATCACTTCGGAGAGGCCGTAGATGTCGACCGCATCGATGCCGGCCTTGCCTTCGATCTCATGGCGCATCGCCTCGGTCCACGGCTCGGCGCCGAAGATGCCCACCTTGAGGGAGCATTCGCGCGGGTCGAGCCCCTGGCGCACAAACTCTTCGACGATCACCTGCATGTAGCTCGGGGTGACCATGATGATCTCGGGCTTGAAGTCGCGGATGAGCTGCACCTGCTTTTCGGTCTGCCCGCCGGACATCGGAATCACCGTGCAGCCCAGCCGCTCGGCGCCGTAGTGCGCGCCCAGTCCGCCGGTGAAAAGGCCATAGCCATACGCGATGTGCACGATGTCCCCCGCACGGCCGCCTGCAGCGCGGATCGAACGTGCGACCAACGATGCCCAGGTGTCGATGTCGTTCTTGGTATAGCCGACCACCGTGGGCTTGCCCGTGGTGCCCGACGACGCATGAACGCGCGAGACCTGCTCTCTCGGAACCGCGAACAGGCCGAAGGGGTAGTTATCGCGCAGGTCCTTCTTGGTCGTGAAGGGGAAGCTGGCAAGGTCGCTCAGTTGCTTCAGATCGTCCGGATGAACGCCCTTTTCGTCGAACGCCTTGCGGTAGTGCGGCACGTTGTCGTAGGCGTGCTTGAGCGACCAACGCAGGCGCTGCAACTGCAGCGACTGGATCTCGTCGCGGCTCGCGGTCTCGATGGGATCGAGTTCACCCGGGGCGGGTTGCTTCACAGGCATGGATGTCTCCTCGGGCGGCTCACGCGGCGACGGCCGGCTTGCCCTTGATGGTGTACGAACGGCCGCGGAACACGGCGATGCGTTCGTTGCGCTGGTTGGTGATTTCGCAGTCGTAGACGCCGGTCCGGCCCGCCTTCGAGACCTCGAAGCTGCGCGCGGTAAGCACGTCACCCTCGCGGCCCGGCGCCATCAGGTCGATCGAAAAGCCCGAAGCCACCGTCAGCTCGTTGTACGAATTGCAGGCGTACGCGAAAGCCGTGTCGGCGAGCGTCGCGATCAAGCCGCCGTGGCAAATGTCGTGACCATTGAGCATGTGCTCGCGCACCGTCATCGAGATCGTTGCATTGCCCGGAGAGACTTCGGCGATTTCCATGCCGAGGCTCTTCGCGGCGCGGTCATTGGCGAACATGCGCTCGCGGACGAGTTCCGCGGTCTGTTGCGGCGTGCGGTCGGATTGGGGTGCGGTCATGGTGAATCAGCGATCGGTGAAGACGGGAGCGCGCTTTGCGCCGAAGGCAGCAACGCCTTCGAGGTAGTCGTGTGCGCGGCCCAGCTCGGCTTGGACGACGGCTTCGCGGTCCAGCGCCTGGTCAAGCGTGAGGTGTTGCGCTGCATCGATGGCGCTGCGCGTCGCGGCCAGCGCCTTCACCGGCATCGCGGCGAGGCGCACTGCGAGATTGCGGGCCTCTTCGGCCAGCGCTGCATCGTCGACGCACTTCCAGATCAGACCAATGCGCTCGGCTTCGGCAGCGCCGAGCTTGTCGCCCAGCATCGCGAGCCCCATGGCGCGCGCGCGGCCCACGATGCGCGGCAGAAGCCACGTGCCGCCCGTGTCGGGCACAAGGCCGATCTTTGCGAAAGCCTGAATGAAGCTCGCGGATTGACCCGCCAGCACGAGATCGCAATTGAGCGCCAGGTTCGCACCCGCGCCGGCCGCGACACCGTTCACCGCGGCGATCACCGGAAACGGCATTGATTTCAGCCGTCGCACGAGTGGCTTGTAGAGGATCTCAATCGCGCAGCCCAGATCCTTGGGCGGCTCGCCGGCAGGTGACGGAGCGACCATCGGGTCGGCAAGATCCTGGCCGGCACAGAAGCCGCGGCCCGCACCCGTCAGGATCAGACAGCGGACTTCGGCATTCGACGCCGCCGCATCGAGTGCAGCGCGAAGCTGCTCGTGCATGGCACCGGTGAAGCTGTTGAGTGCGGCGGGCCGGTTCAGCGTGAGCGTCAATACCGGGCCGTCTTGCGATGCAAGGACGAGTGAATCGGACAAGCTTTGTCTCCAGTCGTGGGCGCAGTCGAGAGGTGGGGCCGATCTGTGTCACGAGTATTGTTGACCGACCGGTCGGTGAATCATAAGATCCACACCAGCCGGGCGCAAGTCAAAAGACCCACGGGGAAACCCGCATATCTGCCGACGATCCAGACGCCCCTTCCCGTCAACTCAAAGGAGACAGCCTTGCCTTGCTATTCGATCGAAGAAGTGGTGCCGGTCATCGACCCCAGCGCCTATGTGCATCCGACAGCCGTACTGATCGGTGACGTGATCGTCGGCCCCGGCTGCTACGTCGGGCCGTGCGCGGTGCTGCGCGGCGACTTCGGGCGCATCGTGCTCGAGCGCGGCTCCAACCTGCAGGACACGTGCGTGATCCACGGCTTCCCCGCGCATGACACCGTCGTCGAAGAAAACGGCCACATCGGCCACGGCGCAGTGCTGCACAGCTGCATCGTCAGACGTGACGCACTGGTCGGCATGAACGCCGTCGTCATGGACGAGGCCGAAGTCGGCGAAGCAGCCATCCTCGCGGCCTGCGCCTTCGTTCCGGCCGGCAAGAAAATCCCTCCGCGTTCGCTCGCCGCCGGTATTCCTGCCAAGGTGATGCGCGAGCTGAGCGATCAGGAAGTCGCGTGGAAGCTGGAAGGCACGCGCACCTACCAGGACCTCACGCGGCGCAGTCTTGCGAGCATGAAGGAAGTCGACGCGCTGCCCGCTGTCGAGGCCAATCGGCCGCGCGTCAATGCGCCGGATGTGAAGCCGTTGATTGCGACGAAGCGCGGGTAGCTTGGTCAGCCGGCGGGCATCATTCGACGCAGCGTAGGGGCACTCACACAGTATTCTTGCGAACCAGTCCTCCGCGGCGAAAGGATCAACGTGCCAATACGAGCGCTGCAGTTCTTGTGTCGGCGAAAAGTGCCGCCCCCGCCCGCGTTGACCTTGCTGGAGTACATCCAGCAAGAAGCCTGGCGAGAGGCTGGCTTTCTCGCCCGGGTTGACGACCCGAGCTTCGCCTACTCCGCCCAGTATGTCGTGCCGCATGAAGTGGAGATCTCGATACTGGAACTCATCACGATGGGTGGCCAAGGCCCCATTGAACTTCGGGGCCCCTCGCCCCCATCGCGCTTCCAGGAGAAGTTGACCTTCCCTCTTCTGGAGGCGGCCTACCGCAGGCTGAATGCAGCCGGCGCCATTCCCGCCGGCATCGTGCTGGGTGATTCGCTGCTGATGGGCACCGCGCCGCTGGCCTCCATCTACCCCAGCGTGACTCGCAATGACCTGGACGGAAAGACTGCCGTCGTATTCAGCACTGGGATGTTGGTCCTGCACATGCTCATCGGTGAGGTGCTTGCGCGCGCCGGAGACGGCCGCCCTGTGCAACCCACCGACCTGGAAAAGGTTCTTTCCCAGAGCACAGCGATGGACCTCCAGAGAGCGGCGACCACGCTGCATGGCGTTGCCGAGTCGCTATTCGGCCTCGTCACGCAGAACTGGCCGTATCCGGAGCACGGCGTCGACTACGCAAGCATGAGGAGCCACCTGTTCGCAGCCGAGTTCTTGTCGGATGCCTTCGCCTTTTGTCTTTTGCATGAGCTGTCGCATCTGTCGCTGGGTCACTTCTCCGGCGCTGCCGGCTTGGGGTCCTTGCAGCAGCGAGAGTGCGATGCGGACGTGCACGCGCTAAGGGGAACCTTGTCCAGCCACCAGCCGGCCAACAACACGATGCCTGCGCTCATTGCCGTCCTGGTGATGTTCGAAACCATGAGCTTGATCTATCGAACCATCAACTACCTGGCGTTTCGCATCGACTACTCACTCCTGCCGGAGGCCTTCATGGGCCATCTCTACTTCAGGGCCCATGGTGACGACATGCATCCACATCCCCGTACTCGTTTGACGTTCCTGGTGATGCAACTCAAGGCCGCACATCCCGACCTTGCCGATCGGATCGACACGATCTCGCGTCATTGCCATATCTTCTTCGACAACATCTGGACCATTGTTGCGGGGCACTTCCCCGCGCAAAATGTGGCGCTCTCTCCGACCTGGCGCGCGGTCGTGGAACTGCACCGAAGGGCGCACACCGCTCCCACCATGCCTTCATCAACCAAGGAGACGTGATGACCTGGATACTCATTGTGGGAATCGTCATTTCGGCCGTCATTGCCTACTTTGTGCGCGGCAAGCCTCAGCTGGCGGCGGTGACAGGAATTCTGACCAGTCATGGGTTTTCCGCGGATGCCATCGACGCAATCCGGCAGGCACCTGGAGGCGAGGAGATCACCGTGACACTGGCCGACGGACGCAGCTTCAAGACCACCGCCGCCGAGGCCTCAAAACGCCTGCAGCCGGCATCCGAGGGAAAGCCCCCGACCTGGCTGGAGAAGGGCTCCTCGAATTTGGTGTCGCTCGTCCTCTTTGTGTTGGGGTGCGGCGTGTCCTACGTCTTCTACTATCTCAGCTTGCCGAAGGCGTAAGCGGCGCCGCGGTAGCACCCCGCTACAAGCCCTTCAAGACCGTCGCAACCGTCTTCAACGTCTTCGACGGCATCCACGTGTTGCGCATGTAGAGGTCAATGAGGTCCTTGGGAGGAACGCCGACGAGACGGCTGGCCACGATGCGTTTTTCGCCATCCGCAACATTCCATGCGCCCCGCCAGATCGCGCGAAGGGTTCGCACCCCGTCGACCATCACGCCCACCGTCTTGGTGCCGAAGGTATCCCACAGGTCATCCCCTGCGTCGTAGGCATCGACGATCGACAGTGGCTTGATGGCCTTGAAGGTGCGCTGCATCAGTCGCACCGTCTCGACTGCCGCCGCGTGGCCCGTCGCTGGTGTCCTGGCTTGGCTGGCTCCCGACGAGAGCGCCTTCTGAATGCTGTCGAGAAAAGTCACCGCATTCCGGCGCAGCATCGTCTCTTCATACTCGGTGTGCACGCCAGCGCCGCGGTTGGGTTTTCCGTTGTCTTGAGGCTCGCCATCGTGCAGGTATCCTGGCGCGTGGGTCGCGAACCAATCCTTCTCGTGGATCAGGTAGCGCCCCACGGCGGTACCGACGACATTGGGGAGGTGGGCCAAGTGGACGTGATAGTGCTGGCGCGCTTCCAGGAGATCCGACAGCGTCAGCAGCATGTAGTTTCGCTGCGGCGGGAAAACGTCGAGGCCGCTGATCCGGCTGCTGTTGGCGATGGTCATTGCCTTCTCCCCACAGCCTCTTGCGTTGACTAGTCCTGCTTCATCTTGTTCGAATCGCTCTGTTTGGCCCGCGCTTTGCTGCTGGTGGCTGCCTCCGCCCGCCGGGCTTCCGCCTTTGCGCTCTCTTTGGCTGAGCCGGTCATGGCACCCATCGCGGCACCGGCCGTGGCGCCGGCGGTGGCACCGGCAGCTTCGCTTTCCTTTTGAGTCTCTGGCTTGTTGCTCACACCACCTGCCTCATCGCCTGGCGGTCGTTGATGTTTGGGCGGAGCGGTCTCCGTTTGACCATTGGCGCTGACGGTTGCGACCACAGCCGCCAAGGCAATACAGGCTCGCGCAAGAAGCCCGAAAGCTAAACGAGGTCTGTCGACGTTCATGCTGAGCCTCCGTCCTTGGTTTGCGAATTGACACCACTTGTGTCGGGGTGAGCGTGGGCTGATCCAAACAATCCTGTGCGTTCCCCTGCCCACCAAATAAGCTTCATGACGACCAGCGCGCTCACTCCCAATGGTGAAACGTAGTAGCCGGTGCTCCTTATGGTCAAAGCGAGCAACAGCAGAGTGATGCACGCCACGGACACGAAACGCGCAATCGCCACCAGGGCAGTCTTGTGCGAAAGCGCCCAATCTACTGCGAACAGGAACAAGATTCCGAAAACAATATCGACGAGAGCCGGCGCGGGGGGGAAGAATCTCTCGTCCAAAAGTGCTTCAAGTGCGTTCGCCTGCAGATCGACGCCGGAGATGTCTCCGATGACCGTGCTGTGTCGGTCGACACCCCGTCCGACCTCGCCCACGAAAACCACCTTGCCACGGAGGCGGTCCAGATTTTGAAGAGAAGGCTTCAGATCAAGGCATCGCTTTGCCAGACTCCGATCGCTGGACGGCATCGGAAGGCACAGCAAGTCTCCTGATCGCACGAGCACAAGATTCTCGGGCCGTATCAGGCTCATATAGGGTGATTCGCCGCTCCCCTTGAGGTGCTTGAGGACGGAGGAGTCATCCACAAGCCTGGGCTCGCGGAGGAGCGCCGATTGCAGGGCAAGTCCGTTGACCCATTCCTCCGATCCCCCAGGCTGCACCTTGACGGTCCATCCGAGAGCGAGCCTTTCGGGTGTACGGTCTGTATTGAGGATGCCGACCGTCAGCAGCGGGGACGAAGCGAAACCCAACGACGGAATGACATGGGCCGCAGTTCTATCGCCGCTCGGCGTCGGAGGAGCCTCCTCGATACCCATCCCGAGAATGATCGGGACGTGCAATACCGTGGTGACATGCGATATCGCCTGCTGCAGCCTTTCGGTCGGATCGTTTGACGCCATTGGTTCGCATCCAAGCGGCAGAAAGCGCCGGTCGAGCACGATGACATGCGGCGCAAAGCCCGCCAGAACAGGCAAGAGATCCGCAAAATATTTTCTTTGCACGCATGAATTGTTCGGAAAATATTCTGCGGTCGGGTCCGACCTCGGGTCTATGTGCACCACGGTGCTGAACTTTGGCGAAAGCGCTCGGGGGTACGCCGACACCATCAGCTGATACCAGCTTTGACCAGCGATGACGACGTTGGCGACCCTTTCGCCAAGAATTTGGTGCTCGATTTGCTGCTCGATGCCGTACGCCAGTGTCTGCAGGGCAATGACTGCTGCGACTTGAAGAATCTTGGGCCACGGCTCCCGCGTTGGCTTGTTCAATCCCAAAGGGCCCAACACGACCTTGAAGGCCCGGGCGATCTTCGTGCGAATGTTGAAACTCATCGCAGTTGCCCTTTGAAGGGTTTGAGTTGGAGATCTCAGGCGACGCACCGAATCCAACTCTACCCTTGGCAATCTCGGCGACGCAATCTATCTAAAGGTCGAACCTCGCGTCAGGGCTGCGGGCATCAGCGGCCTCTCCGAGGATTGATTTCAGATCGAGACTCCGCAGCAGAATTCTCCGATCCATCTCGTCTAAGGCAGGGAAACTCCAACCGCCGCCGCCGCGGCTCGAATCTGGGATGGCCAATTGATGTTGCCGGGATCACGGCCGCTTGCCATGCCCATGAGGTAGGCCGGCTCCGCCGCGATATTCCTGAATCCGCGCGACACACCGGGCGGTATCGAGATCGTGTCCCAGGTCTCCAGCACCACATTGCGTTCGCCAGCGGGACCCCAAAAGACCTCCCACCGACCCGACAGTGCGACGAACACTTCCTGCGTCAGGTGGTTGTGCAGCGGCGCAGACTTGCCGGATTGCAACAGACAATGTTGAGATGAAAGCCCTCTGCCGCGAGCGGCGCCGCCGGTGGCGTACCCAGCACGCGCCAGGTGGTTCGCTCGCAACCGGGGATGCCTGCATCGGCGTAGTCGTCCGTGGGTTGAAGTGAACGGAAACGCGCAACTCGGGCCTCCATTTCAGCGACCGTGGGGTTGGCGTCAGTGATCGGGGCTGTAGGCGACATGACTTGCTCCGCGTGATTCGGGGGATCCACGTAGTCTTGCATTCTTGGGCTTTGACATCCAGCCCCGGGAGCGCGTGCCGGCGTTCAGCGATCGGCGGCGAGCAATGTCTCTTCGAAGAGCACAAGAAGATGACGCGCGAACAGGTCCATGTTCGCCGCGCGGTCGTCATTGCCGGTTGCGATGGTCTTGCTTGCCGAAGCTGCGCCGACGACTGCGATGCACACGTGGCCTGGCGCATCGCCATACGGACTGCCCGATGGGCCGGCAGCGCCGCTTTCACTGATGCCCCACGAGGCGCGATGCATGTCGCGGACCTTGCCAGCGACCATCAGCGCGTAGGGCTCGGTTTCGGCCCGCATGCCTGCGACGTCATCCGGCGTGAGGCCGAGCAGCGCCTTGCCCGCGCGCCTGGAATAGACGACCGCGCCGCCGAGGAAGTAGCTCGATGCGCCGGGGACCGCAAGAAGCGCGGCTGAAACAAGGCCGCCGGCGGAAGACTCGACAACGGCGACCGTTTGCTTGCGCTCCTTCAACGCGGCGCCAACGCGCTGCGCGATCTCGGCGAGTGAAGGGAGAGTGGTGCTGTTCGGTGTGGCCATTACTGATGATCCAGCAAAAAAGGTGCTCAAGTTTCGCCCGGTTCTGCCGATAGGGATCACATATGGAGGCGGGATCCGGATTCCCTCGACCGTCCTTCATCAAGGGAGAAACTTTCATGAAACTCAGCATCAAGCTTCCACTGGCCTTCGCAGCCGGCGTTGCGCTGCTTCTGGCAGCGGCGCTTTCCGGGATGTTTTTTCTCAACCGCTCGCTCGACACCTATGGCAACACGGTGCAGGCCCGAGTCGCCGACGAGCGCGCGATCACTCAGATGCTGTTGACCTTCAAGGCTCAGGTCCAGGAATGGAAGGACACCTTGCTGCGCGGCAAGGACCCCGCCGAACTGGCCGACCACTGGTCGGCCTTTGAAAAGCAGGAGACCGCCGTGGCGACCGCCGCCAAGGCACTGCAGGTGTCCCTTCCGCCGGGCGAGGGCCTTGAGCTGGTAAAAAAATTCGCAGACGCCCACATCGCGATGGGCTTGGCCTACAGGAAGGGCTTCGAGGCATTCAAGACCAGCGGATTCGAGCCACACGCAGGCGATGTGGCCGTCGCCGGCGTCGATCGCGAAGCGACAAAATTGCTGGGCGAAGCGGCACGCCGCATCCAGACGGACAGTGCGGTGGTCGCGGCACAGGCGGCCGAGGACGCGAACAACGCCTTCTGGATCAGCCTGTCGCTCATGCTCGGCGTGTGCGTGGTCGGCGGCGTGGCCAGTGTGCTCTTCAGCCGCACGATCACCCGGCCGATCGGTGAGGCCGTCATGATCGCGCAAGTGGTCGCAGGCGGCGACCTGACGAGCCGGATCGAAGTGCGATCGAAAGACGAAACCGGTCAACTGATGCAGGCACTCAAGGCCATGAACGAGAGCCTGAGTACCGTCGTCGGCGAAGTGCGCCGTGGCACCGGCACCATCGCGAGCGCAACCACCCAGATCGCAACGGGCAACCAGGACCTGTCGTCGCGCACCGAAGAGCAGGCCAGCTCGCTGGAACAGACAGCGGCGTCGATGGAGGAACTCACGACGACAGTCAAGCAGAACGCGGACAACGCACGGCAGGCGAATCAACTGGCGGCGCAGGCATCGGAAGTGGCGGTGCGAGGCGGCGACGTGATCGGTCAGGTGATCGACACCATGGAATCAATCAACGCGTCATCCAAAAAGATCGTCGACATCATCGGTGTGATCGATGGCATCGCCTTTCAGACCAACATCCTGGCGCTCAACGCAGCAGTGGAAGCCGCCCGTGCGGGCGAGCAGGGCCGTGGCTTCGCGGTTGTGGCTTCGGAAGTTCGCGGACTGGCACAGCGCTCGGCGGCGGCGGCCAAGGAAATCAAGGGTCTGATCGACGATTCCGTCGGCAAGGTCGAAGCGGGCAGTTCGCTGGTGGACGACGCCGGCCGCACGATGGAACAGATCATGGCCAGCGTGCGCCGTGTGACGGACATCATGGGCGAGATCAGCGCGGCGAGCCAGGAACAGACCTCGGGCATTGAACAGATCAACCAGGCCGTGACACAGATGGATCAAGTGACCCAGCAGAACGCGGCGCTGGTTGAAGAGGCTTCGGCGGCGGCGCAGTCGCTGCAGATGGAGGCCGGGAGCCTGGTGCGGGCAGTGAGTGTTTTTACGTTGGCGCCGGGGCATGCGGACCCAGCGGTCACCTGAGGCCGCTATTGTCGAACCCGCGGCCGTTCAGAATGTGTTCGTAGCCCTTGGTGCCGTAGGTCGCCAGAACCTCCGACACCACCACCTGATAGCCCGCCAGCCAACGCGAGCTTGCAGACTTGGCCTTCAGGTGATCGGCATTCGCCATCAGTTCGCGAAGCCCTTCTCTTCCCTCCCAGTAGTACACCGTGCAAACCTTTCCGCTTTGCGTGTTCTCCCAACTTTCTTCGCCGATGAACCCCGAAGTGGCCTTGGCCGCTTGCGCGATCTGATCGTCCAGTTGGTAGTACTCGTCGTCGAAATCGCCTTTGTTGAAGATGAATGAAGCGGAAATCATTGTGTGTGGAACGGGAGAGAGAGAAGGGCACTGCGCACTTCGCGGAGCGCGAGTTTATGAGCGGCACGACACAGGGGCATCGGCCGCTCCATTCTTCATTCGAAGTTCACTCGAAGCTTCACTCGAAAGCACGCACGATGAAGGACGCCTTGTTCGCTATGAGCCAACTTCCCTCGATCTTGTGCAGAACGAAGTGATCGTTGAAAAGCCTGTTTCCAACCCGCGCCCTCACTGTCGCTGTTGAAAGAATGTCCGAAATGTTCTCCATGGAGAGAACCGCTTCATCCCTGGGCGCGCCGGTTGATCGAGGACTCGGCCTCCCGTGGATGAGCGCCGAATAGTCCGGAGACGACATGGAGTTGAGCTGGCCTTCTTGAATCCACTGGACAAGACAGCTCGGGTGGAAGACTTTATTGAAGTCACGGCTCGTAGGCTCGTACGCCAAATTGAAATAGTCATCGATCAAGGCGAGTACGGCTTGGGTCTGGGTCATTTGCTGACTTTCCTGAAGTGTCGAAAGGACTCGTATAGTGAAAGATCCCTCCGCGCTCGGCTACTGCGAAGCGGTTATCGCTGCCATTACAGGAACACATAGATCATGGAAGACCTCGATGGAGGACTTGTCAGCGGCTTGCTTGCCCTTGCCGCGGTAGCCGAATCCAAGAGCTTTGGTCGCGCCGCTTCTCGCCTGGGCAAGACTCAGCCCGCGGTGAGTCGCGCTGTTCAACGATTGGAGGACCGCTTGCGCGCCAAGCTCGTGCATCGCACCAGCCGACATGTTGAAGTCACGGACGCTGGGCATGCGCTGCTGTCAAAGGTGCTGCCGTTGCTCCAGGGAATTGAAGAGGCGACTGCGGGCGCTTCGGGTGAAACCTCAGTCGTCAACGGAACATTGCGCGTTGCGTGTGACGCCGTGTTTGCGCGCCTTGTGCTGGCACCGGAGTTGGCGCAGTTCTTGAAGAATCATCCTGCACTTGAATTGAAGCTGGAGACCCGAAACGACCTGTCGGATTTGGTGAGCGACGGATTCGATCTCGCCATTCGGTTTGGACCACCCTCGGTTTCAAGCTTGGTCTGTCGCAGGCTCTACAGTCCGCGAGTCCTGACAGTGGCCGCGCCGTCATATCTTGCGCAACGCGGCCGACCCAACTCGCCGAAGGACCTCGTCGATGACGGCCATGAATGCATCCACACCATCGATCCGGCGACCGGCAGGCCCTTCGAATGGGAGTTCTGGCGTGGCAACGAGAAGGTGAAGGTCGCCGTCAAGGGGAACCTGACAGTCACGGATGCGGGAACCAAGATCGGCGCCTGCCTTGCGGGCTACGGCATCGCGCAGGTGATCGATCTCGGAATCGACATGCATCTGCGCGCGGGCACGCTGGAGCCTGTTCTGACGGACTGGCCCGGCGAGACCTTTCCTCTTTACGTGTACTACCCCAGCCGGAGCCACGTTCCGGCCAAGGTAAGAGCGTTCATCGACTTTGTGGCGAGCATGATGCCCGGGCAGCTATCAGAGAGCCGCGACGACGCGCGCCAGCGGCCGACATCCGTATTCGAATCGGCGCTTCACGTGGTGGGTCAAGCCAGGAGCGGCATACGGTAGTGCCGCGTGTGCAGATCGCCTCTCCTGGTGCCTAGTGGCGCGGCATTGAAGCGATGCTGATCTTTGCAGCTTTGGCGCGGCGCTCGAATTCAGAGTTGATCAGTGCTACCAGCGCTTCCACTTCGCCGCGAAGATCGTCGCGCTCGGGCGTGTTCGGAGTTCGCACATGAAGCAGCAGGTTGTGAACACATGCGATTGCGCGATACGCCTCTCTTAGTGCGCTGAGATCGGCTTCGAGGGTTGAGCGTTCGTCTGAGGGGGGTGCGGTCGGGTGGCGCGCGAGCGCGCAAGTAGGGTGGACCATGAATGGCCTCCAAGGATTGCGGTTTGCTACAACCGCCGCGCCCGCTTCCAAACGGAGGGCGGCAGCTCGAACGGGTTGGAAGACCGGGCAATCCAAGGAAAACCGGCGAGCCTTGCGGCTCCCCGTCCGAGCCGCCAAAACTCGGCGGCGCAACAGCGAAGCCGCACACCCTGTACAGATGATTGCGGCTTGCTTTCTCAGATTGCTTCGGGCTTCCAAACCCGATCACGCCTTTGTTTGACGTGACGGAGCCAGTATATCGACACGTGCAAGTGCGATGCGAAGAAGCGCGAGCCAGTTTTGTTAGCCTCGGCGAATGAAGAGAGACGCGCTGAGAATCCATGCCCGCTGAATCACCCCGCAACGCCATTGCCCGGCAATGGGAGCTTCTCCGATGTCTGCCATCTCACGCACCAGGAAAAAGTGCAGGCGCGATCCAGGCGGAACTCGGCAGCGCCGGATACAGGGTCACCAAGCGAACCATAGAACGTGACCTTGAGGGTTTGGCGAACATCTTTCCAATCACGCACGGAGGGGCGCCGCCGTTTGACTGGCACTGGGTGAGAGGCGGCGCATTCGGGCTTCTCGGCCAGTCAATCACCGACGCGCTGTCTCTTCATCTCGTCGAACGCTATCTGCAACCCATTCTTCCTGATGCAGTTCGGCATCAATTGAAGCCGGCCTTCGCCTTGGCAGCGGCAAAGCTCGGCGCTCAAGAGAAGAGCAACCCGATGGGCGGCTGGCCGTCCAAAGTGGCCGTGGTCAATACCGGTTTGACGGTGATTCCGGCGCCGATTGACGCGACAGTGCTCCGCACAGTGCAAGAAGCGTTGATGGCGGCCGAACAGGTCGAGGTCTCATACCTGAAGGCGGACGCCGAGGCCCCAAAAGCGCAGACTCTCCATCCATTGGGCATGGTGCTCTGCGGCCCCACGACCTACTTGGTCGCGACCGCATTCCGCCATACATCGCCGCGCCTCTATGCAATGCACCGCGTCAGGGAGGCGCGACGTCTCTACACGCCGGCGAGGTTGATTCCCCGCTTTTCGTTGCAGACCTACATCGACGATGGAGGATTGCAATTCGGCGACGGACAACGCATTCGCTTCAAGGCTCGGATTTCACAGCGACTCGGGGCGGTGATGGCGGATGCCAAGCTCGACGCGGGGCAGAAGCTCGAACCTATTGAAGGAGGCTTCTTGCTCAAGGCGACCGTGCCTTCCAGCTGGAAACTCAGGTGGTGGATTCTTTCGAAGACCGGGGACATCGAAGTGCTCGCACCTTCGGATTTGCGTGCCGAAATCGGAGCGTCACTGACTGCGGCTTCGACGCTCTACGCGGGCTGAATTAGGGTGCTGCAGTGAATCGCTGCGTGTGCGACGCATTTTGTCGCGCTCGGTATCTAGTCTCACAGGCATCCAAACTCCTGGAGGCTCAATGCTTCAAATCTTTCTCATTGTTTGCGGGCTTGCCATCAGCCAGCAGGTCGCTCAAGCGGTCTCAGCCGGGCTTCCGCGTGGAAGGCTTTCCTCCTGGTGTTGGTCGTTTGCCGTCCAGTACGTGATTTGCCTCACGGTGCTGGTGTTTCTCGACCACTCACCGCTGCGAGACGCGATGTCTCCGGCGATAGCCTTGACCTCGTTTGTCCGGATCTTCTACTTCATCAAGAACCTAAAGAATCAATGAGCCGCAACAAGAACGCCGAGATCCAATCTTCGAGCGCCAACGGTGCTACGCGACCCGATGACCGTTGGGGCGGCCGCCGAATTCGTTGGGGCGCTTTGCTAGCCGGCGCCCTGCTCGCGTCGGTCTGCATCACCTATCTGAGCGGCACCGCGAACTATGAAGAACGGTTGACTGACATCGCAGCTTCGCGCGGTCTACCCATGGCTGCATACAAGGCCGCAGGCAATTCACCAAAGCTGAAGGAGCTCTTTCTCGAGGCAGCTGCAGATCGCGAACTCACCGGCAAGCTGGAACTTGGCTTGCTCAAATACGGCGACCGTGCGCGCGCCGTGTTCGAGATGTTCGGCGACGATGCACCGTTTCAAGAGATTCTCAGGCAGTACGGCGAAGGCGTGGTCCCTGTCGTCGATTACTTCATGGAGACGGACATGCTGATTCTCAAAGGGGGGTATTGGGCGCACGGGCAAATGCGAGACGCTTGGCTGGCAATCAGAAAGGCAATCCTGGACAAGCAATCTAAGCCGGATCAGGCCAACCACTTCCCCTACGGTCCTCGTTATCGCGGTATCTATGCAATCGAGGCAATTCACGTCGATGGACATCACTTCCTGGGGCAGTTCGTACTTGATAAAGACGGTCACGTTCAGCGGGTCCAGACAGATCGCATCCTGGAAACGATAAAAAAGATCTTTGCCGGTGGACTGATCGAACTGGAATCGAAATATGACTCAGGAGATCGAATCCAACTAACGGATATTGCCTGGGCCGGTGCCGATCTGCTTTCGGTGTTCGGCGTGCCCAAGGCCCTGAAATTTCTCGGCGGTGGCGGAAAGGCCATCGAAGAAGCCGCCATAGTGCGGCGCACGACGCTGATGGGCCGCGGTGTACTTCTCGGCGAGTCGGTTGGCAAGCACGTCGCGGGAGCGGGCGCCAAACTCGCCGCGGTCTATCTGGTCGTGCGTCACCCCAGTCTGCTAAGTGGCGTGTTTCGCGCGCTGGGGCTACTGGCAGGATTGCCTCCATGGATATCAATCCTGATCGGCTGGTGGGGGGCGGCTTTTCTGGCGATGCTCGCGATCATTCCGATGCTGCGGGGGGCGACGCTACTGATAACGCCCATCCGCTGGATCGCACAGGCGGCGGCGTGGATGGTACCGAAACGGTCCGCAGCAAGCCGATCGCCCACTTGAGCCTGCGGGCCAAACCACTCCAACGTGCTGACGGCTTCTCCCAAGACATGAGTGATTGCGGAGAAGCTCAGGCGCGAATGGAGCGCCCGCATAAACATCATCAATTTTGATGAGTTGTTTTGCAGGAACGGTGCGACTTAGTTCCGCCATCCATTCGGATGCCCATGCCAGTATTCATCGTTATAAAACCAACGATGAGCCAGCATGAAGACGAAGAACAAGAAGTCTCACCCAGCCAAAGCAATCCTTGTCGCCGTTTCGGTGACGCTCGGATCGAGCGGATGCACGACGATGGTTGCGTATTCCGCCAAGCCCCACGAGCCCGTGCAAACAGTGAGATACACGCAAGGTGTCGGCACCGTCATCGAAAAGCATGAAACCCATGAAGTGTTCATGTATCCGACGTTCAGGACACAAGGCACTGCGATGCCGACCTTCACGATTGGGTACGCGAACAACGGCACTCAGCCGGTCAACTTCACGCCCGACAACATCAAGGCCTATTTCCGCGGACAGCCGGTCCCGATTTATACGTATACCCAGCGTGTCGCGGAGATTCAAAGCGAGAAGCAAAGCAAGCAGATAGCGCTTGCGATTGTTGGCGGACTGGCGGCGGGAGCCGCCGCGTACGGCGCCTCTCATCAGACCTATCAAAGCAACTACTCAGGATTCGTGTCCGGAAGACGCGGCGTAACGACTTTCGCTGGCACCAATACCGTTCAGGTGTATGACCCCCTCGCCGGAATCGTCGCGGGCGCTGCCATTGGTGGAGCGACGGGGCTGGGCATCAGCCAGATCGAATTCAATGCACAGAACCAGGAGCAGGCTGCGAACTCGATTCTTCAGGAAAACACCGTGGACCCGCTGCATATGGTTGCCGGTGAACTCATGTTGAAGAACTGCTGCGATCCTTATCCCAATCCCAACGACATGCTTCGGTTTGAAGTGACTGCGAACGGCACGACTTCGGTATTCGAGTTCCAGCGGAAGAAGGTTTCGCAATAAAGAACGAGGAGTAGACATGCCGCGACGCAAGAAGACGAGCCCGCTGGACGACATGATTGACCTTGTGTCGATGCTGCCCTGGTGGCTCGGCGTTGCACTCGCCCCTGTGAGCTATCTCTTCATGCATGCGTGGGCTGGTCGGGTCGTGTCGGACATGGTGAGCCGGCCGCAAATTACCTCGAGCCTTTTCTACGCGTTGGCATTGGCTGGGCAGTACCTGCTGCCTTTCGTGTGCCTCGCCGGTGCGGCCGTGAGTGCGTGGCGCCGCCGCCGCAGGAAGGAACTGGCAGACAGTGTGGCCGCAGCGAAGGCGCCGGACATCTTGGGGAAGATGAGTTGGCGTGAGTTCGAAATCCTTGTGGGCGAAGGCTTCCGGAGGAAGGGCTTTCAGGTTGAAGAGCTGGGCGGTGGCGGGGCCGATGGCGGCGTCGACCTTGTGTTGCGCAAAGCTGGCGAGAAGCATCTTGTTCAGTGCAAGCAATGGCGGGCGTTCAAGGTGGGCGTGCAAGTCGTGCGGGAGTTGTATGGCGTGATGGCGGCTGAAGGTGCGGCGGGTGGGTTTGTGGTGACCTCTGGGAGATTCACCGACGAAGCGCGGGCGTTTGCTGAGGGGCGCAACGTCAGGTTGGTGGATGGTGAGGCGCTGATGTTGTTGATTGGATCTGTGCGTGGGGGTGAGCAGTGTGGGTCTACGCGGGTGGCGGAACAGAAGTCCGCGTTCGCCGGCACGTGGGCGACGAGCTCGCTGCCTCCAGCTTGTCCGAATTGCGCGGGCGCTATGGTGCGCAGAACCGCGAGAAAGGGCGCACAGGCCGGAAACTCATTCTGGGGATGCGCAGCGTATCCGAAATGCAGGGGAACGGCCTGAAGAGCTTGACCGTGCCACGTTGGCTCTTTCCCCCAACGGCAGGGTTGCAGGGGAACTGCTGTTAGGCGGCACACCTAGACTTCCGAGTTCGGCTGCGGATTCAACCGGTCGATGCAACGGTTTGGCTGAACATCTCAGCCGGTGTTCGGAAGTTGAGAGTCTTCCTGGGTCGCTCGTTTAATCTTCTCGCCAACGCATTCAGCTTGGCTTGCGAGTAGGTCGAGACATCAATGCCCTTGGGG
>NZ_JBFTIJ010000019.1:0-72912 GCF_056394705.1 Variovorax sp. 10N420 | reverse complement strand
TGCGGATTCAACCGGTCGATGCAACGGTTTGGCTGAACATCTCAGCCGGTGTTCGGAAGTTGAGAGTCTTCCTGGGTCGCTCGTTTAATCTTCTCGCCAACGCATTCAGCTTGGCTTGCGAGTAGGTCGAGACATCAATGCCCTTGGGGAGGTACTGTCTCAACAGGCCGTTTGTATTCTCATTGGTTCCGCGTTGCCAAGGATTCTGAGGGTCGCAGAAATAGACCTTGATATCGGTCGCCAAGGTGAAGTGCTTGTGGTCGGCCATCTCTTTGCCTCGATCCCAGGTCAACGACTTGTAGAGCTCCTGTGGCAACTTGCGAGCATTCTTGATCAGCGCGTTGACGACCGTCTCCGTATCTTTGCCGGTGACCTTCACGAGCATCACATAGCGTGTTTGTCGCTCGACCAGGGTTGCGATCTGGCTGTTGGAACTTCCGAACAGCAAGTCGCCTTCCCAGTGGCCAGGCACCGCTCGATCTTCAACCGTGGCCGGGCGCTCGCTGATCGACACGGCGTCAAGGATTCTTCCGTGAGCGTCTGTCTTCTGCGTGTAGTGGCGCGAGCGGCGCATGCCTCGCGTGCGCCTCAGGTGCTGCAGCAGTTCCCTCTTCAAGGCCCCTCGGGCTTGAATGAACAGGCTGCGGTAGATGGTCTCGTGGGACACGTGGCGGTTCTCGTCGCTCGGGTAAGTATGCGTGAGCCACCCTGCAATCTGCTCCGGCGACCATTGCAGCTGGAGCTTGTCTGTCACGACGTGTGCCAAGGCTCGGTTCCCAGCCAGCTTGCATCTCTTGGGCCGATGGGCCCGATCCCAGGCCGCCTGGTCGGCCTGGGCCGCCCGGTAGCATCCTTGGCCACCATTGCGCTTGATCTCGCGGCTGACCGTGGAGGGCGCACGTCCGAGAATCGTTCTGGTGGAGGGTCTCACCTTGCTTCCAGCGCTCCCACATCAGAGCTTTCTGGCTGTCGGTGTAGTAGATCCGAGGTCTTCGCTTCATCGGCAACACTCCTTCTGCCTACGCAGTTCCTAGTGTGTTGCATCGACCGGTTGAATCCGCAGCCAAAAGCGGACCTCGGGCACCGTTGCCCATTCGCGAATAATCCGACCAACTGACGACTTCGTCGAATCACAGATTGGCAAATGCTCATCCAGAATCATGAGGTGTTCGTGGCACCGGAGGGCCGCCGCACCCTATGGCGCTACATGGACTTCACCAAGTTGGTTAGCCTACTTGAAGACCGCGCGCTGGTGTTCCCACGGACTGACCTGTTCGAGGATCCCTATGAGGGAATGCTTCCGGAAGCAGCGGTAAGGGCGCTTCGCGCAGACCCGTCACCGTACCAGCTCAGTCCGGAGCATGCGGAACTTTGGGTGAAGCATCCAGAGGTAATGCGTCGGCACCTATACGTAAGCTGTTGGTTTTCAAGTGAGTTCGAATCAGCGGCAATGTGGAAGCTCTACCTGTCGAGCTCTGTGGGTATCGCCATCCGAACCACCTCCGACGCTCTTGCGGGCGCCCTCGAGTCTTGCCCATACACGGTAGGTTTGTCGGCGGTGCAGTACATCGACTACGAAACAACGTCTATTCCGTTCGGCAACGCTCTCTTTCCAGTCATGCACAAGCGGATGAGCTTTGCGCACGAACAGGAGGTTCGAGCTGTCATTTGGTCCGAGATTTCGGACAACGAGCCTCTGATTCCCAAGGGCGCAATGCACGTTTCCGTTCCAGTTAATCCGTCCCAGCTTATCGAAGCTATCCATGTTTCGCCCTCCGCTCCGTTGTGGTTCGGACAACTCGTTGAAAAAGTTTCCGCGAGGTATGCATTGCATGCACCAGTTGTACGCTCGAGCTTGTTGATGCGTCCGACTTACTAGTGCGAGTCACCGCAACCTCTAGCTGGACCGCTTGATGGAGAAGCCGAGCTGTAAGAGAGGTCGATTGCAACGTCAAAGTCTATGAGAAGCTCGTAGAGCTGCACGCGGCCAGGAGCCGCCGGTCGCCAGTGGCAGCTCTCCGGCAACACGATGGCCTTTTCCGCAAGCCTCACGGCTCCGCTCCACCGCCTCCTACTGCACAGCAGACACGCTTTTTATGTATGCGGCCATTTCGAGTTCCGTGTCAAGCTCTCTCTGCGGCGGCAGAATGTGCAGCCATCATGACCTCTGACCTCAGCGAACTCGCGCCGGAATTCCTCGCGAGCCTGGCCTCCCAGGGCCTTTTGAACCACCGTCTCTGCGGGCCTTCGGGACTCTTCGAGAACCACGGCTAGGAATGACCGCCGCCATGAGCGACCCTTCGCCGCAACCGCAACCACAAGCAAAAGCTCCGCTCGAGCCGCTCCCTCGCACGCCCCAACGCGAGGCCCTAGGCGCGATGGGTGGGTACGACTATCAAATCTGGCGGTCTATCGAGAGCTGGGTGATGTTGGCGGACAACGAGGTGCTGTTCCTCGAAGGCGCCGAGGACATCGACCGCGTGAGCTCTTCCGAGACCACGACGGTGCAAGTCAAGCGAACCGAGGACAGTGTGTCTCTGAACACGCAGAACGTGCGCGACGCCATTCGGAATTTCTGGGCAACCGCAGAACGTTCTCCGGACCGTCAGGTCAAGTTCGTCTACCTGACGACGTCGAACATCGCGAAGGAGCGCGACGCCCGGTTCGGCGGCTTGCCTGGCATCGAGGCGTGGGGCAAGGCCGCGTTCGACCCCGTGATGGCGGAGGCCGTCAGACAGCAGTTGCTCGCAAGCCTCGAGGACAACCAGCCCGTTCGGGCGTTTCTGACGTCTGCGACCGTGCGCGACTTGCAGACGAGACTGCTCCAGCGGTTCACCTGGCTAACTGGTCAGCCGGATGTGGAAGTCGTCGAGCAAGCTGTTCTCGAGCGAATCGGTGATGCGCTCGTTTTGGCCAAACAACCCCGGAGCGCCGCACGGACGGCCAAGAACGAGCTCTTGGCCCACTGCTGGAAGCAGGTACTCAAGCCCTCACCGGACGAGCGCAAGCTCGACAAGACTTCGCTGTGGCTGCAAATCGAGAAGGCAACCACGGTCACGCTTGAGATGCCCCTGAACAGCGCGGGTGGGCTGCTCGTGGTGGCCGCGCAGCTGTCTTCGCTGCAGGCAAACTTCGCGAACTTGGCGCTTCTGCAGGGGACGCCACCCAGTCCTCCACGTGCGCTTCTTCGCCGCCAGGCGCTGGTGGACGCCGTCTCTGAGCGCGTCACCCGCCGTGACGCAGTACTTCTTGTCGGCTCGGTGTTCAAAGGCAAGACGACGATTGCGCAGGTTGTCGCGCGCGACGCCGGCCTCAATGCGAGCTGGACTGAGCTTTCAGGGAGAACGCCGGCGGCCATGTCGGAAGCGCTGCGGCTGCTCGCACTCACGATTGACCGGCCTGATGGGCCGTCCTTGCTGATTCTCGACGACCTGGATACGTCGGCGAACGCCCGACGCGTCTACGCCGCGAGCCTGCGGCAACTCGTGCATCGCGCGAGCGTCGCAGGTATCGCACTGCTCATCACGGCGCAGGGGCACACCGAGGCGCTCGAGCAGGAGGTGGCGACCTCCTGGGGTGTCGAATTTGTCGTCGTGCCCGCAATGTCACAGCGTGAGGTTGCCGAGCACTGCGTCGACTTCAATTGCAGCAGTCAGGACCTAGCGAATACTTGGGGCCAGCTCATCGCCGTTCAGTCGGGTGGCCACCCTGCGCTCGTGCACGTCCGACTGGTCGAACTTCGCGACCTAGGTTGGCCTGCGCTCGAGCTCTCGACGTTCGTCACACCTTCACCCGGTACGCAGTCGGCCAAGCAGATGGCGCGCGAGCTGCTGGACTCGTCAGTGAGCGCCGAGGCTAGTCAGTTTGCGCTCGAGGCCGGCGAGTTCATGGTGGCACCAACCCGTGAGATGCTGCTCAATCTCGCGGGACTGCCGCCCAAGCTCACCGGCGCGCAGGCTGTGCTGACGGCTCTGACCGGGCGCTGGCTCGAGGAACTAGGCAACGGGCGCTATCGCGTCACTCAGATTCTTCGAGGCGAAGTCAATGTCACTTGGACCCTGGAGCAGCATCGCGCCGTCCACGCCAAGCTCTTTGACTCCATTTCCGCCTGCGAGTCAATCACAGCGAATGACGCTGGCGCGCTGGTCTTTCATGCATTCATCGCGCTTGATGCACGACGCTTTTTGTCCAGCATGCAGAAACTTGTGGCAGCAGATGATGAAGTCCAACGACGGGTCTTCTCGCACTGCTCCTGGGTGTTGCATGTTGGCTTAGAGAGCGGCCCGGTGCCGGTCGCGCTGAAGTCCGCGATGCCTTCGTTGCGGTATCTCCAGTTCCTTGTCGCGGAGGTTGAAGACCCGTCGCGCCTCGCGGAGTTCGCACGCGCGTGGCGCGACGAACTTGGGCCGCGCAATGCCGATGCGAACTGGGCGTTCAGCCGCGCTATGTACGACATGACGGTACTGAGTAAGCATGTCGCGCTTACGATGGAAGTGGTGCTCGACGCCGTCTCGAGTGTAGTGCAAGCGCAGGAGCCTGCCGCGTCCTTCATAGCTGGCGGTGTCGCGAACATGAAAGCCATGCCGGCCCTGCCGGGGTTCGCTTTCCTTCAGAGCGCCACGACGTTCCAGTTCTTCTTGTCACTCCGCGCGGGTGGAGTGCGAACGCTGCGTGATTTCAACGACCTCCTGGCATTCCTCTCCAATCCGTTGAATCAGGCGCTCGCCGGCCAGTTCGATGAGATGCTCGATTGGCCGCACGTTCGTGACCTCGGCGCGTTTGTACATACCGGGTGGGTCGCGGAAGCCAATAAGGACAGCCCCCACTGGTCACCTTGGCTCGAAGTGTTCGACCAAGCGCTTGCCGTCTGCGAATCCTGCAAACTCCCTCTGTACGGAGCGCAGGTCGCACGTGCGAAGTCGATTGTGTTGAGCGAGTACGCTGATGACTTGCTCGCCGGATTCGCCGTCCTTGACCGGGCTACAGACCTCTTTGGCCCGAGTGCCGTTATTGAGGAGCAGCGCATCAATTTGATGGGACAGTCCGATGACCACGGCCGAGCATTGTCGGCGTGGGATGCGACCATCGCGCGTTTCGGCTTGCAGGCTGTCACCGACCCTTTTGCCTTCCGGCGAGTCGCAATCTCGGCCGCAAAGCTGGCGCAGTTTGACCGCGCCTCGCTGCTCTTCGAGCAAGGCGCTAGGCAGAAAAACGACGAGTTTGTGCCGACCCGCGTCGGCCTTCTCATCGATGCGTCGTACTGCGCGTTGCGAGCGGGACAGCTTCGGCGCTGCAGCGCGCTTTTGACCGATGCGGTGCTGCTGCTTCCGCCTGAGGCGTGGGCAGAGGGCGACAAGCGCTGGGAGGCCATCCTCCAGGCCGCGAACGCCACGGCACAGCTCATCGAAAACCCCGACCGACTGCTTCCCGATGGCAAGCCTTTTGTGATTGCCTTTGGCCAGGCGAGCCAGCCCGACCTGGCCGTTGACGAATTGACTCCCGGCCAATCCATGCGGGTTGGAGTCCTTGAAGCTCAGGTCGCATTCCTCGAGGCTCACTGGCCCGACGCCTCAAGCGCGATGTTCGACCGAGTCTCCGTCTTACTGCGAGGCGATGACCTCTTCACGCGGCACCTTGGGTCGAAATCGCTCGTACTGCGCGAGCTTGTAGGCGGTACGTCGCCACGCTTTCTCCGCTACGTCATGGGCATGTCCGACGTCACTGCCGAACTAAATGCACAGCGTGGAGCGCCGGGTGCTCCGACTGTCATGGCAGAGGAACTGCTGCCTGGCATGCTGGCGGTCGGCCTCCTTCTAGCCTCGGGCGAGCCGAACCAACTTCTCGAGCGCTGGCGCGTCGAGGCCCGCGATGCGAACAAGGTCGACGTGCTGCCTATCCTGGAGCGTCTCCAGGCCGGCCTCACCATGGCGCCAAGCGCCGCCGCAGCCGAGGTCGTCCAGTTTGTCAGCCGAGACCAAGTCGTCAACTTCGGCGCGGCCGTGCGAGTTTGCCATTCCGACGACGTGCAGGCCCGCGTGCTGGTCGTCGCGTCTCTCCGGATGGCGGCTACGGTGCGATGGGGCATGACGCTTTTCTTCGCGCGCAGTATCGACGCGCCTGTCGCGCGTTTCCTCGCAGAGCGGCTCAACCAGCAGACCCGGCTGCCCGCGCAGTTCTCGATGCCCTCGGTTGCCCTCCCGGTCATCACGCAGACGGTACGCCAAGTTCGCGCAGGCGACGCTGGCCTCAAGGAGGTGCTCGCGGTGGGCTGCAGCGTCACGGGCGTCAATCCGGGTGACGCTCTCAAGCTGCTCTGAGGCTGAGTGCGGCCGGCGCGCAACGTCAGTACAAAGAACCACCCAGAACACTTACCCGCTTTCGCGACCGTCTATTCGTTGAAGGGTTTGGCGTGCGCGCCCGTCCGAGTCGAAAGAAGAGGGTCGCGACGTTGTCCGCGCGTCAAGCCACCCGACGCCGCAGCGCTCATTGGACGGCCGGTTTCGGTCGGCCATTTTTGAGCCGTGACGGTCTCCTTCGGGCCCATCCAAGCCGTCCGCGAACAGCAAGCGAAGAGCTGCAGACAGCTTTGGCAATCCGGCGCACTATCAACTATCCACCCGCCCCAAATCCCGATCATCACTCCCCACCGCAAAATAAAACCACTCACTCCCCGGCAACGCCTCAGCATTCGGAAACACGATGAACCCATCCCGATCCGCGTGCAGCACGCTCCCATCCTCGCGCACGCCGATCGCCTCGCCCTTCGCGACCGCATCGAACGTCGCCCATTCCCGCACAAACTGATCGTCCTCATGCAGCCGATCAGTCACGCTCACCAGCCGTAGCAACGAAGGCGGCTTCGGCGGCTCGGCTTGCGGGTCGGCCGCAATCATCCCCAGCAAGCGCAGCGCGGAAAGAATCGCCGCATACGCCACCTCAGGCGCAGCCGGATCTTCATGCTGCCCGCATTCCAGCGTCACGCCGTAGCCGCCGCGGCTTCGCATGTATTCATTGGTGCCGCGTCCAAAGGCGACTTCCGCCTCGTCCGCCGACTGCCCGCCCGTGCGCTGGGCCACTCCGGCGGCGTAGATGTCCAGCCAGCCTTCAACCACACGCGGCGTGCCGAGATGCAGCGCAAGCTGCCCTTCCTCGAAAGCACGCGCGAAGGGTTCCAGCGTGCCATCGTTGTCACGCGGCCCGATCATCGCGAAGGCTTCTCCGGCGCTCTGAAATGAATGGAGGTCGAGCAGCACATCGTGCCGATCGAGCAGCGGGCACAGCAGGTTGGTGATTCGGGCTTCGTAGTCGGCGGGTTCGACGCCCGGCGGGGTCGGCTGAAAAAGCCGGTTGAGATTGCGCTCGCCTTCGCGTCGCATGCGGCGTCGTGCGAGCGGATTCGCGACCGGCACCATCGTCAGCTCGCCGCGCAGCAGTTGCAGCTTGCCGGCGTCGAAGTCGGCCACCACGCGTTCGATACCGACGGTGCCGCAGGTCTCGTCGCCATGCACGCCACCGAGCACGATGAGCTTCGGCCCGGGCCTGGGGGACGCGATGCCGTGAATGCGAAGAGAGTCGCCGAGGGGGTCGTTGAGGGTGGGCTCGTTGCTGGGGGCTGTCATTTCGCCGGCCATCCTACAACGCCGAGTTGGCAGTTCCTACCGTGTTTGCCGCGATGCCGTGCGACAACATGGCCCACCAAAAGCAATGAATCAAGATCAACGAATCAGGAGCAAGTCATGCTCACCGCGAAGGCCCCGGCCGCAAAGAATGACGGCGTCTACTCCGACAAGGTCAAGCTTTGAGCGACCCGTCGAGTTGCTCTCTCATCGCGGTCACGACGCTCTTGTAGTCCCCCGCACCGAAGATGGCGCTGCCGGCCACGAAGGTGTCGGCGCCGGCGCTGGCAACGCGCGCGATGTTGTCGACCTTGATGCCGCCATCGACTTCCAGCCGAATGTCGCGGCCGGTGGCGTCGATGAGCTTGCGCGCAAGTTCGATCTTGCGCAGCGCCGAATCGATGAAGCTCTGCCCGCCGAAGCCGGGGTTCACGCTCATGATCAGGATGAGGTCGATTTCGTCGATGACCCAGTCGAGCGCTTCGAGCCCGAGGCCCGGGTTGAAGACGAGGCCGGCCTTGCAGCCCGCGGCCTTGATGGCCTGGATGCTGCGGTGCATGTGCGGCGACGCGTCCGGGTGAAAGCTGATGAAGTCGGCGCCGGCTTGCGCAAAGGCGGCGGCCAGTGCATCGACGGGCTCGATCATCAGGTGCACGTCGATAGGCACGGGCGTGCCGTCGGGCTTTTGCGCGTGCGGCTTGAGGGCGTGGCACACCATCGGCCCGAAGGTGAGGTTGGGCACGTAATGGTTGTCCATCACGTCGAAATGGATCCAGTCGGCACCGGCGGCGATGACGTCGCTCACTTCGGCGCCCAGGCGCGCGAAATCGGCGGAAAGGATGGAAGGGGCGATGCGAAAGGGGCTGCTCATGGGGTCGGATTGTCGCAGTACAGGGCAAACCCGCGTACGGCGTGCCTTACCATCCGGCGATGTCCAACTTCCCGATGACGGTGCAGGTCGAACCGCGCTTCCTGCCCGACCAGTCGTCGCCCGCCGACCGGGTCTATACCTTTGCGTATGCGGTGACGATCACCAACCACGGCGACGTGGCGGCCCAAGTGATTGCGCGGCACTGGGTGATCCACGACACAGATGGAAACACGCAGCAAGTCGACGGGCTGGGCGTGATCGGCAAGCAACCCCTGTTGGCGCCGGGGGAATCGTTTCGCTACACCAGCGGCTGCCGCCTCCAGGCACCGAGCGGTACGATGCACGGCAGCCTTTTTATCGTGACGGAACGTGCGGAGCGCTTCGACGTCCCGATTGCCATGTTCGTGCTGGAAGCCGATGCGGGGGGCATGCCCTCCTCGCGCGTGCTGCACTGAACGCACTTTTCCTTCTTCGCACCATGAACGCCTCGTGCGCTCCTGGATGTTTCGCCGGGCCCCGCGCCAGAGGGTGGCAGCGCAGCGTTTCCCCCTTGTTTGAATCTTATTGATGACGTCTTTCTTTTCCAGCGATCTGCTGAGCTTCTGGTCCGAGTGGGTCCGCCCCTCGGCGGGCCTGCCGACCGTTTTGTGGGCCTTGCTGCTGGCGGCAGCGGCCGCCTCGGGCCATCTGGTGCAACGCTACATGGGGATGCCCAAGGTGATCGGTTATTCGATCGTCGGCACGGTGGTGGGCTTTGCCGGCTTCGAAGGCGCGATCTGGCCGCTGCAGGGCATCAGCCTCTTCCTGGTCGAACTCGGCGTGGCGATCGTGCTTTTCGAGGCGGGCGGACGCCTGCCGCTACGCTGGTTTCGACACAACCCGATGGTGCTGGTGCAGAGCCTGCTTGAATCGACCATCACCTACTTCGCGGTGTTCTGGGTGCTGCACTGGATGGAAGTGCCCGACCCGGTCGCCAACCCCATCGCGCTGATGGCGATCGTCGCGTCGCCGGCCGTGCTGAGCCGGGTCGTGATCGACACGCGCGCATCGGGCCCTGTGACCGAGCGCGCGATGACGCTGGCAACGCTCAACACTTTCTATGCGCTGTCGCTCGGCTATGCGCAGGCTGGGCTGATCGAGCATGCGCCGACGGGGTTGCTTCAGAAGCTGTCGCCCGTGTTGGTGGTGCTGGGGATGTCCTTCGTCGTCGGCGCGCTGATGGCGCTTTCGTTGCGCTCGGCGTTGCGCGTGATGAGCCCGACCAGCGAAAACACGTCGATCCTGCTGCTCGCCATCATTGCCGCGGGCGCTGCGCTGGCGGCGCACTTCGGTGGTTCGGCGCCGCTGGCGGCATTGATCGGCGGGGTGCTGCTCAAGGCGCTCAACCCCAAGCCGTGGACGTGGCCCCGGCAGTTGGGCACCGCTGCTTCGCTGATCACGATGCTGATGTTCGTGCTGGTGTCCATCGTCGCCGCGCAAGCCGACTGGAGCCTGCCGGTCGCGAGCCTGGTGCTGGCGGTGATCGGCGTGCGCGCCTTCTCCAAGATCGCTGGCGTCGCCATCGCCAATCCGGGCAGCGGCGCAAGCTGGAAGCAGGCTTTCTGGGTCGGCTGCGCGATGTCGCCCTTGTCCTCGATTGCATTGCTGATTACGTCGGCCTTCGTCACCGCGTCGCCACTCCTGGGTGCGATGATCACGCAAGTGGCCCTGCCCGCCATCCTGCTGATGGAAGTGCTGGGCGCGGTGATTGCCACCATTGCCATTCACGGCGCGGGCGAGAGTTCCAGGCCGTGGCTGCCTGAGGCGTTTGGGACTGTGGAGGAACAGCGATGAGCTCACGCCCTATGGAACTCCAGGCGGATGGCACGCCTGCGACGCCGGCGAGCCGCATCGTGCCGCTGGAGCGTTTCAACAATTCCGTGGCGTTGTCGCTGGGCGTGGAGCTCGAGCTGCAACTCGTCAACACGCACGACTACGATCTCGCGCCCTACGCGGCGGACATGCTCCGGCTGATGGCCCAGACGCCACTGCCCGGCAGCGTCGTGCCGGAGATGACGTCGAGCATGATCGAGATTTCGACCGACGTGTGCCATTCGGCGCAGGACGTCATCGCGCAACTGACGCCGATCCGCGATGCGCTCGTGCGCAATGCCGACAAGCTCAACATTGCAGTGGTCGGCGGCGGCACGCACGCATTCCAGCAGTGGCACGAGCGGCGCATCTACGACAAGCCGCGCTTTCGGGAGCTGTCGGAGCTCTACGGCTATCTGTCGAAGCAGTTCACCATCTTTGGCCAGCACGTGCATATCGGCTGCCCTGATGCCAACGGGGCGCTGCTGATGCTGCACCGCATGTCGCGCTACATCCCGCACTTCATCGCGCTGTCGGCGTCGTCGCCCTTCGTGCAGGGGCAGGACACGCAGTTCGATTCGGCGCGGCTGAATTCGGTGTTCGCGTTTCCGCTGTCGGGCCGCGCGCCGTTCACCTTGTCGTGGAAGGAGTTCGAGAACTACTTCATGCGAATGACGCGCACCGGCGTGGTCCGCAGCATGAAGGACTTCTATTGGGACATCCGCCCCAAGCCTGAATTCGGCACCATCGAGATCCGCGTGTTCGACACGCCGCTGACGGTAGAGCGGGCCGCAGCGCTCGCGGGCTATGTGCAATCGCTGGCCGCCTGGTTCCTGCAGGAGCAGCCTTTCACGCCGTGCGAGGACGACTATCTCGTCTACACGTACAACCGTTTTCAGGCCTGCCGCTTCGGACTCGACGCCGTCTATGTCGACCCGGCGAGCGGCGAGCACATGCCGCTGCGCGACCACATCCTGATGACGATGACGCAGCTCGAATGGCACAGCGAAGCGCTCAACGCCACGAAGGCGTTGTCCGATCTGCGCACGAGCGTCGAAGCGAACCGCAACGACGCGCGCTGGCTGCGCGAGCTTCAGGGCAAGGAAAAACTGCTGGCCGAAGTGGTTCGGCAATCGGCACTGCGGTTTCGCAGTTCCGCCATCTGAATCCGGGATTGCCATCGACATGAGCAACGGCGAATTCGATCTCATCGCGCGCTACTTCACGCGGCCGGCAAAGCGCTCTCCCTTGGGCGTGGGCGACGATTGCGCACTGCTCGCGCCGGCTGCAGGAATGCAGCTCGCGGTGTCGTCGGACATGCTGGTGGAGGGTCGGCATTTTCTTTCGACGGTCAGCCCCGAGAGGCTTGGGCACAAGTCGCTCGCCGTCAATTTGAGTGACCTGGCGGCGTGCGGCGCCAAGCCGTTGGCTTTCACGCTCGCGCTTGCATTGCCTGCGGTCGACGAAGCATGGCTCGAAGGTTTCTCGCACGGCCTCTTCGCGCTGGCCGATGCGCATGGTTGCGAGTTGATCGGCGGCGACACCACGCGCGGGCCGCTCAACATTTGCATCACCGTTTTCGGCGAAGTGCCTGCCGGCGGTGCGCTGCTGCGCTCGGGCGCGAAGGCGGGCGACGATATCTGGGTCAGCGGCACGCTCGGCGATGCCCGGCTCGCGCTCGAAGTGTTTCGGGGCACGCTCGCGTTGCCGGGTGAGGCGTTCGAGCTGGCACGCGAGCGGATGGAACGACCGACGCCCCGCGTTGCATTGGGCCTTGCGCTGCGCGGCATCGCGACTGCGGCAATCGACGTCAGTGACGGTCTTGTCGGCGACTTGGGACACATCCTGAAGGCCAGCGGTGTCGGCGCACAAGTCGATGCCGATATTGCGGGAGCCCTTCTTGCTGCGAGCACCGCGATCAGCGCGGAAGTGCGGCGCACCTGCACGCTCGCGGGCGGCGACGACTACGAACTTGCCTTCACTGCGCCGGCTTCGGCTCGGGATGCCGTCGAACAGGCGGGTCGCGCTGCGTCAACGCCGGTCGCGCGCATCGGGCGCATCGAAGCCGAATCAGGGCTGCGCATCGTCGACGCGCAAGGCAAGGCTGTCGCGCAGCGCTTCACGTCTTTCGATCACTTCGCCTGAGCGGCGATGCCGAAGTGTCAGGGGCTCAGGGGCCTCAGGCGCGCCGAAGGCTCTCGCCGGGCGCTGCTTCGAGCCGCGCAAACGACGAATCGATTTCGACATCGTTCAGCACGCACATCAGCCCGTGATAGAGCTGATTCGGCGACACAGGCTTGTGCAGCAGCGGCACGCCGCTCGCGCGGGCTTCGCGCAGGCGCTGCGGCGCGGTGTCCCCGGTGATCAGCAAAGCGGGCAGCGTTTCGCCGAACTCGGCCCGCAGCGCGGCGATCGCCTCGGCGCCAGTGCGCAGTTCACGCAGGCGGTAGTCGCTGATGACCAAACCCGGCGGATTGACACGCGCCAGCGCCAGCGCTTCTTCGATCGAATCGGCGACATCGCATTGGCAACCCCAGGCGCCCAGCAATTGGCGCATGCCGGCGCGTACCGCATCGTCGTCGTCGATCACGAGCACGCGCACGTCAAAGACCCGCGCGTGACCGGGCACGACCTCGACGACGCCACTCGCGACACCCATCTGCGCAACCGGCAGGCTGACCCTGAATACGCTGCCGCGACCGGGCCGCGAAAACAGCAACAGCGCATGGCCGAGCGTACGCGCCAGCCCCTGGGCGATGGCCAAGCCAAGCCCCAGGCCCTTGCGTCGGTCGCGCTCCGCATTGCCGAGCTGATGAAACTCCCGAAAGATGTCCTCGTGCTGCGAGGCCTCGATGCCAATGCCGGTGTCCCACACCTCGATCTGCACTTCGGTTCCACGCACGCGGCACGCCACCAGCACGCCGCCATGCTCGGTGTAGCGGATGGCATTCGAGACGAGATTGCGCAGGATCAGCGCGACGAGGGCCGGATCGGAGCGCACCGCCACATGGGTTTCGCGCGAACGGTAGACGATGCCCTTGGCGTCGGCCTGCGGCGCGAGTTCGTTCTCGATCTTGTTGAGCAGCGGCTGCAGATGAAAGACCTGCATCTGCGGTTCGACCACGCCGGCCTCGATGCGCGAGAAGTCGAGCAATGTGTCGAGCATCTCGGCCGAAGCCTGCCAGGTGGCGCGGGCATTGGCGAGTGCGTCGTACTGCGCCGCGGAAAGCTTGCTGCGCGCCAGCACTTCGAGAAACAGGCCCTGCGCATGAATCGGCTGGCGAAGGTCATGGCTGGCAGCGGCCAGGAACTTGGACTTGGCGAGATTGGCCTCGTCGGCCTTCAGTTGTGCTGCCTGTGCGTGCTCGGTTTCCACCCGCAGGCGTTCGATCAGTTCGATGTTCTCGAATCGCAGATCGATGGCCGCGCGCGCCGCCTTGGCGCTGTTGCGCGCCTGCCCGAGCAGGGTGACGACGTACAGCACGCCGGCCATTCCCAGTGCGTTGTAGGCCGGATCGCCGAGCGTCCACAGCTTTGACGCGAGCACGACCAATTGCACCGTACCGAAGGCAATGAAGACCGGCAGCACCGGCGCGAGTGAAGACATCGAACTGCCGGCGACGCCTGCCAGCACCGCCACCACGAGCACCGAGCCCGCCACCGTCGTTGTGCCCAGCGCCGCCCAACCGAGCGAACCCCACACCGCGGCGTCGACCGCGTTCAGCACGATCTGCCGCCAAACCAGCTGCCGGGCGCGTTCGGGCGATATCACCGAGGCGAGCGTCCGCCGCGCCTCACGCGCGCAGATGAGCTTCATGAGGATCACGGCCCCGGCCCATGCGCGCAGCGCGAGCACGTTGTGCTCGTTCGAAAGCACCCACACCAGCAGCAGCGCGACGAGGATGGTCGGGATGACCGAGCTGCCGACGTTGCCGCACAGCAGCCGCAATTGCTCGACAAGGGTGCGCCCATCGGCAAGGCGCAGCGGGTTCTTCATCAGGCGACCAGTCCCCTTCGGCGTGCCGCGAAGCCGGCCTCGGAGCGGCTCGATACCTGCAACGCGGCAAGCACGGCCTGCACGTGTCCGCGCACGGTGTTCTCGGAAAGATTGAGCCGCCTGCCGATCACCTTGTTGGAGAGGCCCTGGCACAGCAGGTCGAGCACTTCGACCTGCCGAGGCGTCAGCAACTGGCGGGCCCCGTCCGCATCACCGTGCGCATGGGGCTGCACCGCGGACACAACCTCCTGGCCGCGGCGCAACTGCTCGATCACGGCGAGGATGTTGTCGGCCGTGTCGGCTTTCGAGACAAAGGCGGCGGCGCCGCGCTCCAGGGCCATTCGCACGTTCTGCGGCGCGGCGTCGGACGACAGGATGACCACTGCCGCGTCCGGCCACTTGCGTTTGACCAGCGCGATGCCTTCAAGGCCGTTGAGGCCGTGCAACTGAATATCGAGAAGGACCAGCGCCGGCTCCGTCATGGCGGTCTTCATGCCTTCTTCGAGCGACGCGGCTTCGGCCACTTCGAGCTCGGGAATGCCGGACAGGAGCACCATGCGCAGCCCGCACCTGAACAGCGCATGGTCGTCGATAAGCAGGATTCGGGGCGGCAACATGACCCGCGAATTCTGCGCGAAGTCAGCCCCGTCCAAATGGACTATTTACCGCATGCGCCATTGCGGGAATCATCCGAGTGCCATGAAACCCCTGATCGAAATCCGGCGCATCGCAGCGGATGCTTACTACTATCGCATCAGCGCCCAAGGATTCGAACCGCAGGACGCCGGCGGCACCTTCACGTCGCTGGAACAGTGCCTCTTTGACGCAGGGGCGTCGCTCAACCACTACTTCGCGAGCGTGGAGATGAATTTCGAGGGCATGTTCCTCGGTGCCTGTGCGACCGAAGCGTTGCGCGCGAACCCTAAAGCGGTCGCTCAGCGCATTGAGCAGCATTTTCAGCCGGCCTGAACGGCCCGGGCGTCCTCGCCTATCTCGCTGCCTTCTCTCAGCTTTCTTCAACTTTCTTTCAGTCCGTGGCGCAACGCTTCGATGAAGCTGCGGCTTGCCGCTGAAAGCGAACGCCCCCGCTTGCTCACCACCGAAATGTCGCGCGACACGCGCGGTGCGGTGATCGGCTTGATGACCAGCGCAGGATTCTCCGCAGCCTTCGCAAAGGCCGAAGGCATGATCGACGGCCCCATGCCGCTCGCGGTCATCCATATCGCGGTCGACAGGAACGACACCTCGTTGACCACGTTGAGCGCGACGCCGGCGCGTGTGGCCGTACCGTCGATCAAGGGGCGGATGCCGTAGCCCGGCCGCACGGTAATGAGGGGATGCCCGCCCAGGTCGGCCCAGCGCACAGCCTTCTTTTGCGCAAGGGGATGCTCTGGCGTGCAAACGAGGCTCAGGTGATCGCGCAGCAAGGTCTGTGTCTCGACCTCCGCGCCCGACCGCTCGGGCGTGCCGATGCCGAAGTCCACATGCTCGCCGATGATGCGCGAGACGAATTGCTCCGGCGCGCAGTCGTCCACGAGCACACGCACCTGCGGATGCGCTTCATTGAAGCGGCGGATGGCCGGCGGCATCAGGAACGAAGCCAGCGTCGGCGTGATGGCGAGGCTGACGCGGCCACGCTGGAGCGTCGAGAGTTCGAGAAACCCAGCGCTCAATGAATCGACATCGCGAAGGATGCGTTCCGCCGTCGCGAGCATTTCTTCAGCCGCAGCCGTGGGCTGAAGCGAACGGGTGGTGCGGTCGAAGAGGCGCGCGCCGAGTCCGTCCTCGAGTTGGCGGATCAGCATGCTGACGGCGGATTGCGTCACAAAGAGCTTTTCGGCCGCCGCGCTGAGCTTGCGCAACTGATGCACGGCCAGGAACGCGCGCAACTGCCGGATGGTGGGGCTGAACTTCTGATTCATCAGAAAACATCATATTTCATTCGGAATTTATTGATTTACGAATGAATATCCCTGGCGTCAAATGGCGCCGGAGACAAGGCAATCCGACCCCAACAGAGGCATCGATCCATGAAGAAACTAGTCCGCGCCGCGGCGCTGCTCGGCGCATCCTGCGCGTTTCTTGCTGGCGCAGCGCACGGCCAGGCGGCCAGCAGCAACAGCAGCGACTTTCCGAACAAGCCGATCCGCATGATCGTCACCTTCCCGCCCGGAGGAAGCGCCGATGCGATCGTCCGCATGCTCGTGCCGAGGCTCAACGAAAAGCTCGGCCAGCCCGTGATCGTCGACAACCGGCCGGGCGCCGGAGGCAACGTCGGCCTCACCGCCGTGGCGAAGGCGCCGGGCGACGGCTACACGATGGGCGTCGGCGCAGCCGGCGCGCTGTCGGCCAACGTGAGCCTCTATCCCAACATGCCATTCGATCCCTTGAAGGACTTCAAGCCGGTCGGCATGCTGGCTGCGATTCCGTTCGTGATCGTGGGCCACCCGTCGGTCCCCGCGAAGACGCTGAAGGAACTGATCGCATTGGCAAAGGCCCAGCCCGGCAAGCTGTCGATCGGCCATGGCGGCAACGGCACGGCCATGCATCTGTCGGCTGCGCTGTTCAGCCAGATGGCCGACGTGAAGCTGGTTGAAGTGCCTTACCGCGGATCGGGCCCGGCGGCGCTCGACGCGCTGGGCGGACAGATTCCGCTCGCGGTGGTCGACCTGCCTTCTGCGCTGCAGCAGATCAAGGCGGGCAAGCTGATCGCTTATGCCGTGACCAGTCCGCAGCGCCTGCCGATGCTGCCCGATGTGCCGACAGTGGCCGAGGCCGGATTGCCCGGCTACGACTCCACGGGCTGGTTCGGCGTGGTGGCGCCTGCCGACACGCCGGCGCCGATCGTCGCGCGGATGAACGCGGAGATCGTGGCCGCGCTGAACGACGAGAAGGTGAAGGAGTCGATGCGCATCCTCGGCGTGGAACCGGCGCCGGGCACGCCGAAGGACTTCGACAACTACATCCGTTCGGAAACGAAGAAGTGGGCCAAGGTCATCAAGACCGCTGGCATCAAGCTGGACTGAAAAGTTGAGAGCGCAATGACGAAAGAAGAACTCCAGGCCGACGTCCTCATCGTCGGCGCCGGCCCGGTTGGCTTGACGCTGGCGATGGATCTGGCCTCCCGCGGCGTGAAAGTCGCGATCGCGGAAATCCGCCGGTATGCCGAACCGCCGAACGTGAAGTGCAACCATGTATCGGCACGCACCATGGAGGTGTTCCGCCGCCTGGGCGTGGCGCAGAAGCTGCGCGACGCCGGTCTGCCCGCCGACTATCCGAACGACGTGGTGTTTCGCACGAGCGTGACGGGCACCGAACTCACGCGCATTCCGATTCCCTGCCGCCGCGACCGCTACACAGAGTCCGAAGGCCCCGACGCATGGTGGCCGACGCCGGAGCCTCCGCATCGCATCAACCAGATTTTTTTGGAGCCGATCCTGCTGGAGCACGCGGCCGCGTTGCCGAACGTGACGCTGCTCAACCGCACGCAGGTGACGGACTTCGAGCAGGACGCTGAGGGCGTGCGCGCCACCGCGTCGGATCTCGACCAAGGCACGACGCGCACCATTCGCTGCCGCTACATGGTGGGCTGCGACGGCGGTGGCTCCGGCGTTCGGAAGGCGATCGGCGCCAAGCTGGAAGGCACTGCCGTGATCCAGCGCGTGCAGTCGACCTTCATTCGTGCCCCTGGGCTGCGCGCGATGATCCCCGGCAAGCCTGCCTGGTCGTACTATTCCGTCAACCCGCGCCGCTGCGGCACCATGTTTGCCATCGACGGACACGAAACCTGGCTGGTACACAACCACCTCAACGCCGAAGAGCCGGAGTTCGATTCGGTCGATCGCGACCAGTCGATCCGGGACATCCTCGGCGTGGGTCCTGAATTCAGCTACGAGGTGATCAGCAAGGAAGACTGGGTAGGCCGGCGCCTTCTGTCCAACCGCTTTCGGGACCGGCGGGTGTTCATCGCGGGTGATGCGGCGCACCTGTGGGTGCCCTACGCCGGCTACGGGATGAACGCCGGCATCGCGGATGCGATCAACCTTTCATGGCTGCTCGCGGCGCGCGTGCAGGGGTGGGCTGACGAAAGCATCCTCGACGCCTACGAGGCCGAGCGGCAGCCGATCACCGAACAGGTGTCGCACTTTGCGATGGACCACGCGCAGAAGATGATCCGCGCCCGGCGCGCCGTGCCCGCCAACATCGAAGCGCCAGGCCCTGAAGGGGATACCCTGCGCCAAGAGGTCGGACGCGAGGCTTATGAATTGAACGTGCAGCAGTTCTGCTGCGCCGGGCTCAACTTCGGCTATTTCTATACCGGCTCGCCGATCATCGCGACCGATGGCGAGGAACCGCCGACCTACTCGATGGGCAACTTCACGCCTTCGACAGTGCCCGGCTGCCGCGCACCGCATTTCTGGCTCGCGGACGGCCGTTCGCTGTACGACGCTTTCGGGCCCGGCTACACACTGCTGCGTTTTGATCATGGCGCGGATGTCTCGGCGCTCGTGCAAGCCGCGAAGTCGTCGGGCATGCCGCTGGCTCTGGTGGACGTCGACGCTGCGGAAATCCCGCCCGCTTACCGGCATCGGCTGCTGCTCTGTCGCGCGGACCAACACGTGGCTTGGCGCGGCGACCGCCTTCCGCCCAACGTGGATGAGCTCCTGGCTCGGCTGCGGGGCGAGCCGGTGCAAGACACAGCCACCGCCTGACGTTTTCGCGCGACGGGCATCGCCGGAGATGCGCGACACTGTCGGCCCATGCCAGTTGCTTCTCCCTCCGGCGCCGCGCCGGATTATTCGCCGCGCCGCGCCACGTTGCGCTTCATGCTCACGCACCCGGCGCACGTCATTGCGCTGGGCTTCGGCTCAGGGCTGCCGCGACACGCGCCCGGAACCGTCGGCACGCTCTGGGCCTGGGCCGCTTACCTTCTGATGAGCCACTGGCTCTCGGCCCCGACCATCGGATGGGTGATCCTGGCGTCGCTGCCGGTCGGCTGGTGGGCCTGCACGGTCACTGCGCGAAACATGAACATCGCCGACCCGGGGTCCATCGTCTGGGACGAAGTGGTCGCCTTCTGGATCATTCTCTGGATCGTGATGCCCGCGGGGCTCTTCGGCCAGGTCGTCGCCTTTGCGCTCTTTCGCTTCTTCGACGCGGTGAAGATCGGCCCCGTCGGCTGGGCTGATCGGCTCTTCAAGCAACGCGGCGCCACGCCCGAGACCATGCGCTGGAGCGCTGCGGGCTTCGGCATCCTGTTCGATGATCTGGTGGCGGCGTTCTGCACCCTTCTGGTGATCGCCGCGTTGCGTGCATGGTGAAACGATGAACCCGACAACTTCTCCTTCCGAACTCGACACGCCCGCCCTCGTCACGCTGCTCGCAGAGTTGCTGCAGCGCAAGCGCTGGATGATGGCGACCGCGGAAAGCTGCACCGGAGGCCTGATCGCGGGCGCATGCACCGATGTCTCGGGTTCGAGCAACTGGTTCGAGCGCGGCTTCGTCACTTATTCGAACGAGGCGAAGACCGAAATGCTCGGGGTCGATGCGGCGTTGATTGCGGCGCATGGCGCGGTCAGCGAGGAAGTCGCGCGCGCCATGGCGGAAGGCGCCGTCGCGCACTCGAAGGCGCAAGTCTCGGTGGCGGTCACGGGTGTTGCCGGGCCCACGGGCGGATCGCCCGAAAAGCCAGTCGGCACCGTGTGGTTCGGCTGGTCGGTGGACGGCCACGTGCGCACCGAACGCCGCCGTTTCGACGGCGACCGCGCCGAGGTGCGCGCCGCCACCGTCCGTTACGCGCTGCAGGTGCTCGCGACGACCATCGACAGCTAGGCGATTAGCGCCAAATGCGCGATCGCTGGGCTACGATGCCGCGATGCGCAACGAACAAACCATCCGCCGCTTCTACGACGCGTTTGCGCAGCTTGACGCCGAGACCATGGCCGCCTGCTACGCACCCGACGCCACCTTCGATGACGAAGCGTTTTCGCTGCGCGGCGCGCGCGAGATCGGCGGCATGTGGAAGATGCTCTGCAGCGGAACCAAGGCCAAGGGCGCGGCGGTCTGGAAGCTGAGCTATGGCGATGTTCAGGCCGATGCAACCACAGGCCGCGCGCACTGGGATGCGCATTACCTCTTCAGCGCGACAGGGCGCATCGTCGACAACGCCATCGATTCGCGCTTCACCTTCACGCCCCAGGGCCTGATCGCGACGCAGCGCGACGAATTCGATTTCTGGCGCTGGGCTCGGCAGGCGCTCGGCGCGCCGGGCCTGTTGCTCGGCTGGTCGCCGATGCTCAAGAAGAAGGTGCGCGCGACTGCCGCTGCCAATCTGGCGACCTTTCTGGCGCGCACGTCATAGACCCTGAAACACCAACACCGGACACCGGGCACTGGACACCGCAAATGACCGATATCACCATCACCAACAATCCCGCCGCGCATCGCTACGAAGCCACCATTGGTGGCGAGCTTGCCGGCTACTGCGAATACAACCTGCTGAGCGAAGCGATCATGTTCACGCACACCGAAGTGCTGCCGGCATTCGAAGGCAAGGGCGTGGGCTCGGCCATTGCGAAGCACGTGCTCGACGAGGCGCGGTCCGAGGGCAAGCACGTCATTCCGGTATGCCAGTTCATCGCAGGCTGGATCCGCAAGCACCGCGACTATGCCGACCTGGTCCGGCCTGACATCCAGCGCGCCTTCAAGATCTGAACGGGAGCGAGCATGGCCGACAAGGTCCTGGTCTTCTACGGCTCCTACCGGTCCGACCGGATGGGCATTCGCCTCGCGGACTACGTCGTCAGGGGTCTCGCAGCGCGCGGTGCGGAGCCCGAACTGATCGACGCCCAGGCCGTGGGCCTGCCCATGCTGGACCGGATGTACAAGGAGTACCCGAAAGGCACCGCGCCGGCGGCGATGGAAGCGCTGGCCGACAAGATCCGCAAGGCCGATGCCTTCGTATTCGTGACGGGCGAATACAACTGGGGACCGCAACCCGGTCTGAAGAACCTCACCGACCACTTTCTGGAGGAGTGGTTCTGGCGCCCCGCTGCCGTTGCGAGCTATTCGGCGGGCCGCTTTTCAGGCGTCCGGTCGGGCACGATCTGGCATTCGATCCTGTCGGAGATGGGCATGGTGGTGGTTTCGAGCACGCTGGCGGTCGGGCCGATTTCCCAGACGCTGGACGCGGATGCCAAACCCACCGGAAGCGCTGGCGATGCGCTGGTGCGTTCGTTCGGACGTTTCGCGGACGATCTTGCCTGGTGGACCGAGGCTGCCCGTGAACAGCGGGCGCGCAAGGCGCCGCCGTACTGAGCCGTCAGGCGCCGTGGCACTTCTTGTACTTCTTGCCACTCCCGCAAGGGCAAGGATCGTTGCGCCCGGGCGTCGCCTCCTTGCGGATGGTCTCCACGCGCGGGCCCATGCTGCGCCATAGCTGGCGCAGGTCGTACACGGCCCAGATCGCCGCGCCGAAATCGTCGATGCGTTCCTGGCTCACGCTCGGCGGGCCGTCTTCGCTGTACATCGAAGCCGTCGGTGTGCCCTTGTCGTCCTCGGTCAGCGTGACGATGGCGTCAAGCGCTTCGTCGAGCATCTGCGCGCCTTCCTTGTCGCGCGGCGGGGTCCATTCATCGGGCCAGTTCTCGACCGCATACATGAAGCCGAGCGCCCACACTTGGGCGAAAGACGGGATGGCTTCGCCCGCCATTTCGGCGCGCTCTTCTTCCGGCAGCGCGGCGATGGCGCCGCGCGTGTCGAGCACTTCGGGCTGCCAGGTGCGTTCGTCGTCCAGCGATTGCACATCGGCGTCGAGGCCGGTCTCGATCTCGCGCCAGCGGCGTTTCCACCGCCAGACGAATTCCATGTGCTGCGCCGGTGCGAATGTGTCGCCGAGCAGCACAGGCCAGTACTCGGCCGGCTCGATCGGCCGGCGCGTGCAGACCAGCGCGGCCATGAAGCCTTCGCAGAATTCCCACTGGGGGATCTCTTCGTCCTGCTCGCGCATTGCATCGAGCGCCTGGTCCTGCGCGTCGAAATCGTCGGGCCCGAGCGGTGCGTTGTCGGGCTGAGAGGGGTTCTGGGGGTCTGAAAGGGTAGTCATGTCTGGCACAGGGAGCCCTCTATGATGCAGCAAGGTTCCCGGAGACTCCTTATTCCTACACCGCTGATTCCGCCGTTTCCAACGCGTTACACGGCCTTTGTGCTGTGCGTGGCTGGCTTATTTGCCAGTCTGGCCGCTGTACTGCTCATGCCGACCCTGTGGACGGGTTGGGTCGCTTTCGTGGTTTTCGCGGTGCTCAGCGGCACCGGCGTGCACGACCTGCGACAGACGCCGCACGCCATCTTGCGCAACTATCCCGTGATCGGCCACCTGCGTTTCCTGCTGGAATACATCCGGCCCGAGATGCGGCAGTACTTCATCGAAAGCGATTCCGAAGCGGCGCCTTTTTCGCGCGCACAGCGCTCGCTGGTCTACCAACGCAGCAAGGGCGAGCCCGACAACCGGCCTTTCGGGACGCAGCTCGACGTCACGATCTCCGGCTATGAGTGGATCAATCATTCGATGCAGCCCACCCGCCTGGACGACCATGATTTCCGAATCGTGATCGGCGGCACGCCCAATCCTGCGTCCGCCGCCGGCGAGGTCTGCACCCAGCCCTACAGCGCGAGCGTGTTCAATATTTCGGCGATGAGCTTCGGCGCGCTGTCCGCCAACGCGATCATGGCGCTGAACCGCGGCGCAAGCCTGGGCGGCTTTGCGCATGACACGGGCGAAGGTTCGATCTCGTCGCACCATCGCGTCCACGGCGGCGATTTGATCTGGGAGATCGGCTCGGGCTACTTCGGCTGCCGCAACGACGACGGCAGCTTCAGCGAAGAGCGCTTCATCGCCAACGCGCGCGACCCGCAGGTCAAGATGATCGAGCTCAAGCTGAGCCAGGGCGCCAAGCCGGGGCACGGGGGCGTCCTGCCCGCGCCGAAGGTCACGCCTGAAATCGCCGCCGCCCGGGGTGTGCCGGTGGGCGTCGAATGCGTTTCGCCCTCGTCGCACAGCGCCTTCTCGACACCCGTGGAGATGATGCATTTCATCGCCCGGCTGCGTGTGCTTTCCGGCGGCAAGCCCTGCGGCTTCAAGTTCTGCCTGGGGCATCCCTGGGAATGGTTCGCGATCGTCAAGGCCATGCAGGAGACGGGCCTGACGCCGGACTTCATCGTGGTCGACGGCGCGGAAGGCGGCACGGGTGCGGCGCCGGTCGAATTCAGCGATCACGTGGGCGCGCCGCTCCAGGAAGGGCTCCTGCTGGTGCACAACACGCTGATCGGCGTCGGCCTGCGCGATCGAATCAAGATCGGCTGTGCCGGCAAGGTGATCACCGCCTTCGACGTGGCGCGGATGATGGCGCTGGGCGCTGACTGGTGCAATGCGGCGCGGGGTTTCATGATGTCGCTGGGCTGCATCCAGGCGCAGGCCTGCCACACCGGCTTCTGCCCGACGGGCGTGACGACGCAGGACCCGGTGCGGCAGAAAGCCCTGGTGGTGCCGACAAAGGCCGACCGCGTGCACAACTTTCATCGCAGCACGCTGCATGCACTGAAGGAACTGGTGCAGGCCGCCGGGCTCGACCATCCCCAGCAAATCACCGCGCACCACATCGTGCGCCGCATCTCCGACACGGAGGTTCGCCTGCTGAGCAATCTGGTGATGCAGGTGCAGCCGGGCGCGCTGCTGGGGCCGCTGGACGGCTTGCACACCGTGTTTCGCAACTACTGGCCGCTCGCCAGCGCGCGCAGCTTCCAGCCTTTGGCCTTGGCCGTATGAATCCTGTGAGAAGGGGCGGGATGTCGACCCGCGTACAGATGCGCAAGGGGTTTGCCTCGGCGCCGGCGCCGCTCGAAGCGGCCGCGGTGCCACACCAGGCCGACGACTACGCCGAGTTTCTGCGGGCCATGCTGCCGCAGCAGACCAAAGCGGTGGCCAGCCATCGCTTCGGCACGGAGCGCGTGTGGATCAAGAAGGCCGGGCCGCGCCACGGGATGATGCGCTACCGCCTGCAAGCGGCGATCTCGGCCATCCTGCGGCTCGATGTGCTGGCGCCCGTGCCCAACCCGGGCGGCGAGGCAGCGCTGGTGATCGAGGCGCGCAGGCTCGAGCAGCTCGCACTGGCGGGCCTGCGTGTTCCGACGGTGCTGGCACAGCAGCCTGACGGACTGATGATTTCCGACCTGGGCGAAAGCGGCCGGCCGGCCGTCGTGCTGCAGGAAAAGCTCGACCATGCAGCAGCGGCGGGCCCCGCATCGCTGCTCGCGGTATGGAGCGAGGGCCTTGCGGCCATCGCGCTGGTCCATTCCCGCGATGCTTATCTGAGCCAGGCCTTCGATCGCAATCTGGTGCAGTGCCCCGACGGCACCATCGGCTATATCGATTTCGAGGACGACCCGGGCGAAACGCTGCCGCTGGCCGAATGCCAGGCCCGGGACTGGCTCAGCTACCTGCACTCGACCGCGATGCTGGTCGATGCAGCGTCACCGCACGCCGCCGGAGCGCACTGGCACAGGACGCTGGCCGATGCGAGCGACGAAGTGCGGGCACGGCTCGCCCTGGCTGCGCGGCGCACCCGCTGGCTCCGGCACCTGCCATCCGGCCGCCGCTGGGGGCGCGACACGCAGCGAGTGCGTGCCGTGGCGAGCCTGATGGCCCGCTGGTACGGCGCCTAGCTCAGGTCTGGCGCCCTGATTCGAAGAGAAACCAGGTCCGCCGCTCAGCGTCGTCGATCCACATTTCCAGCAGGCTGGCCGTGGCGACGTCGCCGTATTCGTCGCAAAGCGAATGGGTCTCGCGCATGAAGGCGGCCACGCGCTGGTTGTCCTCGCGCAGTTCGGCCAGCATGTCGGCCGGCGTCACGAAGTCGGCATCGTTGTCGGCGATGCGTTGCAGGCGCGTGATCTGCCCTGTGGAGCGCAGCGTAGTGCCGCCGAGCTTGCGCACGCGTTCGGCGATGGGGTCGATGGTGGCGTAGATCTGATCGGCCTGATCGTCCAGCAGCAGGTGGTAGTCGCGGAAGTACGGACCGGACATGTGCCAGTGGAAGTTCTTGGTCTTCAAATACAGCGCGAAGGTATCGGCAAGAAGCACATTGAGCTCCGCCGAGATGTCGCGGACTGCCTCGGCGCCCAAGGGACTCGGTGTCTTCAGGGGCGCCAGCCGCCGCTTCTTTGCATCCTTCGCGTTTTTCAGATCTGCCATGGTCATGGACTCCTTGATGATGAACGGTTCGCTTCCGGTTGTCGCGCTCGGCACGCCATTGCGTGTTGAGCGCAAGAAAGGGGTGTACCACCGGATGCCGCATTCCGGCACACAAATTCAAAACCTGAAAGTTAAGCCCGATCGACCTCGACGCCAAGAGCCGCCAGCCGCTTGCGCATTGAAAGTACCGCCCGGTCCTTGCTCAAGAGCCGTGCGCGATGCGCCACAGCAAGGTCGATGAACATCTGGTCGTCCGGATCGCTGCAGACACATGGCGCCCGCGTCGGCGTGCCATCGACCATTCGGCAACGCGCATCGAAGGCGGCGAGCACCTCCGAGGCTTCGCGACCCTGCGAGGCCAGCCGGTTCGCGATCAGCGGATAGCCGAGCACTCGCGCGAGCTCGCCGCGCATGTCTGCGGTGGCAAGCCAGCACAGTCCTCCGGCCTGGAGCGCGGCTTCGAGCGGGGCGCGTGCAGGATCATCGAACACCAGCAGGTCCAACACGATGTTGGTGTCGAGGACGACGCTGCCGATGGGCGCTGAAGGCGGCACAAGCGGGCTCAATCGCGGCGCGGGATTCCCAGGCCGGCAACGACCGCCGGCCGGGCGACGAAAGCCTCCAGCGCGCGCGTCACGTGCGGGAAGTCGGAGATCCCGACGAGGTCGCCTGCCTCATAAAAGCCGACGAGATTGCGCACCCACGGGAAGGTCGCGATGTCGGCAATGGTGTAGTCGTCGCCCATGAGCCAGGCGCGGCCCTCCAGGCGCTGGTTCAGCACGCGCAGCAGGCGCTTGGACTCTTCGACATAGCGGTCACGCGGCCGCTTGTCTTCATAGGCCTTGCCGGCAAACTTGTTGAAGAAGCCGAGCTGGCCGAACATGGGACCGATGCCGCCCATCTGGAACACGAGCCACTGGATGGCCTCATAGCGCGCAGCCGGGTCCTTCGGGAGCAGCTTGCCGGTCTTGTCAGCGATGTAGATGAGGATGGCGCCGGATTCGAACAATGCGAGCGGCTTTCCACCGGGGCCATTCGGATCGATGATGGCCGGGATCTTGTTGTTGGGATTGAGCGAGAGGAATTCCGGCGACATCTGGTCCTGCTTCTCGAAGCTGACCAGATGGGGCTCATACGGCAGGCCGGTTTCTTCCAGCGCAATGGACACCTTCACGCCGTTGGGCGTGGGCAGCGAATAGAGCTGAAGCCGCTCGGGATGCTGCGCGGGCCATTTCTTGGTGATGGGGAAAGCGGACAGGTCTGTCATGGTGCGATGTGACTTGGGACTTGGTTGACGGAATGACGTGGGCGCCATTCTGTCCCAGCCGCTAATCCTTGGCAGGCGGCTCCGGCGCAGGCCGTGCGCGGGCCGAGCCCGCAACCATGTCGAATCGGAACAAACGGCATTCGATGGGACCGTTCCACATCGGCACGCGGCGCGATTCCTTGAGCCGCATGCGCTTGGGCAATTGGAGATCGGGCGTGAGCACCCAGGCGGTCCAGCCTGCGAAGTTCTTTTTCCAGTGGGTGGCCAGTTGACTGAAGAACTGTCCGCCGTCTTCGGTCTGCGCCTGTTCGCGGCCGCGCGATACGCCGCCGACTTCGATGCGTTCACCGTAAGGCGGGTTCAGCACGATCACGCCAGATTCGGCGGGCGGCATTCGCTGCAAAGCGTCACCGCCGCGGAACTGAATGGCTTGCGCGACGCCGGCACGCTCGGCATTGCGTTCGGCGAAGTCCACCATGCGGTGCGAGACGTCGGAGCCAAAAACGGCGGGCGCCTGCTTCGGCTCCTTCGGCGCCGCCTCGGCTTTGAGGGCGGCCCAGACGTGGGCCTGAAAAGGCAGCAGCTTTTCGAAGCCGAACCGCCGCAGCGAGCCCGCGGCGATGCCGGACGCAATCTGCGCCGCCTCGATAGCGATGGTTCCGCTGCCGCAGCAGGGGTCGTACAGGGGCTGGGTCGACACCGCGCCGGTTTCGGGGTTCCACCAGCCGCTGGCAGCCAGCATGGCTGCCGCAAGCGTTTCCTTGAGAGGCGCATCGCCCTTGTCCTGCCGCCAGCCGCGTTTGAAGAGCGGCTCGCCGGAGGTGTCGATGTAGAGGGTGCAATCGTCGGTGGTCAGGTGCGCGAACACTCGGCTGTCGGGCCACTGGGTTTCGATGCTCGGCCGCACGCCGCCTGCCTTGGCCCGAAAGCGGTCGGCAATGGCGTCCTTGATGCGCAGGGTGGCGAAGTTCAGGCTCTGCAACGGGCTGTGCTGGGCCGTGGTCTCAATCTTGAAGGTCTGCTTCGGGGTGAACCAGATTTCCCAAGCCACGCCGTTCGCGATGGCGTAAAGGTCGTTCTCGCTGCGATAAGGCGCATGGGCCAGCTCGATCAGCACGCGCTGCGCCAGACGGCTGTGGAGATTGAGCTTCAAGGCGTCGCGCCAGTCGGCTCGCACCCGCACGCCGCCGCGCAGCGTCAGGAGGTCCTGGCCGACGCGGCCGGTCAGCGCATGCACTTCCTGTGCAAGGAAATCCTCGACGCCGGCGGCGCAGGGAAGAAAAAGCGAAAGATCATTCACGGCCCGATTGTCGCCTTGTCTCGATGCTGCTCTATAGTGGGCCGCCGATGAGTTCCTTGCCCACCACAGCCGTCGCAGAGGCTTCCACAGCCGATCGGTTCGCTGTGCATTGCGAGGTTCTGCGGCTCAGCACCCAGCCGAGCGGGCCGGTGCTGCTCGTGCAGTTTCTGCTCGACTGCGGCGTGGCAGCCCTTTTCGCATGGCAGTACTCGGTGCAGCATGCGGCCATCTGGATCGCGATGATCGCGGCCACCACCGCGTATCGCGGCTTCTTTCCGCAACGGCTGCCGGATCCGCTCACGCCGGAGAACATCCGGCCGGCCTTGCGCCTGCACACCCTGCGCATCGCGGTGCATGAGGGCGCCCACGGCGCGGCGGGCGTGCTGCTCTTCGATCGTGCCGATGCCACCTCGCAGCTGATGATCGGTCTGGTGGTCATGGCGATGACGCTGTCGTCGGTGTTTTCGGTCTCGTACTACACGCCTGCCATGCAATTGGCGATCACCTTGCTGTTGGCGCCGGTGATCGTCATGGGCCTGGCATTCGGCGCGCCGTCCATGATGGTGCTGGCACTGCTGGGTATCGGCCTGCTCGCCATGGTCTGGCGCCTGGTGGCCGAGCGTGCGCGGCAGCTCGAGGAAAACATCGGCCTGCGCCACAACGAAAGCGCACTGCGCGCGCAGGCACTGGCGGGGCTGCGCGAATCTCAACAGGCGCAGGCCGAGCGCTTGCGCTTCTTCTCGGCGGCCAATCATGATTTGCGCCAGCCGGTCATGGCGATGGGTCTCCAAGCCGAGGTGCTCCGGCACCAGTTGGATGTCGGCGAAGATCGATCGACGGTGCAGAACACCGTCGCTGCGCTGTCGCGGGCGCAGCAGGCGCTGGAAGGCTTGACCAATCAGTTGCTCGAGATCGGGCGCATCGAGGCCGCGGTGGATCCGATCGCGCCGGTTGCCGTGGCGCTGGCGCCGCTGCTGAATGACTTGGCACGCCAAGCGGGCAGCGGTCGCGTTCGTGTGCGGTGCCCCGCCAATGTGCTGGTCTGGACCGACGCCGTGGCGCTGCGGCGCATCCTTGGAAACCTGGTCGACAACGCGCTGAAGTTCACGCCGAGAGGACGCGTGCTGCTGGCCTGCCGGCGGCGGCCTGGAGGGTGGCGCATCGAGGTGCGAGACGCCGGAATCGGCATTGCGCCGGAAGCGCAGGAGCGCGTGTTCGGTGATTTCGAACAGGTCGGCAACATCGAGCGCAACCTGCAGCGCGGCCATGGTCTGGGGCTCGCCATCGTGCGGCGGCTTGCCGATCGGCTGGGCGTCCAGGTCACGCTGCGTTCGGCGCCTGGGCGCGGATCCGTGTTCGGCTTCGAATTGCCGGTCGCGCCAGAAGGCACGCCAGTGGCGTCGTCGATGGGTCTGGCCGCCGATGCCGCCGCCACCCCGGCCACACTGCGGCCGGGCCTCGCAGTGCTCGTGGTCGAGGACAACGCCGTGGTGGCCGACAGCGTGGCGGCGCTGCTGCGTCTATGGGGTGCGCGTCCATATGTCTGCGCCTGCGCGGCGGAAGCATTGGCGCTGCCCTACCTCCCCGATTTCGAAATCGCCCTGTGCGACATCCGGTTGCCCGGCGAGCTCGACGGCATCGCGCTCGCCCAGGAGCTGCAACGGCGAAATCCGCGCCTCGCGATTGCATTGATTTCGGCAGACATCGACGACGCCACGCTTGAACTGGCCCGCGAGCGCGGTTGGCAGGCGCTGCGCAAGCCTGTGCAGACTTCAGCGCTGCGCACGCTGCTGCTGCGTGCGCAGCGCGATCCGGTCCCCTAGAGCGCCTTGCGCAGATTGGCCGGCGCGATGCGCAGGGCCTCGCGATACTTCGCGACGGTGCGGCGAGCGCACTCGATGCCCTGCTCCTTGAGCATTTCGGAAATCTGGCTGTCCGACAGCGGCTTCTTGAGGTCCTCCGCACTCACGAACTGTTTGATCAGCGCCCGAACTGCCGTGCTGGAGGCGTTGCCGCCGGTTTCAGTACCAAGTGCCGAGCCGAAGAAATACTTGAGCTCCACGGTGCCGTAGGGCGTGGCCATGTACTTGGCCGTGGTCACGCGGCTGATGGTTGATTCGTGCAGGCCCAGTTCGTCGGCGATCTCGCGAAGCACCAGTGGACGCATCGCGAGTTCGCCATGGACGAAGAAGCTTTTTTGCCGCTCGACGATCGCATTGGACACGCGCAAGATGGTGTCGAAACGCTGCTGGATGTTCTTGATGAACCACCGCGCCTCCTGCAGGCGCTGCGACAGGGCCTGGCTGCCTTCGCCCTTGTGCTGCTTGAGCGCGCTGGCATAGATGTCGTGCACGCGCAGGCGCGGCATGACTTCGGGGTTGAGCATCACGCGGAACTTGGTGTTCGTGCCGTTGCCGACGCGCGAAACGATCACGTCCGGAATGACCACGTTGCGCTCCACGTCGACGAAGCGGCGGCCGGGCTTGGGCTCGAGCTTGGCGATGAGTTGCAGCGCGCCGCGGACTTCGTTCTCGTTGCTTCGCGTGAGCGTGACGAGGCGCTTGATGTCACGCCGTGCCAGCAATTCCATCGGCTGCTTGCAGACGGCGATGGCAGTCTTGCGGATCTGCGCTTCTTCTTCGCTTTCGTCCTCGCTCGCCAGTGCGCGCAACTGGATGCTGAGGCACTCCCCAAGGCTGCGCGCGCCGACGCCCACCGGCTCCAGGCTCTGCAGCAGGCCGAGCGCGACCTGGAAGTGATGCACGAGGTCGTCGAACTGGTCGTTGTCGTCGCCGGCAAGGCCGGACGCGAGCGCGGGGAGCGAGTCTTCGAGGTATCCGTCGTCGTTGAGGGATTCGATCAGAAAGCGCAGCGCCGCACGGTCGGTATCCGTCAGCCGAAGTCCCAGCGCCTGACGATGCAGAAACGACTGGAGGGACTCTTGGCTGCGCGCGAGTTCGGTCGCGTCGGTGCGCTCGTCGTCGCCGAGGTTGTTGGCACGGGCCGGCGCATCGCCACCCCATTCGCTGTCGTCCGGCGCGAGATCGGTGGTGCCGTCGCCCTCCCAGTCGGGTTCGCTGTCGGTACCTTCGCCGGTGGCAGCCTCGGTGTCGGCGCTGGACGTGGTTGTAGATTCCGCCGTCGAGCTGGATGGACCCGCCACGAAGTCGCCTTCACCCTCACCCTCGGCCATCCGGTCGTCGTCCCGAACGGGTGCGTCAGCGGCATCCAGGCCGAATTCCTCGCGCGCAGCTTCCTCGGCGGTGCGCTCCAGGAATGGGTTGTCGTCCAGCATCTGCTCGACTTCCTGCGAAAGCTCGAGCGTGGAGAGCTGAAGCAGACGGATCGACTGCTGCAGTTGGGGCGTCAACGCGAGGTGCTGCGAAACACGCAGCGAGAGACCCTGCTTCATAGGAAACCGTTAGCCCTCGCCTGTACGGAGCACGAAGTGCGTAGCCAGAGGGGGAGCAACATGGTCACATCCTGAAATGCTCACCGAGGTAGACGCGCCGCACCTCGGCGTTGTCGACGATTTCCGAGGGCGTGCCTTGGGCGAGCACGTGCCCATCGCTGATGATGAAAGCGTGATCGCAGATGCCCAGCGTTTCACGGACGTTGTGGTCGGTGATCAGCACACCGATGCCACGCTCTTTCAGGAAACTGATGATCCGCTGGATCTCGATCACGGCGATGGGGTCGATCCCCGCGAACGGTTCGTCGAGCAGGATGAAGCGCGGCTGCGTGGCCAGGGCGCGGGCGATCTCGACGCGACGGCGCTCACCGCCGGACAGGGCCAGCGCAGGCGAATCGCGCAGATGGTCGACGCGCAGATCGGCCAGCAGTTCGGCCAGGTGCTCCTCGATGCGTTGCTTACTCAGGGGCGCCAGCCGCCCCTGGGAATCGGGCTCGTACTGCAGTTCGAGCACGGCCCGGACGTTTTCCTCGACCGTGAGCTTGCGAAAGATCGATGCTTCCTGCGGCAGGTAGCTGAGCCCCATGCGCGCGCGGCGGTGGATGGGCATGTGGGCGATGGGCTCGCCGTCGATGGTGATCTCGCCGGCATCTGCGCGAACGAGGCCGACGATCATGTAGAAAGACGTCGTCTTGCCGGCGCCGTTGGGGCCAAGCAAGCCGACGACTTCGCCCTTTTGCACGCCCAGCGAGACGTCCTTGACGACAGTACGGCTGCCGTAGCTTTTTTGCAGGCCGCGCGCCTCCAGGCGGCTTCCCGCCATATCAGCGCCCGTGCTCATGCCAGCGGTCTCGATCACTTCTTTGCCTCTCCGCCCAAGATGGTGGTGGACCGCAGGCCCCTGCCCTCGGCGGGCTTGGCGGCCGCGGCGGGCGCCGGCTTGCCGCCAGCGGCAGGCGCTGGGGCCGCGGCGGCCTTGGGCGTCAGGATGGCTCGGACGCGTCCGCCGGGCTGAGTGGCCACGCCGGCATTCGGAGGCACGGATGATCCGTTGACGGTGAACGTGTCGTTGCTCTGGTCGTAGACGATCATCGGGCCGCTGCTTTCGTCGTTGACGGTCGCGCCGATCAGCCGGCGCATGACGGCCTGGCGGATGAACTTCACGTTGTCGGCGCGGCTGTCGTATTCGATGGTTTCGCCCTGGCCTTCGATCCACTCGTCCGTACCGGCATCGCGCTTTTGCTTGTAGTACGCAAGTTTTCCTGGTGCGCCGGTGACCACGCCATATTGGTAGCCTTCCGGGTCCTGGCGGACGTCGATGCGGTCGCCGCGGATGAGGATAGTGCCCTTGGTGACCACCACGTTGCCTGTGAACACGCTGGTCTGCTTGAGATCGTCATAGCGCATCGAGTCGGCCTCGATGTTCATGGGCTTGGCGCGGTCGGCCTGCTCGGCTTGCGCAAACGATGCGATGCCGGTGAAGACCAGCGCCAGCAACAGCGCGCGACCTGAACGACGAATAGGGATGAAGGTAAGGGGGGATTGCATAGAGGCACGAAACTTGCTCTGTGATTGTATGCCCCCGGGTTGGCGCGGCCGTGCAGGCCTAGCGAAAAAGCCCGCCAAAGCGGGCCTTTCGGGGGAAGGAAGTCGGGCCGGCCCGACCTTGTCAGCCCTTGCGGGCTTCGGCAACCAGCGAATCCACGACCTGCAGTGCGCGCTCCATCGAACCGGCTGTTTCACCGTCAACATACCAGCGCCCGGCCACGCCGAATGCGGGTACTCCGGCCACCTGATAGTCGTTCGTGAGTTGGGCGGCGCGCTTGGCTTTGCCGACCACCGAGAAAGACTTGAACAGTTCGGCGAACTTCTTGGCATCCAGGCCTTGCTGCTTTTCTGCCCAAGCGAGGATGGCCGCATCGCCGAAGATCGGCTGCCGCTGCTTGTGGATGGCATCGAAGAGCACCGGCTGGAATTCGTCCACCTTGCCCATGGCTTCCAGCGTGTAGTACAGGCGCTGCTTGGCTTCGGTGTCGTTGCCGACGAAAGGCACGGGCACGCGCTTGAAAGCAACGTTCGCGGGCAGCTTCTTGGCCCATGCTTCCAGTTGGGGCTCGAACGCTGCGCAATGCGGGCAGTTGTACGAGAAGAATTCGATCACTTCGACCTTGCCAGCCGGCGTGTCGACCGGCGCAGGCTTGCCCAGGACAATGTAGTCCTTGCCAGCTTTGGGAGGTTGCTGCTGAGCGTGCGAAGGTGCGGCCAGCGGAAGAAGACCCAGCGAAGCTGCGGCCAGCGAAAAGTCACGACGTTTCATATATGAATTCTCCTATGCGGCTGAAAGAGCCCGGCCTCCGGGTGGAGTTCCCGGAGCGCGAAGTGAAGGTTGGCAAAGCTCAACGTTGGACGCGAACCAGGGCGGACTCGAGACCGCCGCTGTCCAGCCGCTCCTTGAGCCGATCGGCGTCGTCTTTCTTGTTGAATGGACCCGCACGCACACGGTAAACGGTGCGCCCCGCTTGCTCGCGCTCGGTCACGCGGGCCTCGACACCCATCAGCGACAGTTTGGCGCGTTGGGCTTCGGCATCTTCCGGCGTGCGGTAGGCGCCGGCCTGGACGAAATAGACAAAGGGATCGGCGCTGGCGCCCGACGAATTCGCGCTAGCGCTCGCAGTGGTGCTCGATGCCCCGATGCCCGATCGGGCGCGGGCCAGATCACCGAGGGGGTCGCTGGACGGCGTTGCATTCGCCTCGGCTGGCACGGGTGCGGTGCGCGGGGGACGCGCCGGCGTTGCCGGCGCCACCACCACGGGAACGGGCGCCGAGCTCGGCGGATTCAACGGGCCGACGGTGGCCGGCTGGGATGGCGTCGCGGCGGCATTGGCTGGCGCGGCCGGTGGACGGGCGGCCGGCGCCGACTTGCCTGCCAGCGGCGCATTCGGATCCCAATCGCGGTTCTTGCGCGCCTCGGCCTCGTCCTGCTCGGGGCCGCTGCGCTGGGTTTTCGTCATGAACGGAATCGGCACCTTGGTCACATAGACCGCGATGCCCAGCGCCACACCGAGCCCGAGCACGAGGCCGATGATCAGGCCGATGACGATATTGCCGCTTTGTCTTTTATTCATGGTGGAAGTCAAATCACATCTTCCTCGGCGCGCTCACGCCGAGAACAGCGAGGCCATTGTGCAGCACCTGTGCGGTCGCGGCGACGAGGGCCAGGCGCGCCAGCTTCACGGGCTCTTCGTCGACCAGAATGCGCTCGGCGTCGTAATAGCTGTGATAGGTCGCGGCCAGTTCGCGCAGATAGAAGGTCACGTCGTGCGGCGCAAAATCCTTGGCCGCTGCCGTGAGCATGGTTGGATATTTGGCGATCTGCAGCAGCAGCGCCTGCGAGGCAGCGCTCTGCAACGGCGAGAGGTCGACGTCGTTCAGTGTGCCGACGTCACCGCCCCAGCCCGCCAGCACCGAGCAGATGCGCGCATGCGCGTACTGCACGTAGTAGACGGGGTTGTCGTTGTTCTGCGCCAGCGCGAGATCGATGTCGAAGGTGTATTCGGTATCGGGCTTGCGGCTCAGAAGGAAGAAGCGCACGGCGTCGGTGCTGGTCCATTCGATCAGGTCGCGCAGCGTGACGTAGCTGCCCGCCCGTTTGCTGATCTTGACCTCTTCGCCGCCCCGCATCACGCGCACCATGGTGTGCAGGACGTAGTCCGGGTAGCCGGCCGGGATACCGACGCCCGCTGCTTGCAGGCCGGCGCGCACGCGCGCGATCGTGCCGTGGTGGTCGGTGCCCTGGATGTTGACGACCTTGTGGAAGCCGCGCTCCCACTTGGCGATGTGATAGGCCACGTCGGGCACGAAGTAGGTGTAGGTGCCGTCGCCCTTGCGCATGACGCGGTCCTTGTCGTCGCCGTAGTCGGTCGACTTGAGCCACAACGCGCCGTCCTGCTCGTAGGTCTTGCCGGCTTCGATGAGCTTCTTTACCGTCGCCTCGACGCGCCCGCTCGTGTAGAGGCTGGACTCCAGGTAGTAGTTGTCGAACTTCACCTGGAAAGCCTTCAGGTCCAAGTCCTGTTCATGGCGCAGGTAGGCAACGGCAAACTGGCGGATCGAGTCGATGTCTTCGACGTCGCCGCTGGCGGTGTATTCGCGGTCGTCCGAGCGGACCGTTTTCTTCGCCTTGAAATCCTCGGCGATATCGGCGATGTATTCGCCGTTGTAGGCCTGCTCGGGCCATCCCGGTTCGCCCGGCTTGAGCCCCTTGGCGCGCAATTGCGTGCTGGTCGCAAGCGTCTGGATCTGCACGCCGGCATCGTTGTAATAGAACTCGCGATAGACGCTCTGGCCCTGCGTTGCAAGCAGGTTGCAGATGGCGTCCCCCAGTGCGGCCTGGCGCCCATGGCCCACATGCAGAGGGCCGGTCGGGTTTGCCGAAACGAATTCGACGAGGACGCGTTCTCCACCAGCGGGCTGGCTACCGAAAGCATCGCCCGAATTCAGTACTTCGCGCACCACCTGTTGCTTGGCGGCCGTCTTGAGGCGGATGTTGAGGAAACCAGGGCCGGCGATTTCGATCGACTCCACCCACTGGGTGAAGGCCGGCGTCGCCAGCAATGCGGCGCTGAGTTCTTCGGCCAGCTCGCGCGGCTTGCGCTGGAGCGGCTTGGCGAGCTGCATGGCGGCTGTGCTGGCGAAATCGCCATGTGCGGCGACCTTGGGTGACTCGAACGCGGCTTTGTTGCCGGCGCCGGGCGAGAGGGATTCGAGCGTGTTCGCGAGCGCCGCGAGCAGCTCCTGTTTGACCAATAGCATCGCGGGATTTTACCGGGGGCAAAACCGGGATACGTCACGTTCGTCAATGAAGGTCATCCAACCGTGAAGGTCGCCCGTTAGAGTGGACAGCCCCGGGGTGGGGGAACCAGTCACAACCTGTCGTCAAGGATTCCAAACACCATGAAAAAACTCCTTTCCCTGCTGGCTCTGGGCGCATCGCTGTCCTTCGGCGCCGCGCATGCGCAATCCACTTGTGATGCTCAGGCTGCGGACAAGAAGCTGAACGGCGCCGCCAAGACGAGTTTCGTCAAGAAGTGCCAAAAAGACGCGAAGGCAGCCGTGGAGTCGAGTTGCGCGGCGAAGGCGATCGACAAGAATGGCAAGGCGCTGGCTGGGGCGGCCAAGAACAGCTTCATGAAAAAGTGTGAAAACACTTAACCCCCCAGGCTCGCGCACTTCGTGTCGCTCTCCACCCCCCTGCTGGGGGCAACACCGGCGGCCCGGCGAAGCCGGTTCCGCGGTGTTCCACGGATTGGGCTCAGCGGCGGACGGCCTGTGCGAGCCTAGGATCTTGCGGCGAAGCCGCGGGCGAAGAAGACTGCGACGAGGGGGATGACGGCGATGATGTGCGCCTGGATCATCACGAGTTTGCGAGTCTTGCGGATGTCGGCCTCTGCGGGTAGCGAGCCGCTGGAGCGCAGGGTTTTGCGCCAGCGGAAGTAGGTGAGGGTCGGGAAGATGGAGATTGCGCCCACGATGATGAAGAGCGCGAGCTTCACGTGCAGGAGCGGATTGGTCCAGTACCACGCGGTGCCCTTGATGCCCCACAAGGTGCGCGCGACGCCGGTGGCGAGCACGCTGATGGCGGCAATGCCATAGATCATGTCGACCTTGGCGAGTCGCTCCACGACAGCGGCGTTGAGCCACTCCACGCGGCAGAGCGCAGCCTCGCTCGCGATGAAAACGACCATCGTGAGAATGGCCAGGAGATGCAGGTATGCAAGGATCGCTTCAAGCGTCATCGGTGGGGTTCCTCGGTTGTCGACGGCGGTGCGATTGTGCCGCCCCAGAACTCCGGCCGCGCATATTGCGCCTTCAAAAAATCGAGCCAGAGCCGAACCCGCAACGGCAGATGCTTGCGCTGCGGAAAGACCGCATAGATGCCATTCGGCGGAGCGGCATATTCGTCGAGCAGCGGCACGAGCAGTCCAGCATCTATTTCCGCCTCGACTTCCCAGGTGCTGCGCCACGCAATGCCGTGGCCGGCCAGGCACCAGTCATGAAGTACCTGACCGTCGGAGCAATCGAGCGGCCCGGTTGGCTTGAGGTGGATCACCTCGTGCTCCCCGCCGTCGGTCGGTACGCGAAACGCCCACCCGCGAGTCTGCGATGCGTCGCTCGACAGGCTGAGGCACGCAAAGCGCACCAGTTCGCCAGGATGGCGAGGCGCGCCATGCCGGCGCACGAATTCTGGCGTCGCGACGCAGCGGCGACGATTGTCGGCAAGGCGCAGGCTGACCAGCGATGAATCGGGGAGATCGCCGACGCGCACCGCACAGTCGAAGCTCTCCCCGGCCATGTCGACCACGCGGTCGCTCAGGTTCAGCGAGATGGTCACTTCCGGATGCAGTTCATGAAATCGCGGCACCAGCGGCGCCACGTGCCGCCGCCCGAAGCCCGCAGGCGCAGTCACCCGCAGATGGCCGCTGGCCTTCACGCCGCCCGCACTGACGCTGGCCTCCGCGTTCGCGAGTTCGACCAGCAGGCGCTGGCAGTCTTCCAGGAAGGCGCTCCCCTCGTGAGTGAGCGAGATGCGCCGAGTGGTGCGCACCAGCAGCTTCACGCCCAGGCGCTCTTCGAGCGCATCGAGGCGGCGACCGATGATGGCTGGCGCGACCCCCTCCGCCTTGGCCGCTGCCGTGAGGCTTCCGCGCGTTGCGATCGAGACGAAGGATTCGAGTTGCTTGAGTCGGTCCATGGCAGGCGCCAATGATGCCTTCAATGCCTTGCCGTCAGCTATGTCGCTTAGGCTCGGCGCATGCAGCCTCTTCCCTCGACGCGCGATGCGCCAGCCCCCGTCAGCTTCGCGGAGGCTTTCAGGTTCTGGCTCAAGCTCGGATTCATCAGCTTTGGCGGACCGGCCGGGCAAATAGCCATCATGCACACCGAGTTGGTGGAGCGCAGGCGCTGGATCAGCGAGAAGCGCTTTCTGCATGCGCTCAACTACTGCATGCTGCTTCCCGGCCCCGAGGCCCAGCAATTGGCGACGTACATCGGCTGGCTGATGCATCGCACCTGGGGCGGCATCGTCGCTGGCGCCCTGTTCGTCCTGCCGTCGCTGTTTATCCTGATCGGGCTGTCGTGGATCTACCTTCGATTCGGCAACGTGCCGATCGTGGCGGGCATCTTCTACGGGATCAAGCCGGCGGTGACAGCCATCGTTCTTCATGCTGCGCACCGCATCGGTACCCGGGCGCTGAAGAACGCGTGGATGTGGGGCATCGCAGCGGCGGCTTTCATCGCGATCTTTGTCTTCGACACACCTTTCCCGGCCATCGTCGCCGCGGCCGGGTTGATCGGCCACTTCGGCGCACGCCGGGCGCCGGGGGTGTTTGCGCTCGGCGGCGGCCATGGGAGCGAACAGAAGAGCTATGGCCGCGCGCTGATCGACGACGACACGCCGCCGCCTGCGCATGCGCGGTTCTCGCGCCGCCACCTGGCAAGGCTGCTGACTGCGGGCATCGGACTTTGGCTCGCGGCGATGGGCGCACTCATCGCCGCACAGGGCGTGCAAGCGACGCTCACTCAGCTGGCATGGTTCTTCACCAAGGCGGCCCTGCTGACCTTCGGAGGTGCCTACGCCGTGCTGCCCTACGTCTACCAGGGCGCAGTCGAACAGCATCACTGGCTCTCCGGGACGCAGATGATCGACGGGCTCGCGCTGGGCGAAACAACGCCCGGACCTCTGATCATGGTGGTGGCGTTCGTCGGATTCGTGGGCGGTTGGACGCATCGCGTGCTGGGCCCGGATGCTGTGTTCCTGGGCGGCGCGTTGGCCGCGACCGTGGTGACCTTCTTTACCTTTCTTCCGTCGTTCATCTTCATCCTCGTCGGCGGGCCGCTGGTCGAGGCCACCCATGGAAAGCTCGGCTTTACCGCACCGCTGTCGGCGATCACAGCGGCGGTGGTGGGCGTGATCCTGAATCTGGCGCTGTTCTTCGCGTACCACGTGTTTTGGCCCAGAGGCTTTGGCGGGAGCTTCGATGTGTCCTCGGCCGTGATTGCAGCCTTGGCGCTCGTTGCACTCTTCCGGCTCAAGCTCGGCGTGATGCCGCTGCTCGGCATCTGCGCGCTTGCAGGGTTGGCGCTGACTCTGCTGGTCCCCGGCTCCCGGTGAGAAAGCATCGACCGATGGGCCTAGGCCTTCTTTCGCATGGCGAAGCCGGCGCGAAGGGCCTACAACGAGGGTCGAGAACTGTGCGGAGCGTTCACCATGAGCCCACTTGCCTCCAGCCACGTCACTTGCATGCTGCCCGTGAAGGACCTCGCTCGGGCGCGACGTTTTTACGAAGACGCTCTAGGCCTGGAGCCGCTCGGCGCGAAACCCGACGGCAAGTTCATCTACCTGTGCGGCGGGACTGAACTGGCACTTTTTCCGAAGCCAGAGGGCACCAAGGCCGAGCACACCGCGTTGAGCTTTCGGGTGACCCACATCGGCGAATCCGTCGCCGCACTGAAGGAGCGCGGCGTTCGCTTTGCCGACTACGACCTGCCGGGGCTCAAGACAGTCGAGCATGTCTGCGTGCTCGGTTCCGAAAAGGCGGCGTGGTTCGAGGACCCTGAAGGCAACATCCTTTGTCTCCATGAAGACATCGAATAAAGACCTCGCCTGACGGTTCAGTCTCCGGCGGCGATGTTCTGCGCCTTGAGCCCGGCGATCTGCGCGTCGCTGTAACCCACTTCCTTGAGCAACGCGCTCGTGTGCTCGCCGAGCAGCGGGGGCTGCAGGCGAATTCCCGGACGTTCGCCGCCTAGCGTGAAGGGCATCAGCGGCACCTTCGACTCGCTGCCGTCGTTCATGCGGACCGGCGCGAGGCCGCCGGTTGCGTTGAGGTGCGGATCGTCGAAGAGCTCTTGCGGCTTCGTGATCGGCGCAAAGGGCAGTTCGTTCTTCTCGAACACGGCGCTCAGCTCGGCCGCGCTGTGATTGGCCAGGTGCGAGCGCAGGATCGGCATCATCCATTCACGCGCCAGCACGCGGTCGTTGTTGGTCTTCAGGCGCGGATCGGCCAGCATCTCGTCGAGCCCGAAGGCCTTGCAGAAGATCGCCCATTGCTTGTCGCTCACTGCCGCGAGAAAGATCTGCTCGCCGTCCTTCACGGTGAAGACGTCGTACACGCCCCAGGCAGAGATGCGGCTCGGCATCGGGTCGGCGGCCTTGCCCGTGGCGGCGAACTGCATCATGTGCTGCGCGACGAGGAAGATGTTGTTCTCGAACAATGCCGACTGCACTTCGGAGCCTTCGCCGGTGCGCTCTCGCTGACGCAAGGCCGCCATCGCGCCGATGGCGCCGAACATGCCGCCCATGATGTCGTTCACGCTCGTGCCGGCACGCAGCGGGTCACCCGAACGGCCCGTCATGTAGGCGAGCCCGCCCATCATCTGCACGACTTCGTCCAGGGCAGTCCGATGGTCGTACGGGCCGGGCAGGAAGCCCTTGTGGCTCACGTAGATGAGGCGCGGGTTGAGCTTGCGAACGCTCTCGTAGTCCAGCCCCAGCTTCTTCATCGTGCCGGGCTTGAAGTTCTCGCTGACGATATCGGCCGTCGCGATGAGACGCAGGGCGGCTTCCACCCCTTCCGGCTTCTTGAGGTCGAGCGCGATGCTCTTCTTGTTGCGATTGAAGGTCGGAAAGAAGCCCGCGCCGGAGCCCAGCAGCCGCCGCGTGTTGTCGCCCTCGACCGGCTCGACCTTGATGACCTCGGCGCCCAGGTCGCCAAGCAGCATTCCGCAAGTCGGCCCCATCACCATGTGGGTGAACTCGACGACGCGGATGCCGGCGTAGGGCAGCGGGGTGGATTCAGTCATGAGCGGTTCCTTGCATTCCTTGCATTCCTTGCTTTCGTTGCTTTCGTTGCGCGAATCCCTTGGGCAGACCTGCCTCGGGCGTCATGCCGTAGACCGGTTCGCCCGGCAGGCCGGCGATGAGCGGCGCGCGCGCCGCGATGAGTTTGTCGATGTCGATGCCGGTGCGCACGCCCATGGCCTCGAACATGAAGACGAGGTCTTCGGTCACGACGTTACCCGATGCGCCCGGCGCGTACGGACATCCGCCGAGGCCTCCGAGCGATGCGTCGAACGTGCGAACGCCCTCTTCGTAGGCGGCGAGGCAATTGGCGAGACCCAGGCCCCGCGTGTTGTGCATGTGAGCGGCGCCGGCCTTGTCGCCAAGCTCCGCACGCAATCGTCGAAACAAGCGCCTCACCTGCGCCGGATTGGCGTAACCCACGGTGTCCGAGAGGCCGGACTCGTCGGCGCCCGCGGCGACGCACTGGAGCGCGAGGCGGATGACCTCGTCCTCGGGCACGTTGCCCTGCAGCGTGCAGCCGAAGGCGGTGGATATGCCGGCTTCGAGCTTGACGTGCGGCGCGATCTGGCGGCGCAGGTCCGCGATGGCGCGAACCTCCTCGACCATCTCCTCGCGCGTCTTGCGCACGTTCGCAAGCGAATGCGCGGCGCTGGCCGAAACAGGCATCGTCAGCTTGTGCACCCCGGCAGCGATCTCGGCTTCGGCGCCCCTGCGGTTGGGCACCAGGGCCATCACCGTCAGTCCCGGCAAGGTGATGGCGTGCCGGACCACCTCGCCGGCGTCGGCCATCTGCGGCAAAAGGCGCGCGGGCACGAAGGAGGCCACTTCGATCTCGCGCAAGCCGGCGTCATAGAGCGCGTCGATCCAGCGCAGCTTGTCGGCCGTCGGCATGGTCGCCTTGACCGACTGCAGGCCGTCGCGCGGGCCTACCTCGCTGATGAGCACATCGGGCACTGTCACGTTTCTTGTCTCCATGAATGGGAAGTTTGACACTTCTCAAAGGCCGGATCGTCGCAGCGCTGCGGCGATTACCTCCATTTTGGTCATTGATAAAACTCGATTTTCGTCATTACTCGCTAACCAGGTATCGAATAAAGTCACCGGCTGCACCTGCATCCAAGGAGAAACGAACATGACCGCCCGCACCAACGTCCACGGCCTTCAGGTCGCCAGTGAACTTCATCGCTTCATCGAAGAAAAGGTCCTGCCCGCCACCGGCGTGGCGAGCGACGTCTTCTGGAAGGGCTTCGACGCCATCGTCAGCGAATTCGCGCCCAAGAACCTGGCGCTGCTGGCCGAGCGCGATCGCCTGCAAGCTGAAATGGACAAGTGGCACAAGGCGCATCCCGGCCCGATCACGGACATGCCCGCCTATCGCGCTTTCCTCGAATCGATCGGCTACCTGCTGCCGCAACCGAAGGACGTGAAGGCGACGACGACCAACGTCGACGCCGAACTCGCGCTGCAGGCCGGCCCGCAGCTCGTGGTGCCGATTTTGAATGCGCGGTATGCGCTCAACGCGGCAAATGCTCGCTGGGGTTCGCTGTACGACGCGCTCTACGGCACCGATGCCATTCCCGAAACGGGTGGTGCCGAGAAGGGCAAGGGCTACAACCCGACGCGCGGCGCGAAGGTCATCGAATTCGCGCGCAACGTGCTCGACCAGGCAGTGCCGCTCGAAAACGGCTCGCACAAGAACGCAACCGGCTACAAGGTCGAGCACGGCAAGCTGGTGATCGCGCTGCAGAGCAGCAGCACCGGCCTCAAGGACCCGTCGCAGTTCATCGGCTACCAGGGCGATGCGGCCGCGCCGACTTCGGTGCTGCTCAAGCACAACGGCATTCACCTGGACATCCAGATCGATCGCAGCACGCCCATCGGCAAGAGCGATGCCGCGGGTGTCAGCGATGTGGTGCTCGAAGCCGCGCTCTCGACCATCCTCGACCTCGAGGACTCGGTCGCCGTGGTCGACGCCCAGGACAAGGTGCTCGCCTATTCGAACTGGCTCGGCATCCTGCAGGGCACGCTGACCGAAGAGGTTGCCAAGGGCGGAAAGACCTTCACGCGCGGCCTCAATCCCGATCGCGAATACACGGGCGCCGACGGCAAGCCGGTCAAGTTGCACGGCCGCTCGCTGATGTTCGTGCGCAATGTCGGCCACCTGATGACCAACTCGGCCATCCTGTACGCGGGCGACAAGGAGATCCCGGAAGGGATCATGGACGCGGTGATCACCACGACCATCGCCACCGTCGACCTCAAGCGCAAGGGCAATTCGCGCGCGGGCAGCGTCTATATCGTCAAGCCGAAGATGCACGGCCCCGCCGAAGTGGCTTTCGCGAGCGCGTTGTTCGGCCGCGTCGAAGAACTGCTCGGCCTGCCGGCCAACACGGTCAAGCTCGGCATCATGGACGAGGAGCGCCGCACCAGCGTGAATCTCAAGGCGTGCATCGCCGAAGCGGCCTCGCGGGTGGCCTTCATCAACACCGGCTTCCTCGATCGCACAGGCGACGAGATGCATACGGCCATGCAGGCGGGCCCGATGCTGCGCAAGGGCGACATGAAATCCACGCCGTGGATCCAGGCTTACGAAAAGAACAACGTGCTGGTGGGCCTGTCCTGCGGTCTGCGCGGCAAGGCGCAGATCGGCAAGGGCATGTGGGCCATGCCTGACTTGATGGCCGCGATGCTCGAGCAGAAGATCGGCCATCCCAAGGCCGGCGCCAACACCGCCTGGGTGCCCTCGCCGACGGCTGCGACGCTGCATGCGCTGCACTACCACCAGGTCAACGTTGCCGACGTGCAGAAGCAGTTGGAACAGAGCGACGCTAATGCCGAGCGCGACAACATCCTCAATGACCTGCTGAAGGTGCCGGTCGCCCCGTCGGTGAACTGGACCGACGCCGAGCGTCAGCAGGAGCTCGACAACAACGTGCAGGGCATCCTGGGCTATGTCGTGCGCTGGATCGATCAGGGCGTAGGCTGCTCCAAGGTGCCAGACATCCACAACGTCGGGCTGATGGAAGACCGCGCCACGCTGCGCATTTCAAGCCAGCACATCGCCAACTGGCTGCTGCACGGCGTGGTGACGCGCGAGCAGGTCGACGCCACCTTCCAGCGCATGGCCGCGGTGGTCGACCAGCAGAACGCCGGCGATCCCTTCTACAAGAACATGGCCGGCAACTTCGACACCTCGTTTGCCTACAAGGCGGCGCAGGATCTGGTGTTCAAGGGCATCGAGCAGCCCAGCGGCTACACCGAGCCGCTGCTGCACGCATGGCGCCTGAAGGTGAAAGCCGCCGCAGCCTGATCAGGCTGGCCGACCAGCCCGCGCGCGCGCCAGGGTCCGGTCGACCTCGGCCGGATCCATGCCGTACATTTCGGCGAACTCGGCGACCGTGCGGCCACTGGCCTCGAAAGCGCGGAGCAGGGCTTCGCGCTTGGCTGTTCGTGCGCCGACTTCGGCAAACGCTTCGTCGAGCACCGCGTTCGATGTTTCGTCGTTGGAGCGGACGACCAGCATGTATTCCTCGCGCGTCAGGCCCGACGATTCGATGGCATCGATCAGGCGGGCGCGCAGCTTGGGGCGCAGGTCTTCTTCGGTGCGCGCCTGCCGGCGCTTGAAGACTTCGAGGATCGCGTGGTGCACGTGCTCCGGGGCAACGGGCTCCACCGGCACGCCGTTGAGGTCGTGCCGCTTCTCGCCGGCGGCTACCGCCTCCAGATAGCGCGTGGAACGTGCGTGCAGGCCGAGCGCGATCTTGAGGTCTTCCTTCTTGAACTCGTCCGGATGCAGGGTCAGCAGATCCTGGTACACGCCGAGCTTGAGCGGCAGGAAGCGCGCGCCGAACATCTTTGGATACAGCTCGAAGAGCTTTTCGAGCACCGGGTTGACTTTGCGCGGACGCTGGGATCCCTTGGGGTTGGTGTTCTGCCGTTCGCGGCCGCCCCTCTTGGCAGCGGTGGGCGCGGGGGCGTTTTCGGTCGTCGAGGTCATCGGAATTTCTTGTCTACGGAATCGGTGCACGTCGGAGGTGCGTTGCCCCCGACTTTAATGCCCCGGGGCCTTCAGCTTCGTTGCGCGGCTTCGGCTTCCGCCCGCAGCCAACGTACAAAGTCCTGCGCATCGGGATTGGCAGCCGCTCGGCGCGAAGTCTCGATGAAATAGCCCCGGCGCGACGCGGCACTCTCGCCGAAAGGGGCTACCAGCTGCCCCGTCCGCACCAGTTCGCGAAGCAATGGGAGGCGGCCGATCACGACGCCTTGTCCGGCAACGGCGGCGGCCACTGCGTCGGCGTATTGCGTGAAGCGCATGGCGTTTTTCATGCGCAGATCGGTGAGGCCCATCACTTCGAGCCAGGGTTCCCAGTCTGCCGTGGGCGCCTCGGCATGGTTGGGCAGGTCGACGGTGAGCAGGGTCTGCGCGATGAGATCGCCAGGCGCACGCAATGCTGCCGCAATGCGCGGCGCACACACGGGCATGACAGACTCCTCAAAAAGCGTCGGGCCGGTGCCGCGCCCGACCGGGACGAAGCGCACAGCGACGTCCAGGCGGCTGCGCTCCAGATCCAGCACGTCGAGCGTGGCTGACACCCGCACGTCGACCAGTGGATGGTCGGCCGTGAAGCGCGCGAGACGCGGAATGAGCCACAGAGACGCAAAGCCCGGCGTGGTGGTGAGCGCCACCTGGCGCAGCACCGACACCTCGCGCACTCTCGCTGCGGCATCCCGCAGCCTTTCCAGGCTCTCGACCACCGCACGCTGGAAGACGTGGCCCGACTCGGTCAGGGCCAGCGCCCGATGGCGACGCTCGAAAAGCATCACGCCGAGGCTGCTTTCGAGTTGCTGGATCTGTCGGCTGACGGCCGACTGCGTGAGGAACAACTCGCCCGCTGCTTGCGTGAAGCTCAGCGTGCGCGCCGCCGCCTCGAAGCTCCTGAGCAATTCGAGGGGCGGCAGGTCAGCGGCGGCCGACAGTGGTTTCGCATTCTCCAGACGCATGCAACGAGTTCCGAATGACCGTATGACAGAGGTATTGCCGGTGACTATATTCATTCGTACAACGAATGCCAAGGAGCTCCCATGACAACGCAACGCCTGAGCCTCAGCCTGCCGAAGAGAGCCATCTTCACCCTGCCCGACTCGCACGACGTCGACATCGAATGCCAGAGCGGCACGGTGTGGATCACGCTCGACCACGACCGGCGCGACATCGTGCTGGAACGCGGCCAGCGCTTTCGCAGCGATGCGCATCGGCGCGCGCTGGTCGCCGCGCTGGAGCCGTCGTGCGTGCGCTTCAGCGCCGAAGGCCTTTCCATCGCCGCGACCCCGGAGCGTTCGCAGCATTCGTCGTCGCCTTGGCGACTGTGGTCACACGGGATGTCCCCGGCTTGACCGAAAGTACCCGGCGTTGAACCATCGACGTCCGGGGCCATGGACATACTGAGCCGGCCCTTCTCATTTCGGACGAAGGACTTTCCATGGCAGAGGCATACATCGTTGCCACCGCGCGCACAGCGGGTGGCCGTCGCGGCGGCAAACTCGCGGGCTGGCATCCCGTCGATCTGGCGGCACAGGTCATCGACGCACTGGTGGCAAGGAGCGGCATCGACCCGGCAGCCGTGGAGGACGTCATCCTCGGGTGCGTGAGCCAGGTGGGCGAACAGGCTACCAATGTTGCGCGAAACGTCGTGCTGGCATCGAAGCTACCCGAATCCGTGCCGGGCACTTCCGTCGACCGCCAGTGCGGCTCGTCGCAGCAAGCGCTGCATTTCGCGGCGCAGGCCGTGATGTCCGGCACCATGGACGCGGTGATCGCCGCCGGAGTCGAGAGCATGACGCGCGTGCCGATGTTCACGCCCAATGCGCTGCCCGCGAAGGCGGGTCTTGGCACCTACATGAGCCCGGCGATGCAACGGCGCTACCCCGGCATCGAGTTCAGCCAGTTCACCGGCGCCGAGATGATCGCGAAGAACTACGGCATCTCGAAGGAAGCGCTCGACCGCTATGCCTTCGAGAGCCACCAGCGCGCCATTGCGGCCACGCGTGAAGGCGTGTTCAAGGACGAGATCGTGCCGATCGAGATCCGCCTCGCGGACGGCTCGACCAGCGGCGAGATGCACACGATCGACGAAGGCATCCGCTTCGATGCCACGCTGGAGGGCATCGCCGGCGTCAAGCTCATCGCCGAAGGCGGGCGCTGCACGGCCGCGACGGCAAGCCAGATCTGCGACGGCGCAAGCGGCGTGCTCGTGGTCAACGAGCGCGGCCTGAAAGCGCTGGGCGTGAAGCCGCTCGCCCGCATCCATCATCTGAGCGTGATGGGGCACGACCCCGTCATCATGCTGGAAGCGCCGATTCCCGCGACTGAGCGAGCGCTCGCCAAGGCCGGCATGAAGATCGACGACATCGATCTCTTCGAAGTCAACGAAGCCTTTGCGCCGGTGCCGCTGGCCTGGCTGCAGAAGCTGGGCGCCGATCCGGCACGGCTCAACGTGAATGGCGGCGCCATTGCGCTCGGCCATCCGCTGGGCGCATCGGGCACCAAGCTGATGACGACGCTCGTGAACGCGCTCGGCCAGCGGGGCAAGCGCTATGGCCTGCAGACCATGTGCGAAGGCGGCGGCATGGCCAACGTGACGATCGTCGAGCGCCTCTGACATGAGCTTCGTCCTCCATGAAGTCGAAGACGGCGTTGCGACGCTCACGCTCAATCTTCCGGCCAAGCTGAATCCCGTCGCCATCGATTTGCAACGCGAGCTTCGGGATTCACTCGCGCGCATCCGAAATGACCGCGAGGTGGGCGCCGTGGTGCTGACCGGCGCGGGCAAGGCTTTCTGCGTGGGCGCGGACCTGAGCGCGATGCGGCCGCCCGCCGATGGGCAGACGCTGGGTGACCAGACCGCCGAATGGATGCAGTCGATGAGCAATCCGCTGATCGAGGAACTGCGTTCGCTTCCGGTGCCGGTGGTCTGCGCGGTGAACGGCCCGGCGGCTGGCGCCGGCGTGGGGCTGGCGCTTGCTTGCGACATCGTCATCGCAGCGCGCGGTGCGTATTTCTACCTGCCGTTCTTGCCCAAGCTGGGCATCGTGCCGGACCTGGGCTGCACGTGGTTCATTCCTCGGCGCGTCGGGCCCGCGCGGGCGATGGGCATGGCACTGCTGGACGAAAAGCTGAGTGCCGAGACTGCCGCGCAATGGGGCCTCATCTGGGCGAGCGTCGAAGACGACCTGCTGCTGCTCGAAGCCCAGAAGATCGCGCAGCGGCTTGCCCGCTTGCCGGCACATGCCGTGACCGAAGCACGCAAGGCCTTCGAGGCGTCGGAGCGCCATTCGCTGCCGGACCAACTCCACTACGAGAGCGAGCGCCAGCGTGAGCTGATCGGGCAGCCGAGCTTCGCTGAAGGCGTGACGGCTTTCCTGCAGAAGCGCGCACCGGTGTTTCAGAAGCGCTGACAGAAGAGGTGACGGCAATGATCGAACGCACACTCTTCACGCCCGACCACGAGGCCTTCCGCGACAGCTTTCGCCGGTTCATGGACAAGGAGATCGCGCCTTTTCACGAAGCCTGGGAAGAGCAGGGCTACGTCGACCGCCAAGTGTGGAACAAGGCCGGCGACAACGGCTTTCTCTGCATGTCACTCCCGGAGGAATACGGCGGCTCGGGCGCCGACTTGCTCTATTCGGTGATCCAGTTCGAGGAACTCTGGGCGCGGGGCTACACCGGGATCGGCTACGGGCTGCACAGCGAGATCGTCGCGCCTTACATCCTTCGCTACGGCACGCAAGTGCAGAAGCAGCACTATCTGCCCAAGCTCGCGAGCGGCGAGATGATCGGCGCGATTGCGATGAGCGAACCGGCCGCCGGCAGCGACCTGCAGGCCGTGCGCTCGACCGCGCTGAAGCAGCCGGACGGCAGCTATCTGCTCAACGGCAGCAAGACCTTCATCACCAACGGATGGCACGCCGACGTGGTGATCGTCGTCGCCAAGACCGATCCGGCCGGCGGCGCCAAGGGCACGAGCCTCTTCCTGGTGGAGCGCGGCACGCCCGGCTTCGAGAAAGGCAAGCGGCTGAAGAAGCTCGGCCTGAAAGCGCAGGACACGTCCGAGCTGTTCTTCAACGACGTGCGCTTGCCGGCCGATGCGCTGCTCGGCGGGGTCGCCCAGGAGAACCGCGGTTTCGTCTGCCTGATGGAGCAGTTGCCGTGGGAACGGCTTCAGATCGCCATCAGCGCAGTGGCAGCGTCGCAATCGGTCATTGATCAGACGGTGGCCTACGTGAAGGAACGCAAGGTCTTCGGCCAGCCGGTGGGCGCCTACCAGAACACGCGCTACACGCTGGCGGAATTGCAAACCGAAGTGCAGGTCGCACAAGTCTTCGTCGACAAGTGCATCGAATTGCTCATGCAGGAAAAGCTCGACACCGCGACCGCGAGCATGGCCAAGTACTGGACCAGCGATCTTCAATGCAAGGTCGCCGATGAATGCGTGCAGTTGCATGGCGGCTATGGCTTCATGTGGGAATACGCGGTCACGCGCGCCTACGCCGATGCGCGGGTGCAACGCATTTACGGCGGCACGAACGAGATCATGAAAGAGGTGATCACGCGATCGATGGGACTGCCCGGACGCTGACGGGCCACTGGCGCGCTGGCGGGTGCTGCAGGAGAATGCCGCAATGCCCGCTCTCAACGCCTTCTACGCCCAGTCCGGCGGCGTCACATCGGTCATCAACGCCTCCGCCTGCGGCGTGATCGAGACCGCGCGCCGCCATCCCGACCGCATCGGCACCGTCTACGCGGGCCGCAACGGCATCCTCGGCGCACTGGCCGAAGACCTGATCGACACCAGCCGCGAGTCGGCGGAGGCGATCGCGGCGCTGCGCTCCACGCCGTCCGGCGCCTTCGGCTCGTGCCGCTACAAGCTCAAGTCGCTCGAGAAGAACCGGCGCGAGTACGAGCGGCTGATCGAGGTCTTCAAGGCGCACGGCATCGGCTATTTCTTCTACAACGGCGGCGGGGACTCGGCCGACACCTGCTTCAAGGTGAGCCAGCTGTCGCAAGCAATGGGCTACCCACTGCAGGCCATTCACGTGCCCAAGACCATCGACAACGACCTGCCGATCACCGACTGCTGCCCTGGCTTTGGGTCCGTCGCGAAATACGTCGCCGTGTCGACGCTGGAAGCCTCGATGGACGTGCGCTCGATGGCGGCAACTTCCACCAAGGTCTTCGTGATCGAGGTCATGGGTCGCCATGCGGGTTGGATCGCTGCGGCGGGCGGGCTGGTGGCCGATCAGGGCATTCCGGTCGTGATCCTCTTTCCCGAAATCCCGTTCGATCAACCGGCTTTTCTCGCCCGCGTCGATGCGCTTGTGAAGTTCCACGGCTACTGCACGGTCGTGGTGTCCGAAGGCTGTCATCACCCGGACGGCACCTTCCTCGCCGAGCAGGGCTCCAAGGACGCCTTCGGGCACGCGCAACTCGGCGGCGCTGCGCCTGTGGTGGCGCAGATGGTCAAGGAAGCCCTCGGGCACAAGTTCCATTGGGCTGTTGCAGATTACCTGCAGCGCGCTGCACGACACATCGCATCGGCGACGGACGTGAAGCAGGCCTATGAACTCGGGCAGCGGGCGGTCGAGCTCGCCATCGAAGGAAAGAACTCGGTCATGCCCACGATCGAACGCCTCTCCGACGTGCCCTACTCGTACCGCATCGGCACGGCGCCGCTCGATGCGGTCGCCAATGCCGAAAAGTTCATGCCGCGCGACTTCATCTCGGAAGACGGTTACGGCATCACTGAAAAATGTCGCCGGTATCTGCTGCCACTGATTCAGGGGGAGGACTATCCGGCCTACCGCGATGGCCTTCCGGTGTACGTGACGCTGCAAAACCACGCTGTGCCGAAGAAGCTCCAGGCTTTCGAGATCGCGTGATGGGCGAGACCGCGCCAATCGATCCCTCGCGCTGTCCGCTTTGCGGGCAAGCGAACCGCTGCGCGCTGGAAATCGAACGCGAAACCGGCCGCAAGCAGGCTTCGTGCTGGTGCATGCAGGCCGACTTCAGCGCCGAGCTTCTCGACAAGGTGCCTTTGGAAAGGCGCGGGCTGGCTTGCATTTGCGCAAGCTGCGCTGCGCTCGCCATCGTTCAGGACTGAGGGGCGGCCTGTGTCGCCGCTGACGGTGCGGGTGCTGGCGCCTTCGGCGGCTGGTCGCCGCGCTCACGCTGTTCGGTGATCACCCGGTGAATGAACTGGAGCTTGCCGACGGCGGCGCGCGGCAGCACGAACGGGTAGTAGTCGGGCTGCCCCATGCTGCGCGAGAGCTCGTTGAGCACATTCGTGAGCCGCACCCAGCCGTTGAGGAAATCCAGGAATTTGGCAGCGTCCGGATGATCGGGCTCCCAAAGGTCCGCGGGCTCGAAGAGGTCACTGGCGAGTTCGACGTTGTGCGCATCGATGCCGAAGCTCATGGCCGTGTCGGCCGTGTCGGCCATGTGAAGATAGTGCGCCCAGGTTTCGGCCCAGTCTTCCCATGGGTGAGAGCTCGCATAGCTGGTCACGAAACGAACGGCCCAATCCGGCGGCGGACCGTTGTCGTAGTGGTTGCGCAGCGCCGCAGCGTAGTCTGCGCGCTCATCGCCGAACAGCTGTCGAAAGCTGTCGATCCACGGCGTCGGCGCGACCAGCAGGTCCCAGTAATAGTGGCCGATCTCGTGCCTGAAGTGCCCCAGCAATGTGCGATAGGGCTCTCGCATCTCGGCTCGGATGCGCTCGCGAACGGAGTCCTCAGCCTCTTCGGCGTTCAGCGTGATGACCCCTGTGTCATGCCCGGTCAATACGTGCGGCCCGCCGGGCGTGTTGCTGAGAAAGTCGAACGCGAGGCCATGCACCGGGTCGCTCAAGCGCGTGACCACCGGCAGTCGCAGCGCGAGCAGTTGCGAGATCAGCCGGCGTTTGGCCAGTTCGAGGTTTCGCCACAGATTGCCGTTGTTCTCGACCGAAAGATCCGGGATGGTGCGCGTGACGCTGCACGACAGGCAGAAGCCCGGCGCGAGGCCCTCGACGTTGAAAGCGGGATCGTCGCCTTCGCGCGGCGCGGGCACCATCCAGTTGCAGGCTGCCGGGGTCAAGAGGTTGGCGCAGCGGCGGTATGCCTTGCCCTCGGGGTCTCCGAAGACGGTGAAGGTGTCCGGCTCGGCGCCTTCGTGCGTGGACGGCGCCAGTGGGACCACGCCGAGCCGTTCGATCACATAGCCCAGGGGCGTGTGGCACGCGAGGCACTCGCTGTTGCGCAGGAAGACCGGTCGGCCGCACTGGCACTGATAGGCGCGGGTGAGCGTGGGGGCATGGAGTTCCAGCGCCTGGCCTGCCTGAACCTGAAGCCGACCTTGCTGGTCTTGCTGGTCTTGGGTTTGCATGGCCCATTGTGGCCGGGGCGTCGGAAGCGTATCGGCACCCAAAACGCCGATATCCTTGTAGGACGCCTGAATCGCCCCGCTTGAGCTTGATGACCTCCCCACCTCCCCACGCCCTCAGCATCCGCTACGGCAAGCGATATCGCTGGCTGTTGCTGATCTCTGTCATGGTGGGGGTGATGGCCTCGATCATGTCGTCCACCATCGTGAACGTGGCCATTCCGGGCATGAGCCACCACTTTGCGCTCGGGCAGGAGCGCGCGCAGTGGGTCAGCTCCGGCTTCATGGTGGCGATGACGGTCTCGATGCTGACGACGCCGTGGCTGCTGTCCCGCTATGGCTACCGCCGAACCTATGTCGGCACGATGGTGCTGTTGCTGGCGGGCGGATTGACGGGCGGGCTGGCGAGCAGCTTTTCGCTCGTCCTGCTCGCACGCGTCGCGGAAGGGCTGGCTGCGGGCGTCGTGCAACCGATCCCGGCCATCATCATCCTGCGCGCGTTCGAGCCGCATGAGCAAGGCCGTGCGAGCGGCATCTTCGGCATGGGCGTGGTGCTGGCGCCGGCGATCGGGCCGAGCATCGGCGGCGTGCTGGTGGACCTCTTTGGATGGCGCTCGATCTTTTTCATGGTGGTGCCGTTCTGTATCGCCTCGATCTGGCTGGCCTTCAAGTTCGTGCCGACCACGGCGCCGGGCGGGGTGGCCGCGGAGCGCGGCAGCGGGCTGGACTGGCGAGGCCTGACGCTCGGCACCGTCGGCACGCTGTGCCTGCTGAACGGCTTGGTTGAACTGCGCGGCGACGCCCCACTGCAAGCGGCCGCGCTGCTGGTGGCCGCTGCCGTGTCGTTCGCGGCGTTCCTGGCCTGGCAGGCCCGGCTGGGGGCGAACGGCGGGGCGCCACTGATGAACCTGGCGCTGTTCAAGTACCGGCAGTTCGCCATGGGAAGCATCGTCGCCTTCATCTACGGCACTGCGCTGTTCGGATCGACCTACCTGCTGCCCGTCTATATGCAGGTCGGATTGCAGCTTTCCGCATCGCACGTCGGCACCATCCTCTTGCCCGCCGGCATCGTGCTCGCCCTGACGATTGCCGGCGTAGGCCGGCTCGCCGACCGGCATCCGACCTATCTGCTGGTCAGCATCGGCCTGGTGCTTCTGGCCGCGTCGTTCGCGCTGATGATGGTGCTGCATCTCGACAGCGGGATCTGGCTGCTGGTCGCCTTTGCCATCGTGGGCCGCCTCGGGTTGGGGTTCATCCTTCCGTCGCTCAATCTCGGATCGATGCGCCCGCTCGCAAAGCCGCTGATCCCGCAAGGCGCCAGCGCCATCAACTTTCTGCGCATGCTGGGCGGCGCCGCCGGCGTCAGCCTTTGCGCGATCGTTCTCGAGTGGCGCTTGGCCGCTCATGGCGATTCGCTCAGCAATCCGGTGAGCAGCGCCGCCCGCCTGGCCGCCTTCGACGAGGTATTCGCCATGTTGGCCGCACTTTGCGCATTGGCCATCTGCGCCGCGCTGCAATTGCGCGAAAAAGCTCCCAAGGCGCTGAGCGAGCAGCCGGTGCAGTAAATCGCATGGCCGCGCGGGTAAGCTAGACCCCATGTGCCAGCTCCTGGGAATGAACTGCAACACGCCCACCGACGTGACCTTCAGCTTCACGGGCTTCGCGCAGCGCGGCGGGCGAACCGACCATCACGCGGACGGCTGGGGCATTGCCTTTTTCGAGGATCGCGGGCTGAGGCACTTCGTCGATCACCAGCCGGCCTGCGCGTCACCCGTGGCCGAACTGATCCGGCGCTATCCCATCAAGAGCCGCAATGTCATCGCGCACATCCGCAAGGCGACGCAGGGCGCGGTCAACCTGCAGAACTGCCATCCCTTCGTGCGGGAGCTGTGGGGCCGCTACTGGGTCTTCGCTCACAACGGCGACCTGAAGGATTTCAGGCCCCGCCTGCACGGCAACTTCCATCCCGTTGGCAGCACCGACAGCGAACACGCCTTCTGCTGGATCATGCAAGAGCTTGCGAAGTCCCATGCTGGCGTTCCGAGCGTCAGCGAACTCACGCTCACGCTGCGCGAACTGGCGCCGCGCCTTGCGGCCCATGGCACCTTCAATTTCATGCTCTCGAACGGACAGGCGCTGTGGGCGCATGCGTCCACGCATCTCTGGTATGTGGAGCGCAAGCATCCGTTCGTGACGGCAGAGCTGTCGGACGAAGATCTGAGCATCGACTTCGCCGAGCACACGACCCCGAACGATCGCGTCGCGGTCGTAGTGACGGCGCCGCTGACGACCAACGAGGCGTGGACGGCTTTTGCGCCGCAGGAGCTGGCGGTGTTCGTGGACGGCCGCCGCAACGGCTGAGGTCGGCGTCCGCGGCTGCGCCGAACTCTTTTTGACATGAAAACAACGTGTCCGGCTCTTTTGGGGCGGGTGGGATTCTTCGTCCGCAAGTCGGCGGAGATAATAATCATTCTCATTTCCGTAGCCAAAAACGAGCCCCCTCATGCTTCCAGTCAGGTTTCCCCTCCGTCCCGCCGCTCTTGCCACCACTCTCGCCCTGCAGGCGCTGATCGCAACCGCGCAAACGACGCCAGCCGCACCGGCCGAATCGGGCGGGACTTTGGCCACGGTGACGGTCGAAGCCAGCGCAGACGCATCGGCTGCCGGCCTGGCCAAGCCGTTCGCCGGCGGGCAGGTCGCGCGCGGTGGACGCTTCGGGGTTCTGGGCACGCTGGACAACATGGATTCGCCCTTCAGCGCGACGAGCTATACGAACGAGCTGATCCAGAACCAGCAAGCACGCAGCGTGGGCGACGTGCTGTTAAACGACCCTTCGGTGCGCGTTGCGCGCGGCTTCGGCAATTTCCAGGAGACGTACTTCATCCGCGGCTTCCTCCTGGGCTCCGACAGCATCGCGTACAACGGCATCTACAGCCTGCTGCCGCGCCAATACATCTCGTCCGAGCTCTTCGAGCGTGTCGAAGTGCTGCGCGGCCCCAGCGCTTTCCTGAACGGCTCGGCGCCCGGTGGAGACGGCATCGGCGGCTCGGTCAACCTGTCGCCCAAGCGAGCGGGCAACGAACCTCTCACGCAGATCACGCTGGGAGGCGCCACGGGCTCGGAGTTCTATGGCGCGGCGGACATTTCGCGCCGCTTCGGACCTGACGACAGCACGGGCATCCGGGTCAACGCCGCGCATCGCGAGGGCGGCACGGGCGTCGACAACGAAGGCGTGAACCTCGACGTCGCATCCGTCGGTCTCGACTGGCGCAGCCGCAATGCGCGCCTTTCCGCCGACGTCGGCTATCAGGATCATCGCCTGAGCCAGACCCGCACCAATGTCACGCTGGCAAGCGGCCTCACCCGCGTGCCGTCACCGCCGGACGCCAAGACCAACTGGGCACAGCCCTGGACCTATTCGAACGAACGCGACACCTTCGGCACGGTGCGCGGCGAGTACGACTTCAGCGACAACGTCACCGGCTGGTTCGCCGCCGGCGCGCGCAGCGGCAGCGAAGCCAATTCGCTCGCCAACATCACCGTCGACAACGCATTCACCGGCGCAGGAACCACGTACCGTTTCGACAATACGGGCGAAGAAGACGTGAAGGCGGGCCAGGTCGGCATTCGCGGCACCGTCAAGACGGGCCCGGTCAAGCACGCGCTGGTCGCGTCGTACGACTACTTCAACTCGGAGCGAAAGAACGCCTATCGCTTCGACTTCCTCAACACGCAGGCGACCAATCTCTACAACCCTGTCTATTCGCCGCTGCCGGCCTTCGGCCCTCTCTCGCTTGGCGGCAACAACCTGGCTTCTCCCGCGCTCACGCAAGAAAAGCGGCTGACGAGCTATGTTCTCGGCGACACCATGTCCTTCATGGATGACACGCTGCTGTTCACCCTGGGCGCACGCCGCCAGACGATCAACGTCGACAACTTCGCATACGACACCGGCGCCGCGGCAGGCGGCAGCGACCAAAGCCATACCAGCCCTGCCGCTGGCGTCGTCTTCAAGTTCAGCAAAGAAGTGTCCGCCTACGCGAACTACGTCGAAAGCCTCGCTCCGGGCGAAACGGCGCCCGCGCAGATCGGCGGGCTTCCCGTGGTCAACGTGGGCCAGGCGCTGGACCCCTACGTCGCGAAGCAGCAGGAGATCGGCGTCAAGTACGAAGGCGCCGGCCTCGGCGCCACGGCAGCGCTGTTCTCCATCGAAAAGCCGCGCGCATTGCGCAATTCGGCCGGCCTGTTCGTGGCGGAGGGCCAGGACCGCCACCAAGGTCTCGAATTCACGGTGTTTGGCGAACCGGTCAAGGGCTTTCGCGTCCTTGGCGGGGTGACCTTCCTCGACGCCGTGCAGCGAAACACCGGCGACATCGCGACCAACGGCAACAAGGTCATCGGCGTGCCGGACCAGCAGGGCACCATCGGGCTCGAATGGGACGTGCCGGGCGTGCCCGGCCTGACGCTGGACGGCCGCGTGATCGCCACCGGCGGCAGTTATGCGAACGATCTGAACACGCTGCGCGTGCCCGGCTGGGGCCGCCTGGACCTGGGTGCCCGCTATGTCACGGGCGTCGCCGGCAAACTCGTGACGCTGCGCGCGCGCGTCAACAACGTCGCCAATCGCGACTACTGGGCGTCCGTCGGTGGCTACCCAGGCTCCGGCTACCTGGTGCTCGGCAATCCGCGCACCTTCAGCCTGACCGCTTCCGTCGAGTTCTGAGCAGAGAAAGAGGACAGCCATGCGCGCAATCTGGACGGTGGTCCATCGCTGGCTGGGACTGGCGGTCGCGCTCTTCCTGATCGTCGCCGGCCTCACCGGCGCGGTCACGTCGTGGGACCACGAGCTGGACGAGTGGCTCAACAGCGATCTGTATCTGACCGACAGCCAGGGACCGTTCCGCGATCCGATGGCGCTTGCCGCCGCCGTCGAGGCATCGGATCCGCGCGCCAAGGTCTCCTACATTTCGCTCGGCTTCGAGAAAGGCCATACCGCAGGCTACTTTGTCGAGCCGCGCATGGACCCGGCCACGGGCCAGCCCTACTTGCTCGGCTACGACAAGGTCCACGTCGATCCCGTGACGGGTGAGATCAAGGGGCGGCGCGACACGCACGCTGTCTCGCTGTCGCGCGAGAACCTGATGCCCTTCCTTCGCACCGTGCACTACAGCCTGCACATTCCGGCGATGTGGGGCACGGACCGCATCGGCTACTGGATCATGGGCACCGTCGCGCTCGTGTGGCTGCTCGACAGCTTCGTGGCGCTCTACCTGACCATGCCGCGACGCCGGCGTGTTCCGGCGGGCTCCCGTGCACCGCACCATCGCGACGCAGCGACCTGGTGGGCGCGATGGAAGCCCTCTTGGCTGATGCGCTGGCGCGCCGGCGGCTACAAGCTCAATTTCGATCTGCACCGAGCGGGCGGGCTGTGGATCTGGCTGGCGATCATCGTCATCGCCTTCACTTCTTTTTCGCTCAACCTCTACCGCGAAGTTTTTTATCCCGTGCTGTCGCTGGTGTCCAAGACCACACCCGGCCCTTACGAGACGCGCGCGATGGTGCCACTGGGCCAGGAAGTGACGCCGAAGCTCGGCTTTGCCGAGGTGGTGCGCATCGCCGACGCGGAAGCAAGGGCACGCGGATGGACGACGCCGCTCGGCGGCATCTATTACGAGAAGCGCAGCGGCTTCTATAACGTGTCGTTCTTTCAAGCCGACGATGACCACGGCGAGGCCGGCATGGGCCTGAGCAATCTCTACATCGACGCGCAGGACGGCCGCGTGCTGAGCCAGAACCGTCCATGGGAAGGAACTGCGGCCGATATCTTCGTGCAGTTGCAGTTCCCGCTGCACTCGGGACGCATCCTTGGGCTGCCCGGGCGCATTCTCATGTCGTTCATGGGCGTGATGGTGGCGATGCTGTCGGTCACGGGCATCGTCATCTGGGCGCGCAAACGCCGGGCCCGCCTGCTCCAGGCGCAGCTTGGGCATGGAAGGCCGGGCACACGGCGTGCGGCGACCAAGGCCGCCGGGGCCGCCGACTCGGTCAAGCCTTCTTCAGCTCCGCTTCGAGCGCGTCGATGAACATCGCCGGCACGTCGAAGCCGGTCTGTTCGGTGATCTCCTGAAAGCACGTGGGGCTCGTCACGTTGATCTCGGTCAGCGAGCCGCCGATCACGTCCAGGCCGATCAGCAGCAGTCCGCGCGCGCTCAGCACCGGTCCGATGGCCTCGGCGATCCGGCGGTCTTGATCCGTCAGCGGCTGCGCCACACCCTTGCCACCCGCGGCCAGATTGCCGCGCACTTCGGTGCCCTGAGGAATGCGCGCGAGGCTGTAGGGCACCGCCTGCCCGCCGACTACCAGCACGCGCTTGTCGCCTTGCGAGATTTCGGGCACGAAGCGCTGCACCATGATGGTCTGCGCGCCGTCCTTGTTGAGCGTCTCGATGATCGATCCGAGGTTGAGGGCGTTTGACGTGACGCGGAAGATGCCCATCCCGCCCATGCCGTCGAGCGGCTTCAGGATGATGTCCTTGTGCTCAGCATGAAACGCACGCACCGCGGCTGCATCGCGCGTCACCAGCGTCGGCGTGGTGAACTCCGCGAACTCCATGATCGCGAGCTTTTCCGGGTGATCGCGCAACGCGCGCGGCTTGTTGACGACGAGGGCGCCCTCTCGCTCGGCCTGCTCGAGCAAGTGCGTCGCGTAGATGTATTCGGCGTCGAAGGGCGGGTCCTTGCGCATCAGAACGACGTCGAAGCCGTGCAGCGGGCGCTCTTCAACGGATTCTTCGCGGTACCAGTCGTCCGGCGAGCCGGTCAGTGTGATCGCACGCGCCTTGGCAGTGACCGGCCGGCCGCGCTGCCAGCCCAAGTCGCGCGGTTCGCAGACCGAGATGGCATGGCCGCGGCGCTGCGCTTCCCGCATCATCGAAAAGGTCGTGTCCTTGTAGATCTTGAACTGGGAGAGCGGATCGGCGACGAAAAGAATGTGCATGTCAGTTGCTCCACTGCGCGACGCGCCCGAATTGGCCTTGCCGCGCCGCAGCGGCTGTCTTTGAAGAGAAGGTAGCGACCCGACGAAGTGGGCGAATCTGGGAAAGTGCTGGCATTCAGGAAGTCTTTCGAACGTTGTCGGACTCGATCTTGCGGGCAGCGGCGATGTCCTTGCCCGCGAAAGGTCTGCGCCCCAATTGCTGAATGCCCAGTGCGATCGCCCCGGCTACCACGCCCCAGAAGGCCGAGCCGATGCCAAGCAACGTCACACCCGAGAGCGTGACGAGAAAGGTGATCAGCGCCGCTTCGCGATGCGATTCGTCCTTCACGGCGGCAGCAAGCCCGCCGCCGATCGTGCCAAGGAGCGCCAGGCCGGCGATCGCGGCGACGAGCTCTTTCGGAAACGCCGTCAGCAGCCCCGTGACCGCCGCGCCAAAAAAGCCGATCACCACATAGATGGCGCCGCAACTCACCGCCGCTGTGTAGCGGCGTGCCGGATCTTCGTGCGCCTCGCGCCCCATGCAAATCGCCGCAGTGATGGCGCTGAGATTGAGCGCAAACGCACCGAAAGGCGCCAGAACCAGCGTCGTCAGTCCACTGATCGTGATGAGCTTGGACACTGGCAATTCGTAGCCGGCCGCCCGAATGGCAGCAACGCCCGGGAGATTCTGAGATGCCATCGTCACCACGAACAGCGGCAGCGCGAGGCTGACCACAGCCTGCCAACTGAACACCGGCGTCGTGAACACCGGCATCGCCACGCTGAAATGCACCGCGCCCCAGGCAAGGTCGCCGCGCGCGGCAACGAAAACAATCGCCACCAACAACGTGAGAGGAACCGCATAGCGCGGAAGCACCCGCTTGCCCACCAGATAAGTGCCCAGCATCAGCAGCACCAGCGGCAAAGCCGTCTGCGCTGCCACAAAGGCCTGCAGCCCAAACCGCGCCAGCACCCCCGCCAGCAAGGCAGAAGCCAGCGCCATCGGAATCTTGTTCATCACCCGCTCGAACCATCCGGTGGCGCCCGCAGCCGTCATCAGCACTGCACAAACGATGAACGCCCCCACCGCCTCATTCATCGAGTACCCCGCCCCTGCCACCGCCAGCACGGCCGCCCCTGGCGTGCTCCAGGCAATCATTACCGGCTTCCGCCACCAAAGCGAAGGCACCGCCGAAGCCAACCCCATCCCAAGTCCCAGCGCCCACATCCACGAAGAAATCATCTCCGGCGTAGCCCCAAACGCCTGCGCAGCCTGAAACACGATCGCCACCGAACTCGTGAACCCCACGAGCACCGCAACAAACCCCGCAGTAAAAGCCGAAAGACTAAGGTCCCTGAAAAATCGCATGCCGGGATTGTGCCGCCCAACACCCCACCCCGCTCATCCCAGAAACACCGCGGAACTGGCTTTGCCAGGCCGCTGGTGTTGCCCCCGGTCAGGGGGTAGGCGAAGCGACACGAAGTGCGCGTAGCCTGGGGGCGAGTCAAATCTCGATTTTCGAGCCCAGCTCCACCACAGCGTTGTTAGGCAACCCAAGGAAGTCCGCAGCGCCGCTGGCGCTGTGATGCATCTGCGCAAAGAGCTTCTCGCGCCATGGGGCCATGCCGCTGCCCAGCGTGGGGATCACCACGTCGCGCGACAGGAAGTAGCTGGTCGTCATCGCCTCCAGCTGGCATCCGCGCAAGCGCGCATGTTCCAGCGCGCGCGGCAGGTCGACGTCGTTCTTGAAACCATAGTGGACGATGATCTGCCAACAGTGATGCCCGAGCGGTTCCATCTCGATGCGCTTGTCCATGGGAATCCAGGGCACCTCGTGGTTGCGCACGGTGACGAACAGGTTCTGGTCGTGCATCACCTTGTTGTGCTTCAGGTTGTGCAGCAGCGCATTCGGCACGACGCCCGGCTCCGCCGTCAGGAACACCGCCGTGCCATCGACGCGCGCCGGCGGACTGACAAACACCGAGTCGAGAAAGCTGCGCAGGTCGATGGCTTCGGCCAACTGCAGCTGACCCATCAGCCGCCGGCCTTCTTTCCAGGTCAACATCAGCATGAAGATCGACCCACCGATCAGCAGCGGGAACCAGCCGCCCTCGAAGAGCTTGAGCAGGTTCGACGCGAAGAACATGAAGTCGACCACGAAGAAGGCCCCGGTCGCGCCGATGCACAGGATCAGCGGGTACTTCCATGCATACCGGATGACGAAGAAGGTCAGCACCGTCGTGATCAGCATGTCGGTCGTCACGGCGATGCCGTATGCAGCCGCCAGGTTGCTGGACGAGCGGAACATCAGCACCGCCAGCACGATGGCGACGAACAGGCCCCAGTTGACGAAGGGCATGTAGATCTGCCCGGTGGTGCGCACGCTGGTGTGCTCGATGTTCAGGCGCGGCAGATAGCCAAGCTGGATCACTTGGCGAGTGACGCTGAAGGCGCCCGTGATGAGCGCTTGCGATGCAATCACCGTGGCCGCCGTTGCAAGAAAGACCAGCGGCAACAGCGCCCATTCGGGTGCCATCATGAAGAAGGGGTTCTTCACCGCTTCAGGGTTCTCGAGCAGCAGGGCGCCCTGTCCGAAGTAATTGAGCGTGAGCGCCGGCATCACGACCGAGAACCATGCGACGCGAATCGGCCGCTTGCCGAAGTGCCCGAGGTCGGCGTAAAGCGCCTCGGCCCCGGTCACGCAGAGCACCGTGGCGCCCAGGATGATGAAGCTGGTGAGCGGATTGCCCCACATGAAGCGCAGCGCATAGTGTGGGCTCATCGCCTTGAGGATCTCGGGGTGGGTCACGATCTGCGACACGCCGAGCAGCGCGATCGCCAGGAACCACGTCAACGTGATCGGCCCGAAAAACCGGCCGATGCCTGCGGTGCCGCGCTTCTGCACCGCGAACAGGCAGAACAGCACGACGAGGGTGATCGGGATCACATAGTGCCGGAACTCGGGCGACACGACCTCCAGGCCCTCGACCGCCGAGAGCACCGAGATGGCCGGGGTGATGACGCCATCGCCATAGAAGAGCGAAGTGCCGAAGATGCCGACCACCAGCAGCACGCTGCGCAGCCGCGGTTTGTCGACCACCGCCTGCGATGCCAGCGCCAGCATCGCGACCAGCCCGCCTTCGCCTTCGTTGTCCGCCCTGAGCACGAGGACCACGTACTTGATCGAGACGATGACGGTCAGGGTCCAGAAGAACATCGACAGGATGCCGTAGACGTTCTCGATGGTGAAAGGGACGTGGCCGTGGCCGAAGACCTCCTTGACCGCATAGAGAACGCTGGTGCCGATATCGCCGTAGACGACGCCGATCGCAGCGAGGATCAACGCAAGGGAGGAGGATTTTGGGGCGGACACGAAGTCGATGCAGAGGGCGTTGGGGTGCTGCACCCGTGCGCGCCAGCGACGTTGATGGTCGCCGGTCGCCTCCGCCCTCGTTTTGCGTTGCTATGGGGTCGCTATTTTGCCGCCGCCGCAGGGGCCTGCAATATGTACTCCGAAATCATTCATATATTTCGGCGTCGGGGTTCGTGGCCTCGAGTTCGTAGCTCGCCGCGACCATCGCCAAGCGCCCGATCACCCCGTACATGTAGAAGCGGTTGGGTGCGCTGGCGCCGGGCTTTGCCCCCGGTTGCGGTAAGTGCGCACTCTCCGAAAAGGCAAGCGGCACGAAGCTCGCGCCCGGCAGCTTGAGGTTTTCGTCGGGATTGCGCTCTGCATGAACACGGTAGAAGCCGCCGACCACGTAGCGGTCCATCATGTAGACGACCGGCTCGGCGACGCCGTCATGCACGCGTTCGTTCGTGAGCACACCTTCCTGCACGATCAGTTCGCTCGGCTCCTGCCCTTCCTTGGCCGAGCCGGTCTTGCTGCGCGACTTGCGGGCGAGCGCTTCGATTTCCTTGGCATCGCGCACCGTCACGACGCCCAAGCCGTCTCTTCCGTTGTCGGACTTGACGATCACGAAGGGCTTCTCGTTGATGCCGTATTCCTTGTACTTGCGGCGAATCTTGGTCAGAAGCGCGTCCGCGTGGCTGGTCAGTACGTCAACGCCCTGGCCGGTCGAGAGATTGATTTCGCCCGCCTTGGCGAACATCGGATTGATCAGCCACGGATCGATGCCCAGCAACTTGCCGAAGCGCTTGGACACTTCTTCATAGCTGTGAAGATGATTGCTCTTGCGCCGCACCGACCAGCCGGCGTGCAGCGGCGGCAACAGGTACTGCTCGTGCAGGTCTTCGAGAATGCCCGGCGTGCCGGCGATAAGGTCGTTGTTGAGCAGGATCGTGCAGGGATCGAAATGCTTGAGCCCGAGACGGCGCTTGCTGCGAACGACCGGCTCCAGGCACACCGTCTCCCCGTTCGGAAGCTCGATCTTCTTGGGCGACTTGATGGCTGGGTCAATCGAGCCGACCCGGACATTGAGCCCAGCCATGTGGAAGATGCGTACGAGTTGAGCAACATTCGCCAGGTAGAAGGTGTTGCGCGAATGGTTCTCGGGGATCACGAGCAGGTTGCGCGCTTCGGGGCAGATTTTCTCGATGGCTGCCTGCGCCGCCTGCACGGCCAGCGGCAGCATCTCCTGCGTCAGGTTGTTCCAGCCGCGCGGAAACAGGTTGGTGTCGACCGGCGCCAGCTTGAAGCCGGCGTTCCGAATGTCCACCGAGCTGTAGAACGGCGGCGTGTGCTCCATCCATTCGAGTCGAAACCAGCGCTCGATGGCCGGGGTTGAATCGAGAATGCGTTGCTCGAGTTCGTTGATCGGGCCGTTCAGGGCGGTGACGAGATGGGGGACCATGCGGCGGCCTTCTTTGATTTGCAGCTTGAGCTAAGAGCGAATTGTAGATTTGGGGCCCAATGCCCCAATGACAACCCATCCCGCCCCGGGAACCAGACCAGAAACACCGCGGAACCGGCTTTGCCGGGCGCGAGCCTGGGGGTCAGCTTCTGGTCTCGCCTTGGCCCAGCACCACGTATTTGAGGGACGTCAGCCCCTCGATTCCTACCGGCCCGCGAGCATGGAACTTGTCGGTGCTGATGCCGATTTCAGCGCCGAGTCCGAACTCGAAACCATCTGCGAATCGCGTGCTGGCGTTGACCATCACGCTGGCCGAATCCACTTCGCGGAGGAAGCGCTGTGCGTTCATGTGGTCGCGCGTGACGATCGCGTCGGTGTGATGGCTCGAATAGCGATTGATATGCGCAATCGCCTCGTCGACGTCCTCGACGACCTTGATACTGATCACTGCGGCGAGGTATTCCTCCGACCAATCCGATTCGACCGCATCCACTACGGCCTTCCCACTCGTCTCCAGGCTTTCTCGCAGGATCCGCGCGGCGGCAGGGTCGCATCGCATCTCGACGCCCTTGGCCGCGAAAATGGCGCCGATCTCGGGCAGGAAGGCGTCGGCGATCGATGCGGCCACCAGGAGGCCCTCAGCGGCATTGCAGGGGCTGTACTTCTGCGTCTTGGCGTTGTCGACGATCTTCACGGCCATGTCGAGTTCGGCTGTGTCGTCGACGTAGACGTGGCAATTGCCGTCCAGATGCTTGATCACCGGCACCTTGGCATCGCGGCTGATGCGCTCGATCAGCCCCTTGCCGCCGCGCGGGATGATCACGTCGACGAATTCGGGCATCGCGATCAACTGGCCGACGGCTTCGCGGTCAGTGGTCTGCACGAGCTGGACGGCGTCGGCAGGCAGGCCCGCCTCGGCAAGCGAATCGGCGACGAGCAAAGCCAGCGCCTTGTTCGATTCAATGGCCTCCGAACCTCCCCGGAGGATCGCGGAGTTGCCGCTCTTGATCGCCAGGCTCGCCGCCTCGATGGTCACGTTCGGACGGCTCTCGTAGATCATGCCGAACACGCCGATCGGCACGCGCATCTGGCCGACGCGGATGCCGCTGGGCTGCTGCTTCATCCCGATCACTTCGCCGATCACGTCGGGCATGGCTGCCAGTTGCTCGCAGCCCAGGGCGACGGTCTCGATCACCTTTGGCGTCAGCTTGAGCCGGTCAACCATGGGTGCAGAAAGGCCGGCGCCTTCGGCGCGGGAGAGATCCTTGGAATTGGCTTCGGCGAGCACGCCGCCAGCAGCGCGCAAACGGCGCGCCAAAGCCTTCAGAGCCTTGTTCTTGGTGGCGGCGTCCGCGCGCGCCATCAGGGTCGAGGCGTGCTTGGCCTGCGCACCCAGGGCCCGCACGTAGTCGGGGACATTCAGCATGTTCATTTGCGGATTGTGCCGCGCCCATGAAGAGCAATGGGCATGAAGGGGCGAGTCCGCACCATTCCTGTGCGCTTATGGATTTGCGCACGCGCGGCAAAGCATCAGCGCCAACCGCTGGAGGGCTTGCCAGCCGTCCGCGGACCAGTCAGGCTGCTTCAGTCCCTTGACGATGCCGTCGACCACGTGCGCTGCACGCAGCAGGCGCGCCAGCGCGCGATCGTCGACCCGCGGCAACACGCGCTCGAAAGCTCGCTCGCGCGGACCCCAGATCCGGTTTTCGCGCAGCGCCATGGGCAAGGGCCGTCCGGCGGCCATGGCGTCTTTCACCCGCTTCAGCGCGCGGATGTCCTCTGCAAGCGTGTAGTGGACCAGCACCTCGGCCTCGCCTTCGGCCTGCAATCCCTCGAGCATCCGCGCGACGCGCTGCGGATTGCCGGCCAGCACGGCTTCAGACAGCTTGAACACGTCATAGCGCGCGACGTTGTTCACCGCACCTTCGACCTGCTCCCAACTCAATTCGCCCTCGGGGTAGAGCAGCGCCAGTTTCTGGATTTCCTGATGCGCCGCGAGCAGATTGCCTTCCACCCGATCGGCAAAGAACTGCAACGTCCGCTGACCCTCTTCCCCGCTCTTGACCCGCTGCCCCTGCTGCGCGAGCCGCTGCGCGATCCATTGCGGCAAAGCGGCCCGCTCGATCGTCTCGATCTGCAGGCTGACCCCGTTGTTCTCCAAAGCCGAGAACCAGGCGCCCGTCCGCGTCGCCTTGTCCAGACGAGGCAGCATCACCAAAGTAAGAGTGCTGTCATTCCCTTGCGCTGCTTCCGCGATCTGCTGAAGGGCCGCACTGCCGTCCTTGCCCGGCTTCCCCGAAGGAATGCGTATTTCGACAATCTGCCGATCCGCAAAAAGGCTCAACGAGCCTCCCGCCGCCAGCACCGCGCTCCAATCGAAATGCGCCCCAGCCACCGTATAGGCGCTCCGCTCCGTGTATCCCCGCACCCGAGCCGCCGCCCGAATGGCGTCCGCAGCCTCCTGAGCCAGCAATGCCTCGTCCCCATGAATGACGTAGAGCGGCGCCACCCGCTGAGCCAGATGCCCCAAAAGCTGCGCGCTGGTCAGTTGCATATCCAAGAGCAAAGTGAAGCGAGCCGATCCCGCAGAACACCGCGGAACCGGCTTTGCCGGGCCGCTGGTGTTGCCCCCCGCGGGGGGTAGGCGAAGCGACACGCAGTGCGCGCAGCCTGGGGGGTCATATCTGTCTAGCTGCAGCGAGACGCCGAAGAAGCTGCTGAGCAATATCCGTCTGCATGTCCCGGTACAGCAGTTCGGTTTCCGATTCTTTCGCCAGCGCCACGGTTTCGTTGTAGGTGATGTCGCGCGACTGCTGGATCTCGGACGGTGGCAGCAATTCCTTGCCGCCCTTTCCGCGCAACCTGAAGCGCACCCTCAGGACCAGTTGCATCTCCCGCACCTGGCCCGCCGAGTTGGTCGAGATCACGACGTTCTCGCGGTTCTCCGCCAGGATGTCGAGCACGGCCTCGGCTTTCTCTGCCTGGTCGGCCGGCAGCACCTCGACGGTTCCGGTCGCTCGAAGATTGCGACGCACGTAATTGGCAAACGGCGTGGTGCTCGGCACCACGGCGATGGTCTTGAACGAAAAGGTCGGCGCCTTGCGCAGCTCGAATCCGCATCCGGCCAGCACGAACACGGCCGAAGCAGCCGCGAGGAAGCCGCGGCGCGGCAAAACGTGTCGCGGGGTCATGCCGCTCATATCACCACGTTCACGAGCCGCCCCGGCACGACGATGACCCGCTTGGCAGGCGCGCCCTCCGCATGCTTGACGAAGATCTCGCTGGCAAGCGCGAGCTTCTCGATTTCCGGCTTCGTGGCCGTTGCAGGAACATGCAGCGATCCCCGGAGCTTTCCGTTGATTTGCAGCATCAGTTCGATTTCGTCCTGCTCCAGCGCAACGACGTCGACCGCCGGCCAAGGCGCGTCGAGAAGATCGCCCATGTCCTTGTCGTAGCCAAGCTCGTGCCAGAGCTGGTGCGCGATGTGCGGCGTCGCCGGATAGAGGCAGCGCAACAGGATGCCCATGCCTTCGCGCACTGCCGCGCGGTCGCCGGCGTCCGCAGCCTCGGGCTTGAACCCTTCGAGCGCGTTGAGCAGCTTCATCGAGCCCGACACCACCGTGTTGTATTGCATGCGCTGGTAGTCGTAATCGATCTGGCGCAGCACCGTGTGCACTTCGCGTCGCAGTTCCTTGGCACCCTTGCCGAAGACCGGCGCCTTTTCCTTTTTGCCGGTCGCGGCGGCGGGCTCCGCGCCCTGAAGCGCCACGCCAAAATTCCAGACTCGCCGCAGGAAGCGATAGCTGCCCTCCACCGCCGCGTCGTTCCATTCGAGCGTCGCTTCGGGCGGCGCCGTGAACATCGTGTACAGGCGCGCGGTGTCAGCGCCGTATTTTTCGATCAGGTCCTGAGGATCGACGCCGTTGCGCTCGGTCTTGCCCATCTTGCCCACGCCACCGTATTCCAGCTTCGTGCCGTCAGCCAGCGTCCCGCCGGTGATGCGGCCCTGCGCGTCGAGCACCGGCGTCACGTCCGAAGGCGGGAAGTAGTCCTTGCCGCCCTTCTCGCCGCGCGTATAAAAGATGTGGTTGAGCACCATGCCCTGCGTGAGCAGCTTGCTGAAAGGCTCGTCGACCTTGACGAGCCCCAGGTCGCGCATCACCTTGGTCCAGAAGCGCGCATAGAGCAGGTGCAGGATCGCGTGCTCGATGCCGCCGATGTACTGGTCCATCGGCATCCAGTACTTCGCGCCCTCGGCCACCATGGCGTCGTCGTTCTTCGGATCGCAGTAGCGCATGAAGTACCACGAGCTGTCGACGAAGGTGTCCATCGTGTCGGTTTCGCGCCGCGCGGCCTTGCCGCAGACCGGACACACGACGCCGGCATGGAAGCCTTCGTGCTTGGCGAGCGGATTGCCCGATCCGTCCGGCACGCAGTCCGTCGGCAAGACCACCGGCAGATCTTGCTCGGGCACCGGCACGGCGCCGTGCTCTTCGCAATGGATGATCGGGATCGGCGTGCCCCAGTAGCGCTGGCGGCTCACGCCCCAGTCGCGCAGTCGCCAGGTGGTTTGAAGGGCGCCCAGTCCCTTCTGCTCGAGCGCGTGCGCCACGGCCTTGACGGCCTCGATGTGCGACATGCCGCTGAAGTTGTCCGAATTGATGGTGACGCCGCGCTGCTTGTCGGCGTACCAGTCCTGCCATCGGTGGTAGTCGAAATGCGGCTCGTCGTCGACCAGGACGACCTGGATGATCTCGATGCCGTATTTGTTGGCGAACGCGAAATCGCGCTCGTCGTGCGCGGGGACGCCCATCACCGCGCCGTCGCCATAGCTGATCAGCACATAGTTGCCGACCCAGAGCGGAACCTCTTCATCGGTGAGCGGGTGCGTGACGGTCAGGCCGGTCGGTACGCCCTTTTTTTCCTGGGTGGCGAGTTCGGCCTCGGTGGTGCCGCCGCTCTTGCACTCTTCGATGAAGGCGGCGAGCTCGGGATTGTTCTTGGCGGCGTGCAGCGCCAGCGGGTGCTCCGGCGCGACGGCGCAGAAAGTGACGCCCATGATGGTGTCGGCGCGCGTCGTGAAGACGTACATGCGGCCGCCCTGGATCAACTGGCCCTTCTCGTCCTTGATCTTGTGCTTGAACGCGAAGCGCACGCCTTCGCTCTTGCCGATCCAGTTTTCCTGCATCAGCTTGACGCGCTCCGGCCAGCCAGGGAGCTTGTTCTGCGTGTGCTCCAGCAGTTCCTCGGCGTAGTCGCTGATCTTGAGGTAGTAGCCCGGGATCTCGCGCCGCTCGACCGTGGCGCCGGTGCGCCAGCCCTTGCCGTCGATCACCTGTTCGTTGGCAAGCACCGTCTGGTCGACCGGGTCCCAATTGACGACTTGCGTCTTGCGATAGGCGATGCCTTTTTCGAGCATCTTGAGGAACAGCCACTGGTTCCACTTGTAGTAGCTCGGATCGCACGTCGCGATCTCGCGGCTCCAGTCGATCGCCAGGCCCATCGCCTGGAGCTGGGTCTTCATGTAGCCGATGTTCTCGTACGTCCACTGCGCGGGCGGCACGCCGTTCTTGAGCGCAGCGTTTTCGGCCGGCAGGCCGAAGGCGTCCCAGCCCATCGGCATCAGGACGTTGTAGCCGCTCATGCGCAGGTAGCGCGTGAGCATGTCGTTGATGGTGTAGTTGCGCACGTGGCCCATGTGCAGCTTGCCGCTGGGGTACGGCAGCATCGAGCAGGCGTAGTACTTCTTTTTGCGCGCGTCCTCGGTCACGCGATAGGCGTCGGCAGCGGTCCAGTAGGCCTGGGCTGCGGACTCGACGTCACTGGGTTTGTAGCTGGGATTCATTGGGCTTGGGCAAGGCCGGCGCCAGGCGGCCGGGGAAGGCGGATTATCGCGGCTAGAGGCATGGCGCACTTCTCGCGTGCCACAATGATTTACGAACCGGAGAGCCGCTCCATGACACCTGATGCCGAAGTCGGTGCGTTGATGCGTGCCGAGCATGGCGACCCCTTCGCCGTCCTCGGTCCGCACCAGACGGACGAGGGGCTCGAGATTCGCGCGCTGTTGCCGGGCGCGAAGTTCGTGACGGTCATGCAGTCGGGCTCAGGCTGGCCGCTGGCGGAACTGGTCCGGCAGGGCGGCAGCGATCTGTTCGCCGGGCTCGTTCCTGCATCGGAAGCCCGGCTCGGCTATCGCTTTCACATCGACTGGGGCGGGCACACCTCGCTGCTCGAAGACCCCTATCGATTTCCGCCCGTCCTGGGCGAAACGGACGTCTGGCTGCTGGCGGAAGGCACGCATTTGCGGCCTTTCGAGCAACTCGGCGCCCATTTGCGCGAAATGGATGGCGTGCGCGGCGTCGCTTTCGCGGTGTGGGCGCCGAACGCGCGCCGCGTTTCGGTGGTGGGCGATTTCAACCAATGGGATGGGCGTCGCCACATGATGCGGTTCCGGCGCGAATGCGGCGTATGGGAGATCTTCGCGCCCCATGTCGCGCCGGGCGACAGCTACGAATTCGAAATCCTGTCGGCCCACGGCCATGTGCTGCGCAAGGCCGATCCCTTTGCATTCTCCGCGCGCCTGCGCCCCGACACCGCCTGCGTCGTTCAGCCGCTGCCGCCGCCCGCCAAAGTGCCGACCGTCCGCGCCCAGGCCAATGCGCGCAACGCGCCCATCAGCATCTACGAGGTGCACATGGGCTCCTGGCGGCGCAAGAACGGCCACGAATGGCTCGACTACCGCGAGCTGGCCGAAACGCTGGTGCCCTACGTACACGACATGGGCTTTACCCACATCGAGCTCTTGCCGATCAGCGAGCATCCGTTCGACGGTTCATGGGGCTATCAGCCGATCGGCTTGTACGCGCCGACGTCGCGCTTTGGGACGCCCGGTGATTTCCGCGCCTTCGTCGAAGCGGCACATGCGGCCGGACTCGGCGTGATCCTCGATTGGGTGCCCGCGCATTTTCCGACCGACTCGCACGGCCTCGGCACCTTCGACGGAACCGCGCTGTACGAATACGCCGATCCGCGCGAGGGCTTTCATAACGATTGGCAGACGCTCATCTTCAATTACGCGCGAACGGAGGTGCGCAACTACCTTGTCGGCAACGCGTTGTATTGGCTGGAGCGTTATGGCGTGGACGGCTTGCGTGTGGATGCAGTGGCTTCGATGCTCTACCGCGACTACAGCCGCGAACCCGGCGAATGGGTGCCCAACGCACAGGGCGGCCGCGAGAACCTCGAAGCCATCGACTTCCTGCGCCGCATGAACCATGTCGTGGGCGTCGAGCGGCCCGGCACCGCGACCATTGCCGAGGAATCGACCAGCTTCCCGGGCGTGACGCGTCCTCCCGAGAGTGGCGGCCTTGGTTTTCACTACAAGTGGAATATGGGGTGGATGAACGACACGCTCGCCTATGCCGGGACTGACCCTGTCTTTCGTAAGTTCCACCATCGGCTCATTACCTTCGGGCTGATGTATGCGCATTCGGAGAACTTCGTCTTGCCGCTGTCGCACGACGAAGTTGTGCATGGCAAGGGTTCGATGATCGGCCGCATGCCGGGCGATGTCTGGCAGAAGTTTGCTGGGCTGCGCAATCTGTACGGCTACCTGTGGGCTTATCCGGGGAAGAAACTGCTCTTCATGGGGGGCGAGTTTGCGCAATGGGCCGAGTGGAATGCCGATCGCGGGCTGGATTGGCACCTGCTGGAGCAGGCTTCTCATCAAGGGGTTCGGAGGCTGGTGAAGGACCTGAACAACGTGTACCGGCACTTTGGTGCGCTGCATGAGCTGGACTGCGAGGCGCGGGGGTTTGAGTGGCTCTGTCATGACGACGTGGAGCAGTCGGTGTTTGCGTTTTTGCGGCGGGATGCGCAAGGGGGGTTCGTGGTGGTGGTTTGCAACTTCACGCCGGAAGTTCGGTATGGGTATCGGGTGGGGGTGCCTTTGGCTGGGGTTTATCGGGAGATTATTAATACCGATAACTTGATTTATGGGGGGAGTGGGGTGGGGAATGGGGTTGTGAGTAGTGAAGCTGTTGGGTGGCATGGGCAGGGGGAGTCTGTTGTTCTGACTTTGCCTCCTCTGGGGACTGTGATGTGGGTGTTGGGGTGAGGGGGTTTGGTGAGGGGGTTGGCCGGGACTCGCCCCGGCGGGCGACTTACTTTTCTTTGGGTCGCCAAAGAAAAGTAAGCAAAAGAAAGGCGACCCCACTGTGCGCGTCCCTGCGCTTCGCTTCGGGCAACCTGCGGTGCTCGCTTCAGGCGGGGTCCGCGCGAAA
>NZ_JBFTIJ010000018.1:0-82365 GCF_056394705.1 Variovorax sp. 10N420 | reverse complement strand
GCCGAAGCGCGCAGACTCAGGCGGATCAGGGCCGCGTGTGTCTGAGCGCAGCGAGTTTCACGCGGACCCCGCCTGAGTCGAGCACTGCAGGGAAGCCCGAAGGGCCGGCGCAGCGGGGTCGCACAGCCCGCACCGCATACCGGGCGGCCGCCCCAAGCAACAGAAACCGGCACAAACCCACGACGCCTCATGAAGCCACCACAGCGTGCTCCCCGCCCCCCATATGTGCCCCCAGCACATGCCTTTCAGCCGTAGCAGCAGGCGTCTCGAACACCACACGCCCTTCGCTCATCACCACGATCCGGTCCGCCATCTCCAGCAACTCATCGAGGTCCTCGCTGATCAGCAAAACCGCCCCGCCCCGCGCCCGCACCTGCACGATGCGGGTGTGAATCTCCGCCACTGCCGCGAAGTCCAAGCCGAACACCGGATTCGCCGCGATCAACACATTGATATCGCCCGCCAGCTCTCTCGCCAGCACCGCGCGCTGCACATTGCCCCCTGAGAGGCTGCGAATCGGTGCGCCCTCCCCCTGCGTCTTGACGCCGTATTCAGCAATCCATTCGCGCGCACGACGACGCCACAGCGGAAAGTTGAGTACGCCAGCGCCCATCGTTTGCCACGCCAGCGGCGGTTGGTCGAAATCGCGAAGCGCCATGTTTTCCGCAACGCTGAGATCGCCGACGCAGGCATTGCGCAGCGGCTCCTCCGGCAGGCTGCGCACCTTCAGGCGCCGGTTCTCCTCGCGCCGCGCGCCATAGGGCTTGCCCATGACCGTGACTTGCCCTGCGAGGCGCGGCCGTTGCCCCACCAGCGCCTCCACCATCTCTCGCTGACCATTGCCCGAGACGCCGGCCACGCCCAGGATTTCGCCGGCGCGCACGCTCAAGCTGAGATCGTGCACCGCCAGCGTGCCGCGATCACCCTGCGCACGAAGCCCGTCGATGCGCAATGCCACGGGTGCATCCGCCGGCGTGTCCTTCATGGCATGCAGCGCGCGCCCCGACGGCGCCGCCGTGTCGCTCTCCGGCGGCGGCGCTTCGCCTTCACCCATCATGGCGGCCGCGAGCCTCGCCGGGTTCGTGTCAGGCACCCTGCAGTGATGCACCGCCTTGCCGCGACGCAGCACCGTCACGCTGTCGGCATAAGCCATCACCTCGCGAAACTTGTGCGTGATGATCAGCACGGTGCACATTCCGCTCAACGCGAACTCGCGCACGTGGCCCAGCACCTCGTCGGCCTCTTGCGGTGTCAGCACCGAAGTCGGCTCGTCGAGGATCAGCAGGCGCGGCTTCAAATAAAGCTGCTTCAGCAGTTCGAGCTTCTGCTTCTCGCCAGCCGCGAGTTCCGAAGGCCGGACATCCAAGTCGAGCGCAAAAGGCGTCGTCGCCAGAAAGTCTTTTAGCTCGGCGCGCTTTCGCCTCCAGTCGATCATGGCCGGCGTCTTGCCGCCCGCCAGCAACAGGTTTTCCGCGACCGTCATGCCGGGTGCCAACGTGAAGTGCTGGTAGACCATGCCGATGCCGAGCGCCCGCGCGACGATCGGGTTCGCGATGTCCTGCTCGCGCCCATCGATCATGATGCTGCCCTCCTCGGCGCGCTGGAACCCCGCCACACACTTCACCAGCGTGCTCTTGCCGGCGCCGTTTTCTCCGAGCAGCGCATGCACCGTCCCCGGCTCGACATGCATGGTCACATGATCCATCGCCGTGAAGCTGCCGAAGCGCTTGGTGAGCTCGTAGGTGTCGAGCGCCAGCGCCCCAACGGCGGGTGGGCTCGGATTGACAGGGGCGATCATGCTCGGGGCCCTTCTCTTTCTAGGTGGCCGAGACCGCGTCCAGCAACGCGACCGACCTGGCGTGTGCGCCGAAAACGCCACCCTGCATGGTGATCATCTTCAGCGCCGCAAGATGATTGCCGGAGTCTGTCGCAGCGGTGCAGTCCGACAACAGCAGGCACTCGAAACCGCGATCGTTCGCGTCGCGCATGGTGGTGTGCACGCAGACGTCGGTGGTGATGCCTGCGAGGATCAAGTTCTCGATGCCGCGCGTGCGCAGGATGAGCTCAAGATCGGTCGCATAGAACGAGCCCTTGCCCGGCTTGTCGATCACCACCTCGCCGGCCTTCGGGGCCAGTGCTGGAATGATTTCCCAGCCGGGCTCGCCACGGATCAGGATTCGTCCGCAAGGGCCTTCGTCACCAATCCCCACGCCGTTGGCACCGATGCGTCGCGACCGCCAGCGCTTGTTCGGCGGCAGATCGGCAAGATCCGGCCGATGGCCCTCGCGCGTGTGGATGATGTGAAAGCCGAGCTGCCGCAGCCGCGCCAGCGTCAGCGCGATCGGCTCTATGGGCGCCTGGACGAGCGACAGGTCATAGCCCATCACGTCCACGTACCCGCCCTTGCCGCAGAAATCGGTCTGCATGTCGATCACGATGAGCGCCGTGTTGTCGGGGCGCAGATCGCCGTTGAAAGGCCAGGGATAAGGCTCTGCCGCGACAAACCGCTGCATTTGCTCGATTGATTTCATGAGAGGTTTGCTCGATGCTTCTCAACGTGTTGAAGACAGTTCACCAGGACTTCCGACGGCCACGCTGCCGGGCTTGCAGGTCAGCACGAGGATGAACAGCGTGAGCACGTAGGGCACGGTATTGAACAGGTGGTACCCCCAGCCCACGCCCACCGACTGCAGCGCCGGGCCAATTGCGCCGGCACCGCCAAAGAGCAGCGCGGCGCCGATGCAGCGAAGCGGGCTCCAGCGCGCGAAGATCACCAGCGCCACCGCGATCAGGCCTTGGCCGCTGGAGATGCCCTCGTTCCAGCTGCCTGGATAGAAGAGCGTCAGCGATGCACCGCCCAGTCCCGCGATGAAGCCACCCGCAGTGGTAGCCGCGATGCGCAGCCCCGCGACTGAGTAGCCGAGCGCGCGCGTCGCGTTCGCCGAATCGCCCGCCATGCGGATCAGCAAACCGATGCGCGTATGCGCGAAGCCCCACCACAGCAGCACGGCCATCACGATGCCGACCGGCACCAGGGAATTGACCTGCAATGCTGAGCGAATGACGGGGTTGTCGCTCCAGTTGCCCAATGGAATCGCGGGCAACTGCGGCGCCTGCGGCTGGATCAGCGGCTTGCCCAGATAGAACGCGAGCCCGGTTCCGAACAGCATCAACGCGATGCCGGTCGCGACGTCGTTGACTCGGTCGAGCGAACACAGGAGCCCATGCAGCAGCGCGAGCATCGCACCGACGGCGCCGCCGATCAGCACGCCAAGCCACGCCGATCCTGTCAGCCAGGCGCCACCGAACGACGCCATCGCCGAAAGCACGAGCACCCCTTCGAGGCCGAGATTGATACGGCCGGACTTCTCCGTCAGGCATTCGCCCAAGCTGACGAACAGAAAGGGCGCGCCGACACGCAGCGCCCCACCGACGATCGCAGCGACGAACGCGATCCACTGGTCGGTTGTCATTGCGCGATCTCCTTCACGAGCACGGCCGCCGGCGTGCTTCGGGGCGCACGATTCCTGAACAAGGCCTTCCAGTCGATCATCCGCAATCCTTCGCTGGCCAGAATCAGGACGAAGGCCATGCCCTGCAGCACCAGCACGGATGCATCGGGCAGACCAAGCCGCCGCTGCAACAAGCTGCCGGCGGCGCCGAAGCCGCCAAACAAGATCGCGACGGGGATCACCGCCACGGGGTTGTGTCGAGCGATGAAGGACACGAGGATGCCCGCATAGCCATACCCGGCAATCAGCGAAGCATTGGCGTTGGTATGAACCGCCGCAACTTCGACTGCACCCGCGACGCCAGCGCATGCGCCGCCCAGTCCGCATGCAGCCAGGATCAATCGATTGGCAGGCAGCCCCACGAGTTGCGCGGTGCGCGGATTGCCTCCGACCACCCGCACCGAAAAGCCCGACGCCGTGAAGCGCAGCCAAAGCCCGGACACGACGCACGCGACCACGCCGATCACGAGCCCCCAGTGCACGTCCGAACCGCCGATGCCGCCAATTCCCAGCCCGTCCGCGAGCGACCGAGTCGCCGGCTTGTTGAGGCTCGCGGGATCACGCAGCGCACCTTCCACGAGATGCTTGAAGAGCCCGATGGCGACGTAGGCGAGCAGCAGACTGCTGATCGTTTCGTTGATGCCGCGGTACTGCCGCAGCCAGCCCGCAAGCGCGATCCACGCTGCACCGGCCACCGCGCCCGCGATGCAAAGCGCCACCGTTCCCACAACGTTGGCCGGCAGCGGCAACACATACGGAAGCGCAGCGCAGGCCAGTCCGCCGAGCACCAGCGCACCTTCGCCACCGATGATCACCAGCCCCGCGCGCGCCGGAATCGCCACGCACAGCGCGGTCAGCATCAGCGGCGCCGCCCGCTGCAACGTGTTCTGCCAGGAGAACCAATCCCCAAAAGCGCCCTTGAACAGGATGATCCAGACATCGACCGGACTCACCCCGGCGAACCAGACGAACACGCCAAACAGCAACAGCGCCGCCGCGATGGCGAACACCGGCAATGCAATCTCGCGAAGAGTGTTGCGCATGATGATTTGCCTTCAGTCAAACAGCACTGTCAGCAGACACTTCCAGGAATACCGCGGAACCGGCTCCGCCCGGCCGCCGGTATTGCCCCCTGCAAGGGGGTAGGCGAAGCGACACGAAGTGCGCGAAACCTGGGGGTCAGCCCACGGCCCCCACGACGCCTTCCACCAGATAGTTCATCTTCTCCAGCTCGAGATCAGTCTGCTTGAACGCCTTGCCCGCAGGAATCACAACCGCGCCCTTGTTGTCCTTCAGCGGCCCCTGGAAGATGTCGAAGTTGCCTGCGACCATCTTGCTCTTGGTGTCATCGGCGTTCTTCTTCGCGGCATCGGTCACCATCGAGCCGTAGGGCGACATCTTCACGTAACCCTCCTTCAAGCCACCGCGCAGGAAGTTCGGATGCGGCTTGCCAGCTTGCGCTGCGTCGAGCACCGTCTTGTAGGCCGTCAGCCAGTTCCATTCCGCACCGGTCAGGTAGGCGTTGGGCGCGAGCTTGGCCTGGCTCGCGTGATAGCCGCAGACCATCTTGCCGCGCTTGGCAGCCGTCTCGACGATCACCTTGGGCCCATCGACGTGCATGGTGAAAACGTCGCAGCCCTGGTCGGCAAGGCTGTTGGTCGCCTCGGCTTCCTTGACGGCCATCGACCAGTCGCCGGTGAAGATCACGCTGCAGGTGATGTTCGGGTTGACCGATCGCGCACCCATGGTGAAGGCATTGATGTTGCGCAGCACCTGGGGAATGGGCTTGGCGGCGACGAAGGCAATCTTTTTGCTCTTCGTCATATGACCGGCGATCACGCCGTTGAGGTACTGGCACTCGTCGATGTAGCCGAAGAAGCTGCCGACGTTCTTCGGATGCTTGCCTTCGGTCCACAGGCCGCCGCAGTGCGAGAAGCGCACGTCCGGGTTCTTCGGCGCAACGGCCAGGATGTGCGGATCGAAGTAGCCGAAGGAAGTCGGGAAGAGGAGCGTCGCGCCGTCCTGCGCGATCATGCCGGTCATCGTCTTCTGCACAGCTGCCGTCTCGGGCACGTTCTCTTCCTCGACCACCTTCACGCCGGCCAGTTTCTTGAGCTCAGCCGCCGCTTGCGCGTGCGCCTGGTTGTAGCCGTAGTCATCGCGCGGACCGACGTAGATCACGCCGACCGTCAGCGGCTTTTGCGCGCTTGCGAGTGCGCTCCATCCGCCGAGCGTGGTGGCGGACGCAAGCGCGGCAAGTGACTTGAGGGAATCACGGCGATTGAGATGGATGTGGCTCATGGTGCTGACTCCTGGGGAGTGGGGAGTGGGGAGGGGGCTGAGGGGCTGAGGGGCTGAGGGGCTGGATATCCTGTCTTGGATACAAGATCGGGTGCATAAACCGTACCAGCGGTTTCGGGGCTTGAAATCAGCCCAAAAGGCTCACGTGCGCGGCGACGACGCGCCAGCCTTGGGCGGTGCGCATCCATGTCTGGCTCTGGCGCCCCGTCTTTGTGCTTCCTTCGCGGCGGAATTCGATGTTCGCGGTCGCGAAGTCATCGCCGTAGGTGGTGATGACGGTGCGCAAGACTTCGCGCGCCAGGCCTTGCGACGGCCGCGAAGCACGGAAGTCCTGGATCTCGCGATACCCGTAGAGGTTTTCGGTCGCGCCATAGCGCAGCGTGTGCGGGCTGTCCCAGAACAATTCGTCCAGAACGTCGACCTTGTTGTTCACCAGCGCGTCTTCGTATCGGTCGAAGGCCACCGTGACCTCCGCCACCACATGTGGAAGGTTGATCGATAGCGTCATGGTTGTTTGTCTTTTCTCCTCTAGAGCGAGGCGATTGGCGCGTGCGAAACACCGGCGGATTCGAGCGCTGCTGCGACTCGAAGAACGATGTCCTCACGCCAGGGCGCCGCGATCACCTGGACGCCGATCGGCAGGTTCGGATGCGCACCCCAGACCGGAACGGCGCACACCGGCAGGCCGATGCATGAAATGGGTTGTGTCAGCACCCCCATGTTGGGACGCACCGGAAGGCGCTGCCCATTGAGTTCGAACCACTCAGCGCCAATCGGGGTCGCTGCGCAAGGTGTGGCAGCGGCGATCAGCACATCGAAGCGCTCGAACAAGCGCGCCGCCTGTTCGGCATAACGTCGGCGTACGCGCTGCGCTCGGGCGATCCAGGCCGCCGGCAGCAACGCGCCAGCCAGGAAGCGATCGCGCGACAGAGGCTCGAAGTCCTGCGCTCGCGTGCGGAGATCGGGAAGGTGCAGCGCGGCGCCTTCGGCGTTCGTGATGAGAAAGGCAGCGGCGCGTCCGGCCTCCACCATCGGCAGATCGACCGTCTGGCTCGCACCCAGGGCTTGCGCGACAGCGTCGACGGCGGTCAATGCCTCGGGCTGCGCACGCTCGCGAAAGTAGCCGCCGAGCACGCCGATTCGCAACCCCTGCACGCCACGTCCGACGCTGGGCGCAGTCGGCTCGACAGCCCGCTGCGCGCAGCCCGGATCGCGCGGCCCCCATGGCTCCGGGCCCTGCATGGCGTCGTAGGCGAGCGCCAGATCGCGTGCCGAGCGTGCAAATGGCCCGAGATGATCGAGGCTCGAAACGAAGGGATAGCTTCCGCTGCGCGGCAGGCGGCCGAAGGTCGGCTTCAATCCGAAGACGCCGCACAGCGAGGCCGGCACACGAATGGAGCCGTTGGTGTCCGAGCCCAGAGAAAGCGGCACCTGTCCCGCAGCCACGGCCGCACCAGACCCACCGGACGAGCCGCCCGCGATGCGCGACAGATCATGCGGGTTGTGCGCCGGGCCCACGTGGCTGTTCTCGGTTGTGAAGCCGTACGCGTATTCGTCCATGTTGAGCGCGCCGACCAGCACGGCGCCGGCGCTTTCGAGGCGCCGCACCAGCGCTGCATCTGTACGCGCCGGCGAGCTTTCGCGTTCGATCTTGGAGCCCGCAAGCGTCGCGAGGCCAGAGATGTCGAAGAGGTTCTTCACCGCGAAGGGCACGCCGAGCAATGGAAGCTCGCGCGTGCGCGCAGCTCTGTCCGACGAAAGAGACGCGTCGACCTGCGCGGCGCGCCGCAATGCCCTTTCGCGGACCACGTCGGTGAAGGCATTGACCCGCCCGTCCGTCGCATCGATGCGATCGAGGCTCGCCTGGACCAGCGCGGAGGCACTCACCGAGCCCGCGCGTACGGCATCTGCCATCGCCGATGCGTCTTGTCGCAACAGTTCCGCGGCGGTCACGCTTCCTTCTCCTTCGGCGAAACCGGCACGAAAGTCACTGCCGCGTCTTCGTGCGCTTCGAGCGGCACTGCATCGACGATGGCCGCGAATTCCGCGGCGATCCCGAAGTAGCGCACCACCCCCGGCCGATGATCGGACCGCAAGCGCAGGCCCAGTGCGGCTGAAGCCGCGTCGACGTACGCTTCGATCTGTGCTGGCGTCATCATGAGCAGCCCCTCAACGGCGCACTTCGCGCTGGAAGATCTCGAGGCTCAGCTTCTTCATGCCGACGAAGCTGGATGAACTCAGGGTTTCGAGCGTGCGAGGGCGCGCGTCACCGTAGTCGAGGATCTCGGCGACCTTCGTCGGGCGCTTGGTCAACAGCAGCACCTGGTCCGCAAGGTAGACCGCCTCTTCCAGATCATGCGAAACCAGCAGCATCGTCGTGCCGGTCTGCATGAAAACCTCCTGCAGCTTTTCGCGGATGAAGAGCGTCATCTCGAAGTCCAGCGCCGAGAAAGGCTCGTCGAGGAACAGCACTTCGGGGTTGGGCGCCAGCGCCCGCATGATCGAGGCGGTCTGCTGCTGGCCGCCCGAGAGCTCGTAGGGATAGCGCTTGAGATCGAACTTGACGTCGAACGAAGCGACCAGCTCCTGCATTCGCCGATCGACCTCTGCCTTGGAGCGGCCTTCGAGCTTCAGCGGATAGGCGATGTTGTCGATGGTGCGCATCCACGGAAACATCGCCTCGCGATAGTTCTGGAACACGTAGCCGATCTTGGTGTCCTTGAGCGACTTGCCGTCGAACAGGATCTCGCCCGAATCGATCGGGATCAGCCCCGCGATCATGTTGATCAGCGTCGACTTGCCGCAGCCGTTGGGGCCGAAGACAGAGACGATCTTCTGCTTGGGGATGTCGAGGTCGAAGTTCTCGTACAACGGCCAGCCGGCGAAGTACTTCGTCAGGCCGCGAATGGTGATGTGCGTGCCGGCCGGCCCGGGCGTGAAGGCAGGCTTGGGCACATCGGCATACACGGGCCCGTTGATGACGTTCTCGACGGTTCTCATCGCCCGCTCCAGTGCACGATGCGCCGCTCGGCCACCAGAAAAAGGATGTTGAGCGCATAGCCGAGCGCACCCGCGGCGAGGATGGATGCGTACATGTCCTTGACGTTCATCACCTGCTGCGAATTGATGATCCGATGGCCGAGGCCACTGTCAGAGCCGATGAACATCTCGGCGACGATCACGATGACCAATGCCATCGACACCGCGGAGCGCAAGCCGACGAAGCTCGGCTGAAGGCTTTCCCACACCAGCACGTCGCGGAAGATCTGCCAGCGCGATGCGCCCATTACCTTCGCGGCCATCACGCGCTGCTTGCGCGCGTTCATCACGCCATAGGCGCTGTTGAAGACCACGATGAGGAGCGCGCCGAAAGCCGCGATGGCGACCTTGTTGACGTCCGACACGCCGAAGATCATGAGGAACAGCGGGATGAGCGCCGAAGACGGCGTGGAGCGAAAGAAGTCGATCAGGAATTCGACGCTGCGATACGCCTTCTCGTTACTGCCGAGCAGCACGCCCAGCGGCACGCCCATGACTGCAGCGATCGCGAACGCCTGGAGCGTGCGCCAGACAGTCACCGCGAAGTCCGTGAGCAATGGCCCGCCCGCGAGCCCCGAGAGCAGCGTCGTGATGGTGTCCGCGGGCATCGGCAGCAGGATCGCCTTGATGAAGCCGAGACGGACCGCCAAGTCCCAGATGATGAACAGCGCCACCGGCCCGATGAAGGGCAGCGCCTTGGTCCAGTGTGATTCATGCGGCGGTGCGCTGGTCGATGCGGCCGCGGGCGGCGCCCAGGGCGCTGCTTCCATCGATGCGGGGGTGCTCATCGGTTCACCCCTTGTAGAGCATCGAGTCCACCATCAGGCGAGACGAGAAGATGCCTTTTTCAGAGAACAGGTCGAAGAACTTCTGGAAGTGCGCGACGTCGGCCGGCGTGAACTCGTTGTACATCGTGTAGGCGGCCAGCGGCACTTCGCTCGTGAGCGGGCCTTCGATGGCGGTGTAGCCCTTGAGGTACTGGCGCGCGTCGCCGGGCTTGCTGCGGACATACGCAACGCCCTGGCCGTAGGCGGTGATGAATTTCTTCGCGGCGTCGGGGTTCTTCTTGATGAAGGCAGTGGTCAGCGAAGCCGAGCCGCCGAACCACGGGGCCATCGGGTCGCCCAGCACGTATTTGGCGATCACGCCGGACTCGAGGATCTTGGTGCTGCCGTTCAGCCGACCAATGGTCCCGGTGGGTTCGAGCGTGTAGCAGCCGTCGACCTGGCCGGCCGCGAGTGAAGCGACGTGCGCGCCGATGGGCAACTCGACGACGGTGGCGCCCGTCGCGCCGCCGCGTTCGAGCACCGCCTTGGCCAGCGTCACGTTCTGGATGCCGGGGCCGGACGCGACGCGCTTTCCCTTGAGATCGGCCATGGTCTTTGCCGTGCTGCCCGCTGGCACCAGCATTTCATCGAGCACGTTCTTCGCATTGCTCGGGTTGGAACAGAAGATCTTGAAGCTGCCCGGCGCAGCGATCTCGCCGATGGCGATGTTGGCCGAGCCCGTGCCATTGGCGCTGCCATCGCAGCGATCGGCCAGCATGGCTTCCATGATCTGCTGCGCGCCGGCGAAGCGCTGTACCTCGACATCCAGCCCGGCGGTCTTGAAGTAGCCCTGCTCGACAGCCGCATAGAAGGGCAAGCCAGCGGCGATGGGCCAATAGCCGATGCGAATCTTGACTGGAGCCTGCGCTCGCACGATAGAGGGGGCCGCCGTGGCTGCGATGACGGCAGCCGCCGCCCCGGCTTGAAGGACTCGGCGCCGCGAGGCAGGCGTTGCGAGAGAAAGTGGTGTGTCGTTGCGGGCCATTGAAAACTCCGAAAGGATCGAGGTTGAAACTGACTGGCGGGCCTCAGGCGGCCACCGGCACGCGCGATGCGATATAGGTGCGCCATCCGCCGTGTTGGGTGACATCAAGGGCACCGACCAGGGCGAGCGATTCGCAAAGAAAGCCCTGCACACTGCTTCCGTCCGCGAGCGTGAGGGTGCCGATGCCCAGCGGCGCCGGGATGAGCGCGACGAAGCTGCCGTATTGCGCAAGCGGCATCTCCCAGATTTCGACAGCAATCGCGGCTCCTTCGCCGGGCGCCACGCGCAGCAATCCAGGTTTGGGTGGGACCGTGCCGGGCAAGGCAAACAGGCGGTACTCGGGCGCCGTGTGTGTGGCCTGCAGCAGGCGAGCGCCCCGCTCCGTCAACTGTCCGTTGAGCGGCATGCCCGACAGATGGGCGCCGACCACCGCCACCTTGATCACCGGCGCTGACGCAACGAGCGGCAGCGGTGCAGGCCCGGGCATCGGCTCGCCGGTCGCACCGAGTGGCAGTCCGGTCGCATGGTGAAAGCGCTGACCGAGTTCGGCAAGCTGGAAGTCGCTGCCGCAGCGGCCAATCAGCGTGATGCCGAAAGGAAGCCCGTCGCCGCGGATGCTCGACGGCACCGAGATTGCGGCGTAGTCGAGCAGGTTCACGAAGTTCGTGTATTCGCCCAAGTTGCGGTTGAGGGCGACCGGATCGGCCTGCATGGCTTCGATCGTGTAGTGCGTAGGAGCGGTGGGCACCATCAGCACGTCGATGTCGTTCCAGATGGCAGCGGCGCGCTGCCCGAGCGCCTGGAGCTTCACGCGCGCATCCACATAGTCCGCAGCGCTGTAGCGTCGCCCCTGGGCGATGATGCCGCGCACAGGCTCTATCACCTCGGCTTCGTGGTCGTCGAAGAAGCCGCGCACGGCCGCGTAGCGTTCGGCCACCAGTGCGCTGTCGTAGAGCAGCGCCGCGGCCTCGGCGAGTGGCGCGTAGTCGATCTCGACGGGTGTACCGCCGAGCTCACGCATTTGTTCGACGGCGCGAGCGAATGCGTCTTCAGAGAGGGCATCGCCGAAAAATCGGAGCGTCGAAGGAATACCAAAGCGAAAGCTTCGCGGCAGTGGTTGCGTCGTCAGCGTGAGATCGCGCGAATACGGATCTTCGGCATCGAAGCCCATTGCCGCCTGCAGCACGCGGGCGGCTACATCGACCGTTCGCGCGAAGATCGACACGCAATCCACGCTCTGCGCCGCCGGCACCACCCCGCGCGCACTGACGAGCCCCCGCGAGGGCTTGATTCCGACGATGTTGTTGAGCCCCGCAGGTACGCGCCCCGAGCCGGCGGTATCGGTGCCCAGCGCGAAATCCACCTGTCCCGTCGCCACGACATAGGCCGAACCGGAACTCGATCCCCCTGAAACGTACCGGGCGTCAAAGCTGTTCGGCACCGCGCCATAGGGCGAGCGCGTGCCGTTGAGGCCGCAAGCAAACTGGTCCAGGTTGGTCTTGCCCAGCATGGACGCACCGGCATCGAGCAGCCGCTGCACCGCCTGCGCATGCGCGGTCGGCGTCTGCGCAAACGCCGGGCATGCTGCAGTGGTGGGCACGCCGACCAGGTCGATGTTGTCCTTGACCGCGAAGCGCAGGCCTGCCAGCGGGCCCTTTTCGGCACCGTACAAAGGCGTGTCCAGCTTCGTGATCCACGCCGTCGCGGCTTCATGCACCATCGTTAAGCATCCTGTCTTGTGTACAAGATGCCTTGCAAAGGGTATGCCAGCGTTTTCGAACACCGGACCCGTGGCCCGCACAGGGCAAGGGGAACATGCGGGAATAATGGGCAACCTCGACGACGCCTCTCCATGTCCGCACCACCGGCTGCCGAAGCCACCCCTTCCCCGCCCTGGCGCGATGCGCTCAAGGTCTATCTCGAACCCGCCACCCTGCGCATGCTGGCGCTCGGCTTCTCGGCCGGCTTGCCGCTGCTGCTGGTGCTCGGCACGCTCAGTTTTCGCCTGCGGGAAGCTGGCGTCGACCGCACCACCATCGGCTTCCTGAGCTGGGTCGGCCTGGCCTACGGCTTCAAGTGGGTCTGGGCGCCGCTGGTCGACCGATTGCCGATCCCACCGTTGACCACGCTGCTCGGCCGGCGACGGGGCTGGCTCCTGCTGGCGCAGATGGCGGTTGTCGCCGGGCTCTGCGGCATGGCTTTCAACGATCCCCGCGACGGCCTCCCGCCGCTGGTCTGGTGCGCAATGCTGGTTGCCTTCGGTTCAGCCACGCAGGACATCGCGCTCGACGCCTTCCGCATCGAATCCGCCGCGACCCGCAAGCAGGCTGCCCTGGCGGCGGCTTATCAGACGGGCTATCGCCTTGCCATGATCTGGGCCGGCGCGGGCGTCCTGTGGATCGCCGCCTGGGCCGAGGTGTCGGGAGTCGCCGGCTATCAAAACGCCGCGTGGAAGTTCGCCTACCTGGTGATGGCCGGGTCCATGGCCGTGGGCGTGATCACCGTGCTCCTCTCGCCCGAACCCGTGCGCATGCAGCTGCCGCAGCCGAAAAGCGTCGGGGCCTGGCTGGAAAGCGTCCTCATCGAGCCCTTTGCCGACTTCATCCGCCGCTACCGGTGGCAAGCCGTGCTGATTCTTTCGCTGATCGCCATTTATCGGATCAGCGACGTCGTGATGGGCATCATGGCCAATCCGTTCTACGTCGACATGGGCTTCACCAAGGACGAAGTAGCGACCGTCAGCAAGATCTACGGCGTGATCATGACCTTGGCCGGCGCGTTCGTGGGTGGCGTGCTGTCGATGCGCCTGGGCGTGATGCGCGTGTTGATGCTTGGCGCCGTCCTGAGCGCCGCGAGCAACCTGCTCTTCGCTTGGCTGGCAACGCACGGGCACGATCTGACGGCGCTGGTGCTGGTGGTGTCGGCGGACAACCTCGCGGGCGGCATCGCCTCGGCGGCCTTCATCGCGTACCTGTCGAGCCTGACCAACGTGAGCTATTCGGCCACGCAGTACGCGCTGTTCAGCTCACTGATGCTGCTGCTGCCGAAGTTCATCGCAGGCTATTCGGGCGCCTTCGTGGATGCCCATGGCTACAGCGCCTTCTTCACCGGCACTGCGATGCTGGGCGTGCCGGTGCTGTTCCTGGTGGCGCTGGCATCGCGGTCGTACAACAACGGCAAGACGGCCGCGTCCGCAGAGACTGCCAGCTCGGCGCCGTCGTGATCCCGCGGGCCTGCCCGGGTCCGGGATCGGCAGCGTATTGGCTGACGTCCGGCTCGGAAGCTAGCTGTTAGGCTTTACGGTTTTCACGGTCGTCTTCCGTTTTCTGTTTTCCGTTTTCGGCCCACACCCGATTTTTATCGTGTCACCTTCACGCATATCCCCACTGCACATCAGCGCCTTCACGGCGACGTCGTCCGTCGGCTCCGGCAAGGCGCCTCTTCTCGAAGCGCTCGAACAATCGCGCAGCGGGCTCCGCGCGAACGACTTCGGCCCGACGCCGCTGCCGACTTGGATCGGACGGGTCGAGGGCGTCGAAGAACTGCGGCTCCCCGAGCAGCTCGCAAGCTGGGATTGCCGCAACAACCGCCTGGCTTGGATGGGGCTGCAGGCCGATGGCTTCATGGACGCCGTGGCGCAAGCGCGCAAGCGCTACGGCCCCGCGCGCATCGCGCTGATCCTTGGCACATCCACTTCGAGCATCGGAGAAACCGAAGCGGCCTACACGCGGCTCGATGACGGTGCGTTCCCTGCCGACCAGCGGCGCCCCAAGGTCCACACACCGCATTCGCTGACGATGTTCGTGCAGGAGGCACTGGGCCTCGAAGGGCCGGCGGAAACCATCTCCACCGCTTGCTCGTCGAGTGCGAAGGTGTTCGCATCGGCCGAACGCCTGATTCGGCTCGGACTGGCGGATGCAGCGGTGGTGGGCGGCGTCGACACGCTTTGCGGCAGCGTGCTTTTCGGCTTCAATTCACTGGAACTGGTTTCGCCCGAACCGTGCCGCCCCTTCGACGCGAACCGCAATGGCATCAGCCTGGGCGAGGCAGCAGGCTTCGCACTGGTCGAGCGCGGCCCGGGAAGGCTCGAACTGCTGGGCTACGGAGAGGCGAGCGACGCGCATCACATGTCCACGCCACACCCCGAAGGATTGGGCGCCGAGAAGGCGCTCGACGATGCACTCGCACGCGCAGGGCTGAAGGCAGACGCCATCGACTACATCAACATGCACGGCACGGCCAGCACCAAGAACGACGAAGTCGAAGGCGCGCTGGTCGCGCGGCGCTTTCCCGAAACCACGCACGCCAGTTCGACCAAGGGCTTTACCGGCCACACGCTCGGTGCGGCGGGCATCGTCGAGGCCGTGATCAGCCTGCTGGCGATCGAAACGGGCCTCAAGCCCGGTACCGTCAACACCGCGACGCTGGACGCCGAGTGCGGCCCTCAGATCAAGCTGGAGCCCGCGCGCGGCGAAGTGCGCTATGCGCTCAGCAATTCATTCGGTTTCGGCGGCAACAACTGCTCGCTCATCTTCGGCAAGGGAGCAGCGGCATGAGCGGCACAAAAGAAGTAAAGACTCCCACCCTCTTCATCGAAGGTCCCGCCTTCTGGGCGCCCACTTTGCCCGGCTGGGACACCGCCCGCGCCGTCTTCCGCGGCGAAGCAAGCCCGGTTGATCCACCCGCCAAGCGGCCGTCGCCGCAAGTCCTTGCCCCTGCCGAGCGCCGCCGCGCGCCCGACACCGTGGCGCTTGCACTCGAAGTCGCCGCAGCGGCGACCGCCAGCGCGGGCCGCAATGCCGCTGACTTGCCTTGCGTCTTTGCATCGGCGCACGGCGACCTCGGCATCAATGACTACATGTGCGGCACGCTTGCGACAGACCCCAAGTTGCTGTCGCCGATCAAGTTCCACAACTCGGTGCACAACGCGGCGGTGGGCTACTGGACGATCGGCACCGGCTGCATGGCCGCGAGCAATTCGCTCACAGCCTACGAAAGCACTTTTGCCGCCGGCCTGCTCGAAGCCGCGGCGCAATGTGCCGCCGACCAGCGGCCCGTGCTGCTCGTCGGCTACGACATGCCGGCCGTGGGCGCGCTTGCGTCGGTGACCACCAGTCGGGGGTTGCTTGCAGTTGCCCTGATCGTTTCGCCGGTTCGCTCCGAGCGCACTGTCGCGGCGCTCGACTGGTCGCTCGCCGCGGGCGCCGCCACGGTGCCAGCGCTGCAAACGGATGCCGCGCGCGCGCTCGATGCGAACGCGATGGCTGACGCATTGCCCTTCTTCGAGGCACTCGCGCGCGACGATGCAGAGTCGCTGAGCCTGCCACTATCGGCCAAGCTGTCTTTGCAGCTTCAACTGCAGCCCGCGTTGCAACTGGCCGGGCAAAGCTGAGGACCTCATGAGCAATGCGCCCTCTGAACACGATGTCGTGATCATGGGTGGCGGCCTTGCCGGGCTCACGCTCGCTCTTCAGCTCAAGCAACGCTTTGCCGACATCGACATCGTGGTGCTGGAGCGCCGGACACATCCGGTGCCGCACGCGACGCACAAGGTCGGCGAGTCTTCGGTCGAGATCGGCGCGCATTATTTCGACACCGTGCTCGGCCTCAAGCCGCACATGCACGACGCGCAGTTGCGCAAGTTCGGCTTCCGGTTCTTCTTCAGCGAAGGCCGGCGCGATATCGAAAACGTCACCGAAATCGGCGCCAGCCGCTACCTCACGGTGCCGAGCTACCAGATCGATCGCGGCATCTTCGAAAACTACCTCGCCGAAGAAGCCGCGCGCCGCGGAGTGCGCTTTATCGACAGCGCGACCGTTCGCCGGATCGACCTGGCCGAAGACGCGCGTCGCCCGCACCGCATCGAGTGGTCGCGCAATAGCGAATCACGCGTCGTCCATGCGCGCTGGCTGATCGACGCCTGCGGCCGCGCAGGCATGCTCAAGCGCAAGCTGCGCTTGGCAGAGACCAACGCGCACGACTGCAATGCCGCGTGGTTTCGCATTGGCGCGCGCATCATGATCGACGACTGGTCCGACGACCCGAAATGGCGCGCGCGCTGCGAACCACGAGCACGCTGGCTCTCCACCAATCATCTCGTCGGCGCAGGCTACTGGGTCTGGCTGATTCCGCTGGCATCGGGGTCTCATTCGGTCGGCATCGTGGCCGACCCGCGCCTGCATCCGCTGGACCGGATGGACACCTTCGACAAGGCCATGCAGTGGCTGGGCACCTGGCAGCCTCGCCTTTTCGACGATCTCGACGGCAAGCGCGATCTGCTGCAGGACTTTGCGTTTTTTCGCCGGTTTTCGTACGGGTGCAAGCAGGTTTTCTCTGGCCAACGCTGGGCGATGACGGGCGAGGCCGGGCTGTTTCTCGATCCGTTCTATTCGCCCGGCAGCGATTTCATCGCCGTGGGCAACACCTACATCACCGATTTGATAGCGCACGACCGAGCGGGCCACGCGGTTGCGGCCCGGGCGCAGCTCTATGACCAGATCTATCACTCGTTCTATGAGAGCACGCTGGCGCTCTACACCGACCAATACGCGCTCTTCGGCGACCCGGAAGTGCTGCCGGTCAAGGTGATCTGGGACTACACCTATTACTGGGGCGTGCTGTCGCAGATCTTCTTCCAGCATCGGCTCACGGACCTGCCCGTCCTGGGTCGGCTGCGCGACGAGCTCCAGCATTGCCAGAGACTCAACTTTTCGATGCAGGAATTCCTGCGCGCATGGTCCGGCGTGAGCTCCCGCCGCAACGAGGCGGTGATGCTCGACCAGGCAGCGCTGCCTTGGTTTGCCGAACTCAATCGGTGCCTGACGGATCGGCTGGACGATCCGTCCTTCGAGGCGCGCATCAAGGCTTCCGCGCAGCAATTGAGAGTGCTGGCGGCCGAGATTCTGCATCGCGCTACCAGCGCCCACCCCGGCCTCGCCGCCAACACATTGCGTGCCGCGCTGGCCGAGAGATCCCCGCCGCCGAACTCTGAGCTCCCGCAGGAGCCCATGCTTTTTGCGCCTGGATGAAAGCCCCGCCCGTTTACCCAACTTTACGAAGCGTTCAAGCCTGCTTGGCGGCGCAGGAAGAACCTAGCAACCCATGAGTACCCCACAACTCCTGATGATCGAAGACGACACTCGACTGGCCCAGATGGTCGGCGAGTACCTGACCCAATCGGGTTTCGGCTTCAGCCACGCGGCCGACGGCGCGAGCGGGCTCGACCTGCTGCAGCAACGCACGCCGGACCTCGTCATCCTCGACCTGATGCTGCCGGACACGGACGGGCTGGAAATCTGTCGCCGCATCCGCGCACTGCCCAATGGGCTTGCCAAGGTGTCGGTGCTGATGCTCACCGCCAAGGGCGACCCCATGGACCGCATCGTCGGTCTCGAGATCGGCGCCGATGACTACCTGCCCAAGCCCTTCGAACCGCGCGAACTGCTCGCACGAATCCGCGCCGTGCTGCGCCGCCGCGGCGAAGGCGCCGCCGATGCGAGCGCGCCTTCGGTGATGCGCTTCGGCTCGCTCGAAATCGATCGCAATGCGCGCACGGTCACCGTGGGCGGCGCCCCGGCGGACCTCACCTCCTACCAGTTCGACCTGCTGGCGGCGATGGCGGAGCGTGCGGGCCGCGTGCTGACCCGCGACCAGATCATGGAAGCCGTGCGCGGCCGCGAACTCGAAGCCTTCGACCGTTCGATCGACGTGCACATGGGCCGCATCCGCGCCGCGATCGAGGTCGATGCCAAGAATCCGAAGCGCATCCTGACCGTGCGCGGTGTCGGCTACGTGTTCGCCAAGCAGCAAGACTGACCCGCCCGCCCTACTCCGCCTGCTCTGTCGATGCTCCTCAAGCTCTACCAGCGCCATCTCTACGTCCGCATCTGGCTGGCGGTGGTCGCGGGCGTGTTCATTCTCACGCTGACGGCCAACTGGATCGTGCGCGAGGCCGCCGAGTACGAGCGTGAAAGGCTCGCCCCCGTACCGCGCGATGTCGTCGTGCTCGACGATCAGGATCACGCGATCGGCGGCGGCAAGGCGACGCGCGTGCCAGGCCAGGGCCTGGAATTCGACGTGACGCTGAACGATGGACGCTCCCTCACGCTGCGCGTCGCACCGCGCGATCGTCCGCCTTCGCCGTCGGCCTTCGCACCATGGCGCTCGCCATTCGGACTGGGCTGGATGGTCGCACTGGTGGGCGTGGCGGTCGCATTGGGTGTCTATCCGATCGTGCGACGGCTCACCAAGCGGCTCGAAGAGCTTCAGCGGGGCGTGCAGCGGTGGGGCGAAGGCGACCTCTCCGTGCGCGTGGCCGAGGACGGGCAGGACGAGGTGGCCGATCTTTCCAATCGCTTCAACGCGGCGGCCGCGCGCATCGAGCAATTGGTGCGCTCGCACAAGTCGCTGCTCGCCAATGCGTCGCACGAACTGCGGTCGCCCCTCACGCGCATTCGCATGGGCCTGGAGTTGATGGGCGAACGGCCGAGCCGCGCGGCGCGCGATGAAATCTCGCGCAACATCGGCGAACTCGATCAGCTGATCGACGAAATCCTCTTGGCGAGCCGCCTCGACGCGAAGGAAGCCGACATGGGGACGGTCGAGACGGTCGACCTCACGGGCCTCGCGGCCGAGGAATGCGCGCGCGTGGATGCCGATCTCGAAGTCATCGAAGGCACCGATGGCGATGTGCTCACGGTACGCGGCGTGCCGCGACTTCTGCGCCGTGCGATCCGCAACCTGCTTGAAAACGCCCGGCGCTATGGCGCCGGCGAAACCAGCGTCGAAATCGGAAGCCGGAACGGGGCCGCTGAAATACGCGTCAACGATCGCGGGCCTGGCGTGCCTGCGGCGCTGCGAGAACGCATCTTCGAGCCCTTCTATCGCCTGCCCGGCGCGAGTGAGCGCAACGGTGGTGTCGGGCTTGGGCTGGCGCTGGTGAAGTCGATCACCGAGCGACACGGTGGGCATGTGCGCTGCGAAGACAGACCGGGCGGCGGCGCCAGCTTCGTGATTACCTTGCCGCACTAGCCTCGCCCCCCAGGCTGCGCGCACTTCGTGTCGCTTCGCCTACCCCCTACCGGGGGCAACACCAGCGGCCTGGCAAAGCCAGTTCCGCGGTGTTTCTGGGATTGGTTGCTCTCTAGAATCGCGGCCATGCAGAGATCGAACATTGTCCGGCCCGCGGCCATGGTCTGGGGGCTTACGGTGTTCATGCCGGTGGGGGCTACTTATGCGGCGGCGGTTCTGCTTTTGATCGCGCTGCTCTGTGCGGGGGGGCTTCGCGAACGGGCGGGAAGGCTTCGGGCTAGCCCGTTCTGGTGGCCGGTGGTGGTCTATGTGGCTTGGACGCTGATCGTGCTGGCACTGGGGCGGCACTATCCGCAGACGGAGTCGAATCTGGGGCACGGGCTGCGGATCGCGGCAACGGTGCTGATGGCGATGGCGCTCACGCGGGACGAAGCGGTTTGGGCATTGCGCGGGTTCTGGCTCATCGGGCTCTTGAACTTCGTGCTGATCGCGCTGTATTACACGGTCGGGCTTCCGGTGCTGGAAGTCTGGCGCGGGGTGCTGATGCCCGTCGGAAACAAATCGATCAGCAACGCGCTGCTCTTCACGATCATGGGCGCAACGGCCGTTGTGTATGGCATGCAGGCGATGAGGGAACGTCGATTCGTCCGTGTCTTGCCGGCGTTTGTGCTCACGCTGGTGGTGGCGGTGGTCATCACGCTCGCGCTGGTCTCTCGCACTTCGCTGCTGGCGTTGATCCTGGCCATTGCTGCAGCGTGCGTGCACCAATGGCGCAAGCGGCTCGGAGTGCTCGCCGCGGCGATTGCGCTTGTTGCCGCAGTGGGCGCAGTGGGCATCTGGAACACGCCTTCCGTGCACCAGAAATTCGTGCTGGGCCTGCAGGAACTCGAGGCAGCGGAAGCGGGCGCCGTCTCCGAAGGAAGCTGGGTCGTGCGCTATTACATGTACCGCGATACGGCCCGCATGATCGCGGACAAGCCGTTGATGGGTTGGGGCATCGGCGGCTGGACGGAGCAGTGGCACTTGCGCGGGCCCAAGCTGCTGGCCGACTACAACATGCCGCACAACGATCTGCTCTGGATGGGCTCCCAGGCGGGGATCCCCGGCTCACTGAGCTTGCTGGCGATCATCCTCACGGGCGTCTGGGTCGCCTGGCGCCGGAACGACCTGACCGGACGCCGAGCTTTCGTGGCGATCCTGGTGCTGTTGATCGCCACGAGCCTGAATTCCGCGCTCCGCGATGCGCAGATCGGGCTGTCGATTTTGTGGGTGACGATGGTCTACCTGCGGCTCGCGCAGGAAGCGGGCGACCCGTGGCGGGAACTGGTGCCGCGCCGGATCGCCTTGAAGCTCGCAGGGCCCCGGGGACTCAGTGGTGGTTCCCCACCGCCTCGCCCGCTTTGAGGCGGTAGACGGTGCCGCAGTACGGGCACTTGCCTTCACCGGTACGCGCAACGTCGAGATAGACCTTCGGGTGCGCGCTCCAGAGCTGCATGTCGGCCTTCGGGTTCGGGCAGAACACGCCGCCCTGATCGTTCAGGTCCTTGGCGAGCAGTTCGATGACGGCTTTGGGAGAGGACATGGTCTTCAGACTTTCGTGAGCCAGTGGGCGTATTTGGGATTGCGTCCGTTCACGATGTCGAAGAACGCGCTCTGAATTTTTTCCGTGACCGGGCCGCGCGAACCCTTGCCGATCTCGATGCGGTCGAGTTCGCGGATCGGCGTCACTTCGGCTGCCGTGCCCGTGAAGAATGCTTCATCCGCAATGTAGACCTCGTCCCGCGTGATTCGCTTCTGCACGAGCTCGATGCCGAGGTCCTTGCAGATGTGCAGGATGGTGTTGCGCGTGATGCCGTTGAGCGCGCCGGCCGAGAGATCAGGCGTGTAGACCACACCGCCCTTGACCACGAACACGTTCTCGCCCGCACCTTCGGAGACGAAGCCGCTCGCGTCCAGCAAGAGGGCTTCGTCGTAGCCGTCGTCCAGCGCTTCCATGTTGGCGAGGATGGAGTTGCTGTAGTTGCTCACCGCCTTGGCTTGCGTCATCGTGATGTTGACGTGATGGCGCGTGTAGCTCGATGTCTTGACGCGGATGCCGCGCTTCAGGCCTTCTTCGCCGAGGTAAGCACCCCAGGACCATGCGGCGACCATTGCGTGGATGCGATTGCCCTTGGGGCTCACGCCGAGCTTTTCGGAGCCGATCCACACCAGCGGACGCAAATAGCAGCTGTCGAGATTGTTGGTGCGCACCACCTGCTTTTGCGCCTCGTTGAACTGCTCGGGCGTGAAGGGAATCTTCATGCGCAGGATCTTGGCGCTGTTGAAGAGCCGCTCGGTGTGGTCCGCCAGCCGGAAGATCGCCGTGCCATCGACCGTCTTGTAGGCGCGCACGCCTTCGAAGACACCGCAGCCGTAGTGCAGCGTGTGGGTCAGCACGTGGATCTTGGCGTCGCGCCACTCCACGAGATCACCGTCCATCCAGATCTTGCCGTCACGGTCGTCCAGTGAGGGGGGCAGCGCGCTCATGTTCTTGGTCCTCAGGCGTAGGGGGTATGTCGCAAAAGCTTTCGATTTTACGACCGCGACCGTCGGCGCCGCACCGACAATGCTCAGCTTTGCTTTCCCCGCGCTGTGCGCGACCCATCAAACTGGCGCAGCCAAGCCCAGGGCAGCCGCGGAACCGGCTTCGCCGGGCCGCTGGCTACGCCCCCTGAGGGGGAGCGCCACAGGCGCATGGGGGTGTTTTCATCCAGCCAAGAAAAGGGTTTCAGTGTCCGTCTTCAAGAACGTCATCGTCTACCGCATCGAGCCCACGTGGTCGCAGTCGCTCGATCAGGTCGAGAAGTGCCTCGACGCCCAGCGCTTCGTCCCCTGCAGCCCCTCCCAGGAAAAGTCCACCGGCTGGGTCGAGCCTCGCGGCGAAGACCACGGCCCTCTTGCCGAATCGATCAGCGGCCAGTGGCTGCTCGAATTCATGATCGAAAGCAAGACGCTGCCGGCTTCGGTCGTGCGCCGCAAGGTCGACGAGCGCGCCGCGCAGATCGAGGCAACCACCGGCCGCAAGCCCGGCAAGAAAGAGAAGAAGGAACTGAAGGAAGACGTCACGCACGAGCTGCTGCCGCTGGCGTTCACGCGCCATGCGCGCGTCGCGGTGTGGATCGATCCGGCTGCGCGCCGGCTCGTCGTCAATTCAAGCAACGCAGCGCGCGCGGATGAAGTCGTGACGAATCTCGTGAAGGCGCTCGACGGCTTCGCTGTGGCGCTGGTCAACACACAGGTCGAGCCCGCGGTCGCGATGTCGAACTGGCTGTCGACGCAGGAGCCACCCGCCGGCTTCACGATCGATCGCGAATGCGAGCTGAAGGCGAGCGACGAATCCAAGGCCATGGTGCGCTACGCCAAGCATCCGCTCGACATCGAGGAAGTGCGCCAGCACATCGCCGATGGCAAGCGGCCAACGCGTCTTGCCATGACATGGGATGACCGCGTGTCCTTCGAGCTCACCGAAGGCCTGCAGATTCGCAAGATCGTGTTTTTGGAAGGAACGCTCGACGACGCGCCGGCTTCGGGCAAGGAAGACAACTTCGACGCCGATGCTGCGATCGCCACCGGCGAGCTCGGCCAGCTCGTGCCGGAATTGATCGACGCGCTAGGCGGTGAAATGCAACTGGGCGCGGCGCCCGTCGATGCGACGCCAGCGGCGAAGGCCAAGCCAGCGGTGGAAGAAGCTCTAGAGGACGAGTCGGCGCCGTTTTAAACGGGCGGGCGCAGCGCGTCCGCCGCGCCGGGCTTGACGGCGTCGGCGCTGCGCCCATCCGGCAGCCCTTCGGCCGCGTTGTCCTCCGCCGTCTCGGCCACTTCGGGCCGCACCAGCGTCCACTCCGTCAGCTTGCCACCGACAAAGGTGGCATCGACCCATGAGCCGCCCGCATCCGTCCAGCGGAACACTTCGGGCTGGGTGTCCTTCGGTGTGCGGAGTTCGCCGATGGCGCGCGTCATTGCGACGACGTGAAGCAGGGTTGCCTTCGGCTTGAGCTTTGCGTTGAGCATCACGGCGCTCGCCACGGTGCCGATGGGCCGATCGGCAGCGCGCCTCAACACAGTGATCGCGCGATTGATATTCAAGAGCACGAACATCACGATGGCGCCGACGGCCAGCGCCACGCCGGACCAGCCATAACTGCGATAGGCCAAGCCGATCAATACGACGCCGACGATGGGAACGAGGATCTTGCCGAAATTCATAGCACCGATTGTCGCCCGAGTACGGGGCCGATTTCGACAGTGAAATCAGTCGCTCTCTTACATCCACGCCGAAGAAAAAACAAAACAGTACAAGCCCGCAAAGGCGCAAGCACAAACTCTCTTCATGACGAAGTACTGCGACGCGTGTCACTCCGCGAACAGTGATCGAGCCAAATATTGCTGCGTTTGCCACGGCAGGTTTTCGGGTGTGCGCTTCGGGGCGCACACGTCTGCCAGCGCGGTTGCGGATTCGCTACCACCACAAAGGCAAAGGCCGCAAGCCAGAGCGCGTGGAGCACGATTGCCTTCAACGCCATCGCCCACACCAACGCATGGGCGCGACCGCAGCATCTCGCAGCACTCGACAGCAATGCGTGCTGGCCTGGTGCTGGTCTTCCTGGTGCTGCTGCTTGGGCCTTTCACGAATTGGAATTCCAGCGCGTCTCCGGAGCGTTGGTCATCCATCAGAAGTTCGGTCGTATCGAAGTGGGATTGGATGGCCGCGTCGGTCACGGAGAACGTCAAGCCACTCCTGACGGCCGCATTAGCTGTCGAACAGCCAGAGCACGATACCGTGGGCACCGTCGCAGGCGATGGCGCGCGTCGTGCCGAAGCACCTTCATCACGTGCCGGATCTCGATCCGCCAATTCGGCACCGACGAATCGATGCTCCGAAGCGCAAGCGGCGCTGTCTCTTTGCCCGAAAAACTAGCCCTTCCGCAGTGCGCCGAGGAGCGGCTTGCCTCGCCGAGCTAGCGCGGCTGCAGCCCAATGCGAGTGACACCGAATTTCTCAAGCGCTTTCGTGAACGTGAACGATCGCTCGAATTCGGGTCGATTGTCAGGCTCCGAGTTGACGCTCCAGCAGATTTCAAAGTTGTCGACCGGCTTTGCCGCCCGACCGGCGTAGAAGCTCGTATAGCACTCGCTGACCCTCTCGAGCGCATCTTGCGCATAGCGCTTCGCGTTCGCAGGGTCGGGCCAATGGACTTGCGCCAGCGCGCACCGAAAACTCAGCGCGATTCGCTCGTCAAGGATGGGCTCGGTATTGAAGGCGCGAAAGAGATCGCGCAAGCGGTTGCAGAACCCCAGCGCCTCCGTCAGATCGCCCCGGACCAGGAACAAGAACTCGTCGCCCGCCGCGTACTTTCTGTAGAAGCGGCGTTGCGTCAACGGCACCTTGCCGAGCGACTCGCTGCCGATGGGGGAATCGCCAAACTTCTTCTTGTACATCTCCTCGTCCCTGCGCATGCTGACGTGGATCTTCTGCACGATGCCCCTGAGCAATCGGTCGCCGCGCTCGAATCCGAACTTCTGATTGACGCTGCTGAAGTCATGGATGTCGAGGAGGATCAAATGGCCTTCGCGCTTCAAACCCTGCGCCTGCGCAAACATCGCGAAGTCTTCTTCAAGACGATCCTGCCGAGGTATCCCCGTGACGACATCGAGCGTGAAGCTGCGATTGATCGAAGCCAACATCAGCTTCAGATTTTCGATTTCATCGTCCTTGCGCTTGCTCTCCACCTTTTCCGCGAACCAGAGCCTGTCGACCAGGAACCATGCACAGCTCGCCGCAAGCAACATTGAGAAGATGAGCAACGGCCACGAAAGCAAGAGCACCGAGCCGTCGACATGCACGACGGTGTTGGCTGGCACCAGGAAGAAATCGATCAGCGTCTTGCGGAAATCGTCACTCAGCTTGGCAGCCCCCAGGAGCAAGCTTGCTGCCGGGCCCACGACTGCGAGAACGAGTTTGGGGTTGACCGGCCTGAGATTCATGCGGGGCTCCAATGTTTGGCGATTGGTAGCCTGACCTTATATGAAAGACGCGTCAGTTTTGCGCGGCGTTCGCGACGATCAGCCGTGAAGTTGCCCGCGTCGCCCCGACGTAGAACAACCGCATCTCCTCCAGCGCATCGCCATCCGCTGCGGCCGGCTCGCTGCCGGCTACGGACTGACGTGCGCCCATCACCGCGACGACCGCAAACTCCAGCCCCTTGCTCGCATGCAGCGTCATCACCTTGATGTCGTCGGCCAGCGGATCGAAATCGCTCGTGCCCTTGCGCACTTTGTGCGGCAGCCGGCGACGGCTCAGCGCCCGCGAGCATTCGTCCATCAGCGCCCAACTGCGGCACAGCACCGCCATGTCGCCCCAGGCGTGGCCTTCGTTGTGCGCACTCGCCATCAGATCCGCGATGCGGTCCGCCTGCTCTCGCGGGCTCGGCAGATCGATGACGATCGGCTCCGGGCCATCACGGCCGCAGCTCACGGGCTGCAGGACCGGAACGCCGTCATCGTCCTTTTCCTGCGGACGCAGCAGCTCCGACGCCATCGCGCTCGCGGTCTGGAGGATTTGCCGGGTGTTGCGGTAGTTGATCTTGAGAATCGTCGTGCGGCCCTGCGCTTGCACCCCGACGCTCTTGAAGCTGAAGGGCTTGCCTCGCCGCTTGTCGTAGATGCTCTGCGCATCGTCGTAAAGCAGCAGCAGACTGTTGGTGCTCGGGTCGACCATCTGCGTGACCAACTTGAGCCATTCCGGCGCGAAGTCGTGGCCTTCGTCGACCAGCACTGCCAGATACTGGCCCGACGGAATCATCCGCCGGTCGACCCCCTCGATGACGTTGAGCACCATCCGATCCATCTTGGCGCCCACCGGCAGTTCGTTGGGCGGCAGTGGTTGGCCGAACGCCACCAGCTGATCGCGGCACCACTTGTGGAAATGCCGGACGTGCACGCGATCCGACAGTCCTTTGGCCCCCATCGTTGCGTGCAGCTTGACCGCGAGCGGCTCGTTGTAGCAAAGGATGAGCACCGGCTTCGCACCGGCGGACGTGGCCTTGGCCAGGTACTCCGCGCGGTAGCCCAGGATCATCGTCTTGCCGGAGCCGGCCACGCCGTGGATCACGCGATGGCCGTCGCCAAGACTGCGCGCGAGCTGCTCCTGCTGCAAGTCCATCACGCGCAGGAAATCGGGGATGGCCGCCTCTTCGTCCACATCGTCGAAGAGCGAACCTTGATCGGCCACGCGCACTTCGGGAAACAGGTTCCACCGCACGCGGTCGATCTGAGGCAGCGAAAGCGTGCCGCGCATGAGCTGCGGGAACATGTCCCACAGCCGGGATTGAAAGGCTTCGGGCTCGGCGTCTTCGAGCATCTCGTCGGAACAGACCACCCGGTGCGGCTCGATGGCGCGGGAAAGGCCAGCCGCTTCAAACTGCTTGCGGGTGATGCGCGTGAAGACGACGCCGTAGCTCCACGGAAACGTGAGCATGCCTTGCCACTTGCCCTCGTGCTGCACCAACTGTGCGTCGCGCTTGAGGGCATCGACCACCTGCAGACTCTGGTGTCGGGCTTGCTCGATAGGGTTGGGCACGCTCTTGGGTACACCTTCGGGCACGATCTGCCAGTCGCCGCGACTGGCCTCCCGAATCGTGTCGAGGCGCCAGTCCTTGGTCTCAAGGATCAGGAGGCCGCTGCGCGGATGCAGGACCACGAAGTCGGGATGGCATTGCTTGGGGCCGATGGGCACGTCGAACCAAAGCAGGTAGTCGTCGTCGAGCTTCTGCTGAAGCCGTTCCGCCAGGCGACGCTCGCCGGAGGTCATGCGCGCGACGCAAGTGCTGAGGGCGGGGATCAGGACAGCCATTGGAGAGATTCGCCGGGTTGGTCAGCTTGGCATCATGGCTGGGGCGCTCCTCGGCCGGCACTTCTGCAAGGGATGAACGAGGCGCGAACTGTGCAATATATCCCGGCCTGGATTCGTGGTGTTCGAGTCTTCCGTCCCTCCGCTTTAGAGGTCGGCCAGTATCCCGGTCGATGTGGCTTCGGCAGCCAACTTGCCTGCGGGGTTGTAGAGCGAGGCCTCCATGAAGGTCACCCGCTTGCCGCGTCGGATCACTCGTCCCTCGACCCAGCCCTCGCCGGGGGCGACCTTTTCGTAGAAGCTGACCTTGATCTCCAGGCTGAAGACGGTTTGCGCATGCCCGGTATCGTGGATCACCGCATGCGCCATCGCCGCATCGAGCCAGGCCGTGATGAATCCGCCCTGGGCGATCGTGCCGTTCGTGTGGCAATACTCGGGCCGAACCGTGAATGCCGCCTTCAGTGCCTTTCGTTCGGGGTCCCATTCGGTCACGTGGAAGTTGCCCATCGATTCGCTCAGCGCCTTGCCTGAGCGGATCCGTGCGTCCAAGTCGTCGTTCATGGGTGCGATTGCTGGTGGAGGTGGGGCATTGTCGTGCCGGGAGGCGGCTATTCGACGGGGCGGCATCGCGGATGTATGCATCGCTCGGTACTTTCGTTGACCCTCATTAGTGGCTATGACAGAGTAGAAACATGCCTAAACCTACAAAAAGTCAGCGCCGCGAGAATCGCAAGAAGAAGGAACTGAAACGGCAACAAGCGCGCGCGCTAAAACAACAGGAGCCGAAACTCAAGGCTTGGGAAGCGCCGAAGATGAAAATCTTCCAAGTGCCGAAACTGGTTAGAGACGACTTGTCGTGGGAGCAGCGTCTCGCGCTCCTGCGAGCTATAGGGGACCAAGCGAAGACAGAGTTCGACGAGCGGTATCCCCGCATTCAGAAGTGGCTCATTGACTACGACCCCGTCCACGTATTGTCGATGTGCGCTTTCTACTTCGTCTCGTTGCCTGAAGGAACTGATCCCGAGGCAGTCGGCAAGCTAGAGTTTCCGCATCACTTCTTGGAGATCATGCAGGCATTCGCGCTCTATCAACCGCGAAGCTTCAACTTCATTCCGCTCCAAGGCAACATGGAGATGCTCAAGAACGAGATGATCGAAGTCGGTCAAACCATGAATCTCCGATACTTGGCAATTCCCGAGACCCACTCCACACGGGACGAGGTCGAAGCCTACCGCTTGCGAACCGAGATGATGGCCCAGACAACGGCCGTACGGAACTGGGCGTACCCGCATCAGATGCGAAAGGTTGTCTTTGATCTTGCTTCCGCTATTCGAGCCGAATTCGTAGCCAAATATCTAATAGATCCGGTAGCACTGTTCACGATGCTGTTCTATCTTGCGGACGAGCGAGAAGACCTGCTCAACGCTCACATCTCGAGACTGCGACCCATCTTCCGCAAGAAAAGTCACACAGATATCTTCTCGGCCTACAACGACGCATTCCCTGAGAACGTGCGGATTCACGACGCCGGAGCGGCTGAAATTTGGGAAAGGGCCCGCAAGAACAGGGGCACGCTCCGAGCTCTCTTGATGGCCCACGCGGACCTGAAGCTCCAGGACATTTATTCGTTTTCACTTGACCACGCTCTCGACGTTCTCGGACACGGCGCGGACCGTGACGCGCTCAAGGGACTGTTGACCCGACTGTCATATCAGTTTGGTGACCTCGCGGGTTTCAACAAGGATCACATCATTCTCAGCAATCCAGTCCTTTCCCGTCCGTTTATACGATTGCAAGATGGCCAGTTTTTTTCCGCGATGTGGGGCATCTTTCCCCACTTGGCAATGGACATCCTAGAGGACTTGATCTGGGAGGAGGGCGCGCTTAGATCCAAATACACACGCCTGAAGTCCAAGTACCTGGAGGATGAGCTAGAACGCATCATGCGCGCCGGATTTCCAAACGCGACTTTGTATCGCGGAAGCCTATGGCGAGACCCTGCATCTGGCGTCGAGTACGAAAACGACTTGTTGGTCGTCATTGATAGCTTCGCGATCGTTCTTGAAGCGAAGTCGGCCTCGGTAAGTGACCCAGCGCGGCGAGGCGCCCCTGAGCGTCTTGCAGCGACGCTTCGCGAATTGATCGAAGATCCGTCCGACCAAGCGCACCGATTCATTCGGCACCTAGAGAATCAGAAGCAGACGCTCACGTTCAACACTAAGCGGGGAGGCACTAACGTAGTCGATAGTACGCCCATCAAGTACTACATTCCATTGGGCGTCACACTTTCACATTTGGGGTCCATTGGAAGCAATCTCAAGAAGTTGATTGCGGCTCAAATCACGAATAAAAAATTGGAGGAGTTGGCGCCGTCGATGAGCCTCACGGATCTCGAATCGATTCTGGAGCTTCTTCCTCTCGAACTTGAAAAGATTCACTATCTTGCTCGGCGCCGCGAATTCGAAGCTCACATGGAATACGAGGGGGACGAAATGGATCTGCTGGGCTTCTATCTCGACACGGGCTTCAACATCGGGAACACAGAATACGACAAGAGCACAACTATCAACATGCTCTTGAAGTCCAAGGAGCTAGACCCCTATTTCGTAGGATCCCGCGAGGGCAAGCAGGTCGCCAAGCCCGAACTTGCTATGACGACCTGGTGGCGAGACATACTCAACCGCATCTCGGAGAGGCGCTCCGATGGATGGGTAGAGACTGGGTTCATTCTGCTCAATACAACAAAGGACGACCAGGCGAAGTTCGAACGCGAGTTCAAGAATCTCATGCGGCGGGTCGAGCGCGGGCAGGTCGATATGCCACACAACTTCGTAATCTTTAAGTCGGGGCCAACTCGAAGGCTCTACGTCATTGCCGGCTATCCGCACACAACGACCGACAAGGAAATCCGAAATTCGGTCATTGCCGACTTGATGAATGGAGAGTTCAGCGATAGTGTGCGAGGGATGGCGGTCATTGGCGTGAGCTTAAGCTCCCCAAGTTACCCGTATAGCGTCCTCGCTAGGCAGACTGCAACGAACTTGTTCGATACATTGACGCTATCCTGACTGCCGACTCAGTGCAACGCTTGCGAGAAAGGCCCTAGCTTCGTGTGCCAGGAAACGATGTGGCTTCGGCCGCCAACTTGCCTGCGGAGTTGTAAAGCGAAGCCTCAAGAAAGGCCACCCGCTTGCCGCACCTGATCACGTCCACCCAATCGTCACCGCGGCCGACCCTCAGAGAGGCTGACCTTGATTTCCAGGCTGAAGACGGTTTTCGCATGCCCGAAATCGTGGATCACCGCATGTGCCGTCGCTGTATCAAGCCGGGCCGTGATGATTCCGCCCTGAGCGGTCGTGCCGTTCGTGTGGCAATACTCGGGCCAAACCGTGAAAGCCGCCTTCAAGGCCTTTCGTTCAGGATCTCACTCGGTCACGTATCTCATTGGCTACTGCGCCCAGGAGCAAGATAGTCTCAATCTGTGCGCGAGTTACTAGCGAGAAGGCTCAATTCCGCTTCGCTGCTGATACTGTAAATATTAATGGGATTTTTTCGGGGCGAACTTGACGTACCCCCTACTATCCATTGCTGCCTCGGCATCTCGCCTCTGATGCTGCAACAATTCGTCTTTAGTCAATTCACGTTGGCTAGCAAAACAAGCACCTCCAAGTTTTGCGCGCGTCAAATACAGCGATCTCGCGTTTTTAATCTTGGATTTCATTACGTTTCTCCTAGAAATTTCCGAATCTTGGCGGGCGTAATTTTTTCAAGACAGTAGTCGTGGATTTTAGATTTTTGAGCTTTGGTGTGTTTCTCAGCCACCGATTTACCCTCGGCGTCCACCGTCAACGTGTATGTCCGCTCATCGTCTTTCTTAGTCCATGTGCGCACATCGCCGACTTCTTCGTAAATCCAATCAAGGCGGTCGTCGACCTTCGCCAATTCGTTAGCGAGATCAATAATGGATCGGAAGCGCTCAGCAGGATTTACCTCAAGACATTTCTTGACGAGTTTCCGCATTCGTTCAGGAACTCTCTCCTCAAAGACACTACGATCTGGAAATCTACCATTTTGAACATCGAATTTAAATAAATCTCGGTCGAACGAACCATCGCCTTTTCGGTATTTCTCGTATTGAGAATAAAAGGCGCGATTTCCGTTGCACATCCGATAAAGAGTCACTCCAAACTGGTAGATATCGAATGCCGGCCCATATTGGTCGGTGACATAGGTTTCCGGGGGGCGCATCTTCCCGTACATACGATCTTGTTCGGCCACTCCATTCGGCAACATCCGCTTGGAAAGACCAAAATCGCTCAGCAACGCTTCACCACGATTTGAAAGGAGAACGTTGTCAGGCTTTACATCAAAGTGAATAAGCTTTTTCGAATGGATATTATGTAGACCACTGGCGATCTGACTCCCCAACACCACAATTTCCCGGACAGTCAAGTGACGGCTATTGAGCAATGTGTTTAACGATCCGTTGGAATAATACGGAAGCGCAATATAAATATTATCCGGATCTTGGCATGCGTAGCAAATCTCCACGACATTCGCATGAACGCTCAAATACAGAATACGCGCCTCATCGAAAAAAGCACTAACCGAATCAAAAGATGCCTTCGGCACTTGCTTGATTACGATTTCGGCATCCAGTTGATGATCGTGAGCCAAAAACGTACGAGAATTCGCGCCCTCTAGTCCAATTTCCCGTTTGAATTCGAAATTTACTTCCGCCTTGCTAATCGGATTAAGCATTGCACGCCCCAATCGCGCACAGCACAGCCTCTCGCTCCACCTTGGATAATTCGGACCAGTTTTCCATATCCCAATCGAGTTCGCCGTCGATATACTTTTTAAAGTCAGCGCGCGGGATATCTATTTTTGACGATATGTTGGAGATGTGCCCCACGTAATAGTGGGCGAGGTCACTGCTCGCAAAAGCTTCTTGGATCACCCCTTCCATTTGAATTCGAAAGGTATCTGCTTGCTGGGCGCTTGGCTCGGTGACGCGAACGCCAGCCTTTTCAATGCGGTACTCTCGAAGTACATCCAAAAGATTGTTTCTCAGATACTTCAACTTATCGGGAACGTCGAAGGCCGCAGCGATCCTGATCTCTTCAACGTTGAGGATTTTTTTCTGTGAGTGGTCATACACAGCAAAGGTGACGACCGTGGGCGCGGCTCGAATACCTAGACATCTCATGGTCAGTACTTGGTCCAATGGCTAGTTTTGTTGCATCGACAGTCTGAACTAATACTGTATGAGCATACAGTATTCCGCCACTCCTGCGCATTACAGCTGCCGACTGCGTAGAAAGCGACTGTAGCGCCATGGCACCCTTCAGGCGTGCGCGACATAGACGGCATCGAGGAAGCCAACCCCCGATGGGTTCGATCGCTGACGCGCCACGCGCCAGAACCTCCACCCGAAGACGTTCTGGATCTGGGGCGCTGTGCGCCCGACCGTTGTGCTGGTACTCATCGCAATGGGGGCAGGCGGCGGCAACGTTCTCCAACAATCAGGGGCCCGCAGCTGGTGAACGGCAAGCGCGGTTCCCATCAGAGGTTGTTTCCGAACGCGTGCAACGGATGGCTGGAGCGAGGCTCAGGCACAGACTTCAGCCCACGACGAGCGGCCAACAAGCCGCAAGCCGAGACCGAGCTTTCACTGGTCTTTAGTGCAGCGCCTCACGCGCCGCCTGAATCGCAGCCGTCACCGTCTGCATGCGCCGCACCATCTCCGCGTTGATCACCTCCATCAAAGCGCTCAACTCGATCGGCTGGATGCGGAACTCCTCGATTTCCTGCAGATAGCTCGGCGTCAGAAAGCTTTGCACGCAGGCATACGCACGATGCGCCGCGCGCAGGTTGTTGAACTCGTCCTCGACGCGTAGCGCGGCATTGCGGGCCGCTTTGTTTTCGGCTGACTTCTGAAGCGCGGGACTTGTCGCCGTTCGGCGTCTGACGGCTTTGCGCCTTGTGGATTTGGAGTTGCCGGAAGAACTCGCGGCGGTGCGATCAGACTTAGCCATTTTTTGGCCTCCCAAGAGATTGCGGTTTGCACAAACCGCCGCTCCCGAGACCAATCGAGGGCGGCGGCTCGACGAGTTGGTCTACCGGGCAACCTCTTGCGAGAAACCGGCCGGGCTTGCGCCCGCCCGCCGAGCCGCCAAAAGGGGGCACGAACGCGACGAGGCCGCAAAACCTTGCAGGCTGACTGCGACCGTCGCCGCAGAGATTGCACGGGAGACCAATCCCGATCGCGCCCTTTTGCGCGACTTGGGCAGTATATCGAGCGCTATTGCTACTGCATCTGCCTCACGATATCCAACGCCTCTTCAATGCGATCCACCGCATGAATCGTCAGCCCTTCAATCTCCTTCGCCCCCTTCCGCGGCGCATTCGCCTTCGGCACGATCGCCACGCTGAACCCCAGCTTCGCAGCCTCCCGCAACCGCTCCTGCCCACGCGGCGCCGGCCGCACCTCACCGGCCAGCCCCACTTCCCCAAACGCAATGAACCCCTTGGGCAACGGCTTCCCCCGCAAGCTCGACGTGATCGCCAGCATCACAGCCAAGTCCGCCGCCGGCTCACTGATCCGCACCCCGCCCACGGCGTTGACGAACACATCCTGATCCATGCAAGCCACGCCCGCGTGCCGATGCAACACCGCCAGCAGCATTGCCAGCCGATCCCGATCCAGCCCCACCGACAATCGCCTCGGACTCGGCCCGCCGTTGTCCACCAGCGCCTGAATCTCCACCAGCATCGGCCGCGTGCCTTCCAGCGTCACCAGCACCACACTCCCGGGCACCGGCTCCGCATGCTGGCTCAGAAAGATCGCGCTCGGATTCGCCACACCCTTGAGCCCGCGCTCGGTCATCGCAAACACGCCGATCTCGTTCACCGCCCCGAAGCGGTTCTTGATCGCCCGCACCAGGCGGAAGCTCGAATGCGTGTCGCCTTCGAAGTACAGCACCGTGTCCACCATGTGCTCCAGCACGCGCGGCCCGGCGAGCGCGCCTTCTTTCGTGACGTGGCCGACCAGCACCACGGCCGTGCCGCTGGCCTTGGCAAAGCGCGTGAGGTGCGCCGCGCATTCGCGCACCTGCGCGACGGAGCCGGGCGCCGACGTGAGCTGGTCTGAATAGACGGTCTGGATCGAATCGATCACCGCAATCGCCGGCCGCGTGGCGTCGAGCGTGGCAATGATCTTTTCGAGCTGGATCTCGGCCAATACCTGCACCTGCGATCGCTCCAGCCCGAGCCGGCGTGAGCGCAATGCGACTTGCGCGCCGCTTTCTTCGCCCGTCACATAGAGCGCGTTTCGGCCGGCGTGCTGCAACGCATCCACAGCCTGCAGCAGCAGCGTGGATTTGCCGATGCCCGGGTCGCCGCCGATGAGCGTGACGCCGCCGTCGACGATGCCGCCGCCCAGCACGCGGTCGAGTTCGTCAATGCCCGTGGGCGTACGTGCGATGTCGGTGGCTTCGATCTCTGAAAGGGTTGCAAGCTCGGCCGACCCGGCGAGCGCGGCGAACTGGGTGCCGAAGCGGTTGTTGGCGGTGCCGCCGGCGGGCGCCGCAACCTGCTCGATCAATGTGTTCCAGGCACCGCAGCTCGGGCATTTGCCGAGCCATTTGGCGCTCGTGCCGCCGCATTCGGTGCAGACGTAAATCGTTTTTTCTTTGGCCATGCCGTCAAGTGTAGGGAGGCGCAGGGGCGCCGCTCCGCGCACAATGGCGCGCGAGACCCTCTGCTCGATGGCAATCACCCCGGAGCTTGATATGACCTCCACCTTGAAGCTCGTGATCTACATGGCCGTACTTGCGTGGCTCACGTCGCTTGTCGCGGGCCTCGTTCGAGTCAGAGGATGGACCTTCTCCGGCACCATGCTTGCGTTCGGGAATCGCGACAACCTGCCAGTGGCGACGCCGTTCGCAGGACGGGCCGAACGCACTGCCCGGAACACCTTCGAGAACTTCGCGCTCTTTGCCGTGATCGCGCTGGTCGCACATGCAGTGGGGGCCACCAATCCGAAAGTTGCCCTGGGGGCGGAAATATTCTTCTGGGCCCGCGTGCTGTACATCCCGGTGTACTACGCCGGAATCATCTATTTGCGCACTGCAATCTGGACGATCAGCATCGTGGGTCTGGTGATGATGATCATGGCCATTTTGTAGGCGCAACCCGCGGCAGGCGCGCGGAAGATGCAGCGCCGCAAAAGTCGCCGCCGCAGCGTCCCGGCGCTAGACTCACCCGACCATGACGGCCAGCCTCGATCAGCCTTCCGGCCAGGGGTTCACAACGCAGGCTTCGGCCGGCGAGGCGGATCGCTTGGGGCCCGTGGCAGATCTCGCCGAGGGCGCGCTGCTGGATCGCGAATTGGAAGACCGGCTGCGCCGGCGGCTGTTCGTGCTGGGCCATGCGGCCGTGCGCCAGGGCCTGATGGCGGTGGCGGTGTTCGCAGCGGTCTTCTCGGCGCTCACCGGCCCGCGGCTTGCCATTTTTCTGTGGGTGGCGCTGGTGTGTGGCGTGCTGATGGTGCGCCTGTACTTCCTCGAACAGAACCTGCGGGTATACCCCGCCCCCCAATACGCCGAACGCCAACCCGCCGGCAACTGGCGCTACTTCGTGCCCTACACCGCGACGAGCGTGGTCTGGGGCCTGGGGCCGTGGTTCCTGATGCCGCTGGGGCCGATCCCCACCGAGTGGCTGGCGGTGCAGGCGGTGTTCGTATCGGGACTGATGACGGGCGTCGTTCCGGTGGTGGCGCCGTCGCGCAAGGCCGCCTACATGTGGCTCGTGCCGCTGGCGCTGGGCATGGCGACACGCGCCGCGGTCCAGGGCGGAGCGGTCGGCTGGACCCTGTGCACCTACATCCTGCTGTACGCGATCGTGGCGTGGCGTTTTGCGCGCCAGCAAGGCGAACTGCTGCGCGCCGGGCTGCGTTCGCAGATCGAGAAGGAAGAGCTGTCGCGACAGCTGATGGCCCAGTCGCACGACCTGGAGCGGCTGAATGCCGAGCGCAGCCGCTTCTTCGCGTCGGCCAGCCACGACCTGCGCCAGCCGGTGCACGCACTGGCTTTGTTCTCCGAGGCGCTGCGGCGCGAAGTGCAGGGTACTCCGGCGCAACGGCTGGCCGATCAGGTGGTGGAGGCCACGCGGTCGGTGAGCGGTCTGCTCAACGGATTGCTAGACATTTCCAAGATCGACGCTGGCGCGGTGCAGCCGGTGTTCGCACCAGTGGCGGTGGATCAGATCTTCCTGCGCCTGTCCCAACTGTATGAAGAGCGCGCGGCCGCGGCCGGGCTGCAGCTGCGCTTTCACCCGATCCCGTGCGAGATCGTGAGCGACGGCGATCTGCTGCTGCGCGTGCTGTTCAACTTCGTCGACAACGCCTTCAAGTACTGCGAGCGCGGCGGCGTGCTGGTGAGCGCGCGGCCGCGCGGCGGGCGCATCAGGCTGGCCGTGTGGGACACGGGGCGCGGTATCGGCGCCGCGCACCTGTCGCGCGTGTTCGATGAGTTCTACCAGGTGGACAACCTGCATCGCGACAGCGTGCGCGGGCTCGGAATCGGGCTGGCGATCGTCAGGCGGCTCGCGGTGCTGCTGGAGGGTGAGGTGGGCTTGCATTCGGCGCCGGGCCGGGGCAGCGTGTTCTGGATCGAGCTGCCGCTGCGCCCCAGCACCGCCGCGCAGGCCAGTGCGCTCGCCAACGTTGCCGGTGCGCCTGTGCCCAGCTTGGAGAGCGCTGGTGCAGCGATGCCCGAGCGACCATTGCACGTATTGCTGCTGGATGACGAGGCCGCAGTCTGTGACGCCATGCGCATATGGCTCGCGCCCTACTGCGCTGCCATCCACACCGCGCAGACGGTGGACGAGGCCAGCGTCGTAGTGGCGCGCGAAGGCGCGAGGCTCGACGCGATGCTGGTGGACTTCCGGCTGGCCGGCGAACTCGACGGCATCGGCGCTACGCACCGCCTGCGAGCGCAGGCCGGGCGCATGCTGCCTGTCATCCTGATCACCGGCGACACCGACCCGGTGCTCGTGCGTGCCGCCTACGACAGCGGTCTGGTGGTGATGTTCAAGCCGGTGCAGCCCGAGCAGTTGGCGAAGCGACTTCGAGAGCTGTGTGCGGCGCCGGCCGATGCGGGCATCCCGCCTTTCGACAGCGCGCGCTTGTCAAGTTGAAGCGTTTCTCACTGATTCAGCCAATCGCATTCGGTGCAGACGTCGACTGCAGGGAAGGCGCCCTCATTCGCGCACCGGGTGCGGGCAAGCTCCCGCGCAGGTCACGCCAGCACGCGCCGCAATGCGCGAATGCGCTGCAGCGCGATCGCAGTGCCTCCGCCGAACAGACAGGCTCGTTGACGCAGCAGCGTACCGTCCAGAGCCTCGAGTGCGCGCGCGATGCGGCGGTGACGGGGCCGTTCAAACAACAGGGTCGCTCCCGAGCGCAAGGCGCAGGGCTTCAATGAGACTGCTCTCGCTGGCCGACAAGGTCGAACGATCGATGTGCCGCCAGTTGCGCTCGTAGATGCTCAACGCTTCGCGCGGGGTCAATTCCTGCGGGCCATGAACCTGCCACGCGAGTTGCTTGAGCCAGGGGTAGTCGGCAATGCGAACGCGCGCGGGAAGCCATCCTCGGTGATTCGCCGCGGAAGAGTTTGCAGAATCCTCTAGCGGACTGATCAGTGCCCGAAGGCCGAGCACTCCCAGGACCTTGACGTATGCGCCGATGGTGACCGCGGGCTCACCTTTTTCGATCCGGTGCAGGGTCACGCGCGAAATGCCCGCAGCTTCGGAAGCGGCCACCGCGCTGATGCCCAGGTCCTTGCGGCGTCGGCGCACGGTGGCACCGATGGCAGCCAGAGCCTCGGCGGATTGGGTCGTGAGTTCGGGGCTGCGAGCGGGCATAAGTGTTTCTCATTATGTGCAAACATGCCTTTTTGTCAATAATGAGAAACGTTTCTTGGTGCTCAGTGGCTCGCGCCGAATTCGCGCGTCAGCAGTTCCGCGAAGGCCTCGGCCGCTGGCGACAGCGATCGGCCGCGCTTGACGATCACCGCGATGTTGCGCGCCACCGTGGGTCGCACAAGTCGCCTCGCCACCAGATTCGGGTAACTCGCGTGCGCGAGGATCGACGCGGGCAGCACCGAAGCGCCGAGTCCGCTCGCTGCCATGGCGAGTGCGGTGCCCAGCAAAGTCACCTCGTGCGCAATCTTCAGTTCCACGCCCGCCTGGGCGGCGGCGCGATCGATGCTGCCGCGCACGCCGTAGCCCGGCTTCACGGTGATCAGCGGATGCGCGGCCAATTGCTTCCACGAGATCTGCGCAGACGATGACAACCGCACGCCACGGTCGACGATCACGCTCAGGTGGTCGCGCACGAAGATGCGTTCTTCCAGCCCGGCGACCTTGCCGTCGAGCGTCCCGACGCCGAAGTCCACCTGCTCACTCTGGATGCGTTCGACGAACTGACCGGGCGCGCAGTCGTCGATGTTGACCTGCACGTCCGGATGCGTGCCGAAGTAGCGCTGCATGGCCTTCGGCATCAGGGTCTGCGCGATGGTCGACGTGGCGGCCACGCGCACGCGGCCATGCCGGCCGCTGGCGAGATCAGACATCGCGGAACCGAGCGCGTCCAGTTCGGCCAGCACGCGTTCGGCGAAGACGATGGCCTGGTCGGCCGCCTCTGTACTGCGCAGGGAACGCGTGGTGCGATCGAACATGCGCACGCCCATGCGCTGCTCGAATTCGCGCAGCAGCACGCTGACCGCCGGCTGCGTCAGCGCAAGCTGGTCCGCCGCGCTCGACAGCTGGCCGCTGTGATACACGGCGACGAAAGCGCGCAACTGCCGCACGGAAGGCAGGCCGCGCATAGATAACGGTTTTTTATGAATCGCCATGAAAGCTTCATTTTTGAGCCGATGCACATCGGCTTTTAATGGACGGCTGAGACTTCTGGAGACAAAGAGCGATGAGTGAAGAACTCCAAACGCAGGTGCTGATTGTCGGCGCCGGCCCGGTCGGACTGACGTTGGCGATGGATCTGGCGCAGCGCGGCATCGACGTGCTGGTGGCCGAGATCCGCCATCGCGGCGAACCGCCGAACGTGAAGTGCAACCACGTGTCGGCCCGCTCGATGGAGATCTTTCGCCGGCTGGGCGTTGCCGCCAAGCTGCGCGACAGCGGCCTGCCTGCCGACTACCCGAACGACGTGGCCTACCGCACGACGATGACGGGCGACGAGTTGTCGCGCATTCCGATCCCCGCGCGGCGCGATCGCTACACGGCCACGGGCGGCCCCGACACGGGGTGGCCGACCCCAGAGCCGCCGCACCGCATCAACCAGATCTACCTGGAGCCGGTGCTCTTCGCGCATGCCGAAGCGGTGCAGGGCCTGCGCATCCGCAACCGGACGCGCATCGACGACTTCACGCAGGATGACGACGGCGTGTGGGCGAACGGCGTCGATCTCGACAATGGGCAGCCGGTGCGCATCCGCTGCCGCTACATGATCGGCTGCGACGGCGGGCGCTCGATGGTGCGCAAGAAGATCGGCGCGCAGTTGCACGGCACCGATGTGGTCGGCCGCGTGCAATCGACCTACTTTCGTGCCCCGGCGCTGCTTGGGCTGCTGAAGCACGCGCCTGCCTGGGCTACGTTTTCGCTCAATCCGCGGCGCTGCGGAAACGTCTACGCCATCGACGGGCGCGAGACCTGGTTGCTGCACAACTATCTGCTGGCGGACGAGACGGACTTCGAGGCGGTCGACCGCGACTGGGCGATCCGCGAGATCCTGGGGGTCGGCCCCGGGTTCGAGTACGAGATCATCTCGAAGGAGGACTGGATCGGGCGGCGTCTGGTGGCCGACCGGTTCCGCGACCGGCGCGTGTTCATCTGTGGCGATGCCTCGCACCTGTGGATTCCGATGGCCGGCTACGGCATGAATGCAGGGATCGCGGATGCGATGAATCTGTCGTGGGTGCTGGCGGGCCGGTTGCAAGGCTGGGCCACGGAGGCCGCGCTGGATGCGTACGAAGCGGAACGCCAGCCGATCACCGAGCAGGTGTCGAACTTTGCAATGAACCACGCGATCGCGTTGCAACGCCAGCGTGAGGGCGTGCCGCCGGGCATTGAAGCGCCGAGCGCGGAAGGCGACGCGCTGCGCGAAGCCACCGGGCGCGCGCTCTATGACCTGAACGTGCAGCAGTATTGCTGCGGCGGGCTCAATTTCGGCTACTTCTATGATCGTTCGCCGCTGATCGTTTACGACGGCGAACCGGCGCCGGCCTACACCATGGCCACTTTCACGCCATCGACCGTGCCCGGCTGCCGCACGCCACATCTTTGGCTCGACGATGGCCGATCGCTCTACGACGCAATGGGCCCCGGCTACACGCTGTTGCGGCGCGATCCGAATGTCGATGTCCGTTCGATCGAAGCCGCTGCAGCTTCGCGCGGCGTGCCGTTGACGGTGCTCGATCTTCGTTCCGCCGATGCCGCGACGCTCTACGACCGCAAGCTGGTGCTGTCGCGACCCGATCAGCACGTGGCGTGGCGCGGCGATGCGGCACCTGCCGATCCGATCGCATTGATCGACCTAGTGCGCGGCGCCGGAACGGCCCCCGCACTTCAATCCGAAGAGAAAGACAAGGAGACCGTCCAGTGAACCGCCGTCAAGTCATCCGCCACATCGGCACCCTGTCCGCCGCCGTCTGCGCCGCCGGGCCATCTTTGGTCCTCGCGCAGAGCGACCGTCAGATCACCATCGTCGTGCCCTACGCACCGGGCGGCACGACCGACATGCTGGGCCGGCTGATCGCGCAGCAGCTCGGCACCGCGCTCGGCCGCACCGTCATCGTTGACAACAAGCCGGGCGCCGGCACCGCGATCGGCGCCAGTCAGGTCGCCCGCGCCGCACCGGACGGCAATACGATGCTCGTGGCAACCAGCACGACGCTCGCCATCAACCAGTGGCTCTACAAGAAGCTGCCCTATGACCCGGCCAAGGACTTCGCGCCGGTGGGGCTGATCGGCGCGGTGCCGCTGATGGTGGTGGTGCATCCTTCGGTGAAGGCGAATTCGCTCGCCGAGCTGGTGGCGCTCGCGAAAGCCAAGCCCGATGCATTGAGTTACGGATCGGCCGGCAACGGGAGTCCGCAGCACCTGGGGCCGGAAATGTTCAAGGCAGCGACTTCCATCAAGCTCAGCCATGTGCCCTACAAAGGCAGCGCGCTGGCGCTGACCGATTTGCTCGGCGGTCAGATCCAGCTGATGTTCACGGACATCGCGCCGGCACTGCAGCACGTGCGCACCGGCAAGCTGCGCGCGCTCGCCGTCACTTCGCTGAAGCGCCAGAGCGCCGTGCCTGAAGTGCCGACGGTGGCTGAATCCGGTATTCCCGGCACGGCCGGATTCGAGGCTGTGGCATGGCAGAGCATCGTCGCGCCCGCGGGCACCCCGGCGGAAATCACCGAACGCTACAGCCGCGAAATCGCGAAGATCCTCGCGCAACCCGATCTGCGCCAGAAGCTCGAGCGCGAAGGGCTCGAATCGCGATCGAGCACGCCCGCCGAGTTGGCCGCCTACATGAAGACCGAAGCCAAGCGCTGGGGCGAAGTGGTGCGCCTCTCTGGCACGACGATCGATTGATCGTCCCGAGGGGGCGCGAGGGTTAACCCGAAGAGGGGTCACAAGGCAATCATTTAACATGTTAAGTAAATGAGGGCTTCATGACAACCACCTTCACGCATCGCAATCTTCCGCGTCTGCTGCTGCAGGCGCGAGAGGCCGTGATGGCCCACACACGGCCGAGCCTGCGCGAGCATGAACTTTCCGACCAGCAATGGCGCGTGCTGCGCGTGCTCGGCGAGCACGGTGCTGTCGAAACGGGCCGCGTCGCGCGCGAAGCCTTCATCCTCGGACCCAGCCTGACGGGCATGCTGGCGCGCATGGAGCGCGACGGGCTCATCACGCGCAGTCGCGATCCGGAGGATCAGCGCCGCACGGTGATCGAGGCCACCGCCCAGGGCCGCAAACTCGTCAAGCGCCTTTCCACCAGCATCGAAGCGCACTACAGGTGGATGGAAGAAAGGTTGGGCGAGGACAAGCTCGAAGAGCTCTACGCGCTGCTAGACGAACTGATCGCATTGGAACAACCATGACTTTCCTGCCGACCGGCACCGTCTACGGCGTGCTGCTGAATTTCCGAAAGGAAGTCGAAGCACTGGCGCCGCAGATGAACCAGCCGCCCTACAAGGCACCGCCAAAGGCGCCTGTGCTCTACGTGAAGACCGCCAACACCTGGAGCCCCCACGGCAGCGCCATCGCGGTTCCTGCACGTGTGCCGGAGGTCGAAGTCGGCGCCACGGTCGCCATGGTGATCGGTGCGGACAACGACGTCGAAGGCTTCGTGCTGATGAACGATCTCTCGATCCCGCACACGAGCTTTTTCCGCCCTCCCGTCAAGTTCAAGTGCCTCGATGGATTCCTCGGCATCGGCCCCGCGATGCGCGACGCGCAAGAGGTCGCCGATCCGTCCGAGTTCAGGCTCGAAGTCCGCATCAACGGCGAACTGCGGCAGTCGGTGGATTTCTCGCAAACTGTGCGCAGTGCTGCGCAGCTGTTAGCCGACGTCGGCGCCTTCATGACGCTCCAGCATGGCGATGTGCTGATGCTGGGTTGCGACGCCGGACGTCCGCTCGCACGTGCCGGAGACCGCATCGAGATCAGCGGTCCGGGCTTTGAGCCGCTCGTCAACACGCTCGTGAAGGAAGAAGCATGAAGCGCGCACGCATCCTGTTCGAAGGGGCGGTGCACGATGCCGTCGAGAAGGAAGGACAACTGCTGTTGGCCGACGGCCGGCTCGTCGCGCCGGACGCCGTGTCGTGGATGCCCCCGCTGGCACCGACGCCGCGCCCTCGCACCATCCTCGCGCTGGGACTGAACTACGCCGACCACGCCAAGGAACTCGAGTTCAAGGCACCTGAAGAGCCGCTCGTCTTCGTGAAGGGCGAAAGCACGCTCATCGGCCACCGGCAGCTCACCTCGCGGCCGTCGGACGTGCAGTTCATGCACTACGAGTGCGAACTCGCGATCGTCGTCGGCAAGACCGCGCGCAAGGTACGGCGCGATGATGCCTACGACTTCATCGGCGGCTACACCGTGGCCAACGACTACGCGATTCGCGACTACCTGGAGAACTGGTATCGCCCCAATCTGCGCGTGAAGAATCGCGACACCTGCACGCCCATCGGCCCATGGCTGGTCGACGCCGCCGACGTGCCCGATCCCATGTCGCTGGCGCTGCAAACCACGGTGAACGGCAAGGTCACGCAATCGGGCAACACGCAGGACATGATCTTCGATGCGCCCTTTCTCCTCGAATACTTCAGCAGCTTCATGACGCTGTCGCCGGGCGACTTGATCCTCACCGGCACGCCCGACGGCGTGGTGGACTGCCGGCCTGGCGATGTCATCGTGACCGAGATCGAGCGCATCGGCGCACTGGTCAACACGATCGCAGCCGCCTGAGCGGCACACCCCAACGAGACACCCAACGAGACATTCAATGCAGATCGATCACCTCATCAACGGCAAGCCGGTCGGCGGCCGCGACTATTTCCAGACCGTGAATCCAGCGACACAGGAAGTGCTGGCCGAAGTCGCCTCGGGCGGTGAAGCCGAAGTGAACGCCGCGGTCGCAGCCGCCAAGGAAGCCTTTCCGAAGTGGGCCGGCATGCCTGCGCCAGAGCGCGCAAAACTGATCCGCAAGCTCGGCGACCTGATCGCCAAAAACGTGCCGGAAATCGCCCAGACCGAGACCAATGATTGCGGCCAAGTCATTGCGCAGACCGGCAAGCAACTGGTGCCACGCGCAGCCGACAACTTCTATTACTTCGCGGAGATGTGCACGCGCGTCGACGGCCACACCTACCCGACGCCGACGCATCTGAACTACACGCTCTTTCATCCGGTGGGCGTCTGCGCACTGATCTCTCCATGGAACGTGCCCTTCATGACGGCAACGTGGAAGGTTGCGCCTTGCCTCGCCTTCGGCAACACGGCCGTGCTCAAGATGAGCGAACTCTCGCCGCTCACGGCTGCGCGTCTCGGCGAACTCGCACTCGAAGCGGGCATCCCCGCGGGCGTGTTGAATCTCGTGCACGGTTACGGCAAGGAAGCCGGCGAGCCGCTGGTGGCGCATCCGGACGTGCGGGCGATTTCATTCACGGGGTCGACAGCGACGGGCAACCGCATCGTCAAGAGTGCGGGCCTCAAGAAGTTCAGCATGGAACTCGGCGGCAAGAGCCCCTTCGTGATCTTCGACGACGCCGATCTTGATCGGGCGCTCGACGCCGCGGTGTTCATGATCTTCAGCAACAACGGCGAGCGTTGCACGGCGGGTTCGCGCATTCTGGTGCAGCAGTCGATCTACGCCGACTTCGTCGCGAAGTTCGTCGAGCGCGGCAAGCGCATTTCGGTGGGTGATCCGTTGGACGAAAAGACCATCGTCGGCCCCATGATTTCGCAGGCGCATCTCGCCAAGGTGCGCAGCTACATCGAGCTCGGCCCGAAGGAAGGCGCGACGCTGATGTGCGGTGGCCTCGGCGCGCCCGAATTGCCGGACCGCGTCAAGCGCGGCAACTACGTGCTGCCCACCGTGTTCGCCGATGTCGACAACCGCATGAAGATCGCACAGGACGAGATCTTCGGACCGGTCGCCTGCCTCATTCCGTTCAAGGACGAAGCCGACGCGATCCGGCTGGCCAACGATATCCAGTACGGCCTGTCGAGCTATGTGTGGACCGAGAACATCGGCCGCGCGCATCGCGTTGCCGCTGCGGTCGAGGCCGGCATGTGCTTTGTCAACAGCCAGAACGTTCGCGACCTGCGCCAGCCCTTCGGCGGCACCAAGGCTTCAGGCACCGGGCGCGAAGGCGGCACGTGGAGCTATGAGGTTTTCTGCGAGCCGAAGAACGTCGCGGTCTCGCTCGGCTCGCATCACATCCCGCATTGGGGTGTGGCATGAACGGATCGCGCCGCACGCTGGTGCAGGGTATCGCGGCAGTCGCGGCCCTGCCCTCGCTCGCGTTTGCGCAGGCATGGCCCGCAAAGCCTGTTCGGATCGTGGTGCCCTTCACGCCCGGCGGGACGACCGATTTCGTTACCCGGCTGGTGGGCCTCGAACTTGCCAAGTCGCTCGGTCAGCCGGTGATCGTCGAGAACAAGCCCGGCGCCGGCACGGTGATCGGCGTCGATGCAGTTGCCAAGTCGCAGCCCGACGGCTACAGCTTCGTCTGCGTGGCGAACAGCTTCGCGGCAAACCAGACGCTGTTGAAAAAACTGCCCTACGACACGCTGAAAGACCTCCGTCCTGTCGCGCTGATGGGCATGTCCGAGCACGTGCTCGCGACCCATCCGAACAGCGGCATCAAGACACTCGCCGACCTGCGCACGCAGGCCAAGGCAAAGCCTGGCACGCTGAGCTTTGCGTCATTCGGAAACGGCACTTCAGCGCATCTTTCGGGCGAGATGCTCAAGATGCAGATGGGCCTGGACATCGTCCATGTGCCCTACAAAGGCCAGGGCCCTGCGTTGTCGGATTTGCTCGGCGGGCAGGTGACGATGATGTTCGGCAACTGGCCCGAGTTCCGCAGCCACATCCAGGCCGGCAAGCTGGTCGCGCTGGGCATGGCAACAGCAAAGCGCTCGCAATATGCGCCCGACATTCCCACGTTGGCCGAACAGGGCGTGCCGATCGAATCCAACTCATGGAATGGACTGCTGGCGCCTGCGGGCACGCCCGATGCGGTCGTGCGGCGCGTGAACGACGAAGTCAATCGCGCGCTCGCAGGGCCGGTGGTGACCGAGGCATTCCACAAAGGCGGCATTGCGTCGCTATCGGGCTCGCCCGACCAGTTCGCGGCATTCATCCGCGCAGAGGTTGCAAAGTACGGCGACGTGATCCGCAAGGCCGGCATCGAAGTCGAAGGCTGAAACAGGAGAGCGCAATGAGCCTCTACGCCATGCAGAAATTCTTGTTTGCACTGAATCGCGAACCCGAGGTGCAGCGCCTGTACGCGGAAGGCGGCCCAGCGCGGGCCACCCTCCTCGACGGCTACGACCTGAACGCCGAGGAGCGCCAGGCCATCGATGCCGGCGACATCGGCAAGCTCTACGTCCTCGGCTGCAATGGACAACTGCTGATGCACTTCGCTCCGCTGCTCGGGATGCCGTGGGCCGACTACATCGCGGCGATGCGCGAGGGCGTTCTCAAGTACGGTCCGGTCCGCGCAGGCATCTACGCGATGACAACTTCGCACGACGAGAAAGTGGCTGGCGTATGAGTCTTGTCTTTGCTGGCGTGTGCAGTCACGCCCCAGGTATCACGGGCCGCGCGCACCTGGCGGATGCGGCGATCAAGGATGAATTCCATGCGCAGTTCCGCCGGATGGGCGAAGCGCTGCATGCGACAAAGCCCGACGCGGTGATCGTGATCGCGGCCGAGCACTTCGCCAACTTCTTCATGAACAACATGCCGGCCTATGCGATCGGCATGGCCGACAGCTACGAAGGCCCCATCGAGGATCCGAAGTGGCTCGGCATCGAGAAGACGAAGATTCCTGGCGACGCGGCGCTGTCTCAGCGGCTGATCCGCGAGGTGATGCAGACGGTCGACGTGGCTTACGCAGAAGAATGGAAATTCGACCACGGCATCATCGTGCCGCTCCACTTCCTGACGCCGAAGTTCGACACGAAGGTGATTCCCGTGAACATCAACTGCCAGGGTCCGCCGCTCACACCGCTGCACCGCGCATGGGCCTTCGGCGAAGCACTGCGCCGAGCGTGCGACAAGGCGCCCGAGCGCATCGCGATCATCGGCACCGGCGGTATTTCGCACTGGCCGGCAACGCCCGACTCGGGAAAGGTCAACGCCGAATGGGACGCCGAGTTCATGCGCCGCTGGTGCGCCAACGACCGCGAGGCGCTGCTGTCGCAGGACGACTACAACGACGAGGCCACCTACCGCGAAGCGGGCCAGGGCGGCTTCGAGATTCGCACCTTTATCGCCGTGGCGGCTGCCGCGCGCGGAAGGGGCGAGATCTTCCACATGAAGGCGATTCCGATCTTCGCGGTGACCTGCACGGCTGCCGTGATGTCGATTGCGCCTTCGATTGCGACTTCGATTGAATAGACGGGACAAAGCCATGCCGCATACCGTGATCCAGTACACCGCCAACCTCGAGGCTGACGCCGACATCAGCGGCCTCTGCCGCTCACTTGCCGCCGTGCTTGTCGCGCAAAAGGACCAGGAGGGAAAAAAGATCTTCCCGACCGGCGGCACGCGCGTGTTGGCCTATCCGGCGCACCACTATTCGGTCGCGGATGGCGAAGACGACTACGCCTTCGTCTACATCAACGTGCGCATCGCGCAGGGCCGCAGCGACGAAGCCAAGACCAAGGCCGGCGATGCACTGATGGCCGCCACCCGCAAACACTTCGAGACGATCTTCGACAAGCGGCACATCGGCATCACGCTCAACATCGACGAGAGCCCCGGCCAGGTCTATGACGCCAAGCACAGCAACCTGCATCCGCTTTTCAACAGATAAACAAACAACAGGCCTACCCGGTCGCCAGCCACATGCTCGCTCAAGACGTCATCCAGCAACTCGCCGCCGAACTCCATGAAAGCGAGAAGTCGCGCGTGCAGGTCGAGCACTTTTCGAAGCGCTTTCCGCAGATGAGCATCGAAGATGGCTATGCGATCTCGCGCGAGTGGGTCAAGGCGAAGATCGCCGAAGGCCGCATCGTCAAGGGCCACAAGATCGGCCTGACTTCGCGCGCGATGCAGCAAGCCAGCCAGATCACCGAGCCCGACTACGGCACGCTGCTGGACGACATGTTCTTCGAGCAGGGCGACATTCCGTTCAAGCGCTTCATTGCGCCGCGCGTCGAGGTCGAACTGGCCTTTGTGCTGGGCAAGCGGCTGAAGGGCCCGAACGTGACGATCTGCGACGTGCTCGCCGCCACCGAATACGTCGTGCCGGCCATCGAGATCATCGATGCGCGCATCGAGCAGCTCGACCGCCACACGAAAGCCATGCGCAAGGTCTTCGACACCATTGCCGACAACGCGGCCAACGCCGGCATCGTGACGGGCGGCCGGCCGGTCAAGCCCGACGCGGTGGACTTGCGCTGGGTGAGCGCGCTGCTCTACAAGAACGGCGTGATCGAGGAATCCGGTGTGGCCGCGGCCGTGCTCAACCACCCCGCCACCGGCGTTGCGTGGCTTGCCAACAAGCTCGCGCCGTGGGACGAATGCCTTGAAGCCGGCGAGGTCGTGCTCGGCGGTTCGTTCACGCGGCCGACCACGGCCTTGGCCGGCGACACTTTCCACGCCGACTACGGCCCACTCGGCTCCATCGCCTTTCGCTTCATCTGAAAGCTCGACATGCAAACACCCCCGAATCTCTTCAAGCAAGCCCTCATCGAGAAGCGCGCTCAGATCGGCCTCTGGCTCGGCCTTGCCGATGCCTACAGCGCAGAGATCTGTGCGGGCGCCGGTTTCGATTGGCTGCTGATCGATGGCGAGCATTCGCCCAATGGCCTGCAGAGCATCCTGCAGCAGGCGCAGGCGATCGCCGCCTATCCGGGCGTCAACGCCATTGCGCGCGTGCCGCTGGGCCATGGCGAATCCGGCACGGCGCTGATCAAGCAGTACCTCGACCTCGGCGTGCAGACGCTGCTGGTGCCGATGGTCGACACGGCCGAGCAGGCGAAGGCGATCGTCCGCGCAATGCGCTACCCGCCCCTCGGCATCCGCGGCATGGGCGGTGCGCGCGCATCGGGCTGGGGGCGCTTTCCGAGCTATGCAAAGGACGCCAACGACCGCGTCTGCCTGCTGGTGCAGGCTGAATCGCGCGAGGCGCTGGCTAACCTGGATGCGATTGCGGCAGTCGACGGTGTGGACGGCGTCTTCATCGGCCCGGCCGACCTGTCGGCGTCAATGGGCTTCGTCGGCAACGCGGGCCATGCCGAAGTGCAGGCCGCGATCGAAGACGCCATTGCACGCATCGGCCGCGCGGGCAAGGCTGCCGGCATCCTGACGCCGGACGAGACGCAAGCCCGCAAGTACCTGGAGCTGGGTGCGCTCTTCGTCGCGGTGGGCCTCGACACCAACCTGCTGGTGCGCACCACCACCGCACTCGCGGCTCGCTTCAAAGGCGATGCCAAGGCGACGCTGGCGGTCGGCGGCACCTACTGAAGGGAAGCGATCATGAACACGCGAATCGACACGCCGTTGTCTGTCCCTCACCATTTGGAGATGCATCCGGACGAGCGCGCCGCAAGGCTCGAACTCGCTGCCTGCTACCGCGTCTTCGCGATGCTCGGTTGGACGGAGATGATCTACAACCACATCACCGTGCGGCTGCCCGACAGCGTGACCGGCGGCGAGAAGCAGTTTCTGATCAATCCGTTCGGCCTGCACTACAGCGAGGTGACCGCAAGCAATCTCGTCAAGATCGACCTGCAGGGCAAGGTGCTCGACGGCTCGGCGTATCCGGTGAACCCTGCCGGCTTCACGGTGCATGCCGCGATCCATGACGGGTTGCCCGACGCGCACTGCGTGATGCACACGCACACGACGGCAGGAGTTGCTGTCGCGTGTTTGCAAAGCGGACTGCAGCAGACCAATTTCTATACGGCCCAACTGCACGGCATGGTCGCGTACCACGACTTCGAGGGCATCACGATCCACGCCGATGAAGGCCCGCGACTGCTCAAGAGCATCGGCAACCGCAACGCCGTCATCCTGCGCAATCATGGCTTGCTGGCGTGGGGGCGGACGCTGCCGCAGACGTTTGCGATCCTCTGGACCTTGCAGCGTGCCTGCGAGATCCAGATGGCGACACTCTCGATGGGCGCCGCGATCCCTGTGTCTGAAGACGTCGCGCAAAAATGCACGCGCGATGCACTGCAGTTCAACCCGAACCACGGTGCGGGCAAGGACGTCTTCGATGCGCTGGTCCGGCAGGTCGACCGTATCGATGGTTCGTACAAGAACTGACCCGAACCTGAACTCGAATCCGAACCGGAGCCCGAACTCGATCATGAAAGTCTGCATTTATGGCGCCGGCGCAATCGGCGGCTGGATGGGAGTCAAGCTCGCGCAGGCGGGCTGTGAACTCGACGTCGTCGCGCGCGGCGCAACGCTCGATGTGCTGAAGCGTGATGGCCTGTCGCTGGTGAGCGGCGATTCGCGCGTCTCGGTGCCGGTCAATGCAAGCGATGACCCCGGCAAGCTCGGCATTCAGCAACTGGTGGTGGTCGCGGTGAAAGCGCCGGCGCTGCCTGCTGTTGCAGAAAAGATCGCACCGCTGCTCGGGCCGGAGACCATCGTTCTCACCGCCATGAACGGCGTGCCGTGGTGGTTCCTGCAAGGGGGCTTTGGCGGCAGCGTGGCCGGCGGCCAGTTGCAGGCGGTCGATCCGGGCGGAAAGATCGACGCCGCCATTCCCGCCAAGCACGTGCTCGGCTGCGTGGTGCACGCGAGTTGCTCACTCGATGCGCCCGGCGTGGTCAGACACCACTTTGGCAACGGCCTCATCGTCGGAGAGCCTTCGGGTGAGGCCACACCGCGAGCGGAGGCGCTGCGCGATCTGCTGGTGCGCGCGGGCATCGACACCAAGCTCTCGCCGCAGATCCAGAAAGACGTCTGGTACAAGCTGTGGGGCAACATGACGGTCAACCCGATCAGTCTCCTGACCGGCGCCACCACCGACCTGATCCTCGGCGACGACCTGGTGCGTGGCTTCATCTCCACGATCATGCTGGAGGCCCGCGAGATCGGCGCGCGCATCGGCGTGCCCATCGCAGAGAGCCCCGAAGACCGGCATGCCGTGACACGCAAGCTCGGCGCATTCAAGACTTCGATGCTGCAGGACGTGGAAGCGCGCCGAGCGGTGGAGCTCGACGCGCTGGTGTCGGCGGTGCGCGAACTCGGGCAACTGGCGGGGGTGCAGACGCCGTTCACCGATGCGCTGCTGGGGCTCGCGCGTTTGCGGGCGCGGCAGTTGGGCCTTTACTGATCCAGCGGCCCCTGACTAATACTTGTCAGGCCGACTCACCGTCTCAAGGCAATGGACGAAGTATTCCGCCGCGGGCGTCAGCGGCACATCGGCGCGCGTGAGGATCAATAGTTCGATGTCGCTCGGGCTGAAGATCCCATTCCGGATAGCGACAATGCCAGCGGCATCGCTGTGCCCCAACACCGGCGCGGGCATGATGCTCACGGCGTCGGTGCTGCGCAGTAGCGCCACGGTCGACATGGCCTCGCACACGGCCACATGCGTCGGCGGCGCCACGCCGGCGAGGCTGAACATCGCTTCGACGCGGGGCTGCTGACCGTTGCCGATAGGCTGCGTCAATACCCATTCGCAAGCAGCCAGCGCTCGCGCGGTGGGATGCTCCAGGAGCGGATGCGCCTCGCGTACCACGATGCGTTGCGGCGCCCGGAAGACCCGGCGGATCCGGAACTCGTCGCCCTGCATCTCGCCCACGTCGGCCGCCACGGCTGCAATGTCCAACGTGCCTTCTCGCAAGCGCGGCAGTACCCGCGTCATCAGTCCTTCGATGACCTGCAGCTGGACATTGGAATAGCGCTGCCGAAACCAGCCGAATGCCTGACCCAGCCCGCTCGACGTCAGAAACGGCGTGATGCCCACGCGCAGCGTGCCGAAATCCTCGCCGGCGGCTTGGCGCAACTCCTCGCGCGCGAGTGCGGTCTGCCTCGTGATGACTCGGGCGCGCTGCAGCAGCCGACTGCCAGCGGCGGTGAGCGCGATGCCACGCGACTGCCGCAACAACAGTGGCAAGGCGGCTTCATCTTCAAGCAGCCGCATGGACTTGGTGACGGCAGCCTGTGAGAGATTCAGCGCCCGTGCGGCGGCGCGGATGCTGCCATGCTCCACAACGGCGACAAGGCACTCGAGTTGACCCAATTTCATTGGAACGACAACCTCCGGTTAGTTCACAAGTCAATTCCGACGGGAAATTGTGCAGTCATTCCAACTGCGCAATGCATCGAGACAGGTGTGAATTCAGGCGCTCAGTGCATCACCACCCTCTTTTGCCAGTCTGGAGTCCCCACAGACAACAAGCGGTGGTCATGAACAGAATTAGTTGCCTTTTGGTTTTCTGACGGCCTGCATAGCATCGTCTTATCAATCACCGACCTGGATCGAGCCCGATGTCCGCCGCCCTTCTTCTCGAACGCATGCACGTGCAGGCCCCTGAATTCGTGGCCTTGCGGCGCGACATTCACCGACATCCTGAACTGGGGCTCGCAGAGCACCGCACCTCCGCCTTGATCGCCGAGCGGCTGCAGGCCTGGGGCTACGAAGTGCATCGCGGACTGGCCATCACCGGTGTCGTCGGCACCTTGCGCCGCGGAACGGGCCGCCTGCGGCTCGGTCTGCGGGCTGACATGGATGCGCTGCCGCTGCAGGAGGAGTCGGGGCTCGATTGGGCCAGCACGCACGCGGGCGTCATGCACGCCTGCGGCCATGACGGCCACACTGCAATGCTGCTGGCCGCAGCATGGCAACTGGCCAACGAGGGCGACTTCGACGGCACGCTGAACCTCATCTTTCAGCCGGCGGAGGAACACCCCGGCGGCGCAAGGCTGATGATCGAGCAGGGCCTGTTCGAACGCTTTCCGTGTGACGCCATCTTCGCCATGCACAACATGCCGGGCGTCGCGCAGGGAACACTCGTCTTTCGCGACGGCGCGACCATGGCCTCGTCGGACGACGTGACCATCACCGTGCGCGGCAACGGCGGGCATGGCGCCATGCCGCATCTGGCGGCCGATCCGGTGGTGGCGGCATCGAGCATCGTGATGGCCTTGCAAACAGTGGTCTCGCGCAACGTCGATCCGCAACAGACCGCCATCGTCTCCGTCGGAGCGATCCATGGCGGCCAGGCCAACAACGTCATACCTCAGGAAGTCACGATGGAGATCGGCGTGCGTGCGCTCGACGCGGCGGTGCGCGATCGGCTCGAGGCGCGCATTCGGGCGCTGGCGGTCGATCAGGCGCGCAGCTACGGCTGCGAGGCGCAGGTGAACTACAAGCGCGACTATCCGGTGCTCGTCAATACACCGGCCGAGACAGCATTCGCGCGCAGTGTGGCACTGGAACTCGTGGGCCCCGAACGGGTGGTGCAGCAGGGCCCGGCTGCCAACGGCAGCGAGGACTTCGCGATCATGCTGGAGCACTGCCCCGGCAGCTATCTGATGATCGGCAATGGCAATGGCGACAGCAAAGGCGGCTGTTCCGTTCACAACCCCGGCTACGACTTCAACGACGACAACGTAGCCGTGGGCGCCGCCTACTGGGTGCTGCTCGCGCGCCGCTTCCTGAGCGCGCGCCATGGCGGATTGCACTCCCCTTCTTCCTCACGCGCCGTTTGAACCTAGGAGCCGCCCATGTCCTTCGGTACCGCCACGATCGATGCCACGATGCCCTCCAACGACTCCGACCCGCAGCGCGCCGCACACACCGGCAAGATGCCGCGCAGCGTCATCGCCGCCACGGTCGCGGGCAATGCGCTGGAGTTCTACGATTTCGTCACCTATGCGTTCTTCGCCGTCTACATCGGCAGGGCCTTCTTTCCCGCCTCTACGCCGACGGGGAGTCTTCTTTTGTCCGTCGCGGTCTTCGGCGTGGGCTTCTTCGCACGGCCGATCGGCGGAGTGCTGATCGGCGCGTTCGCCGACCGTGCGGGCCGCAAGCCCGCGATGCTGCTGACGATCGCGCTCATCACCGTCGGCACGATGGGTCTTGCGCTCACGCCTTCGTATGCCAGCATCGGCCTCGCCGCGCCCGTGATCGTGGTGGTCTGCCGCCTGGTCCAGGGCCTGGCACTGGGCGGGGAAGTGGGTCCTGCGAGCGCCTTCCTCATCGAGGCCGCGCCCGACGGCCGGCGCGGCCTGTACGCCAGCTGGCAACTCGCGAGCCAGGGCCTGGCTGCGGGCGTGGCGGGCGTGATGGGCCTGGCAATGACGACCCTCCTCACGCCCGTTCAGATGGGTGACTGGGGCTGGCGCGTGCCCTTCCTGGTCGGCCTGCTGCTGGTGCCGGTGGCGGTCTATCTGCGTCGGCGCATGCCCGAGACGCTGCACCGCGAATCCCGGCCGCGCGGCATCGATACCGCCGTCCGAGGCGGACGGGCGCGCTGGCGCGGCCTCATCGCCATTGCCGTGCTGGTGATGGTCGGAGGCACCGTCTCCACCTACGTGCTCAACTTCATGACGACCTACGCCATCACGACTCTGAAGATGTCGCCCGGCATCGCGCTCAGCGCGACGGTGGTGGGGGGCTTCGTCACTGCCGGCTTCGCGCTGGTGGGCGGCTGGCTGGCAGACCGCCATGGCCGCCGCAGCACGATGCTGTGGCCGCGCGTGCTTACCGTGGTGCTCGCGGTGCCGGCCTTCATGCTGCTCACCACCCATCCCGGCGTCGGCATGCTGTTGGCCGTGTCCAGCGTGCTTTCCGCGCTCACCGCCATCAGCGGCGCGGCGTCGATGACCGCCATTCCCGAACTTCTTCCGGCCAGCTTCCGCGCCACCGGACTCGCCATTGCCTACGCGGTCGGCGTGTCCCTGTTCGGCGGAACCACGCAGTTCATCATCACGTGGCTCATTGGCGCGACGGGCAATCCGGTGGCGCCGGCCTGGTACATGGCGGGTGCCAGCGTCGTGAGCGCACTCGCCATGCTGGCGTTGCCCGAGAGCCGCGGCCGCAAGCTGGAACAAGACTGACATCCCAGGAGCCTTTCCCATGAACCTCGAAGCCTGGCGCCTGAGCGCCACCGAACTCGCCGGCCGCATCCGGCGGAAGGAAATCTCTGCACTGGAAGCGACCGACAGCGTGCTGGCGCGCATCGCGGGCACCAACCCCGTCGTCAACGCCCTCACCGAGGTACTGCACGACAGCGCCCGCACGGCAGCGCGCGAGGCCGACGCGGCGCAGGCGCGCGGCGAGACGCTCGGGCCACTGCATGGCGTTCCGCTCACCATCAAGATCAACGTCGATGTGGCGGGCAGTACCGGCAGCGGCGGCATCACCGCGCTGAAGGATTTCCGGCCCGAGATCGACGCGCCGCTCGTGAACAATCTCAGGCGTGCCGGCGGCATCATCGTCGGTCGTTCGAACACACCCTCGTTTTCGCTGCGCTGGTTCACCGACAACGAGGCCCATGGCCGCACGCTCAATCCGTGGGATCCGGCCGTGACGCCCGGCGGCTCCAGCGGCGGGGCCGCGGCGGCGGTCGCGCTGGGCATGGGGCCCATCGCACATGGCAACGACTACGGAGGCTCCATCCGCTACCCCGCATGGGCCTGCGGCGTGGTGGGCCTGCGCCCCACGGCCGGGCGGGTGCCGGCCTTCAATGCCAGCGCCAAGGATGACCGCATCGTCACCAACCAGCTAATGTCGGTGCAGGGACCGCTCACGCGCACCGTCGCCGACGCGCGGCTGGCATTCGAGGTCATGGCGCAAGGCGACGCGCGCGATCCGCTCTGGGTGCCGGCACCGCTGGCCTACCCTGACAGTGCCCGGCCGGTGCGAGTGGCGCTGTTCAAGCAGCAGGCGGGCGCGAAGGCTGATGCCAGCGTGGTGCGCGCCCTGGAACAGGCCGCGCAATCGCTGGCCGACGCCGGCTACCGGGTGGAAGAAGCAGCCCCGCCCTGCGTCGAAGAAGCAGCCCGTCTGTGGCGCTCGATGCTCAACGACGACCTGCGCCGCGGTGGGCGCCCGGCGATCGAAGCCATGGGAGATGCGGCCGTGCGCAATGCATTGCGCTTCCAGATGGGCGACCTCGAATCGATGGACCGGGACGCGTATCTCTCGACGTTCCAGCACCGCCTGAGCATTGCGCGTGCATGGTCGCTGTTCTTCGCCGATTACCCGATTCTCTTGATGCCGGTGTCCTGGGAGCGGCAGTTTCCCATCGACGACGATCAGCGATCGCAATCCCGCTATGAGGAGATGCTCGAGGCCCAGGCGCCTTTGCTGAGCACCGCGGCGCTGGGCCTGCCGGGCCTGTGCGTTCCTACAGGGCTTGCCGATGGCCTGCCGGCCGGCGTGCAGATCGTCAGCACGCGCTACCGCGAAGATTTGGCGCTGGCCGCTGGCGAAGTCATCGAACGCGCAGCCGCCTTCTCGGCGCTGGAGCATCTCGCCCCGCGCTGATTCGCTCTCGACTCCCTGCCCCCCAAGCTGCCGCCGCCGCAAAACCGGAGGGGCACGCCTGATCGCCTGCCTTCTTCATGGTCCTCGACAATCTCGACCGCCGACTCATCGCGCTGCTGCGCCGAGACGCGCGCACGCCCCTCGCAACGCTCGCTTCGAAGCTGGACACGTCGCGCGGCACGGTCGCCAATCGCCTGCGCAAACTCGAAGACGAAGGCGTCGTGACCGGCTACACCATCAGCCTTCGCCCGGACGCCGAGCCGCATCGCATCCGGGCGTGGATGGGCATCCGTGTCGAGGGCAACCAGGCCCGAAGCGTGATCGCCACCTTGATCGGCGAACCTGGCGTGAGCGCACTGCACGACACCAATGGCCGTTGGGACATGCTGGCCGAACTCAGCGCCGGATCGATGTCCGAGCTCTCGGACCTGCTCGAACGAATCCGGCTGGCCAGAGGTATCGCGCACAGCGAGACCAACATCCTGCTGGCCACTTACCGCTAGCCAACAAGGTGGCAATCCGCGCTGCCACTGTGGCAGCACATCGCGCAGAGCGCAGCAGTCTGCAGCCTTCGGATTGACCCCTTCCGTTGGGAAACTACTTTTCAGACAGGAATCTTTTCAACCCTTCTGGAGGTACCCATGCAGCACACGAGTTCCCGCTATCCGACCATCACCTATCTCAGCGCGCCCGAGATGATCCGCCTTGTGCAGCAGCTCGGCGTCCCGGCATGCATCGCTGGCGTGGCCGAGCGCATCGAACGCGAGTTTTTGCGCTGGAACGAATTCGACAAGAGCGCACGCACGGCCTGCCATTCGCCCGTGGGCACCATCGAGCTCATGCCAATTGCCGATGCCGAGCAATACGCCTTCAAGTACGTCAACGGGCACCCTGGCAACTACCGCCTCGGGCTTCCGACGGTGATCGCCTTCGGCGTGCTCGCCGACGTCCACACCGGCGCGCCGCGCCTCTTGAGCGAATTGACGCTGACGACGGCTGTTCGCACGGCGGCGATGTCCGCCGTCGCCGCGCGCGCACTTGCCAGAAAGGACAGCCGCCGCATGGCCCTCATTGGCAATGGCGCGCAAAGCGAATTCCAGGCGCTCGCCTTCCGCGACCTCGTGGGCATTCGGGAGCTTCATCTGTACGACGTGGATCGCGCCGCCAGCGAGAAGCTGGCGTCGAACCTGCGCGGCCAGGGCCTGCAAGTGCGCATCTTCGACAGCACCGCGCATGCTGTGCGCGGGGTCGACGTCGTGACCACGGTGACCGCCGACAAGACGAACGCGACCATCCTCACTTCAGAAATGGTCGAGCCAGGCATGCACATCAATGCGGTGGGTGGCGACTGCCCCGGCAAGACCGAACTGGCGCGCGGCGTGGTCGCAGCCGCGAGCGTCTTTGTCGAGTTCGAACCGCAATCGCGTATCGAGGGCGAAATCCAGCAAATGCCTGCGGACTTCGCGGTGACCGAGCTCTGGCGCGTGCTGGCCGGCGTAGTTCCGGGACGCGTCGACGAGAAGCAGCTCACGCTTTTCGATTCGGTCGGCTTTGCGCTGGAGGATTTCGCGGCGCTGGCCTTCATGCGCGAGCAGGCGTTGGCGCTCGGCATGGGAGAGCGGATCGAACTGCTGCCCGAGCCAAGGAATCCGAAGGATCTGTTCGGGTTGTTGCGCGCGCCCGCCCAAGTCACGGCACACGCGAGCGCACCGGGGCAGCTTGCGTGACCCCGGTGCTGCACCCATGCGAGGGCAATGGCGTATGGCCATTCGCATGGCTATCCGTCACTGGCAGCTGAAGCTCTCCGCCTTCTCGACATCCCCCGTGCCCTTGTAGCGCGCAACCTTCGGGTATGCGCAAAGCGGACGAGTACGGTCTGGCGCCCAGCTTGCAGGAACGTCGGCGTTCACCCCACCCGCATTGCCCGCGCCGCGAGCGGATGCGACCACTGAATCGGCGGCCTGGCCCTTCTCGACCCAGTTGACGAGCGGCGTGAGCATGTCGAACTGGTCGGTTGCGGGACCGCCGCTGCAATGGTTCATGCCCGGGACGCGATAGAAGCGCGCGAAGTTCGAAGCATCTCCCGAGTTGGCTGCGGCGAGCTGGTCGTACCAATGCTGGGTGTCGTCGCTCGAGAAGATGGGATCGCTGGTGCCGTGATAGGCCATCACCTTGGCGCCGCGCTTCTTGAGCCGGCTCAGGTCCGCGGGATTCGGCGGCGTCATGAATGACAGCGAGTTCTCGGTGTAGAGCGCGCTGGTCGCGGTGATCTTCGCGAGGATGGTGTCGATGCTGGTGGTGAGCGTGAAGTTCGGGCCATTGAAGCCTGCTTGCGTTTCCGGCGGAACCTGCCAGATGAAACCCACGGCACCCGAATCGAGGTTCAGCGAGCTGTTGAACTTCCACGAGGCCCAGCCGTTCGTGTTCACCCCCGAATCGAACGGAAAGCTCGAATAGAACTTCTGCCCGTTCCCATCGAGCGCGCCCGCGAAGAGCTGGCCAATGCGCTGCTTCTGGTCCGCGCTCAGGCAAGTGCCGTCGCGGGTACCGCTGCAGGTGGGGACGTCGCGATTCAGGTTGAAAGCGGCCTGGCAGGCGCCGGTGTCCTGGACCAGCCCGTCGGTCGAGCCGTCGAGCGCATCGCATTTGGCCAACACGGCATTGGAAACCAGCGTGCGTTCGGCTTGCGTGAAGCCGGTGCCCAAATCGCCGGGCGTGGTCGCCAGGGCGTTGTAGTTTTGCGCACCGACGATGTTGGCCGACGCCGCGAGCGGAAGCCGGAAGCCCGGGTCGCCGACGAGGAAGCCGTCGTAGTCGTCCGGATAGCGCGACATGGCGACCATCGTGTGCCGCCCGCCATTGGAGCAGCCGCCAAAGTACGACCGGTCCGGACCTTTGCCGTAGGCCGACGCGATCAGCGCCTTCGCCATCGGCGTGAGCTTTGCGACGGCCTGATAGCCGTAGTCCAGCCGTGCTTGCGGGTCGATGCCGAAGAACGGTGTCGGCGCCTGATGGCCGGCATCCGAACTGATGACGGCGAAGCCCATGTTCAAGGCGTTGTTCAAGCCGCCGCCTCCGTTGATAGCGCCGGTTGCGGTGGCAACGCTGCCGTCCACGCCGCCATTGGCCTGATAGAAGAAGCGCCCATTCCAGTTCTGCGGAAAGCGCATCTCGAAGCCGATCGCGTAGTTCTGTCCGTCGACCGAACTGGTGCGCGCGTACATGCTGCCGCGCACCTGGCAATGGGCGTCGATCGGTTTGCCAGCGACCTTCAGCGTTCCGGCGGCAATCGAGTTCGCGGCGGTGATGGTCGTGTTCGCAAAGCTGAAGCCGGCGAGCGCGGCGCAGTTGCCAAGCGTTGCGCCAGTGGCCACGCCGAGGACCGGCAAGGTTTCGACCGGCGTCGAGTTTCCGGTGTTGGTGTTGGTGTTGGTGTTGGTGTTGCCGGTGCTCGTATTGCCGGAGCCGTTGCCGGCCGTGGTGCCGCTTCCCGTCGTCGTCCCGCCCGCAGGCGAAACCAGAGAGGAGATACCACCGCCACTGCCGCCGCCGCCGCAAGCGGTCAACAGAGAGGCGGCAACGATGGCCGAAAGCGATACAGAGGTCTTCAAGAATGTCTCCTTTGACGCATGCTGACGGCGCCATTTAGTTAGTCTATTTAACTATATTTGGCAATCAGTCATGGTTTTCCACTACAGAGTGTACGAAAGACTGGCGCCTCAAATCCCCATGAAGTTCAGTCACTGAATCAATACGAGTCGCGCGACAATGCCGGCGATGCCCAAGAACAGAAGCACTCCGCAGGACGCCACGCCGGCCGGCCGGCTGGTCGAAGCCTCATTGCACCTCGTGCTCGGCTACCAGCTCGCGCAGGCGTCGATCGTCACCAATGCGGTTTTTGCGGGTCGCATCGGAGCCTCATTCGATCTGCGCCCAGTCGAATACACGGTGCTCAGCCTGATCCATGAAAACCCCGATGTCTCGGCCGCGCGGCTGGCCAAGGCGCTCGCGGTAACGGCGCCCAACATCACTGCATGGATCGAGAGACTTGAGCGCCGGGGCTTGATCCAGCGCACGCCGCACGCAACCGATCGTCGGGCTCAGTACCTGCGGACCACGCCGGAGGGCGCGGCGCTCGCCGGCCAGGCCACCCGATCCGTGCTCGAGGGCGAGCACGAAGCGCTAGGCAATCTTTCAGTGGCCGAGCGCATGATGCTGATCGAACTGCTGCACAAGGTGGCGATGTCGCGCGGCGCCGCCGCGGAAGCGCACCGGGCGCCGACCTGAAGAGTCTCTGAATTGGCCGGTCGGTCAGTCGACCACGACCGGCACGCGCGGAGCGATCGCGCACATGAGCTCATAGCCCACGGTATGGCCGGCCTGCGCGACCTCGTCGATCGACAACATCGCCCCGCCCGAGGCGCGGCCCCACAAGGTGACTTCGCTGCCGAAGGCCGCTGCGGGCACGGGCGTGAGGTCGATGGTCGCCATGTCCATGCTGACGCGTCCCACCATCCGGGTGCGCACGCCATTGACCAACACCGGCGTGCCGGTGCCGCAATGACGCGGATAGCCGTCGCCATAGCCGACCGCCGCCACGCCGATGCGCATCGGGCCTTCGGCTGTGAACCTGGAACCGTACCCCACGCTGTCGCCGGCCTCCAGCGTCTGCACAGAAATGAGTTCAGTCGACAAGGTCATCGTCGGCTGCAACTGCCAGTGCTCAATGTCGTGCTCGGGAAAATCCGGCGCACTGCCGTACAGCATGATGCCGGCGCGGACCCAATCGGCGCGTGTGCTGGGCGCATGGCGGAGGGTGGCGGCGCTGTTGGCGATCGAACGCTCGCCGGGCAGGTCCCGCGTGGCGCGCTCGAAGGCCTCCATCTGGTGGCCGATGCCGCGCTCGGCGTCCGCGTCGCTGAAGTGCGTTATCAGCGATATCTCGTCCACCTGCGGCAGCGCGTTCAGGCGCGTCCATGCCGAACGGAAGCGATCCGGCGGGAAGCCCAGGCGATTCATGCCTGAATTCATCTTCAGGAAGACCCGGTGCGGCACCTGTGTCTTGTGGGCCGCGAGCCAGTCGATCTGCGCATCGCAATGCACCACGTGCCAGAGGTCGAGCCTGGAACAAAGCTCGAGATCGCGCGCATCGAAGACGCCTTCGAGCAGCAGCACCGGGCCTCGCCAGCCCAAGGCACGCACGCGCTCGGCCTCCGCCAGATCGAGCAGCGCAAACCCGTCGGCGCCGCGAAACGCCTCGAAGACACGCTCGATGCCGTGTCCGTAGGCGTTGGCTTTGACGACGGCCCAGACGCGCGAGTCGAGCGCCGCACGGCGAGCCCGGTCGAGGTTGTGCTGCAGGGCGGAAAGATGAACAGTGGCAAGGATCGGACGCGGCACGATAAAAACCCTGAAAAAGCAGAAAACACTCACAAAAATGTGCCCGGCGCTACGGGGACATCGCGCCATTTTGACATCGCACCCCCATGCTATAACCGCGCAGCCGCCGCTGAAGCGGCCCCTCTTCCACTATCGCCGGACCACTTTTGTTACCGGCCAGTCAGCCATCGATGAAGCGCGGTTTCTATACGATCATGTCGGCCCAGTTTTTTTCGTCGCTGGCCGACAACGCGCTCTTTGTCGCTGCCGTCGAACTCATGCGAAGCAGCGGCGCGCCCGAATGGCAGCGCGCCGCACTGGTCCCCATCTTCACCGTCTTCTATGTAGCGCTCGCGCCGCTCGTGGGTGCCTTTGCGGACGCCTTGCCCAAAGGCAAGGTCATGTTCATCAGCAATGCGATCAAGGTGGTCGGCTGCGTGACGATGCTGTTCGGCTCGCATCCGCTTTTTGCCTACGCGATTGTCGGGCTCGGGGCGGCTGCGTACTCGCCGGCCAAGTACGGCATCTTGACTGAGCTTCTTCCGGCTTCGCAGCTGGTGAAGGCCAATGGATGGATCGAAGGCTTGACCATCGCATCGATCATCCTGGGTATCGTGCTCGGCGGTCAGCTGGTGAGCCATGCGCTGGCCAGCCACTTGCTGGCGCTGGACTTCCCCTTCATCGACACCGGCGTCAACACGCCGCCCGAAGCCGCGATCGCGACGCTGATCGTGGTCTACGTGGTGGCCGCATGGTTCAACACCCGCATTCCGGACACCGGGGTCGAGATGCGGCCGCTGCGGGCCAATCCGCAGCATGGCGTCCTGCGCAACATGGCCGCGCTGCTGCCCGACTTCTGGCACTGCAATTCGCGTCTCTGGCGTGACAAGCTCGGCCAGATCTCACTGGCGACCACCACCCTGTTCTGGGGCGCGGGCGGCAATCTCAAGTACATCGTGCTGGCCTGGGCCTCGCTGGCGCTCGGCTACAACACGGCGCAGGCTTCGTCGCTGACGGGTGTGGTGGCCATCGGCACCGCCGTCGGCGCGATCGTCGCTTCGGTGCGCATGCGGCTCGACATGGCGACGCGCGTGATCCCGATGGGCATCGGCATGGGCGTGCTGGTCATCGGCATGAACTTCATCGGCAACATCTGGCTGGCCGTGCCCTTCCTCATCTTGCTGGGCGGCCTGGGCGGCTTTCTGGTGGTGCCCATGAATGCGCTGCTGCAGCATCGCGGCCACAACCTGATGGGCGCCGGCCGTTCGATCGCCGTGCAGAACTTCAACGAGCAGTCCTGCATCCTGGTCCTCGGCGCCTTCTACAGCGCCTGCACGGGCATCGGCATGTCGGCCTATTCGGCCATTACCGCCTTCGGCGTCGTGGTGGCGGGCTTCATGTGGCTGATCAAGCGCTGGCACCAGAACAATCTCCGCCGCTACCCGGAGGAAGTCGAGCACCTCCTCGCCATCGCACGCAGCGACAAGCATCACTGAGCGCGGGTCCGGAACAGCCTTGCCCGCTATTGCGCTGATCTTCAACGCCTTCGTCTGGGGCGTCTCGTGGTTTCCGTTTCGGCAGATCGAAAGCCACGGAGTCCATCCGGTGTGGGCCACCTTCCTGATCTATGCCGCGATCACGGCCGTGATGGCACTGCTGCGTCGCAGCATGTGGCACGCCTTTGCGCGCTTTCCCTCGCTCGTGCTGCTGGGCTTGGCGGCGGGCTTCACCAACGTCGGCTTCAACTGGGCGGTGACCCAGGGCGACGTAGTGCGCGTGGTGCTGCTGTTCTATCTGATGCCGCTGTGGATCGTGCTGCTGGCGTGGATCTTCCTCGGCGAGCGGCCGACGGCATCGGCACTAGCCCGGGTGGCGCTCGCGCTCATCGGCGTGGCAGTGGTGCTCAAGACGCCGGAGACCGACTGGCCGGTGCCCTCCAGCCTGCCTGACTGGCTCGCTGTCGCGGCGGGATTCGGCTTTGCCGTGACCAACATCCTGCTGCGCCGCCTGCGTGCCGCACCGGGCGAGTCGCGCGCGCTGGCCATGTTCGGCGGCTGCGCACTGGCAGCCGGCGTGACGGCCGTTGCAGGCACCATCGTGGGAGCGATGCCGGCGCCTGCGCTCGGCGGTTCCGGCTTGTGGGCCTGGGCGCTGGTGCTGGGCTGCGGATTCGTGTTCGCCAACGTCTGCCTGCAATACGGCGCCGCGCGCCTTGCGGCCAACGCGACCTCGGTGCTCATGCTGTCCGAAGTGCTGTTTGCGAGCGTGTCCTCCGTTGCGCTCGGTGCGGCGACTCTCGACCAGCGGATCTGGATCGGCGGCGCACTCATCGTGCTCGCGGCGGTGTGGTCGGCGTTTGCGCGAAATCCGGTCGCCGACGATGATCGTCCCACTGTTTTCCGGAAGGACATGCCATGACCAGCGTCTATGACTTCGAAGCCCGCCAGATCGACGGCAAGCCGGTGTCGCTCGCAAGCTTCAAGGGCAAGGTACTGCTGATCGTCAACACGGCCAGCCAGTGCGGCTTCACGCCGCAGTTCGCAGGGCTTGAGGCGCTGTACGAGAAATATGCGGCAAAGGGCCTGGCGGTGCTGGGGTTCCCATCCAATCAGTTCGGCCATCAGGACCCGGGCACCAACGAGGAAATTGGCGCCTTCTGCACGAAGAACTACGGCGTGAGCTTTCCGATGATGGAAAAGATCGACGTCAAGGGACCGGACGCGGCGCCGCTCTACAAGTGGCTCGTCAAGGAAGCCCCGGGACTCCTCGGCAGCACGGCCATCAAATGGAACTTCACCAAGTTCCTGATCGGCAAGGACGGGCAAGTGATCCGGCGCTATGCGCCGCTGGACAAGCCCGAGTCGATCACGCGCGACATCGAGGCCGCGCTGGCGGCGTGACGCGCGCAAAGAGCACGTGCGGGGTCAGAACCGAAAATCGGCCGTCTTCGACCCGTTGCCGCCGAGCGTCACGACCTGCGTCTTGGTGACGCCCTCGCTCTCGGCCTCGACGGTATAGCGCCCGGCCGGAAGGTCCACCAGGCAGATGGGCCCGGTGGCGCGCATCGCCAGCGCCGTTGTGCCGCCGGCATCCTTGACCGTCACAGCCACGTCCGCCAGATAGGCACCGTTGGACCGAGCAAACAGCAGCGACAACGGATGGTCTTTCATCGACGCCCGGAGCGCGACGGATTCGTCCGAGCCGACGCCGCCGCACACATATTTCGCGCCACCATCTTCGGTGACGTGAGCGGCGGACTGGGCTTGCACCACCCATGGCACGAGTGCGCACACACATACGGCGGCGCCGCGCGCAAGATTCCGGAAAGAGGCAGCCATCACATCACTCCCGTCATGAACATCCGGGAATGCTCGCGGCACAACGTCTGCGCCAGGGTCGGACCAAACCCCCTGTCGCTGTCCGATCAGGGTGCCGATGCGGGAGCGAGCGCTTCGTCGAGCAGTTCGACCCAATGCCGCACGGGCACTTCGCTGCCGCTTTGCAGATGGGTGATGCACCCGATGTTGGCCGACACGATAGTCGTCGGCTGCAACTGGTTGAGGTGACCGAGCTTTCGGTCGCGCAGCGGATAGGCCAAGTCCGGCTGCAGGACCGAATAGGTGCCCGCCGATCCGCAGCAGAGGTGCGCCTCGGCCTGCGCAACCTGAATGTCGAAACCCAGGATGCGCAGGTTCTTCTCGACCCCGCCGCGCAGCTTCTGCCCGTGCTGCAGCGTGCAGGGCGGGTGGTAGGCGACCACGCCCGATGGCGCACGGACGCGCGGCTTCAATGTCTCGACCATGTCCGGCAGCAGTTCGCTCAAGTCGCGTGTGAGGGCGCTGATGCGTTCAGCCTTTGCCGCGTAGGCCACATCGTCCTTCAGCATGTGGCCGTATTCGCGCACTGTCACGCCGCAGCCCGATGCGTTCATGACGATCGCCTCGACCTCGCCACTGTCGACCTGCGGCCACCACGCGTCGATGTTCGCGCGCATCTGGGCCTTGCCGCCCTCATGGTCGTTGAGGTGAAACTTGACGGCACCGCAGCAACCCGCCGAGGGCGCCACCACCGCCTGGATGCCGGCGGCATCGAGCACGCGCGCCGTCGCGCTGTTGATGTTGGGCGACATCGAAGGCTGCACGCAGCCGGCGAGCATCAGCATCTTGCGCGCGTGGGCGCGCGCAGGCCACGCACCGGCCGGTTGCGGCGCTGGCACCTTGGCCTTGAGCTTGGCAGGCAAGAGGCCGCGCACCGACTGGCCGAGCTTCATCGCAGGCGCGAAGAGCGGTGACGGCAACGCTTCCTTCAGCGTCCAGCGCACGGCGCTTTCGAATGCGGGCCGCGGCACCTTCTCGTCGACGATCTTTCGGCCGATGTCGACCAGATGGCCATACTGCACGCCGCTCGGGCAGGTGGTTTCGCAGTTGCGGCAGGTCAAGCAACGATCGAGGTGCAGTTGCGTGCTGCGCGTCGGGGCCTTGCCTTCGAGCACTTGCTTGATGAGGTAGATGCGCCCGCGCGGCCCGTCGAGTTCGTCGCCGAGCAACTGGTAGGTCGGACAGGTGGCCGTGCAGAAGCCGCAGTGCACGCACTTGCGCAGGATCGCTTCGGCTTCGCGGCCTTCGGGAGTGCCCTGGAATTCGGGTGCGAGTTCGGTTTGCATGCTGGTGCGTGCGTGTACGTGTCAGTGCATGGGGTTGCGCATCAATGCGCGGGATAGAGCCGGCCACGATGGAACACGGCGTGCGGGTCGAACTCCTGCATCAGTGCGCGATGAATGCGCTCGACCGGAGCGCTCAACGCGTCGAACTTGTCGAGCACGCGCTGGCTGTGTGCGTCCGAAGCCCTGAACAACGTCGCATGGCCGCCGGCTGCACGCGCGGCAGCTCGCAGCCGCGGGCGCTGGTCCGGCGGCGCGAGATACCACCGCTGGCCGCCGTGCCATTCGATCAGCGGCGTGCCGTCCACTTGGAGCACTGGCGCGGTCTGCGGCACCGATATCCGCCAGAGGTCGTTCGCACCCTGCGCCGAGGCGAACCACGGATGCGTCTGATCGCGCAGAGAATCCCAGCCGGCGCCCGTGCGTGCGTTGTCCTGTCGCTCACCGCCGAGGTGCACGCACGCGGCCTCCACCGCCGCCGCCGCGCCGCGCAAGCGCAGCGACAACACGCCCGCGCCGTCGCGTTCACGCCAGACGCTGGCGTTCAGCGGCAGCGGACGGCCACCCCATTCGTTCAGCAATCGCATCGCATCGGCCTGGCTGCATTCGAAATCGAGCGTTGCCTCGGCCGGCGCCAGCGGCAGCACCTTCAGGCTTACCTCGGCGATGAGGCCGAGCACGCCCAGCGAACCGGCAAGCACGCGGGAGACGTCGTATCCCGCAACGTTCTTCATGACCTGTCCGCCAAAGGTGAGGACCTCGCCGCGACCATTGACGATCGTGGCGCCGAGCACGTAATCCCGCACCGAGCCGACGCTCGCGCGCGCAGGCCCGCTGAGTCCGGCAGCCACCATGCCGCCCACCGTGCCGCCGGCACCGAAGCGCGGCGGCTCGAAAGGCAGGCACTGGCCTTGCGCCGCCAAAGCGGCTTCGAGCTCGACGAGCGGCGTTCCGGCGCGCGCCGTGACCACCAATTCGCTGGGCTCGTAGCTCGTGATGCCCGCGAGTCCTCCAGTGAGCAGCGGTTCGCCCTGCGGCATCTCGCCGTAGAAGTCCTTGGTTCCGTGGCCGCGGATGCAGAGAAACGTGCCGTCGGCGGCGCTCGCGGCGGCGCGTATGCGCTCGGTGATCGGGCAGAGGGCTGGATCCATGCGGGCGATCGTACCGCCGGCGCAATCACTCTTCGAAAAACTGGACCGGCAGCCCCGGCGTCGCAACGCGAATCGACAGCACATGCCCCGACGCGGGCCGCTTTTCGAGCTCCGCCGCCGGCCTGCCGCGTCGCGCCGTGGTCACGAACAGCGTGCGCAGGTCGTCCCCGCCGAAGCAGGGCATGGTCGGGCATTGGACGGGCGTGGGCAATGACAACACGCGCTCACCCGCGGGCGAGAAACGCAGCAACTGGCCGCCCTCGAACATGGCGACCCAGTAGTGCCCTTCGGCGTCGATCGTCGCTCCGTCAGGCCGGCCCTCGTAGCGCACGGGCGACTCCGGCGTCCAGCCATCGGGCTTGTCGGCGAACTGCTGGAACACGCGAGGATGCGTCATGGTGTTGGCGCGCGCGGCCCAATTCCACGCACGCACGCAGTGCGCCGCGGTATCGGCCCAATACAGCGTGGCGCCATCGGGCGAGAAGGCCAGCCCGTTCGCCGTGGTCGCTTCGTTGGCCATCTGCCTGAGCGTCGGCGCGCGGCCGGCGCGTGCGTCGAGGCAATAGAGCGCCGCGTTGGGCCGGTCCTTGGCCTCATTGAGCGTGCCGGCCCAAAAGCGACCCAGCGGATCGCATTTGCCGTCGTTGAAGCGCATCGTGCGCACGTCGTGGTCGGCACCGGCCATGGCTTGCAGCGTGCCGCCCCATTCGCGCGCGCGATAGACGCCGTCGCGCAGCGCAATCACCAGCCCGCCGCGCCGCGCCGGCGCCATGCAGCCGGGCTCGGTCGGCATGTCCCATCGCTCGACCTTCGGATCGGCGATGTCGCCGCGCGTGCGCAGAACGGCGCGGCCGGGGATGTCCAGCCAATAGAGCGATCGTTCCGCCGGATGCCAGAAGGGCGATTCGCCGAGCTGGCTCAAGCTCTCATTCAGTGTGGTCCACATCTAAAAAATTATGCTCGCCCCAAAAATTATGCTCGCCCCCAGGCTCGCGCACTTCGTGTCGCTCTCCACCCCCTGCCGGGGGCAACACCAGCGGCCCGGCGAAGCCGGTTCCGCGGTGTTTCTGGTGGGGGCCCCGCTTCGCTGGGCTTTTTTTTTGCGCAAAAAAAGGCCCGCGTTAGCGGGCCTAATATCCAGAGGAGACGCTTGGGTTAACGGTTGTAGGCGGTTTCGCCGTGGGCGGAGATGTCCAGGCCTTCGCGTTCTTCTTCTTCGGTGACGCGCAGGCCGATGGTGAGGTCGGCGATCTTGAAGGCGATGAAGGCGACGACGGCAGACCAGACGACGGTCAGCAGGACGGCTTTGAGCTGGATCCAAAATTGGGCGCCGATGCCGTTGGAGATGACGCTGGCGGTGACCCAGTCGCCGACGAGGCCAGGGCCGCCGAGCGCTTGGGTGTTGAACACGCCGGTGAGCAGTGCGCCGACGATGCCGCCGACACCGTGCACGCCGAAGACGTCGAGCGAGTCGTCCGCGCCGAGCAGTCTCTTGAGACCGTTGACGCCCCACAGGCAGGCGAAGCCGGCAATGAAGCCGATGATGATCGCGCCCATCAGGCCGACGTTGCCGGCGGCGGGGGTGATGGCCACGAGGCCGGCGACGGCGCCCGATGCGGCACCCAGCATGGAAGCCTTGCCACGCATCAGCGCTTCACCGATGCACCATGCCAGCACGGCGGCGGAGGTCGCGGAGAAGGTGTTCATGAAGGCGAGCACGGCGCTGGTGCCTGCCTCGAGCGCGGAGCCGGCGTTGAAGCCGAACCAGCCCACCCACAGCAGCGAAGCACCGACCATCGTCAGCGTCAGCGAATGCGGCGTGAACGATTCCTTGCCGTAGCCGATGCGCTTGCCGACCAGGAAGGCGCCGACGAGGCCGGCGACGGCCGCGTTGATGTGCACCACCGTGCCGCCCGCGAAGTCGAGTGCGCCCCACTGCCAGATCAAACCGGCCTTGGCGTTCATCGCGTCGACCACTTCCTTGCTCGAGTAAGCGTCAGGACCCATCCAGAACCAGACCATGTGCGCGATCGGCGCATAGCTGAAGGTGAACCAGATCGCCATGAAGAGCAGCACGGCCGAGAACTTGATGCGTTCGGCGAAGGCGCCGACGATCAGGCAGCAGGTGATGCCGGCGAAGGTTGCCTGGAAGGCGGCGAACAGCAGCTCGGGGATGTACACGCCCTTGCTGAAGGTCGCGCCGGGCGCGAACACGCCGGTCGACGCATCGAAGATGCCCCTCATGAAGAGCCGGTCGAATCCGCCGATGAATGAATTGCCTTCGGTGAATGCCAGGCTGTAGCCGTAGATCAGCCACAGCACCACGATCATCGAGAAGGTGACCATCACCTGCATCAGCACCGACAGCATGTTCTTGCTGCGGACGAGGCCGCCGTAGAACAGCGCCAGGCCGGGGATCGTCATCATGATCACCAGCAGCGTGGAGACGAGCATCCAGGCGGTGTCGCCCTTGTTGAAGGAAGGCGCGGGTGCAGCAGCGGGCGTTGCTGCAGCGGCGTCGGCCGGTGCTGCGGCAGCAGCGGCTGCGGCAGGTGCTGCTGCGGTGGCGGCAGCGGCCGGGGCGCTCGCCTCTGCAGCGGGCGCTGCCGGCGGCGTCTGCGCGAAGCCGGAGGTGCCGGCGGCAAGCACGCTCAGGCCGAGCGCGAGTGAAACAAGGAATTTCTTCATTTCGGTATGTCTTTCATGCCTTGTAGTTCAGAGCGCTTCGCGGCCCGTTTCGCCGGTGCGAATGCGGACGACTTGCTCCAGGTCGTACACAAAAACCTTGCCGTCGCCGATCTTGCCGGTGCGTGCGGCGGACTCGACCGCCTCGATCACTCGCTCGACGAGTTCGTCGGCCACGGCGGCCTCGATCTTGACCTTGGGCAGGAAGTCGACCACGTACTCAGCGCCGCGATACAGCTCCGTGTGGCCCTTCTGCCGACCGAAGCCCTTGACCTCGGTGACGGTGATCCCTTGCACGCCGATGGCCGAGAGCGCTTCGCGCACTTCATCGAGCTTGAAGGGTTTGATGATGGCTGTGACCAGCTTCATGATGTTTCTCCTGATGGATGGAAGCGGCGCGGCCATGGGTGCCGCGCCTGCGGCAGCTACAGCGTCTTGGTGAGCATGACGATGAATCGGGTGACGTTCGGCGAGAAGGTGGTCTGGCCGATCGGTCCGAAGGCAGTCCCGGTGGGGATCCCTGGACTGGCAACCAGGTTGAAGGCGCTCTGGTTGTTGCCCCCCTGCACCGAGCCGGCCAACGCCAAGCCGCTGCCGAAGTCGTAGGAAACGCCTACGTTGTAGTCAAGGTAGTCCTTGTAGCCCAGGCTCTTGATGTCGCTGGTGAAGAAGGTGTAGCCAACGGCCGTCTTGAAGGTCAGCTTCGGGAAGATCTCCTTCGAGTAGGAGAGATTCAGGTAGCTGGTGTTCTGGCCATCGAGCCCCGAGCCGCCCTGGCTGCCGGCGTAGTTGAAGTAGTCGCTCGATACGGTCCACGAATACTTGCCCGCGAAGGTGCCGATGCGCTCGTCGGTCCAGCTTGCGCCGCCGTAGATTTCAGTCGTGTTGCCCGCGGTGTTGCCGGGGTAGTAGTACTGGTAGACGCCCACGTCCCAGTCGATCGGGCCGCCCTTGAATTTGTAGCCGCCGTAGAAGTCCATCTCGATCGAGTTGCCCGGCAGCCAGTTCACGCTGGAGTTCCAGTTGCCGACGTAGAAGCCGCTTTCTCCAAAGGCGTAGTCCAGGCCGCCTTGAATGGCGGGCTTGAACCAGCTGGTCTTGGCGAAGCCGTTGTGCCCGATGGTGTCCTGATCCTGGCCGCGGAACTTGTAGTTCGTGGTCAGCGAAATATTGCCCGTGAGATTCGGGGCTGGAGCTGCCGCCGGCGCTGCACTTGCGTCGGTGGCTTGCGCGCTCGCAAGCATCGGCAAGACAGCGAGTGCGCCCAAAGCCAGGATTCGGACGGGTTTACGGTGCATCATCGAAAGACTCCTCGGAGTTGTTTTTGAAAGTGGTGATCAACCACCTCAAAGCAGGGAGCGTGCCAAGCGCAACAAGGCCTGCCTTACAAGGGCCGGCGCGGCATGTACGTCGTTTCATACAAGAAAGGGATGGGTGCACCATCCTGGGGATAGGGAGTGTCATGAGTCTTTGTTTGGTGCAAAGCCGCGCGCTGTTGGGCCTGGAAGCCGCCAGCGTCACGGTTGAGGTGCATCTGGCCAATGGTTTGCCCAGCTTCACGCTGGTCGGTCTGGTCGACGTCGAAGTGAGGGAAGCACGCGAACGCGTGCGGTCGGCCATCCAGAACGCCGGCCTCGAGTTCCCCAATAACAAGCGGATCACGGTCAACCTCGCGCCTGCGGATCTGCCGAAGGATTCCGGGCGCTTCGATCTGCCGATCGCCCTTGGCATCCTCGCGGCGAGCGGCCAGATCGAGGCCGCGCGACTGGTGGGGCATGAGTTCGCGGGCGAGCTCTCGCTTTCGGGGCAGTTGCGTCCCGTGCGTGGTGCGCTCGCCATGTCGCTGGCGCTGCATACGCGCGGCATCGCCACCCGGCTGGTGCTGCCGACCGACAGCGCACAGGAGGCCGCCCTGGTGCCCGGCGCGGAGGTCTATGGCGCGCGGCATCTGCTCGACGTGGTCCAGCAGTTTCTCCCGCCGGACAGCGTTCCGCCCGAAGCCAGGGATGACGGCTGGGCCCGCGTCCTGCCGGTGCCTGGCAGAACCGCTGTGGCTCATTCCGATCTGGCTGATGTGAAGGGACACGCCGGCGCCAAGCGCGCACTGGAAATCGCCGCCGCTGGCAATCACAGCCTCTTGATGGTGGGGCCGCCCGGTTCAGGCAAGTCGATGCTGGCGCAGCGTTTCGCCGGGTTGCTGCCTGCCATGAGCGTCGACGAAGCGCTCGAAAGCGCCGCCGTCGCCAGTCTGGGTGGCCGGTTCGCGGTCGACTGCTGGATGTGCCGGCCGACGTCCAGCCCGCATCACACGGCGAGCGCCGTCGCCATGGTGGGCGGCGGGTCGCCTCCACGGCCCGGCGAGATTTCGCTGGCGCATCACGGTGTCCTTTTTCTCGACGAATTTCCGGAATTCACGAGGCCCGCCTTGGAGGCGCTCCGCGAGCCCCTGGAGACCGGGACCATCACGATCGCACGCGCGGCGCGGCGCGCCGAGTTCCCCGCGAGGTTCCAGTTGATCGCGGCGATGAACCCCTGCCCCTGCGGCTATCTGGGATCGACGCTGAAAGCCTGCCGCTGTACGCCGGATCAGGTTTCGCGCTACCAGGGCAAGCTCAGCGGACCCTTGCTCGACCGCATCGATCTTCACATCGAAGTGCCTGCAGTGTCCGCGCAGCAACTGCTGGAGGCGCCTGCCGGCGAAGCGACCGGCGCCATTCGCGAGCGCGCGGTTCGCGCTCGCGAACTTGCAGTAAAGCGACAAGGAAAGACCAACCACGCGTTGCAGGGCGCAGAGATCGACCAGCACGCTTCGTTGGCAGCCGACGCGTTGAAGTTCATGCACACAGCGGCGGCCAAGCTGGGCTGGTCGGCGCGCAGCACACATCGCGCATTGAAGGTGGCCCGCACCATCGCAGACTTGGCGGAAGCCGATGAAGTCCAGGTGGCGCACGTCGCCGAAGCGGTGCAATACCGGCGCGCGTTGCGCACTGCGATTTGATCGGCGGGTGTGGTTGAATCCGCACCCTAAATCAAGAATTTCGCAGGGAGAGGTATGAAAAAAGTGCTGAGCATGGCGTGCGCGGCCGCGCTGGTTTGCGGCTGTGCGATTCGTCCCAACGAGGGGCCGGGATCGCGTTACGGGGCGGACTACGTACCCAACGTTCATCCCCCATCGACCGACATCGCGGCCTTCGACAAGGACGTCGCGCACTGCAGGCTAAGTGCGGTGAACGTGCCGTTCAAGATGGACCGGCACGACGATGCGCTGGCAGCCATCGACGTCGGCACGGTCGGCCTGGGCTGGGCCGCCGGCTGGGGCGTTCTTCCCGGCGGCGGCGCGCTGCTGGGACTGGCGGGCCTGCATTACGTCGCGTACATGCCCGAGCGCGTCGATTGGTGGTCGCGCCAGGAAACCATGCTGATGAACTGCATGGCCGAGAAGGGCTACGTCAACGCGGACCCGACCGTGAACGTCACCTGGGCACCTCGCCCACCGTCGACGCGAAAGCCGCCGCCCCGTGCGACGGGACGGGACACCTACAACGTCGAAGCCCTGGCCAAGGATCGAAACTGCGCAGCGGTTCCGTTTGCCTCGCTGCAGGAAAAGGGCCCCGGCTTCGAGCTTCACGCAGTGCCGTGCAGCGATGGAGAGGTGATGGTGGTGCGCTGCGAGTTCGGCAACTGCGCGAGCGAGAGCGATGCCATGCAGAACGCGACGAGCATTGAATAGTCGGTCAAAGAAGTCCGCGCCCCCCGAGGTTGCGCATCAGCGCGCCGATCCCGAAGTTCCAACGTGCGGCGTCTTCCGAATGCACGACACGGTTCTCCAGCGCGCCGAGTTCAGGGGCCGAAATCGTGACGCGGTCGCCCACCACGTGCGTGAATCCCTGGCCGGGGCCATGGCGGTCCTGCGTGGGCGCGAACATCGTGCCGAGAAAGAGCATCAGGCCGTCCGGATAGGCATGGTGCGGCCCGATCGCCTGTGACACGAGGTCCAGCGGATCGCGGCTGATCTTCGAGAGCGAACTCGATCCCTCGAGCGTGAAGCCTTCCGGCCCGAGCACTCGCAGGGCGACGGTGATGCGGCGCACATCTTCGATGCCGAAGTGTTCATCGAAGAGCCGGATGAAAGGCCCGATGGCGCAAGAAGCGTTGTTGTCCTTTGCCTTGCCAAGCAGCAGTGCGCTCCGGCCTTCGAAGTCGCGCAGGTTGACGTCGTTGCCGAGCGCCGCACCGAGCGTCTGTCCACGGCTGTTGACGGCCAGCACCACCTCGGGCTCGGGGTTGTTCCAGATCGATCCCGAATGAATGCCCACGTCGGCGCCGGTTCCGACTGCCGACATCACCGGCGCCTTGGTGAAGATCTCGGCATCAGGGCCGATTCCGACCTCCAGATACTGCGACCACGCGCCCTGTGCAATGAGCACGTCCTTGACCTTGGCTGCTTGCGGCGATCCGGGAACGATGCCGGCGAGGTTGTCTCCGAGCACGCCACCGAGCGCTGCGCGGATGGATTCCGCCTTCGACGCATCGCCGCGCGATTGCTCTTCGATCACGCGCTCCAGCAGGCTCGCGATGAAGGTGACGCCGCTGGCCTTGACTGCCTGCAGATCGCACGGTGCGAGCATCCAGGGATGCAGGGTGTCGCGTTGCGACTCGTCGCTGTTGGCCAAGGTCGGCTCCAGTGCAGCCACGCGCGGCAGGCGTTCGTCGCGCAGCCCCTGGCGCACGGCGCCTACAGGGTCATCGAGTTCGAGCAATTGGCTGGCAGTCGCGGCGATGCGCGAGAGGTCGTGCAGTCCGCCCTCGTGCAGGGCCACGAGCACCGGACCGACGTCGGGCAGCCAGATGCGGCCGATCAGCGTGGCGCGCTCGGCATCCTGAGGCAATGATTGATCTGGCGAAAGCGACGAGGTCATGCAGAAGTCTCCTTTATGATTTGCAGATCGTACGGGACTGTCAGCGCGCTTTGTCGGTACCGCTCGCGCGGACGCGGGCAATCGCCTGCGGCAGGTCCTTCCATGCCGGCTCTTGCGGCGCGAAACGCGCGCGCATGTAACTGGACAGTTCGGCGATTTGCGCATCGTCGAGCGCATCGCCGAACGCGGGCATGAAGCCGATGTCTCGTGATGCCGGCTCTCGCACGCCATCCAGAATCGTGCGCAGGAGATTGTCCGGCCGGGCGCTCGTGAGATTGCTGTTCAGCGCCAGGGGCGTGTTGACGCCGAGCAGCGTCGGTCCGTCGCCGTCGTGATGGCAGGCCGCGCAAGCGCCGTCGAACAAGCGTTGACCGCTGCCCAGCAGTCGGCCCTGTCGGGCGGCAGCGTCGGCCACCACGCGCTTCGCCTGCGCTGCGGTTGCTTCATTGGATGTGTCGGGGTTGAAGGACGCAAGGTACGTGGCCATCGCGCGGATGTCCGCGTCCGGCACTGCTGCGAGTTCGCGCACGACTTCCGCCATCGGACCGCCTGCAATGCCGTGGCTCTTTGCGTGACCATGGCGGAGGTAGCTGTAGAGCGCTTCGGCGTTCCATGGAACGGCGGATGTCGATACTGAAGTCAGCGCCGGCGCTTCCCAGCCGTCCACCATGGCGCCCGACAGAAACGCGGAGCCGCCCTGCTCCGCGCCCAGTGCGTTGCGCGGCGTGTGGCAGGCGCCGCAGTGGCCCAGCCCATTGACGAGGTAGGCGCCGCGATTCCAATCCGCGCTTTGCGAAGCAACGGGTTGCATCGGCGAGGGATCGTGGAACAGCGCATTCCACCCCGCCATGAGCGGCCGCGCGCCGAAGGGGAATTTGAGGTCCGCTTTCGGTGTTTCGGCGCTGACCGGCGTCAAAGACATGAAATACGCGTAGAGCGCCTGCAGATCGTCGTCGCTGGTCTTCGCGAAGGCCGTGTAGGGAAAGGCGGGATAAAGATGATGTCCGTCGCGCGAAATGCCTTCACGCATCGCACGCTGGAAGGCGCTGAACGACCAGCGGCCAAGCCCTGTCTCGGCATCGGGCGTGAGATTGGTGGTGTAGATCGTGCCGAAGGGCGTTTGCATCGGGCGCCCGCCGGCATTGGGCTTGCCGCCCGTTGCCGTGTGGCAAACCGCGCAGTCGCCGAGTGCTGCAAGCGTGCGGCCGCGCTCGATGGTCGATTCGCTGTAGGCCGGTGCACTGAAAGACACCGGCGCGATGGCGGAGCGCCAGCCCATGGAACCCGCGATGACCCCTATAGCGCCGACGACCAGCGCGGCGAGTCCGGCCCACAGACCTCTGCGACGAGGCCACGGCGCATCAGCGGGCGGCTCGCAAAGCGGCTCGACACGCCTCGGCTGCGGACCATCGCCCTCGCCCGCTGGCGTCGGCGCCGCGAGTGGATTCAACGCCGCAAGCACCACCTCCGGCGTGAACGGCGGGGACCGGAAGCGAACGCCCGTCGCATCGAAGATCGCGTTGGCAATCGCCGCCGTTCCCGGCACCGAAGACGATTCGCCCGCGCCGAGCGGCGGCTCTCCGGGGCGCTGCATATGCATCACCTCGATGACCGGGACCTCGCGGAAGTTGATGATCGGATAGCCGCCCCACTCGCGGCTCGCGACCACGCCTGAAGGCCGCACGCCCGGGAGCGTTGCTGCATCCGGCGCTCGCTGCGGCGCGAACTGCACCCGCTCCTTCAGCGCGCGGCTCGTCGTCTGGATCACGTTGCCATGAATCTGGTGTTCGACGCCCGCCGGGTTGACCATGAGGCCGGCGTCATGCCCCACCACGACACGGCGTACGTGCACCTCGCCGGTCTTTCGGTTGACCTCCACATCCGCAACCCAGGCGGACCATGCGGCCCCGAAGCCCGGCCACTTGCTGTGCACGTAGCGCGCATAGGCAAAGCCCTGCCCAAAAAGAATGTCGCCACCGGGTCCCAGCCCGCCATCGGCGTTCTCTTGCGGGCCGGTGCGCATGCGCCAGCCTGCCTTCTGTGCCGTCTCGCGCACGAGGTCCGCGGCGCGCGGATCGTGCAGATGGCGCAGGCGGAAGGCGACGGGGTCAAGGCCCGCGGCCGTCGCGAGTTCGTCGACGTAGGACTCGTGCGCAAACGAACTCGGCAACGCGGACACCCCGCGCAGCCATGAAGCCCGAAGGATGGGCGCCATGTCGTTGACCTTGACGCGCAGGTTTGCGTAGGCATAGGGCGGGCGGGCGGTGCGGTCGCCCATCTCGAAGGCTTGGGCGACAGGTTCAATGGTGCGCGTCAACAGCAGCGCCAGCGTCGGCGCACCGTTCGATGGATAGGAGGTTTCGAAATCGTAAGCCGCAACATTGCCGTCAGCGTCGAGCCCGCCGCGGATCTGCATCAACTGAGCGGCGCCCTTGGGCTCCCACGCATGCTCCTGTTCGCGCGTGAGTTGCACTCGCACGGGCGCGCTCACTGCGCGCGCGAGCAGGGCCGCGTCGGCCGCCACGTCGTCGGCGCAATTGCGTCCGTAGCAACCGGCCGCTTCCATCCGCACGACATCGACAGCTAGGTCGTCGAGGCCCATCAGCTTTGCAAGATCGGCGCGCAGAACGTGCGGGTTTTGCGAACCGGCCCACACGCGCAGCTTGTAGCCGTCATCGCCCTCGGGCTCCCACTGCGCGACTGCGCACGAGGGCCCGATCGACGCGTGCATCTGATAGGGCCACACGTAGGTGCGCGGCATCGGATTCGCGGCGCTCGCAAGTGCACGGTCCACGTCGCCTTCGTCGACCAGCACGCGCTGGGTCGAAGGGTTGTTGCGCAATGCCCCTTCCAGATCGCTGAGCGCGGGCAGGCCGGGCCATGCTTTCCAGGTCACGCGCAGTTCACGCAGGGCCTGCTCGGCATGCTCTTCGCGTTCCGCAACCACGCCGACGAAGTCGCGAATGACGACCACGCCGCGGATTCCGGGGATGTGGGCGATCGACGATTCATCGACCGATTCGAGCGTATTGCCGATGAAGTCACCATGGTCCGCCCCCGCATACGGAGGGCGCACGACACGGCCGTGCAGCATGCCCGGCACGCGCATGTCATGCACGAAGACGAGTTCGCCAGTGAGCTTGGCAGGGATATCGACGCGCGGAATGCGGCTGCCGACGATGCGGTAGTCGGCAGGGTCTTTCAAGCGCGATGCAGGATCAAGCTGCAGCACCGTGCGCGCGCCGGCGACCAGTTCGCCGAAGCCGAGACTGAAGGCCGGATCGTCTCCGGCGTGCACCCGGCCATCGCGCACCTTCAGCAGCGAAGGCTGTACGCCAAGCTGCTCCGATGCCTGCGCAACGAGCCAGGCGCGCGCCTGTGCCGACGCGCGGCGAAGCGGCTCGGCATGGATCTGGATCGATGCGCTCGCGATGGTCGCGCCCTGGTTGGGCGCCTTGGCGGTGTCGCCCAACACCATGCGCACCTGCGCCAGCGACACATCGAGCTCTTCCGCGACGATCTGCGACAGCGCGGTCTGGATGCCGGTGCCCAGGTCGACATGGCCGTTCAGCGCGGTCACGCTGCCGTCGTCCCATATCGCGACCAACACCTCCGGCCCCTCTGCCGGGTTGCCTGCGATGAGCGCCGGCTGTCCCTTTGCCGGGGGCGGTGCCGGCGGCGTGTCGCGCACGACGACGAGCACGCCGTCGGCATGGAGGAAATCGCTGCGCGTGCGGGGCTGGTCGGCGCGCCGAGTCACGAAGCCGCGTCCCTCGCCATCGACAGTGCCGCGCGCTGCACGGCCGCCACGATCTCCACGTGCGTGCCGCAACGGCAGAGATTGCCGGACAGCTCGCTGCGGATTCGAGCCTCGCTCGGGTTCGGCTCACGGGCGAGCAATGCTGCTGCCTGCATCACCATGCCGCTCAGGCAATAGCCGCATTGCGCCGCCTGTGCGTCTTCGAAGCCCTGCTGGACGGGGTGCCATCGATCACGCGAGCCGAGGCCTTCGAGCGTGGTGATGGCGCGGCCCGCCACGCCGTGCGCCGGAATCACGCACGAACGCGCGGCCACGCCGTCCACCCACACCGTGCAGGCACCGCATTGCCCGAGGCCGCAGCCGTACTTGGGCCCGTTCAGGCCCAGGTCGTTGCGCAATACGTGCAGGAGCGTCGCCTCGCGCGGCGCGGTGAGTTCGACGCTGCGTCCGTTGACCGTGAGGCGGGTCGGTGTCACACGCTTTCGATATCGGAAGACTGAATGCGCTTGACGCCCTTGGCGGTCATCTGCTTCCATGCCGCGGCGAGCGAGCCGTTGAGGTCGATGGCGCGCGTCGCATCCTCGATCACGTAGACATCGAAGCCTGCCTTGCGCGCATCCATCGCCGTCCAGGCCACGCAGAAGTCCGTCGCGAGCCCGGTGACGAACACTGTCTTCACGCCACGTGCCTTCAGGTAGCCGCCAAGCCCGGTCGCCGTCTTGTGATCGGCTTCCTCGAATGCGGAGTAGCTGTCCATGCCCTTGTGGAAGCCCTTGCGGATGATGATCTGCGCCGTCGGCAGCTTCAGGTCCTTGTTGAGCGCGGCATCGTCCGTCCCCTGCACGCAGTGGTCCGGCCAAAGCACTTGCGTGCCGTAGCTCAGCTTGGTCGTCTCGAACGGCTTCTTGCCCGCGTAGGTGCTCGCAAAGGAGGCATGGGCCGGCGTGTGCCAATCCTGCGTGACGACGATGTTGTCGAAGGATCCGGCGAGCTTATTGATGATCGGCACGACCTCGGCACCGCCCTTGACTGGCAAGGTTCCGCCGTCGATGAAGCAGTTCTGAACGTCCACGACGATCAGCGCCGCGTTGGATGCCGGCTTGATCTTCGAAGCCGCGAAGAGCGGCGCCGAGGCACCCAGCCCGCCGATCAGGCCGAAGGCGGCTGCGGACTTCAAGAGAGTTCTGCGTTGCGTGAAATGCATGGTCGTCATGGTCTTCACTCCTCGTGGTTGAAAAAATCGATGCTCAGACACTCAGATATGCGCGGCGTACTTCGTCGTTGGTGGCCAGGTCCGCCATCGTCGACTGATAGCGGATCTGCCCCTTCTCCAGCACATAGGCACGGTCGGACACCAGCTCCGCGAAGTGCATGTTCTGCTCCGACAAGAGAATGCTCACGCCCTGCCCTTTGAGCTCCAGGATCATGTTGGCCATCTGCTCGACGATCACCGGCGCAACACCCTCGGAAGGCTCGTCGAGCAGCACGAGGTAGGGATTGCCCATCAATGTGCGCGCCACCGTGAGCATCTGCTGCTCGCCACCGCTCATGCGCCCGCCGGGGCGATGGGGCATTTCGCCAAGGTTCGGAAACAGCTTGAAGAGCCGCTCGGGCGTCCACAGCGGCGCGTCGGTGCCATCGCTCCAGCGACGTGCGTCCTGCTTGCCGACCTCGAGGTTCTCCATCACGCTGAGATCGGTGAACACGCGACGGTCCTCCGGCACGAAACCCAGGCCCAGCCGCGCGGCCTGATGCGGCTCGCTCTTGGAGATGTCATGTCCGAGAAAGCGCACACCGCCCCGCCGTTTGCCGAGCATGCCGATGAGCGCCTTCAGCGTCGTCGACTTGCCCGCCCCGTTGCGCCCCATCAGCGCCACCACTTCGCCGCGCCGCACTTCGAGGTCGACGTCGTAGAGGATCTGCGCAGCGCCGTACCAGGCGCAAAGTGCCTTGGCTTCGAGCAATACCTCGTGCGAACTCATGCGCTTTCTCCCACCGCCGCGTTCACCGCCGCCGCCTTTTCCGCGATCTTCTCGAAAGTCTTGCCGCTGCCGAAATACACCTCCTGCACCTTCGGATGGTCACGGATCTCCAGCGGCTTGCCTTGCGCGATCAGCCGCCCGCGCGCGAGGACGATCATTCGATCGGCATACGCGAAGACGACGTCCATGCTGTGCTCGGTGAAGAGCACCGCCATGCCGCGATCGACGACCAGTTGCTTGGTCAGCGCCATCAGCGAGTTGCGTTCCTTGGGGGCCATGCCGGCGGTGGGCTCGTCCATGAGCAGGAGCTTGGGACGGTTGGCCATCGCGATCGCGAGTTCGACGCGTTTGACGTCGCCATAGGCGAGCACGCTGCAGGGGCGGTCGGCTTGCGCCTTCATGCCGACCTGGTCGAGCAATTCGATCGCTTCGTCGCGCTTGTGGTCGGCTGCGCGGCGCCACGTCGTGAAGAGTTTGTGGTCATTGGAGAGCAAGGCCATCTGCACGTTTTCGGCCACGGTGAGTGAGGCGAAGGTTTCGGCGATCTGGAAGGTGCGGCCTACGCCCATGCGCCAGATCTCTCTAGGCTTGCGGCCTACGAGTTCTTCGCCGTCGAGGAGGATGGAGCCGCGGTCTGCCTTGAGTTGGCCGTTGACCATGTTGAAGGTGGTGGACTTGCCTGCGCCGTTGGGGCCGATGAGGGCCAGGAGCTCGCCGGGGGGGAGGGTGAAGGTGATGCCGTCTACGGCTTTTACGCCGCCGAAGGACTTGCCTAGGTCTTGGACTTTTAGGAGGGTCATGGGGTGGCGTGCTTGGTTAGGCCGTTGGCCGGGACTCGCCCCGGCGGGCGACTTCCTTTTCTTTGCTTCGCCAAAGAAAAGGAAGCAAAAGAAAGGCGACCCTGCTGTGGGCGTCCCTTCGCTGCGCTACGGGCAACCTGCGGTGCTCGCTTTTCGTGGGGTCCGCGCAAAC